>JAFGVD010000046.1 GCA_016938135.1 Coriobacteriia bacterium
ACCCGAGTCTGAGGACGGCGCCTTCGTGATCCCCGCCATCGTAGGAGCGGGGGAGGACGAATGACCGATCTGAGCTCGCTCACCGCTGCCGACATCCGTGACGGCATCGCTGCCAAGGAGTTCTCTGCGCGCGAGGTGGCAGACGCCGCGTTCGCACGCGTCGAGGCTCTGGAGCCCCAGGTGCGCGCGTTCAACCAGCTCACGCCCGAGTTGGCCGAGAAGGCTGCGAATCGCATCGACGCGATGGTGGCTGCGGGCGAGAAGCTGCCGCCGCTTGCCGGCGTCCCCGCGGGCATCAAAGACAACATGAACCTGGTGGGCACGCGTACCACATGCTCATCCAGGATACTGGCCGACTATCAGTCGGCCTACGACTGTACCGCGGTCCGGCGGTTGCTGGACGCGGGCGCGCTTCCTGTGGGCAAATGCAATCTCGACGAGTTCGCTTTTGGCTCTAGCACGGAGAATTCGGCTTTTGGCCCTACTCGCAACCCGTGGGATCTGGAGCGAGTACCCGGAGGCAGCTCTGGCGGGAGCGCGGCGTGTGTCGCGGCCGGGATGGCGACCGTCTCGCTGGGCAGTGACACCGGCGGCTCTATCCGGCAGCCGGGCGCGCTGACCGGCACTGTTGCGATGAAGCCCACCTACGGCCGTGTGAGCCGTTACGGGTGCGTGGCGTTCGCGAGTTCGCTTGACCAGATCGGTCCGTTCACTCGCAGCGTGCGGGATTCGGCGCTTGTCCTCAACGCCATAGCCGGCAAAGACGATATGGACGCCACGAGCGTCACACAAAGCGTACCGGACTTCACTGCCGGCCTTGATGATGGCGTGAAGGGCCTGCGCGTGGGCATCGTTCGCGACATGCTGGAGCTTGAAGGTCTTGCTCCGGAGATCAAGGCCAGCGTAGAGGCAGCCGCCGCACGCTTCGCGGCCCTGGGCGCGGAAGTGGACGACGTGGACATCCCCGCGGCACGTCATGGCCTCTCGGCGTACTACATAATCGGTCCCGCCGAGGCGAGCAGTAACCTCGCACGCTTCGACGGCATCCGTTACGGCCACCGCGTGGACGACGCTTCCGATGTGCTCGACCTCTACATGCGGTCGCGCGCAGAGGGCTTCGGCCCCGAGAGCATCCGCCGCATCATGCTGGGCACCTACGTGCTGTCGGCCGGCTACTACGATGCCTACTATGGCCAGGCTCAGAAGGCCCGAACCCTCATCATCGAGGACTTCGCAAAGGCATTCGAGAGCTACGACGTGCTGTTGACACCCACCACTCCTGAGGTGGCATTCAAAATCGGCGAGAAGTCGACCGACCCGCTGGCGATGTATCTCTCGGACGTATTCACCATCCCGCTCAACCTTGCGGGTCTTCCTGGCGTGAGCATGCCGTGCGGCTTTTCCCGCGGACTACCTGTGGGGCTGCAGCTCATCGGTCGCCACTTCGATGAGGCGACGATGTTGCGGGCGGCGGCGGCTCTTGAGGCCGATCTCGCCTTGGACATGACGCCTGCCACGGTGCGCAGTCTTAAGGCCTGACTCGAACGGTTGCGGTTCTCGGGGGTATAGACCCTTATCGGTGTCAGTGCGGATGAGATGCGCTTCTTGGGCGGCACCACGGTGCTGCCGCAATCGGTGCGTGATTCGGCCATGGCGTTGTTGCACTAGCGTTTCATAGCCCCTTTCTTGTGCCGTCCCACGCAGCGTGCACTTCCAGTAGAATCGGTGAGTGCGGTTCTACGCAGTGGGTGCGTGGAGCGACGATGAACCGATAGGAGTCTTCTGTGGCCAAGGATCGTCTTACCGAGGTACTCGAGCGATATGAGGCTGTCATCGGCCTGGAGATACATACGGAGCTCACCTCTTTGAACAGCAAGATGTTCTGCGGGTGCCCCGTCGAGTTCGGTGGCGAGCCCAACACGCGTGTGTGCCCGGTGTGCCTGGGCATGCCCGGAGCTCTTCCGGTGCCCAATGAGGCGGCAGTGGAGGCGACGGTCCTCGCTGGTCTGGCCGTCAATTGCGATATCGCGCTGTGGAGCCAGTTCCATCGCAAGCAGTACTTCTATCCTGACATGCCCAAGGACTATCAGATCTCCCAGTACGACCTGCCGTTTTGCAGCGGCGGCTACCTTGACGTGGAAGTCGAGGGCGACGCCGTGTGCGAGCGGGTCGACCGCAGCGGTGACGATGAGTACACCACACGTATCGGTGTCACCCGTATCCACCTGGAAGAGGACACCGGCAAGATGGTGCACGTGGGTGGCTCGGAAGGTCGGATCGCCGGCGCAGAGAAGAGCCTGGTGGACTTCAACCGTGCAGGTACGCCGCTCATGGAGCTTGTCACCGAACCGGACATCCGTACACCTGAGGAGGCACGTCGTTTCGCACAGAAGCTGCGTCTCATCATCGTGACGCTGGGTGTGAGCGACTGCAGCATGGAAGAGGGCTCCATGCGCGTGGACGGCAACGTCTCCGTCCGCTTGCGCGGTCAGACCGAGCTGGGAACGAAGTCTGAGATAAAGAACATGAACTCATTCAAGGCGCTGCATGACGCGCTTGCATTCGAGATCGTCCGGCAAGCCGACATGCTTGATGCCGGTGAGCAGGTGGTGCAAGAGACTCGGCACTGGGACGTAGGGGCGAAGCGCACGAGTTCGCTACGCAGCAAGGAAGAGGCGCACGACTACCGGTACTTCCCTGAGCCCGATATGGTGCCGTTCGCCTTCACGGAACAGTGGGTGCAGTCTATCGCTGATCGCCTGCCTGAGCTTCCGGACGCGATGCGCGAGCGCTTCATGGCCACATGGGATCTGCAGAAATACGATGCCACCGTCCTGACATCGGATCTGGCGATGGCCGAGTTCTACGAAGCCGCGATCGCCCAGGCTGGTGCCGGCCGGGCGAAGACCGTCGCCAACGTCATGATCAATGATCTCTCGGCGCATCTGAATGCAGCGGGGATCACCATGGATGAGAGCGCGGTCAAGCCCGCGATGGTGGCAGAGCTCGTAGGTCTTGTGGACGACGGCGCCATCTCCGGTAAGCAGGCCAAAGCGGTCTTCTCGGAGATGGTAGAGACCGGCGAGATGCCCTCGGCCATCGTTGAGGCCCGAGGGATGAAGCAAGTCAGCGATACCGGCGCGATCGAGGCGGTGGTGGACGCGGTCCTGGCGGCCAATCCTGATGAGGTTGCGTCGTACAAAGAGGGGAAGACCTCTTTGGTAGGCTGGTTCGTTGGCCAGGTCATGCGCGAGATGCGGGGGCAGGGAAACCCCCAGGTGGTCAACCAGGTGCTCAAGGACAAGCTGGGCGGCTAGCGTCAACTGAGCATCGAGGGGAGCGGTCAGACCCGTTCCGTGCTACCATAAGCCGCCCGAAGGCTCGCTCGTACGGAGGCATCAATGGCGGCATCACCTGATAGCAGCAGAAAGTCCCGCAGGGGACGTAGCGACTGGGTACCCGGACAGGGCGCTGAAGCTCGAAAGAGCCAGACGTCCGGTCACCAGTACGTTGAGCAGTGCCGACGCCGCGCTATGGCCGTCAAGTCCAAACGCGAGTTCGGACAGTTGTCCATAGACACGCTGGTATACGTCGCCCGCGAACATCGTCTGACCACGATCCGGCTTGGTGCCGTCAAAGCCCTTGAAGCCGGGGACACCCGCAAGCATCTTGCTGCGCTCAGGTCCATCGAGCGCACCCCTGAAGCGGGACCACCCACGAGGGCAGCCGCTCATCAGGCGGGGGATATAGTACAGGCTCGTCTCGACGCGATGTAGGGCAACCGGAGCTATTCGCTCTCGATGACGGCGTCGATCTCCTCTTGTGTGCGGGCCAGGTCCGCGGCCATGTCGCTGGCCCAGTCCACGCCGTCAGCCTCGAACCCTTCAAGCTCATCGATCGTGACGTAGATCATCGAGATGAGCACGCCTCCAAAACGGCGAGCGATCACCAGCGTGTCGTCCTCGTCCTCGTCCTGGGCGTCTGTGAAGAGCACCGCGTATTCTGGCGCGGGGAACTTCTCCTCGGCCTTCCGGATGATCTCCATGAGTGTTGCGTCAAACTCCATTTCGGCGTCACAGCCGACCATGCGTGTGAGCATCTTTCTGGCACCTCCGCTTGAACAAGATCAGGTCACGGGTATGTCGTCCACAGGTTCTGCCGGCAAGTCGTCGAGCACTTCGTAGCTCCAGTCGATCAATGCCCACTCGCCGCCGGCAAGCTCATAGACCGCCAACAGCCTTGGACTGTAGTCGTCGATTGCGTACTGCCGCCACTTGGTGATGGACACCGAGACCTGGGAAGGGGTCTCGGTGGTGATGCGCATGACGACGGCATCGGGCCAGTCTTGCCCCATGGTCTTCCATAGCGAATCACCGTCCGGCGAATCGATGGGGAAGTCGGTGTTGCCGAAAGGACCGCGAGAGATCATCTGGATCGTATCCCCCGAGAGCATATCGACCACGTCGCCCTCGTACACCTCGAAGGGCACCTCTTCAGCCAGCATCTCCGGTGATTGAACGGTGAACTCCAGGGCCGCGAAGACCGAGTCGCTGCTTGGATGGACGGCCCGGACCAGATACAGGTCGCCGTAGAAGTAGTCCTCCAGCGCATCCACGAATCCGGCCGAGTAGCCCGAGTCCACGACGCTGAACCCCGGAGCCAGCACGGCTGTCGCCTCGGCGATCAGTGCGGCGTCCCCGGCTGGTGCAACGGGCAGCTGCTCCGCGCAAGCGGGGTTCCATGCGATCCACTCGGACAGGCGATCGCCATCCGCGGGATCTGCGGGAGTCTCGCTCACCGTGACGGTGCTGACTGAGGGCTCATCCACCACCTGGTACATGATCAGACCGGCTGCGACGCTGCAGCCGCAGAGGAGGAGCATCACAAGCAGGATGATCCCCACGATCAGCCCGGTCCTCGGTCTTCTGCCAGCCGGTGGGCCGGCAGCCTCCGGTTCTTGTCCCGGAATCCGGGGTGGCGGGGCGTAGACCCCGTAGTCGTCGCTCATGTTGTCCTCCAGCGAAGTATGCGATGACGTAGAGTATACGGTCTCGCTTCCTACTCGGCACGGCATGTGCTGCATCCGGAGTACGATGGGCTTGCGACGATGGTGCGATTGCGGCAGACTGGCCGGAGCACAAAGCGGACTGACGGGTGGGTTTCATGAGCAGCACGGACACACATCTCGGGCGTGGGGTATTTCGCTCGATCCTCATCGACCATACGTGCGGTCATCGCCACGCACATCTGCTGCCGCTGCTGGTCGACGGGTCCGGTAGCCTTCTCGCCGTCATAGACATCATCTCTGCCCAGCCGTGCCCGGCCTGTCTTCTGGCCGAGCAGGGTCTGCCGCCCATGTTGCCCGAGCGTCGGGCCAGCATGCAGGCGATGTGACCTGAGCGGCCGGGGCACCGGGGGGTGAGGCATGTGCATGCCGATAGCGCACTAGCTGCGCGCATCGAGTCTTCGGGTGTCCGGGACATGGAGTCGTATGTGGTCGCGGCCCGTGACTCAGGCGTATACCCTGATGCCGCCTTCTTCAAGGTGGGCGGCGGCGTTGCTACGTGGTTCTCAGCGCACAACCTCCTGAACGGCTCCATCGGCCTTGGTATGACCCGTCACGTGGAGCTTGAAGAGGTCGTCGCGCTGGAGGCGTTCTACAGGGAGCGCGGGTTGCGTCCGGTCCTGGACCTGTGCCCGCTTGCGGATCCTTCTCTGACCCGGTGGGTCACAGAACGTGGGTTTGCACCCATCTCCTACGAGAACGTACTGGCCCGCCGCATGGACGATGCTAACGACTTCGCGGCGCAGGCAGCGGGTCTTGAGGTGCTCGTAGGCGAGGCGGTCGACCGGCGGGTGTGGCTGGATCTGGAAGCTCGAGGGTTCACCGAAGACCAGCCGACCGAGGAGGACTACCGGGTGGCGAACGCCACGTCTCGGCGTGAAGATGCGACTCGCGTGGTCGTCATGGCGGATGACGTGCCCGCAGGCGCAGGCATGCTGACCGTCGATGCGGGGCTTGGTCACCTCAATGGCGATTCCACGCTGCCGGCGTTCCGGGGTCGCGGCGTGCAGCAGGCGGCTATCGCAGCGAGGCTCCGATGTGCGCGTGAAGCGGGTGCCGACGTCGTGTATGTGGAGACCGCTCCGGGTAGCGGCTCTCAGCGCAACATGGAGCGCATGGGCTTTCGCGTGCTGTATACGCGGGTCACCCTGGCAGCGCACGGGTCCTGAAGGCGCGCTCTACTCCTGCGCGCTTATGACCCTGTCACGATGCCTCCTGTTGGCTCCTTGCGCCGGGAACGCCGCGCTGTACGTAGAGGCTGCACCGCTCTATGGTTTTGCGCTGTGATACGCTTCGGGCGCTGAAAGCAGAGATGGGAGGGCGAACATGGAGAAGATGAAGAGGCCTACGGTGGGTTTTGTCGGGACAGGTGTCATGGGTGAGCCCATGGCTGCACATCTTCTGGATGCCGGGTATCCTCTCGTGGTCTTCAATCGCACCAGATCACGTGCTGATTCGCTCGTCTCACGCGGCGCACGGTGGGCGTCCTCCGCAGGCGAGGTGGCTGCAGCGTCCGACATCGTCATCACCATCGTCGGCTACCCGCATGACGTGGAGGAGTGCTACCTGGGAGAGGGCGGCATCATCGAGCGCGCCCGTGAGGGAGCGCTGCTCGTCGACATGACCACATCAACACCTTCGCTTGCGGTGCGGATCGCCAGTGCCGCTGCAAAGCGGGGCCTTCGTGCTCTTGATGCCCCGGTCTCCGGTGGCGATGTGGGCGCACGTGAGGCGCGTCTCACGATCATGGTGGGCGGCGATGAGGATGCGTTCAAAGAGGCGGAGCCGCTTTTCTCGGCAATGGGGAAGACCTGGACGCTGGCGGGCGGACCGGGTGCCGGTCAGCACACCAAGATGGCCAATCAGATAGCGATCGCCGGATCCATGCTGGGTGCGGTGGAAGCGTTCGCCTACGCCCGTGCGGCAGGACTCGACCTTAAGACCACGCTGGACGCCATCAGCGCAGGTGCAGCGGGCAGTTTCTCGATGTCCACCTACGTGCCCCGCATCATCTCCGGGGATCTGGCTCCCGGCTTCTATGTGAAGCACTTCATCAAGGACCTGAGCATCGCCATCGATGAGGCCACCGGTCTGGGAATCGATCTGCCCGGGCTCGCTTTGGCCACGCAGCTCTACGAACGTCTGGCCGAGAAGGACGGTGCCGAGCTGGGCACCCAGGCGCTTTGGCTGCTCTATCCGTGAGGCATCTCACCGGGCATTCGTTCCCGTGACGTCAACGTCGGTCGACCCGGGTGATGTTAGAATCGTCGCCAGCACCCGTAGCCTATTCGAAGCTTTGAAGGTCGGAGTCGCATGCTTGAACTGGTCGTCCTCTACTTCGTCTACCGCAAGTTCTCACGGGTCGCACGCGCCAAAGGGCGCAGCGGCGCCTGGGGCTGGTTCGGTGTTGGAATGTGGATATCCGCCGAGTTCGTGGGTATCGGTCTGATCGACCCCTTGTTCTTCGAGCCGCTGACCGACCCGATGGTCGTACTCCGGCTGACAGCGGTGGGCCTCGGCTTCGGCCTGGTGGGGCTTTCCGCGGCATGGCTGGTGCTCCGCAACCTGGAGCCGTTGCAGCGTGCCAACCCCGCAGTCGATCCGGCGTCCGGTCCGGGCTCAGGGCGCGTGCATGTCGCAAGACGCGCCGACGTCCCGGTGCCTGCGCCCGCGCCGCCCGCGCCGATGCCCCTGGTTCCCGCAGGTTCTCCCGCGCCCTCAGGCAGCACGTTCGTGGGCTGGTGTGACGAGTGCAACGAGAACGTCTGGCTTACCGAGGATCAGGCCTGCCCGGTGCATGGTCCGGACACCGTCAGCGGTATCCGCCGACCGCTCTAGCGTCTTGCAGTGCGACCCTCGCGCTCAGATGAAGTACATGGCCTCGTCAGCTGACTCCAGCCGGATCTGGCGATGGGCAAGGTCTTGGAGCGTGACGTCGCCGAAGAAGTCATCCAGCGCACGTTCCGCTCCGGCCCACAGTTCGGTTGCAGCCGATCCCATGGTATGAGGCACGTCTATCAGTGTGCCCTCGATGGCACGTATCACTTCAGCCAATGTCACATCCTCGGCCGGACGTGCGAGGGAACATCCGCCGCCTGAGCCTCGCCTGCACGTCACGATGCCGGTCTTTCCCAGGAGCGTCATCTGTTGTTCGAGGAAGCGCCGAGGCATGCCAAGGCGTGCGGCGAGACTACCCACGGGCACGGGGGTCTCAGGGTCCTGCGCCGCCAATGCGATGAGGAGCCGGACAGTGTAGTCGAGCCGCTGCGAGATGCGCATGCTTACTCGCCGTAGCCTTCCCATAGCGGCGTTGAGAGGTAGCGCTCTCCGGTTGACGGGGCCACCGTGACGATAAGCGCTCCTTGCATCTCGTGAAGCCGCGCCAGTCTGAGGGCGGCCACCACGTTGGCTCCGGAGCTGATCCCAACGAACATGCCTTCCTCGGCAGCAAGGCGTCTTGCCATGGCGATCGCTTCAGGTGCGGTCACGTGCTCGACACCGGACAGGACTCCGAGGTCGAGCACCGAAGGGATGAAGTTGGCGCCTATGCCCTGGATCCCGTGTGCAGCAGGAGTCAGGTCCAGGCCCGCCAGTCGCTGAGAGATGATGGGGGACTCAGACGGTTCGACCGCGATGATGCGGACATCCGGGTACTTCTCGCGAAGGTAGCGGCCAGTGCCGGTGATCGTCCCGCCGGTACCCACCCCTGCCACGAACGCCCCCAGTCGACTCTCGCCAAGGGCGGCCTTGATCTCGGGGCCGGTCGTGCGGTAGTGGACGGCGGGGTTGGCGGGGTTGTCGAACTGCCCCGGGATGAACGCGTCCGGCGTTGTGGCAGCTATCTCCCTGGCGGCATCAACGGCACCTTGCATGCCACCGGCAGCCGGCGTCAGCACGAGTTCAGCACCGTAGGCCGCCACCAGCTTGCGGCGCTCCACAGACATGCTTTCAGGCATCGTGAGGATGACTCGGTATCCGCGGGCAGCGCCCACCATGGCCAGCGCGATGCCGGTGTTGCCCGAGGTGGGCTCGACGAGCACCGATGTGCTGGGCTTGAGCAGGCCTCGCTGTTCGGCATCCAGCACCATGTTCCACCCGATGCGGTCTTTGACCGACCCTCCGGGGTTGCGTGATTCGAGCTTGATGGCGATGGTCCCGGGTAGGCCGGTGGCCACGCTGCGGAGCAGGACAAGGGGAGTGTTGCCGATGGTCCCGACGATACTATCTTCCAGGGCAGGCATGGCTGCCTCCTGTCGGTGAGGTGTTAGTTGCCACCTACCATACGCTCTGGAATGCGGTCGTTCAACGGAATAAGCGCACTAAGACTGTGCGAATAGTGCGATTATACGTTCTCGCCTAGAATACCGCCGCCGACGACCGTGTCGTTCAGGTACAAGACCACCGACTGGCCGGGGGCCGTGGTGCTCACGTCGCGTGCGAACAAGAGCGCTATCGTCTTGCCGTCGTAGAGGGCCTCGGCGTCCAGAGGCGCGCTTCGGTACCGCAGCTGCGCACGGACTGACAGGCCCGGATCCGTCGCGTACCAGACGGGGTCGACCAGCGTCATCTGTGCAGTGCTTGGCCCCTCGCTACCGCCAACGACCAGCCGGTTGTTCTCCACGTCTATGCGCAGCACGCGGTAGGGGCCGCCCGGTCCGCCGATCCCGAGCCCCTTGCGTTGCCCGATGGTGTAGCGCGCGATGCCCTTGTGCCTTCCGAGGACCACGCCGTCCGCGTTCACGATATCGCCGGGAACGAGCGCCTCCGGGTGTCGTCCGGAGATGAGCTCATGGTGGTCTTCGCTGAAGCAGATCTCCTGGCTCTCCGTCCTCTCGGCAACGGGAAGCGCGAGTCGCCGGGCCTGGGTGCGCACCTGCTCTTTGGTCATCTCTCCAAGCGGGAAGATGACGTCGCGAAGCGTGTCTTGAGACAGCCGATACAAGAAGTAGGACTGGTCTTTGGCCGTGTCCGCTCCGCGCGCGAGCCGGGGGTCGCCCCCGGCGCCCTGGACGATCCGGGCGTAGTGTCCCGTAGCCAGCTTCTTGCAGCCCAGCGCCTTGGCGTGCGCGAGCAGCAGCCGGAACTTCACACGCTCGTTGCACCACACGCACGGGTTGGGAGTCTGTCCACATGCATATGCCGAGACGAACGGCTCCACCACGGCTTGTTCGAACTCGGCGGCCACGTCGATCACGGAGTGGGGGATGCCGAGTCCCGCGCACACGCGTTTGGCCAGTGCCGCCTCGTCCTCACCGCAGCCCGCGCGCCCATGCAGATCGGCGAGCCCTAGGAGCATGGTGATGCCTACGACCTCGTGACCCTGCTCGATGAGCAGCGCGGCAGCCACCGAGGAGTCAACGCCACCGCTCATCCCTATTGCGACCTTCGACGTGGCGCTCATGCTAGAGGTCACACGCCTCCGACTCGGACTCTTCATCCTCATGGGGGTCGAAGTTCGGATCGCTCGATAGGATCGGCCCCGCGATGGGCTCTCGACCCCGCTTGACGAGGTAGTCGTCGACCGCCGCCTTCAGCCCGTCGGTGGCAAGCACGGAGCAGTGCATCTTCGCGGGCGGCAAGCCTCCAAGCTCCTCGGCAACCTGCTTCTTGGTGATGGAGACGGCGTCCCCCAGGCTCATTCCCCGCGCCATCTCGGTCACGATCGAGCTGGTGGCTATGGCAGCGCCGCAACCAAGCGTCTGGAACATGATGTCGTCGATCTTGTCGTCATCCACCTTGATGGTGATCTTCATGACGTCACCGCAGATGGGGTTGCCCACTTCACCTGTACCGTCGGCATCCTCGATGACGCCGACGTTGCGCGGGTTACTGAAGTGGTCCATGACCTTGTCGCTATAGAGCTGCATGAGAATCTCCTTGTTATCCGGCCTCGTGGGCGGCTTTGATCTTCGCGTAGAGCGGGGACATCGAGCGGAGACGCTCTACCACAGGTACGAGCGACTCTACGAAGAAGTCGATGTCCTCCTCAGTGGTATATCTGCCCAGGCTCACGCGGAGCGAGCCGTGCGCGAACTCCTGCGGGCAGCCGATCGCCAACAGGACGTGGCTGGGTTTTAGCGATCCTGACGAACACGCCGAGCCGGTAGAGATGGCGATGCCCTTGGCATCCAGGTGCAGCAGCATGGCCTCACCCTCCACGCCCTTGATGATGAAGTTGGCGATGTGGGGAAGGCGTGTGTCTGTTTCGGCAGCGTTGAGCGAGGTAAGTTCAAGCCGGCCTAGCACTCCTTCTACAAGCCTGTCGCGTAGCGCCGTCAGCCTGGGCGTCTCGGCGGCGCGTTCTGCGTCCATGATCTCAAGCGCCTTTGCGAAGCCTGCGGCGCCCGCGGTGTTCTGCGTGCCGCTGCGTCGCCTGGACTCCTGACCGCCGCCCATCATGTACGGCGCCATTCGCGTGCCCTTGCGCAGGTACAGTGCGCCGAAGCCCTTGGGGCCGTAGATCTTGTGACTGGAGAACGAGGCGGCGTCCACACCCAGCTCGTCGACGTCGAAGTCGACCTTGCCCAGCGTCTGCGCGGCGTCAGTGTGGAAGAGCGCTCCACCGGCATGTGCCACGTCCGCGAGCTCTCTGATGGGTTGGATGGTGCCTATCTCGTTGTTTCCATGCATGACCGAGACGAGCACGGTGTCTTCCCGCATCGCAGCCTTGAGGTCTTCGGCATGGATGAGTCCGTCAGGACGCGGCCCAAGCTCTGTCACGTCGAAGCCGTGCTTGCTCAACCATTCGGCAGGCTCCAGCACAGCGTGGTGCTCGAAGGCGGACACGATGACGTGACCGCTGCTGCGTCCGCCGCCGGTGGCCAGTCCGATGAGCGCGGTGTTGTCCGATTCTGTCCCTCCGGAGGTGAAGATGACCTCGCCGGGGTGTGAGGCGCCGATGGAGGCCGCAACACGCTCGCGAGCGTCCTCCATCGCCTTGTAAGCATCTCTCCCAAGCGCGTACAGGCTGTTGGCGTTCCCGTAGCGCTCGCGCAGAAACGGCATCATGGCATCGAGCACCCGCTCATCCACAGGCGTGGTCGCTGCATAGTCCAGGTATACGATGTGATCCATGGTCACTCCTCGGGTGTGGTCACGCCGGTCGTGGCGTCGAACAGTAGCTGGCGTTGCGCCAGAGAGGCAAGATCGAACCTGCCAAGCACTTCTCGCAGTGTTGTGGAGACCTGCATCCATACCGGCTCAGCGGCACAAGCGCCTCCTCGTCCGCACGGTTCTTGCCCGTCACAGACTGTGGGGGAGAGTGGGCCTTCCAAAGCCTCCACGACGTCCAGTGCGCTGATGTCGTGTGCGTCCCGGGCAAGGACGAAGCCGCCGTGCGCGCCGCGTACAGCTGTCACCAGGCCTTCCCGTCGGAGCGTGGCCAGCAGCTGCTCGAGAAAGGCGAGAGGTATGTCGCGCCTGGTGGCGATGTCGCGGGTGCTCATGGGTGCTCTGTCTACAGCTGCCGCAAGGTCGATGAGCGCAAGCAGACCGTACTCGCTTTTCGCGCTGAGCCGCATGGCGTGATCTCCTAGGGGTAATCCTGACAACATAAGTAGGATTTACCCACAGTACGCGCCGTTGAGACGCGCGTCAATATCAGTTGGGCAGGAGCGGGCCGTCGTCGGAGGAAGACGCGTGGGGTGGGCGAAGGTGCCGAGGGCAGATGACGCGGGCGGTCGTCCCGTGACCCGGTTGGCTCTCCATCTCGATAGTCCCGCCAAGCAGACAGGTCAGCTGGTGGCAGATCGTGAGGCCAAGACCAAACCCCGTTGGTTTGCTGGCCAGGTGGCTTGATCCCTGCTCGAAGGCGCGGAACACCTGACCTTCGATGGCCGGATCGATCCCGATACCCGTGTCGCACACTTCGAAGACGATATTTCCGCCGCCGTCCCGGTGGTTGCGCAACGTTATCGAGCCCTCTTGGGTGAACTTCACGGCGTTGGATAGCAGGTTGAGCAGCACCTGCTCAAGCAGCCTTCGATCGCTGTGCATACGCGCGTTCTGCGCATCCAGCTTGATGTGCAGACCCTTGCACTCGGCATCAGGGCGTATTTGGGCGATACACTCGCGCAGCAGGGTGGCGACCTGGAACTCGGTGGGCAGGGGCGAAACGCGTCCTGATTCGATCCTCGTATGGTCGAGCACGTCGTCCACCAGCGAGAGAAGCTGCCCACCGGCCTGCTTGACCATGGTGAGTTGTCGTTCCTGCTCTTCGTTGACCTCGCCAGCGAGACCTTTGAGCATGATGTCCGTGAAGCCGATCACCGAGTTCAATGGCGTTCGCAGTTCGTGACTCATGTTTGTCAGGAACGCGCTCTTTGCCCGGTTTGACTCCTGAAGCCGGATGTTGGCCTCTACCAGGTCCGCCGTCCGTCGGCTGACGGTGCGTTCCAGCTGCTCTTGATAAGCGGCGCGGTCAGCCTCGGCCTGCTTGCGGGCAGATATCTCTCGCACGATGGCAAGGTACTCGTCACTGGTAGCCTGTACGATCCTCGCCTCAAACTGGTGGGTTCCATCCGGGTATTCGATTTCGTACTCGATGCCGCGGTAGCCGCCCGTTGTCTGTATCTCGGTTAGAGCCTGCTCCCAAGAAAGCACCATCTGCGCGGGTAGCGGCAGCTCGCTCACACGCTTCGCGAGAAAGGCGTCCTGGGGGAGGACAGGCTGGAAATCGCGGGCAGGCTTGTAGTCAAGAAAACGCCCTTCGGCATCCATCCGGAACAAGGCGTCAGGAATCGCCTCGATGATGGCGAGCAGCCGCTCATGCGAGGCCTCGGATTCAGCGTTTCGCCGCGCTTCAATGCGTCGCAGCCGCAGGATGCAGGCAGCGAGAACGACGGCCCCTAGGACGGCCAGAGCGACGCCCTCGATCAGCGCCCACTTCGTGGTGGCGTTCATGTGTTCCCCTCATCAGCCCGGCGGTTACGCAAGGCTCCCCGCAAGCTAGAATAATGCTCTTGTGTCTGTTTTCACAAGTGCTATTCGATGAACGGCGTTTCCCGCGATAGGGATCACGGGTTGGGGGAGATGGGTTCCTCGGCCATGCGGATCGTCTCGGGTACCGGGACTGCTCCACGTAGTCGTGCCTCGCGGTCGATGGCGCGGGCTTCGCCGAACGACCCCGCGGCGATGATGGAGGCGAGCACGGCGAAGCCGATGAGCGTCTGCTGCACGCCGATGGCGCCGGCAAGCGCGGGTGCTACCGCCAGCGGCAGCAGTTCGCCGGCCCGCCGGTGGACTTCGGAGGTGCCGATGATGCGACCCACAAGCGCACGCGGCGAGTCGCGATGCATCAGCGTTCGCAGAAGCGGCTCCAAGATCCCCACGATCAGTGCCCACACGAAGGCTCCCACGGCGATGATCCGCAGATCCGTCCAGGCGACGTACAGGATCGCGCCCAAACCCACGAGCGTTCCCAGTGACGCCAGCCCTTTTGCCGAGAGGATCTGCTTCGGCAACCGGGGCAGGAGCCATGCGCCTGTGATGAATCCGATCCCGAAGAGGGAGTTCATCCAGCCGATGGTCTCGATACCTGTACCCACCGCGTCGCGGAAGAACAGCGGCTCAAGAGCGCCGAAGGCGCCGAACGCCAGCCAGACGAGAGAGCCCATCAGCAGGTAGTAACGTATCGGGCGTAGCCCGTACGCGGCCTTCAGGCCTTCTCGCATCTCTGTGAGCGCATGCGTCTTATGCAGGTCCTCGCGGACGGGAGGCTGGGTGGAGATGCGCCACACGAGAAGCGCCGCCACCAGAGAGGTGATCGCATCCAGGACGAATATCCAGTTGACGTGTGCGAAGCGCGCAAGCAGAGCACCCAGTGCCGGTCCTACCGCGAAAGCCAGCGAGGCGCCGCCCTCGATCCATGAGTTCACCTTGGCGAGCTGGGACTCCTCTGTGACGAGGTGGGGTGCGAACGAGGCAGCGGACGTGCCGACAGGCGCTCCTAGAAAGCCCCAGGTCGAGGCGACCAACACGAGCAGTGGAAGCGTGTCTGCAAAGATCATGGCCATCGCCGCGACAACGAAGCCCGCCTCGGCGAACACGAGCACTTTGCGCGGGCCGTAGCGGTCTATGAGCACGCCAGCGACCGCACTGCCCAGGATAGACGCGATGCTCAGGCAGAACATCAGGATGGCAAGCTCATAGGCGGTGGCGTCAAGGACGTATGCGGCCTTGCCCCATACGCCGATGAAGAACGCCGCCTCGCTTCCCGCACGCGAGATGAAGCGCGCGATGACAAGCCTCAGGATGTCTTTGCGTGGAGCCATGCTGGGCCTTTCAATCCCCCGGAGACCACGTACTTCGTAGTATGCAGTCAGAACTCAAAAACATACACCACTGCAGGAGCTGGCAACAGCATCAAGAGCGGGTCCTGGCTGGCAGCGAGCGTCCGGTGAGCGCCAGGGTGGTTCCGGCAATGAACATCAGTCCCGCGCTGAGCGCGAACGGCGCGCTGTGCGAGACGGTATCCCATAGCAGACCGGCGACCGCGCTTGAGGGCAACGCGGCCAGACCCAGAATGAACGTGTACCCGCCCACGGCGGTGCCCCGGACATCGCAGCCCACGAGGTCGACGACGTAGGCGCGCGTCATCCCCTCGGTCATGGCGTAGGGAATGCCGTACGCAAGGAACAACAGCCAGGCGTGAGTCGGTGCTTCTGCTATGGCGAATCCGGCGTAGACCGCCGCGTAGAGGATGAAGCCGATGACGAGCAGTCGCTTGCGGCCGATGCGGTCAGAGAGCACGCCGAACGGCGTCGCAAGAGCGGCTGCCACGATGTTGAAAGCGAAATACATCAGCGGGATGAGCGCGGGCGCGGCGCCCACGTCCTGCGAGCGCAAGATGAGCATGGCGTCGGAGGAGTTTCCCAGGGCGAACACGAAGCTCACCGCTGCGAAGATCGCGAACGGACGCCCGAGGTTTCGAAGCCTCAGCACCTGACGCGTGCCTTCAGGGCGCGGGGTGCGCTTCTCTCGGACGGCGAACAGGACCACCAGGATGGCGAGCGTGCCGGGGATGGCGGAGACCAGAAAGACGGTCCTGTAGCCGTCGGGCACCAGCGTCAGGATGGCCCAGGCCGTCAGTGGACCGATAGCGGCACCCAGCGTGTCCAGGGCACGATGCACACCGAAGTCGCGGCCACGGGTGGCTTCGGTGGAGGAGTCAGCGATCAGCGCGTCTCGCGGCGCCGTGCGGATGCCTTTGCCCAGACGATCGCTCCATCGAAGCAGCAAGACCGCCGGCCAGGAGCCTGTCAAAGCGAGGAGCGGTTTGACCGCGTTGGAGAGCGAGTAGCCAAGCGCGATGAGCGGCCGACGCCTGCCCACGCGGTCAGAGAGCCAGCCCGAGAAGACCTTCATGAGCGACGCGGTCGTCTCGGCGATGGATTCGATGATGCCGATCGCGGTCACGGGTGCGCCAAGCACGTTGGCTAAGAACAACGGCAGGATGGGGTAGACCATCTCCGAGGAGGCGTCGGTCAGCAGGCTGACGATTCCCAGGGCCTTGATGTTGCGGGGTACGCGTGGTTTGGCTTGCTCGGTCATTGCGCGGCTTTCTACGCGGGCACTCGATGTAGCGTACTGCTGACAGAATGCGGAAACCACCCCCATCCGTAGCTTGGTCTAAACTGTGCAAAAGCGCATACGTGAAGGAGTCATGATGGTCGAGGAGACCGGGTCTCGCGCACTGCTGACCGACCTGTACCAGCTCACGATGGCCTACGGCTATCACAGAGCCGGTATCGCGGATACTCGGGCCTGCTTCCATCTGTCGTTTCGTAACAACCCCTTCGGTGGTGGTTACTCTGTGGCGTGCGGTCTTGCGCAAGTACTCGAGTACCTCGATGACCTGCGCTTCACGGACGAGGACTGCGCGTACCTGGCGGGTCAGTCGGGCAACGACGGCGAGCCGTTGTTCTCGGCGGAGTTCATAGAGTGGCTGCGCACGATGCGCTTCGAGCTGGATATCTCCGCTGTTCCTGAGGGGACCGTTGTCTTCCCCGGCGAGCCGCTGCTGCGAGTCATCGGGCCCATCGCACAGTGTCAGATCGTGGAGACCCCGCTGCTCAACATCATCAACTTCCAGACGCTGATCGCAACGAAGTCGGCCCGTGTGTGTCTGGCCGCCGAGGGCGATCCGGTCATGGAGTTCGGCCTGCGACGCGCGCAGGGACCGGACGGGGGTATCTCGGCAAGCCGCGCCGCCTACATAGGCGGGTGTGCGGGGACATCCAACACGCTGGCTGCGATGCGCTACGGCATCCCTGCATCGGGCACGCACGCGCACAGCTGGGTGATGGCTTTTGACAGCGAGCCGGAGGCGTTTGAGGCGTACGTCTCGGCGCTTCCTAACAACGCGACACTGCTGGTGGATACCTACGACACGCTTGAGGGCGTGCGAAACGCGGTGGAGGCCGGCAGGCTGCTGAGAGAGCGGGGCCATCGGTTGGCGGGCATCCGCATCGACTCCGGCGACCTGGCGTGGCTCTCCAAGCGCTCCAGAGAGTTATTGGACGAGGCCGGCTTCGAAGACACCAGGATCGTCGCCAGCAACGAGCTGGACGAGTATCTGATCGAGAGCCTCAAGGAGCAGGGCGCGCCCATCGAGCTCTGGGGGGTGGGGACGCGTCTGGTGACCGCCGAGGGGCAGCCTGCGCTTGGCGGCGTTTACAAGCTCTCTGCGATCCGCAAGCCTGGTCGTGATTGGGAACCGCGCATCAAAGTGTCCGAGCAGACCGCGAAGATCACCACGCCGGGCCTGCACGGGGTCCGTCGCTTCATGCGAGACGGCGTCTTTGTTGGCGACATGATCTACAGCGAGCTTGACCCGCCGTGCGATCAGGACTGCCTGATGGTGGATCCCGCCGATGTCACACGGCGCAAGAGCTTCTCGGCGGACGACACCTACGAGGAGCTCCTGGTCCCGGTGATGCAGGGTGGTATGCGGGTCTACGACTCGCCGCCCATCACGGCGTCCCGGCTACGCGTGCAAGAGCAGCTCTCGCACCTTGATTCGTCACACAAGCGCTTCTTGAACCCCCACGGCTATGCGGTGGGGATCGAGCGGCGCCTGCACGAGCTCCGCACTCGCCTCATCATGGAAGCGCGTGGGATCGCGGACTGAGCGTGCGTGAGTACGGGGGATAGAGGTACAAACTAGACAAGCTGCCGAGGGAGGACCGATGCGAGCACTGATACTGGTAGACATCCAAAACGACTTCATGCCGTTTGGGGCGCTGCCCGTCGTTGACGGCGATGCGGTCGTGTCGATCGCCAACGAACTGGCCCGGCGATCAAGCCTGGTGATTGCCACGCAAGACTGGCATCCAGCTGATCACGGCAGCTTCGCGCGGATGCATCCCACGCTCAAGCCGGGCGATGTGGTGGATCTGGGAGGCGTGGAGCAGGTGCTGTGGCCTGATCACTGCGTGCAGGGTACGCCAGGCGCGTCGTTCCACTCGGCGCTGGATGTCGCCAGGATCGATCATGTGGTCCGTAAGGGGACGGATCCGGGCGTGGACAGCTACAGCGGCTTTTACGACAACGATCGTCGTCTGGATACCGGGCTTGGCGAGTATCTGATGTCTCGCGGCGTGGACGAGGTTGTCATCTGCGGACTGGCTACCGACTACTGCGTCAAATACACGGTGCTCGATGCAGTGGGTCTGGGCTTTGGCGTGACGGTGGTGGAGGATGCGTGCCGCGCTGTCGAGCTCCGTCCGGGCGATGGTGACCGGGCCTTGTTCGAGATGCATGCCGCAGGAGCGCGGGTCCTCGAGTCATCGGAACTCACGTGACCGCCGGGCCCGTGTTCGAGTGGGAGAGCCGCATCAACCTGTTCACGGACGGCTTCACACTGCGCGATATGCTCAAGGTCGGTGCGCTATCGCTGGCGATGATGTGGGCGATCGTCGCGGTGATGGGTCTTATCGCCGAAGGTGAGCTCATCGTCATCCCTGTGCAGACTTTGCTGGTGATCGTGCCCATCTTGCTGGTCCTATACGTCTTTGCTGTGCTCCTGCTGGGCGTATCGATGCGTATGCGGTTCTTCGTGGGTGAAGACGGTGTTGGTTGGGCGATGAGCAAGCGAACGGGATCGCTCTCACGGCTGGCGGTGCTGGCCGGTCTGCTGGGCGGCAGCCCATCGACTGCAGGCGCAGGTATGCTTGCAGTGGCCCGTGAGTCGGGGATGATCCCATGGGCCGACATAGTGAGCGTCATCGCCTATCCCGATCGTCGTGTGATCGCATTGCGTGACGGTTGGCATACACGCCTTCGTTTGTACTGCACCGCCGGGGAGTACGATGCGATTCTGGCGTATGCCAGGGAGCACGCAGCAAGCCCTGCCGCCGCAACATCTGTCCCGCTGCCCCGGCTAAGTCGTCGCGCTCTGGGAATCGTCGCGATCGCAGTCGTCGCGGCCGTGGGTGTGGCGTCGTGGGACTGGGCTTTCTATTCGGTGTCCGAGCAAAGCATGCTGGTTCTTGCGGTGCTGGCTATCGCATTCTCCGCGCTTTCAAGCATGGCGCTACGCAGGATCACTGGACTGGTAGGGTTTGTCTCGGCAGCGTATGTGGGTCTGCGTATCATTATCGAAGCGGTGGATCCCATCACCACGCCATCGGGCATGGCGCTGGGGTACGGATGGGAGCTTGATACGCCGCTGCTGGTGCTCTCGGTAGCAGGTGTGTGCGTCTTGCTGGCGCTGTCAGGTCATCTGGTCCTCGGTAGGCGCCGTCAGGGCTGAACGGGTAGACTCACAAAGGTCGGATAACAACAAGGAGGTCATCGCGATGAAGGTAGTCGCTTTCAACTGCAGCGCGCGCAAGGACGGCAACACGGCGGTGCTCATCGAGCGCGTGCTCGATGAGCTGCGCGCTGAGGGAATAGAGACCGAGCACGTCCAGCTGGCCGGAAAGAAGATCCAGGGCTGCACCGTGTGCATGAAGTGCGCCGAGCACAAAGACGGCAAGTGCCATGGACGCAACGACTTCGGCAACGAGTGTATCGAGATGGTGAACGATGCAGACGGCATCATCATCGGTTCGCCGGTCTACTTCGCAGACATCACGCCTGAGGCCAAAGCGCTCATCGACCGCCTGGGCTATGTTGCGGGGCACAAGAAAGAGATGCTCTACCGCAAAGTGGGCGCTGGCGTCATCGCCATGCGGCGTGCCGGCTCGGTGCATGCTCTTGACTCGATCAACCACCTGTTCCTCATCCGCCAGATGGTGATCGCCGGATCGACCTACTGGAACGTGGGAATCGGCCGCGAGAAGGGCGAAGTCGCTCAGGACGAGGAAGGCATGCGCACCATGGAGAACCTGGGCAAGAACATGGCGTGGTTGCTTAAGAAGCTGGATGCCTGATGTTGGTCTAGAACAGCGCGATCAGGTCGTCCATCACGGCCTGAGCGTGATCCAGGCTCCAATCCGCCAGCGACATGTACGGCTGGGGCGCGAATTCCAGCCCCATGTCGATAACGAGTTCCACTAGCGCGGCTAGTAGCTCTTCATGGCGCATGATTGCGCTCACGAGCCGGGGGTTGACCGCATCCGTTTCTGCCGAGAGGGGTGCGACGAACACCGCTTCGTCCCCGTCTTGGACGATGACGTCGAAACAGAAATTGCCGGCCGTGGTGACACTGATGCTCAGGCCGGGCTTCAGGGGCTTGGTCCAGGCCAGGCGGTCTTTCTGAAGTCCGGCGACACGTGCGAGGGTGAGCTCGTCCACAGCCATGGAGCAAGGGAATCTGGGTATCGAGAGCAAGACTTCCCTCAGGTTCACTGCGCTCACAAGCGTGCGCTCCGGTGCAATATCTCGCAAGACGTCCAGCGCGAGGTTGACCTCGATTGGAGACGCGGTGCTCAGTATGCTGCTCAGGAGTTCGGGCTCCACACAGAATACGGGTGCGAGCCGATTGAGGCTCGGGGTCAAAGAGATCAACGATGCCTGCCTTGTCCTCGCGGGTCTGCAGGGGATTATCGGCGGCGTAGGGCGGGCACCGCGTGAGTGATATCACTGCAGCGCGATAACTCCGACGAGCGGTTGAGATCAACGTGACGCTGCCAGGGCGATAAGGACCTGTCCCGCATAGTAGAGCGGAAGGCCCCACAGCTTGTTTGTGAAGCTGTGTGCGATGAAACGGTCGCGGGCCACGGCGAGGTCGGACAGGTAGAACAGAACCGCCCCCAGCGGAGCCAGCGTCCATACAGCTCCCGGGCTGCTGGCCGAGACGATCGCAGCGCCGGCCATCAATGATACGAGCAGCACGTAGATCCTCACGGGCAAACGCATCGAGCCGGTGTGAGGCTCAAGGCGGGTCCAGACCAGATGCCCCACGACCATGAGCGCCACGAGCGCGACCACGGCCAGGTAGGGGGTAAGGCTCCCGGGATGGCGCACCGCTGAGGACACGAAGTGGGTCAGATACGCCACATGCGCGAGGGCGAAGCTCGATAGCCCGACGAGGAACCAGCGCTTGGCTCTCAAGACGAGCGCGACGTCCCCGATGGCTCCAAAGACGAGCCCTACGTGGAGAGCATTGAGGCTACCGCCGCCGGTCACCGGAGCGAACGCGATAACCAGGAAGCCTGCCGAGGCAAGCGGCTTGAAGATCCAGCGCAGCGCGATCGACTCGCGGAAGTCCGCATAGAGCGTGCCCACAAGCCCGACGGCCGTTATCACGAGTCCCGCAGTCATGCTGATGCCGTCTTCCGGGTCCTGGGGTGCAGCCTGCCAATCACGTAGGTGACCCCCGGGCCGAGTATGGCCAATGCGCCAAGCGCGGATATCTGGACGAGGTCGAGGTCGTACTGGAACGCGGCCTGCATGTCAGGCAGCCTCCACACGACATCGGTGCCCCACAGGCGCCAGAACACAGCTGCGCGCAGCGCAAGGACGGCCTGGATGGAGAGCGTCGTCGACACCCCGAGCACCAGCCAGCCGGCCAGATAGGGGTTTCTCGGCGGCTGAGGCCTTGCACGAAGCAGCGGATAGACGAGCGCTGCAACAGCGCAGGCGATTAGTCCCGCGATGATCGACTCGACCATGCGTTCGTTGAAGAAGGACTGCACCATCGACTCTTCATTGAACGCGGAGAGCGAGACCGTGTACTCGTGTATCACCGAGAAGAACAGATGGTAGACGCCGAAGTACGCCGCTGTGCCCGCCGCCATCGAGACCATGGCCTGCCATGACCACAACGCGATGATCATGCCGAATGCCGCGAGCACCGCCGCTGCCGCAACGAACGGCGCGAGTCGAGATGAGCGGTCGGACTCAAGGCGGGCAGTGTCAGCCGCGGCGTAGACCACTCGCACGTCGATGGCGCTCAGCGCCGGCTCAAGCGGCTCAACGGACGGCCTGATGATGGCCGAGTACGCTTGCGAGAACCGTCCTGCACGCTTGAGGTCCGCCACTACGGCGAGCGAGTCAGGGTCAGTGAGGATAGAGGTGATCGCAACTCCCCTCGCGTGACCGGGAGTCGCCAGCCCGCTGAGCACGGCTACCGTGGGGGCGATGTCCTCCAGCTCGGCGCGACTGGAGCCAAGCGCGACTCCGGGCCCTGCGAAGACGCAGGACGTGTGGATCACGGGGTCTTCCCAGCCCCCGTGGCCGCCTGCCGGGATGTGACCATGGTCGGGCGTGACGCAAAAGACCGTCTCCCCGTCGTCCAGCCCATCCACAAGGCGCTGGAGGTCTGCATCCAAGCGGGCGACCATTTCGGTGTATTCGGAGGATGCCGCGCCGTACTGATGACCTGCTTCATCGATATCCGGGAGGTGGATGAGCACGAATCCGGCACCGCCAAGCTCTGCATCGAGCCGCAGAGCATCATCCGTGATGGTGCCGGACATATATGCGTCCGAGACCCAGTCGGTGAAGGCGGACGCATCTGCCTCCGAGGCGCCGTAGAGCGTGTCGAGATCCGTAGGTCCCACGACAAGGGTCGAACGTCCCTCGGCCCGGGCGACATCCAGCAAGGTCTCGACTTCGACTTCGCGGTCATACCAGTTGGTCGTCACTCCTGAGATCTGCTGCGGTGCGCCCGAGAGTATCGTCGTCCACGTGGGGTATGAGAGCGATGGTTCCGGGACCGTCAGCAAAACATCGGCACCTCGTGCCCGGAGTCTGTTCATTGCGGGCATCGAGCGGGAAGCGGCATCGGTGAGGCCGTCGATGATCACGAGCACGACCCGCTTGTCTTCATCGGGATTGTTGACCCGTGTGGTTGCCGGGTCGATGGACGTGAAGGGGCTTCGGTAGTCAACGACCTGGGCCCAGGAGTGCGCAGCAAGCCGATAGGCGCCGTATGCGAAGCCCAGCGCCACCGCCAGCGAGATCACCAGAACCGTCCACCCTGCGGATGGTCGGGAGCTGCGACTACGTGCCCTCATTCGTGATTCCTTCCTTTTGTCTGCCCACCTCGCAGTGTGCCGTGGTGATGGTGCGGGTGGCAAGCGTTGATGAGAGGAACGCGGGCAGTCGTGTGGAATATTGAACCAGTGCTCTGCTTCCAGGGGGGAAGGTCGAGGATGCCGGAAAGAATCGATGCGTTGGTGACATCCGGAGGTCTGCTCGATGCGGTGGTGGGGTCCATGAACGACATCATCTTCGTTCTCGATGTTGACTGTCGCTACTACGGCATCTGGGGCAGATGGTTGGTCGAGCATGACCTCCCAACATCTGATTTCGTTGGCAAGACATGCGCGGAAGTGTGGGGCGAGTCCGAGGCCGAGTTCTTCGCAGAGGTGAACGCTCAGGTCCTCACCGGACAGACAGTCGTGTTCGAGCGGTGGTTCGACATGCCCTGGGGCCCTGTCTACTATCAGACGCGACTGAGCCCGCTCAAAGACGGCGATGACATCATCGGTATCTGCGGCATCCGCCGCGATGTCACAGACCTCAAGCAGGCGGAGGACGCGGTCCGGCGCGAGCGCGAGTATGCTCAGCGCGTTGTGGATACCGCTAACGTGATGATCGTGGGTATGGACGGAGATGGTGTGGTCCGCCTCTTCAATCATGCCGCCGAGGAGATCAGCGGCTACAGCCACGATGAGATCGTTGGCAAGAACTGGTTTGACACAGTGTGCCCGGCCGATCGTTATCCGGCGGTGTTGGGAGCGTTCAACAGTCTCTATCAGCGTTGCGAGGAAGATCCACGGCCGCATGCGTTCCGACGTTGTTCGGAGTCGCCCATCCTTGCCAAGAACGGCGAGGAGAGGTTGATCTCCTGGATGGAGAGCGAGATCCCGCAAGCCGACCGGCGCCTCGATGTCGTTTCCTTCGGCATCGACATAACGCAGACACGACAGAACCAGCGCCAGCTGGAGCACCTTGCCACGCATGACCCTTTGACCGACCTGCCTAATCGACGATCGTTCGAGCGCGCCCTCAGTCGTACAGTCGCGCGTGCGCATCGCGGTACTGCTTCAGTGGCTCTGTTCATCGACGTGGACGACTTCAAGCTCTGCAACGACCAGTACGGTCATGCGTTCGGGGATGCGGTGCTCAGCGAGGTGGCGCGCGCCTTGGAGAACGAGGTGCGGGAGCCCGATGTGGTCGCACGCCTTGGCGGCGATGAGTTCGGTGCGCTGCTTGAAGGCGCGAGCGTGTCGGATGCCAAGGTGGTCGCCCAGCGCATGAGGAATGGCGTACGGGCGATGGCGGAGCGCAGGGGGATAGCGCTGGATCTCAGCATTGGCGTGATGGGCATGGATGGATCCACAGATTACGAGTGCGTGCTGACCGGCGCGGATACCGCGATGTATGCGTCCAAGCGTAGCGGTGCGGGTATCGTAGTCTATGAGCCTGAGTCGACCTGAGCAGGTCCGCAGTTCCCCAAGGCGCGGATGATACCGCAGTAGCCTCGACTTCCTGCTACGCTTGGGTAATATGAGCGTTCAGAATGAGACGACTCCTCGTCTTGATCAAGGAGGCACTGTGACCGTCAAGTTCGTCACCGATAGCACATCGTATCTGCCCCGGGACCTCCGGGCGCGTTACGACATCAGCGTTGTCCCGTTGACCGTCAATCTGGACGGACAGGTGTTTGACGACGACGCGCTTGACTACTCGCCGTTCTATCGCGCCCTGGAGTCCACAAAGAGCTTCCCCACGTCTTCGCAGCCTGCGGTGACGTACTTCGTCGACGCTTTTTCTGCCGCGGCTGCCAAGGGCGATTCCGTGGTGGGCGTGTTCATCTCCTCGGAGATGAGCGGCACCTACTCCACCGCGTTGCTCGCCCGGGACATGGTGCGAGAGACCTACCCTGACGCTGTCATCGAGATCGTCGATTCGCGTTCCAACTGCATGGAGCTGGGGTTCGCGCTCATGGCCGGAGTGGAGCTGGCCGAGCAGGGCGGGGAGATGTCCGACATCATCCATGCTATCGAGTCGCGTATCGCACGCACGCGCTTCATCTTCGTGCCGGACACGCTTGAGTATCTGCGACGGGGCGGCAGGATGGGCGGCGCTGCGGCGCTTGTCGGTTCATTGCTCCAGATTCGTCCCATCCTCACCGTTGTCGATGGCAAGACCGATGTCTTTGCCAAGGTCCGCACCAAGAAGCGCGCGCTCGATGAGATCGTTGCTGCTTTCAAGCGCGACATCGAGGAAAAGGGCGGGCTTGGCGGGGCCATCGTGCACAACATCGACGACGAGATCGAGGGCCAGCGGGTAGTGGACATGATCCGCGCGGCCTGTGACGTGGACATCGACGTGACGCCCATAGGACCGGTCATCGGCACGCACGTCGGGCCAGGCACGGTCGGGCTGGCTTACTACACCGTCGAGGAGATGTGCAAGTGATCTCTCACGCGAACGTGAACCACAGATTCGCACTGTTGACCGACTCGTGCTGCGACCTCCCCATCGAGTTTGTTGCCGAGTCAGGCATCGAAGTCCTGCATTTCCCCTACGAGCTTGACGGTGAGCAGCACCTTGACGACATGGGCGAGACTATGTCGCATGCCGAGTTCTATGACCGCATGCGCGCCGGAGCCCAGCCGTCTACCGCGCAGATCCACCGGCAGACCTTCGTCGACACGTTCCGGAGCTACGCCGCAGCCGGTCGTCCGGCCGTCTACGTCGCGTTCTCCTCGGGTCTCTCGGGCAACTTCGATGGCGCATTCCTTGCGCGTCGTGATGTGCTGGCCGAGTATCCCGACGCGGAGATACATCTGGTGGACACCCTCTCGGCATCATGCGCCCAGGGACTCATAGTGTATGAGGCCGTTAGGCGCTGGCACGAGGGATGGGCTGCCGAAGACCTCGTTGCGTGGGTGGAGCGTGAGCGCTTGTCCATGAACGGCTTCTTCACCCTTGACCAGTTGGAGAGCCTCAGGCGCGGTGGCCGGATCCCGGACGCTGCAGCAGCTGCAGCAGCGATGCTCGACATCAAGCCGTTCCTCACATTGGATACCAGCGGGAAGCTGGCGCTCAAGCGCGCCATTCGCGGGCGCAAGAAGTCGGTGAGAGCGCTTGCCGATATCATGGAGGAGCGCGGTAGGGATCTGGCCAGTCAGACGATAGGCATCTGCCACGGCGGGTGTCCCGAGGATGCCGAGATGCTCCGCACGCTGGTGACCGAGCGCATCGATGTGGCTGACGTTCTCATGATGCAGACAGGTCCGGTCATCGGTGCGCACACGGGTCCCGGCATGCTGGCGGTCGTGTTCTGGGGAGCCTCGCGCTAGGGGAGTATCTGCGTCCCGGCCGAACCGGCCAGAGCGTCTTCCAGCGAGTCCACCGCACAGATGAGCGCCCTGCCACCGCAGTCGCGCACGAAGCGAGCGCACGCCTCAACCTTGGGACGGATGCTGCCTCTGGCGAGCTCATCGCCGCCGAGAAGTGCTTCGGCCTGCGCCACAGTGAGCTGTTGAAGCGGACGTTGCTGAGGCGTGCCGTAGGCCGCGAATACGGTTGGCTCCTCCATGAGTATCACCAGGGTGTCTGCTTGTAGATCGCACGCCAGTAGCGCGGTCGCCCGGTCTTTGTCGATGACGGCGTCCACGCCTTCCAGCGTCCCGTCCGCGCGTTCAAGCACAGGTACGCCACCGCCGCCCGCTGCGATGACGATATCGCCCTGCTCGGCGAGTCGCCGGATCGTCTCGGCTTCCACTATGCGCCGGGGGTGTGGTGACGCCACCACGCGACGCCAGCTTCTGTCGCCCTCCTCGGCGAACACCCATCCTTCCTCGGCGCGCAAGTGTTCCGCGCCTTCCGCGTCGTAGTAGGGGCCGATGGGCTTGCTAGGCGTGGTGAACGCCGGATCGTCGGCGTCCACCACGCATTGCGTTATGACCGAGACCACCGGGCGAGGTACGCCGCTGAGGTGCAGCCGGTTATGCAGGCTCATCTGCAGCATCAGCCCGATGCCGCCTTCGCTGTCAGCGCCTGCGATATAGAGCGGCATTGGCGGGACGGTGTCACGAGCGGCTTCGTTTCGAAGCACGATATTGCCCACCACCGGACCGTTGCCGTGGGTGAGCACCAGACGGTCGCCCGCACGCACAAGCTCCGCGATGTGCTGCATCGAGGCGTCTGCGCGTGCGAACTGCGTCGTGATCGTGCCGTCGTCGCCGCGTCGCAGGATGGCGTTGCCACCGAGTGCGATCACCAGCGTACGTCGGGTGTCTGTCGTCCGGGTCATGATCCCTTTTCAGATCAGTCCGTGCTGGCCGAGGAACGCCTCGACCACATCACGCACGCCCATGCTTTCCGCGTCTTCCACCCGATATGTCACGCGCACGTTGGGCTGCTCGATCTTGATGAGGCGGGAGAGGTCGATGGGCGTGGCAACCACCACGACATCGCAGTCGGTCGCGGCGATGGTGGCTTGCAGATCCGCCAGCTGCTGCGCCGAGTAACCCGCTGCCGGCAGAACCTCGGTGAGGTGCGGGTATTTGTGCAGCGTGTCGGCGATGGTGCCCACAGCGGCGGGTCGCGGATCAACGAGCTCTGCTGCTCCGGCCTCGCGAGCAGCGATGACGCCTGCACCGTAGCCCATACCGCCATGCGTGACGGTGGGGCCGTCCTCGATGACGAGGGCGCGCTTGCCCCGCACCGCTTCGGGATCGGCCAGCTCGATGAGCGAATTCGTCGTTACGACGATAGCCGAGTGGTTCTGCTCGGCGGCCGTCTTCTTCAGCTGTTCCACCACGGCGGGATCGGCTGTGTTCACCTTGTTGATGACCAGCACATCGGCGCGCTTGAGGTTGGACTCGCCGGGATAGTACAGGAGCTCATGCCCGGGCCGATGCGGGTCGAGCGCGACGATCTCGAGGTCCGGCACGTAGAACGGCATGTCATTGTTGCCGCCGTCCCAGATCACAACGTCGGCTTCCTTCTCCGCCTCGCGCAGGATGGACTCGTAGTCCACGCCCGCGTAGACCACGATCCCCGCTTGTACGAGGTGCTCGTACTCCTCGCGCTCCTCGATGGTCACGCCCAGCTCGTCGAGGTCCTCGATGGTGGCATAGCGCTCCACGCGCATCTTGAGCAGGTCGCGGTAGGGCATGGGGTGGCGGACATCCACTGCGGTCACGTTGTGTTCGCGCAGAATCTGGATGATCTGCTTGCTGATGCCGGACTTGCCAACGCCGGTGCGTACCGCGCATACCGAGATGACCGGCTTGGTGGACTTCACCATCGTGGGTTCCGCGCCCAGCAGAACGAACTCCGCACCTTCCGCGATGACCGTGGAGGCCTTATGCATGACGTCCACATGCGCGATGTCGCTGTAGGCGAACACGACGCGCTTGACGCCCCGCTCCCGTATGAGCGAGACCAGGTCGCTCTCGGGGACGATGGGGATGCCCGCCGGATAGAGTGGACCGGCGATGTCGGGCGGGAACAGGCGTCCTTCTATGCCCGGGATCTGCGTTGCAGTGAATGCCACCACTTCTGTGGCGGGGTCATCGCGGTACACCAGCTGAAAGTCGTGGAAATCCCGTCCGGCAGCCCCCATGATCACGGTCTTCACGCGTTCCATGCGTATTCCTCCCCGGTCTCGGCTTCTATAGCTGTCCCGCGACATCCGATGGGAATCGCGGGTCTTGTGCAGGCTCGATGCCCGTCCCACAGTCGAACGTCTCCCAGCCGGCGCCCTCCTGACGCCACCGCATGTAGATGGTTATCGCATCCATCGATGCACTTGTGTTCTCTACCAAGCACGACGCCCACCATTCATGCGACGTGGTCCTCGCCAGTTTGAGCGAGGTCGCGGTCAGGTCATCGCGTGCAAAGCCGCCGAGCGTGGCCGCCTCTGCGAGCGCATGCGTGCGTGCGAGATCCTCAAGCGTGGCGCGCGCACGAGACCACTCCAGCGCCGCCAGAAGCGAGGACGACATGCCCGGGAAGCGAGTGGCATCCAAAGACGGCGCGCCGTCGAAGGCATCTGCCGAGAAGCGCACGGCCCAGTCATCGCCGGTGCGTGTGAGTGCGAGCAGTGTGCGCCATCCGGTGAGCTGCGGTTGCGCCTCGACATCTGCCACGGCCGAGTCGCCTTCCACTTTGAGCTGGTGCGCTATGAGCGTGTCGCCGGCCCGCAGGTACACGGATGCGCTTTCAAGGATGTCGGTGTAGGTCTCGCTCTCGGTGGCAGGGGAGTACACGCCGATGATGCCGGGATCTTCCGACAGCGCTGTGGTTGTGCCCTCTGTCGCTGGTGCGGTCGCATTCACGGAGTACGTCGTCTCCTCGGAAACCACGGGCGTCACGTTGTGCCCACAGCCCGAAAGGCCGAGCAGCACTATGCAGAACGCTATCACTATTATGCGTTTCATGGGCCACATTTCTCGAGTCCGCCGAAGTAGAGAATACCCCCATGCGACCGGGTGTGGCACTATGGCACAACGTTCACAAGACAAAGGAGCACCCGATGGATCTTGCCGTGGTGATCGTCGCAACGGTAGCCGGACTCGCGGCAGGCATATGGGGCGGTTTCAAACTGGGCGAGCGGCTCAAAGACCAGCGTCCCTGGAAATACTGGGTAGCCAACGGCCTTGCGGTGGTGGTGAGCATCCTTCTGCTCCTGGCGGCCGGCTTCTCACAGCAGATATGGGTGTGGGCGCTGGTGATGAGCGCGTTCGCGGGTACGCTCACCGGCTTGAAGTACGGCTACGGCAAGAGCGTCGGCATCTGGCGTGTCCATGACCGCATGATGGACACCGACGAGCGTCTTCGTGACTGAACCCTGGCACCAGCGGCGCTGTGACTGAACGTCAGCCCAGCCGTCGTCCCACGATGATGTCGTGTCTGGGCAGCACGTCCAGCAGGCGCACGCTGCTGAAGCCCGCGTTCTCGACCTGCTGGGCGATGGTGGGTCCGCCTATCCGGTGAGCCATCGGTGGACCGGGTTTGGTGTCCTCCAGCCGCCAGTCCACGATGCCCACAACGCCGCCGGGCCGTAGCAGCCGCATCGCTTCGCGTAGCATGGCAGGCGCGTCCTCCAGCTCATGGTGCACGTTGATGCTGTAGACGAGGTCCGCCGAGCCGGATGGCAGCGATACATTGGTCACGTCGGCATCCACCGGTATGACGACCCCGGCAAGCGTTGATGGCAGATGTGAGTCCATCCATTCGAGCATCACAGGTTCGCCGTCAACGGCGTAGATCTTCGCGTCCGTCATCTTCTCGGCGAACTCGATAGCGAAGATGCCGGTCCCGGCGCCCAGCTCCACGACCGTCTCGGGGTCAGCCACGCCGAACGCATCCCAGATGGTCTCCGGGATCAGGTCGATGAAGCGTGCGGGATCGTTGAGTTTTGGCAGCTTGGCGGGGTCGAACCTGTGCGCGCTCATGGCTGTTCCTCTCGGCGGGTAGTGTGTTGATTCCCGTTTGACGCTTCATAACAGCGCTACCGCGCCTTCACACGGCATTCACACCTGCTGGCCATACTCCAATACAGAAAGTAAAACCATCAAGCTCCAACAGGAGGTGTCACTCATGAAGAAAAGCAAGTCTATCGCATTGGTCACAGCAGGCCTGGTCGCAGGTCTTGTGCTGGGCAGTGTGAGCTTTGCTGCCGCCGCTCCGGCGGAGTACACACCGGCCAACGGTGCCGAGGCATGCGGGCTGCGGATCGGTCAGTCGCTGCGCGACGCGGGCGGACGGCTGATCGACGTTCTGGCCGACCTCACCGGTCTTTCCACCGAGGAGATCGCGGCCGAGCGCGCTGACGGCAAGTCCATCGGCGCCATCGCCGAGGAGAACGGCGTGGAGTCCGACGCTGTGGTCGGTGAGGCTCTTTCGCTTCGCGAAGAGATGCTCAACGACCGCGTGGCTGACGGCACGATGACCCAGGAGCAGGCGGACGCCGCTCTTGAGCAGATGACCGAGCGCCTTGGCGAGCGCGTGGAGACGACCGAGGTCGGTCCTCCCAGCTGGTCCGGCGGCCAGGGTCGTGGAGGCCAGGGCGCGCGTGGTTCGGGTGCCGGTGGCGGCATGCGCGGTGCTGGTGCGGGGACGGGCGAGTGCATAGCCCAGTAGCCCATATGTTTGAGAACCAGGGGAGTCGGCCAATGGGCCGGCTCCCTTTCTCATGTCTGGAAACGTGTCTGGATGCATGCGTGTCGTGCCGCTGGTGTACCATGCGGAGTGGAGTTCGCACGCGTTACCGCACTGGTGACCAAGTATGTATAGGGGGCACATCATGGCCGATGAAGCGCACGCTTTAGCCGTGCTTATAGACTTTGAGAATCTTGCGCTGGGGCTGGAGCGTCCCAACGGAGGACGAGGTCGAGCGAAGTCTCAGAAATCTCCCGAGCAAGTTCAGGTCAAACTGATCCTTGAGCGCTTGCTGGAGAAAGGCAAGGTCATCGTCAAGCGTGCTTATGCCGATTGGGGCCGTTTCTCGGCGTACCGCGAGACCATGCATGACTCCGGGATCCAGATGATGGAGATCCCCGAGAGGGGCATGACCGGCAAGAACCACGCGGACATCCAGTTGTGCGTAGACGCGATGGACCTGTGCTGGTCAAAAGAGCACATCGACACCTTCGTCATCGTTTCCGGAGACAGCGACTTCACGCCGCTGGTCTCCAAGCTCAAGGAGAACAACAAGACCGTCATCGGGCTGGGGACCAAAGACTCCACCAGTGATTTGCTCGCCTCAAGCTGCGATGAGTTCATCTACTACGAGGACATCATCCAGGGTCCGGCCGCTCCCGGCGTCTCGATCACGGAGATACCCAAGAAGAAGCGCCCGGCCATCCAGCTGCTCATCGAGTCGGTCCAGGCGTTGCAGCGCGAGAACAAAGACATCATGTACTCGTCCATGGTCAAAGACACCATCAAGCGCAAGCAGCCGCAGTTCTCGGAGTCCAGCTACGGCTATCGGTCCTTCTCCGAGCTGCTTCAAGACGCCGAGAGGCACGGCATCGTCACATTGCGCACGGACCAGCGTTCGGGCACCTGGGTCGTCGTCGGCTTTGCGGAGAAGAAGTGACCGCGGCTGCGTCCAGACCGTTGTTCGAGCGGTATCCGGCCCTGCGTGAGCTATTGCCCCACGTGGAGCTGGGCTTGCTTCCCACGCCCGTGGATCACGCCGTCGAGCTTGGGGAGCGTCTTGGAGTGGGCGGTCTCTACATCAAGCGCGATGACGTCTCGGGTGAGACGTACGGCGGCAACAAGGTGCGCAAGCTGGAGTTCTTGCTGGGTGACGCCCTACGTTCCGGCGCCAAAGAGGTCATGACCTTCGGTGCGGCGGGTTCCAACCACGCACTTGCCACGGCTGTCTACGCGCAGCGCCTCGGCCTGGGCGCGCACAACTTCTTGCTCCCGCAGCCCAACGCGCGCTATGTCGCACGCAATCTGCTCGCCTCGGCAGGCATGGGGGCTCATCTTCACTACTACGAGGACCGTGACCACGCGCAGGCGGCGGCGTGGGCCTACGCTCAGCGGACGAAGATCGAGCAGAGCCATGAGCCGTTCTCGATCCCCTTCGGCGGAACCACGCCCATGAGCGCAGCGGGCGATGCTGACGCCGGACTTGAGCTGGCCGAGCAGATCGAGGCTGGCGAGCTGCCCGTTCCCGACGTGGTGTATGTCGCGTTCGGTTCGATGGGCACCGTCGCGGGCGTGTCGATGGGTCTTGCACTTGCAGGCATCCCGGCCGAGGTCCGTGCGATCCGCGTAGTACCTGAGACGGTCAGCTCGTTGCAGAACTGGCGATCGCTACTGGCTGATGCGCTCACATTGCTTGGTGCCGGCGGCGCGAAGATCCCCGACGGTGCGCTCGATCGCGTGAGTGTCGTGGAGTCGCACCTGGGCGACGGGTATGCGCAGTTCACGCCCGAGGGCGTTGAGGCCATAAAGCTCGTTCGCGAGCTAGGCGGGATCACGCTTGAGGGCACCTATACCGGCAAGACCTTCTCGGCGATCGTCGCCGATGCTGCCTCCGGCGAGCTGGCCGGACGAAACGTCGTGTTCTGGAACACCTACAACTCGCGCGACATCGCTCCGCTCATCGAGGGTATCGACTACCGCGAGCTTGATGCGGGGCTGCACCAGTACTTCGAGACCGAGGTTCAGCCGCTCGACCTGGAACTCGCCGGGCTGGGGGCGTAAAGGACCGTGCGCATAGCGTATTTCACCGACTGTTACATGCCGGAGATAAACGGCGTCGTCACAAGCATCGAGTCGCACACGCGACTGCTTGCCGAGCGTGGGCATGAGATCCTCATCATCTGCCCCAAGTACGCCGAGCCGTTCGTAGACGACCGCTCCGGCATCCAGGTGGCGCGCTATCCGTCTTTTAGCTTCGTCACCAACAAGGCCACGCGCGTGGCGCTGCCCTCGACCGTCTCGCTCGTGCAGAGGTTGCGGCGTTTCGATCCGGACATCGTCCATGTGCAAACGCCGCTCAGTCTGGGCGTGATCGGCCTGCTGGCCACCAAGATCCTGCGTCTTCCTAATGTGCAGACCTACCACACCTATATCCCGGACTTCATGCAGTACATCGAGCCGTCGCGTATCCTGCGGCTTGACCAGCTCTCGGACCGTGTGATGAACACGTACGTCTTCGAGCGCTGGATCGAGTCGGGCGTGTGGCGGCGGATCGTGCGCTCTAAAGACTTCCTTGAGGAGCACACCGACGAGCTGCTCGATGAACTGCTCGGCATCTCCGTGGAGGTCGCCGAGGAGGACCGTACCGAGCTCACCACGCGTTTTGCCTGGCGCTACACGCGGGCCATCTACAACCGGGCCGACCTGGTCCTCACGCCATCCTCGACCCTGAAGCGTGAGTTGCTCAAACACGGCGTGACCGTTCCGGTGGACTACCTCAGCAACGGTCTGGACCTGGGGCTGGTTGCTCCCAAGCAGTCGTGGGCACCCACGCGGCGAATGCTCCACGCCGGACGTCTCGGCTTTGAGAAGAACGTGGATGTGGTCATCAAAGCGTTCGCGCGCATCAGCTCCGGGCTGCCAGGCTGGGAGCTGCACATAGCCGGTGACGGCCCCGCGCGTGAGTCGCTCCAGAAGCTGGCGGAGCGCCTGGGTCTGCAGCAGTCAGTGCGCTTCCTGGGCTTTGTGGACCGCAGCGAGTTAGCGGGCACCTACCGTGACTACGATCTGTTCGTGACGGCAAGCACCATCGAGACGCAGGGGATCGTGCTGCTGGAATCGATGGCGGCGGGGCTTCCGGTGATCGGTGTTCGCGCTCTAGCGATCCCCGAGCTAGTGCGCTCAGGACGCAACGGGATTATCGTGCCGCCGGGGGATATACAGGGGATGGCACAAGCGATGCAACGGATGACCGACGATGACGCGCTGCGCGAGCGCTTCGGTCTGGCGGCGCGCGGCGATGTGGCACAACATGACCTTTCCGGTGTGGTCACCCAGTTGGAGACCCTCTACAAGCAGACGATTGCAGCAAGGGGCTGACATGCGGTTCTTCGCACCTGTGGCACGCAACCTGGAGTCGGTTCTTGGTGACGAGCTCCGCGCGCTCCGTATCGGCGGCGTGAGGCCGGCGACTGCCGGCGTGTCGTTCGAAGGCACCATCGAGGCAGGCTACCGCGCATGTCTGTGGTCGCGCTTCGCCTCGCGGATTCTCATGCCTATCGCTCGCTACGACGCGCCCGATGAGGACGCCCTCTACGCCGGCGCGCTCGCGGTGCCGTGGGGGGAGCACTTCGCATTGACTTCCACGTTCGCCATCGATGCGAGCGTGCGGGATTCGGCTATCACGCACAGTGGTTACGCCGGGCTGAAGGTCAAAGACGCCATCGCCGATCACTTCCGGGAGATATATGGTGAGCGGCCTTCGGTGGACACCTCGGCGCCGGACATCCTTGTCAACCTGGCGTTGCGCCGTGGCGTGGCAACGCTCTCCATCGACCTTTCCGGCGACCCGCTACACCGGCGCGGCTACCGCCGTCCCGGCGTGCAGGGCGCTGCACCGCTCAAGGAGACGCTGGCTGCCGGCGTGCTTGCCCTTGCCGGCTGGCCGAAGATCGCCGCCGAAGGGGGAGCGCTGCTGGACCCGATGTGCGGTTCCGGCACGCTGATCGTGGAGGCCGCGCTCATGGCGGGCGATATCGCGCCCGGGCTCCGGCGCACGCGGTGGGGCTTCTCGGCATGGCTGCAGCACGACGCCGATGCGTGGGACGCGCTGTTGGACGAAGCGATGGAGCGTGCCGAGGCGGGCATCGAGAAGCTGCCGCCCATCGAGGGGAGCGACACCGATGCAGGCGCGGTGGAGATCGCGCGTGGCTGTGTCGCGCGAGCGGGCCTTGCGGAGCACGTGAGCGTGGACGTGCGCGACGTGAGCGAAGCCACGCCCACCAGGAGCGCGGAGCGTGGACTGCTGGTGGCCAACCCGCCGTACGGCGAGCGGCTTACCGGTGACCTCGAAGCGCTCTACACCACCCTGGGGGAGCGTGAGCGTCGTGTCTTCGGCGGCTGGCGCAGCGCCGTGCTCGTCTCGGACAGGGCGCTTGAGGCGCGGATGGGCATGCATGTCGACGAGCGCCACGAACTCATGAACGGCCGCATACCCATCGAACTGATCGTGGCCGAGATACCCAGGCGTGCCGAGGGTGCCGTGGTCGTTGAAGACGAAGGCGCCGAGATGTTCGCCAACCGGCTGCGCAAGCGCATGAAGCACCTCGGGAAGTGGGCTCGCCGTGAGGGCGTGACCTGCTATCGGGTGTATGACGCCGATCTGCCCGAGTACGCGGTCGCGGTGGATCTGTATGAAGGCCGTTGGGTGCACATCTCGGAGTATGCACCGCCTAATACCGTTGATGCGGACGCTGCGCGCCAGCGGCTTGCCGGTGTGATGCGCGTGACGCCTGAGGTGCTGGGCGTACGCCCCGAGGATGTCTTCCTCAAAGTCCGGCAGCGACAACGCGGCACCGAGCAGTATGAGCGTGCGGGCTCCCGCGGCCAGCAGCACGAAGTCCATGAGGGTGCGGCCACGTACCTGGTGAACTTCACCGACTACCTGGACACGGGGCTGTTTCTGGACCATCGGCCCATGCGTAAGCGCATCATGGACGAGGCCGGGGACAAGCTGGTCCTCAACCTGTTCGCCTACACCGGAGCCGTCTCGGTGGCTGCGGCCCTTGGCGGAGCGCGCCAGGTGCTGACCGTGGACCTCTCCAACACCTACATGGAGTGGGCACGCGCCAACATGGAACGCAACGGATTTCTGGGAGCGCGCTACGAGTTTGAGCAGGCCGACTGTCTGCAGTGGCTGCGCAAGAAACGGGAGCGCCGCTTCGATCTGATCTTCCTGGACCCGCCCAGCTTCTCCAATTCCAAGCGGATGTCAGAGTCCCTCGACGTGCAGCGCGATCACGTGTATCTGATCACGCGCGCGGCGGCTCTGCTGGCGCCCGGGGGCACGTTGTACTTCTCAACGAACCTGCGCACGTTCTCGCTGGACGAGCAGAACCTGCCGGATATGGACATCACGGACATATCGGCTCAGACGATCCCGCCGGATTTCGAGCGCAATCCCCGCATCCATAAGGTGTTCAAGATCACGATGCCGTGATGGAGATGGCCTCTACGGGGCAAAGCTCGACGCATCCTTCCACGTCGCCGTAGCTTTCAGGCTCAGGCGACTCGGTGATGACGCGGGCTATCCCGTCGTCGTCGAGCAGAAACACCTCCGGGCACGTGTCTTCGCACAGTGCACAGCCGATGCACAGGTCGGGATCCACTTTTACCAGCATGTCGTCCCTCCTTATCTGCAGGCGACCTTACCTACACCTCATGCCCAGGGAGGGGCCATATTAGACGGGGGATCGGACTCGCGGCGCATGCCCAGAGCGGGCTGCGCGCAAGGCAGGCTAGACCTGCAGCTCCAGGAGCGCCACGTCCAGCCAGCGGTCGAACTTGTAGCCGACCCTGTGCATCACGCCCACCTCGTTGAAGCCCAGTCTGGCCGCCATGGCAAGGCTCGCCGAGTTCTCGGTGCAGATGCGCGAGAGGATGACGTGGATGTCCAGCGAGGGGGCGAGTCTGATGAGCGCCGTGGAGAGCGCGCTGCCAAGCCCCCGGCCCACGCACTGTTCGTCGATATAGGTGGAGATCTCCGCCGTGCCGGCGTAGGCGCGACGATCCGAGTAGTCCGATAGCGAACCCCATCCCACTACGACGCCGTCCTCCACAGCGACCAGGACGGGGCGGTTCGCGCCATGGTGTGCCAGCCATTCCCGGCGGTCCTCGGTGGTCTTGGGCTCCTCGTCGAACGTGGCAGTGGACCGCAAGACGGCCTGGTTGTAGATCCGGGCTATCGCTTCTGCATCTTCTGTCGTCGCAAGGCGTATCTGGGGCACGGTTCTTCTCCTCGGCTGATACGTGATTCTGGATTGTGAGTACACGCGACGTATCGTACACTGAAACTTCTTATCATCCGCAGATATGCAGGACGTAGCGCGGGTGAATTGCCTTTCGTAAAACGACGCTGGCGTCAGCGTCGCCTGTATGAGGAGGAACCGGGTTGGACACGCAAGCGCGGAACGACTTTCCTGTTGAGAGCAGCCTCGGCACGTTGGAGGTCAAGATCGATGACACCACGCTCCGGGACGGGGAACAGACTGCGGGCGTGGTGTTTGCCAACCAGGAGAAGATTCGCATCGCTAAACTGCTGGATGAGATAGGCGTCCACCAGCTTGAGGTGGGCATCCCGGCGATGGGCGGTGACGAGCGCGATGTCATCGAGGAGATCGCGCACCTGGGCCTGAACGCGTCTGTGCTCGCATGGAACCGCGCGAACCTGGCCGATATCAAGACCTCCATCGACTGTGGTGTTGACGCGGTGGCCATCTCGCTGGCCACCTCGGACATCCACATCGAGACCAAGCTCATGAAGGACCGCGCCTGGGTCATCGACTCGGTCAAGAAGGCTGTGGCCTACGCCAAGTCCGAGGGCGTGTACGTCTCGGTGAATGCCGAAGACGCCTCGCGCACCGACGTGGACTTCCTGGTGGAGTACGCTGCTGCTGCCAGGGCCGAGGGCGCCGACCGCCTGCGCTTTTGCGACACCATCGGCATCATGGAGCCGTTCCGCACTTATCAGGTCATCCGTGAGCTGCGTGAGCGCACGGGTATGGAGATTGAGATGCACACGCACAATGACTTCGGCATGGCCGTGGCCAACGCTGTGGCGGGTATCCACGCCGGCGCGAACTGGGTGAACGTTACCGTGGCCGGGCTTGGTGAACGCGCGGGCAACGCGGCGCTTGAAGAGGTCGTCATGGCGCTGAAGTACATCGAGGACTTGCAGCTTGATATGGACACCACGCGCTTCCGCGAGATCGCCGAGTACGTCATGAAGGCCGCCGGCCGCAATATCCCCATCTGGAAGTCGGTCATCGGCTCCAACATGTTCGCGCACGAGAGCGGTATCCATGCCGACGGTGTCATCAAGAACCCTAAGACCTACGAGGTATTCAGCCCCGATGAGGTGGGCCTTGTTCGCCAGATCGTCGTGGGTAAGCACTCCGGCTCCAAGACATTGGAGCTTAAGTTCAACGAGTACGGGATCGAACTGACCAGAGAGCAGGCTGCACAGATGCTCCCGCGTGTGCGCACCATGGCCATCGAGCTGAAGCGCGCGCTCTTCGACAAGGAGCTGGTCTACATCTATCAGGACTGGAAGGCCGAGCAGAAGGGGTGAGCGCGATTTCTGGAAAGACGATAGCCGAGAAGATCTTCTCGGCACACTCAGGGACCGATGCACACGCAGGTGACATCGTCGTCGCCGACGTCGACTTCGTCATGGGGCAGGACGGCACGTCGCCGTTGGCCATCCGTGCGCTTGAGAACATGGGCGTGGATGAGGTGTTCGATCCGGAGAAGGTCGCCGTGGTCATGGACCACAGCTCGCCCAGCCCTATCGAGGGCGTAAGCGCGCTGCACACGATCATGCGCGAGTTCGGCAAGAAGACCGGCGCGAAGGTCTACGACGTGGGTGAGGGCGTATGCCACCAGCTGATTCCCGAGAAGGGCCACGTGGTCCCGGGCGATCTGATGGTGGGCTGCGACAGCCACACCTGCACCTACGGTGCGCTCAACGTATTCTCCACGGGTGTAGGCTCCACCGACGGGGCCGCGGCGATGGCGTCGGGCAAGCTGTGGTTCAAAGTGCCGGATTCTGTGAAGGTCACCTACAACGGCGAACTGAAGCCTGGCGTGTTCAGTAAAGATCTCATCTTGTACCTTGCTGGCCAGATCGGTGCAGATGGCGCCACGTACGAGGCCATCGAGTTCCACGGCCCGGTCATCGACGAGCTGTCGGTCGAGGCACGTATGACGATCTCCAACATGGCCATCGAGGTTGGCGCCAAAGCCGGCCTGATGAAGGCTGACGCTAAGACGCTCGAATGGTTTGAGGGTCGCGGTGAGAAGACGCCCGCACCGCAGGCGCCCGATGCCGATGCCACCTACATCCGCGAGCTCACTTTCGACGCGTCCACGATAGGTCCGCAGGTGGCAAAGCCGCATGCGGTCGATAACGTGAGCCCGATCGAAGAGGTTGAGGGCACGCCGATCGCCGAGGGCGTTTTGGGCACCTGCACCAACGGCCGCCTTGAGGACTTCGCCATCGCTGCGAGCATTCTCAAGGGCCGCAAAGTGCACCCCGACGTACGCTTCATCGTGGCGCCCGCGTCACGCAAGATCTTGCTCGACGCCATCGAGGCGGGCTACGTGCAGACGCTCGTGGAGGCTGGCGCCGCGCTTGTCACGCCGGGCTGCGGTCCGTGCGTGGGTACGCACAACGGCGTGCCTTCCACCGGCGAGAACGTCATCTCTACGGCCAACCGCAACTTCAAAGGCCGCATGGGCAACTCGGACGCCTTCATCTACCTGGGTAGCCCGGCCACCGTGGCCGCATCGGTGATCGAGGGCAAGATCACCGACCCCCGCAAGTACTTCGAAGGAGGGCAGGCGTAAATGGAGATCACAGCCAAAGCCTTCAAGTACGGGGATGACATCAACACCGACTACATCATCTCCGGCAAGTACAAGTTCAAGTCTAACGACATGGAAGTCATGGCCGTCCACGCCATGGAGGAGCTTGACCCCGACTACTACAAGAAGATGAAGCCCAACGGCGGTTTCCTTGTAGCCGGTACCAATTTCGGCATGGGCTCCAGCCGTGAACAGGCCCCGCTGGTGCTTATCCACTCCAATACTCAGGCGGTGCTCGCCAAGACCTTCGCGCGCATCTTCTACCGCAACGCGATCAACACCGGCTTGCCGGTGGTGGAGTGCGACACCGATCTCATCGATGACGGCGATGAACTCGTTCTCGATCTCACGGGCGGCGTTCTGCGCGATGTGACCAAGGGCATCGACATCGCCATCAAGCCGCTGCCGCCAGTCATGGCGCAGCTGCTCGCTGATGGAGGGCTTGTGGAGCACTTCAAGAAACACGGCGGCTTCGCGCTGTAAGAACCGCCGTGACAGACGGCGTCGACCGTCTTCTAGTACGTACTGGCAGGAGGTCGCCCACATGGGCGGCCTCTTTTGCGTTCAGGATCTGGTAAGCCGCTGGTATGGGCTGTCCCCGAGACTGGGACCAAACTCGTCTCGGGAGCGTAGGTGTCTCAGCCGAAACTCATGGATCAGATGCGGCACGCGCTGCAGGTGCGTCACTACAGCGCGCGCACCGAGCAGGCGTATGTACTGTGGTCGCGACGATTCATCATGTATCACGGGATGCGTCATCCTGCGGATATGGGCGAGGATGAGATAAACGCGTTTCTTACTCATCTTGCCGTGGAGAAGCATGTGAGTGCATCCACGCAGAACCAGGCGCTTTCGGCGGTGCTGTTCTTGTACCGGCACGTCCTTGATCGGCCCCTGGGCGACCTAGGTGAAGTGGTGCGCGCGCGTCGGCCCTCCCATTTGCCGGTGGTGCTCACGCGCGACGAGGTCCGCGCCGTACTCACTCAACTGGATGGTGCCACACATCTGATGGCTACGCTGATGTACGGGGGAGGGCTGCGCCTATCCGAGTGTCTCAGGCTTCGGGTGCAAGACATCGACTTCGGCAGGCACGAACTTGTTGTCCGAGACGGGAAGGGTGGCAAGGACCGCGTGACCACACTTCCCGAGAAGGCGATTCCTGCACTGCGGCAGCAACTCGAGCGGGCGCGCGTTGTGCATGAAGCGGATATCGCCGACGGGTGGGGCTTCGTGGTGCTGCCCACCGCTCTGGAGCGCAAGTACCCAAACGCCGCGAGGGAGTGGCGTTGGCAATGGGTGTTTCCACAGGAGCGGCGCTGGCGCAACCCTCAGACGGGTGAGCAGGGGCGGCATCACGTGCATGCGACGGTCCTGCAACGAGCGGTCAAAGAAGCGGTGAGCCGCGCCGGTGTCGTCAAACGCGCAGGTTGTCATACGTTCAGACATTCCTTCGCCACGCACCTGCTTGATGATGGATACGACATCCGGACGATCCAGGAACTGCTGGGACACAAAGATCTGCGGACGACGATGATCTACACCCACGTGCTCAACCGTGGTGGTCGAGGTGTGAGGAGCCCCCTTGATGGGCTGTGAAGCGTGCGCGGAAGCGACGGGGCGTACGTCTTTGCGCGTCCGCGTCGTGCCCGGCGCCCTTGCTAGCGGGCAGGCGAAGTAGCACATATATGCTACACTACCAATGACCCCTGACGATGGAGGCAGCGAGATGACCCAGGGAGTGAAGTTGCGCAAGGCCGGAGGCTCGATTGCCGCTACCCTGCCGAAGGATATGGCGGACAGGCTCAAGCTTGCTGCCGGCGACACAGTGATAGCCATCGAGACCGAACGCGGAATCCTGCTGACCCCGTACGACCCCGACACTGAAGAAGCGCTTGCGCTCGCCACAGAGGTTGGACGCACATACCGCAACGCATTGCGCGAGCTGGCCCGGTAGGCCGCAGTGCAGACAGGAGAACCGCGTTGGGTCTCGCGCCTTGTCGTCGATGCGATCCAGACCGACGTGCTACTCGCCTACGGTGGAATGCCGGGACTACGTGACGAGAACCTTCTCGAATCCGCGTTGGCACGCCCAAGACAGCGCTATGCTTACGAGCCGAGCATCGACCTCGCGGCACTCGCTGCAGCATATGGGTACGGACTCGCCCGCAACCACCCCTACAACGACGGCAACAAACGAGTTGCGTTCGTCGTGATGGCGGTATTCCTGGGACTGAATAGACTCGAATTCACAGCGAGCGAGACCGAGGTAGTCATCGCGATCGTAAGGCTCGCGTCGGGTGAACTCGACGAAGAGGTGCTGGCCGACTGGATCAGGTTGCACACCGAGAAGCGCTCTCAGTCAGCCCGCTAATGCTGTTACGCAGACTGCGATTCGCCATTACGCAGAAAGATGAGTTGGGATATAGTTCCTGCAAGGGGAGTTGTGTGCCGCTCAACTACTGTGACTACATTGAAGGCTCAAGTTGCAGCAGCGCGCCACGCAGTCTGTAGAATCATTGTTAGGTGGATTGGAGGGGCGGGTGTCGGCACCGAGGCTGTCGGGGTTTGCTCGTGTTGGAGTAGCAGGGGCTGTGATTCTGGCGTTCACCTCAGTCGTTGTAGGAGTCCGTACGTCGGTCGGTATCCCGCTGTTCGTGGCCGCCTGTGTGTGTCTGGCCGTCAGCGGCCTGTTCACCAGTTCCGAGGTTCGCCACGCCATGGATGCCGTTGAGGCGCACTTCCCTGGGCGTCTGGATTCCTACAGTGTGGTGCGCTGGAATCCTCTCTGGACGCGAAACGAGGACCGCCTACGACATGCCATGGCGGATCCAGTGGTCCAGGCAGTGGAGAGCCTTAGGCCACAGCTTGGTCGGGCTGTCGATGCCATGAGGGTTGGTCTGGTGGTATGGGCGCTCTGGTTCGTGCTGATCATCATCATGAGTTTCAGCTGAGGGCCCGAACTGTAACCACCTAACCAGCGCATCCAGCAGACGCGGCAAGCGATAGACTGAAGGCAGGGGATGGGCGCGCTGCTGATGCGCTCATACGTTAGGCGGGCCAACTCCTCGGCGCTCCATCAAGCCTGATCCGCCACACGGCA
>JAFGVD010000047.1 GCA_016938135.1 Coriobacteriia bacterium
CGTCCACGCCGGCCTCTGAAGCCATCGCGGCCAGTGCATGCACCTGCTCAGCAGATGTACGCGCAAGGCCGACCTCCACGAGCGCGGCGTCATCGAGGCTAGTGAGGACGGTGACCGCGACCACCATCGGACGCGGCACGCGGAACTTCTCGGCAGCACTGGATGTGGCAGAAACGGCCGCTTCCAGCATCGCCCGGCCACCGGAAGCATGGACGGTGAACATGTCCGCTCCCAGCCGCACGAGCGTCTTGCACGCACCTTCTACCTGATGCGGGATGTCGTTGAGTTTGAGATCGACGAACACCTTGAAGCCCATCGCACGCAGCTCCCGCACGATGCTGGGACCCTCGGCGTAGAACAGCGTCATGCCAACCTTGACCCAGGTGACGCGGCCCTTCAGTGAACGGGCGATCTCCAGGGCCGTCTCGGCATCGGGGAGGTCGAGCGCTACGATCATCGAATCACGCATGATGTCCTTTCGGTCGGTCATTGTCGATCCTAGTAGCCAAGGCCGTAGTCTATCGCAATCTCAGGGCCTCGCCATATCCTGCGCTCGTTTGCACCGTGCTCATCCAGCAAGAACACCTGAGGGGCATTGACCTCGCTGTCGTCATCGCTCATCACCCACTCGGTACGGGTGACGAGCAGACCGCCGAGCGGGTCCCAGTCCCCCGTATCGGCGTACGAGATGTTGCCCGCGTGCGTCAGCCCGGCTGTGCCAAGACGCCACAGCCGCCCTTCGTCGGTGAAGAACAGCGCACCGCTCTCGTCACTCCCGAGCGATACGAACGACCAGACGGTGGACAGCTGATCGACCGTGACGTTCGCCACGTCCTGGGCTGTCCCACCCGGAGCGAGCTGTTTGAGCTCAAGCGGTTCAGTGCCGTCCATGCTGGATTGGCTGGCGTCCGAATCGCCCCAGTACAGCGTGTCATCATCCCCCCACAGCGACACGGGCGCCTCGAACGAGCCGCGCGGCAAGACCGCCTCGGCTACCAGCTCACCCGTCTTCGCCGAGAAGACCAGCAGTTTGCGATCGGGCTGCTCGGGCGGGGTCAGTCCCGTGAAATCGCCGAGCAGGCCGGTCTGCTCGCCATCGACGAGCTCCTCCACGGCGAAGTACTCGCCGCTTGGCGACCAGCCTACAGGTGCGAACGTGCCGGTTGATTCGGGCAGCGCCGCCTTCACGCCTTCGCCACTGCCTTCATTGTTGTTGAGCAGCAGTTTGGCGGGCATGCAGCCTGCGAGCGGGTCGAGCTCAAGGTATGCGGTGTAACCGCCCGGACCGGGCCATGCACGCCACTTGGCTGCGGGCGCGTCTTGCGGCCCTTCGTTCTCATCAAGCTTCCAGGCCAGAAGCTGCGCCGGCTTGTGGTCGATAGGGTCATCGAACGAGTCGTAGACCTCCACCGCCTCGTCCATCGGCTCGAGCCAGATCTGCGCTCCCGCCGACTCGACGGCGACCACGACATAGCCCACCTCACGGCGCGTCGTCTCGGTCTCCTTGTCCCACACCACCACAACGGGCACCTGCTGCTCGTCGAAGTACTGGATCACAGCGTAGCTGCCCGAACCGCTCCACTGGACGGACGCCTGACCGCCATCGAACCCGTAGCTCGGGCTGATGGCCGGGTCGTATCCCGCGTCCATCGCATCCTGGAACACAGTGGTCACCAGATAGGTCGTGCCCGCACACGCCGCCATGAGAAAGGCGACGACACCTATGCCGATGATGAGCGGCCACTTCGAACGCTTGCGCACCGGCACATCCACCGGAAGTGGAGCCGGCACATCCACCGGAAGTGGAGCCGGCGCGTCCGGACCCGGGATACCATACTCGTCTGTCATGCGCTCTCTTCCCCCGTCACCTAGAGCCGCACGGCGCCCGTGAGCTCGGCCACACTCTGGATCGAACGTTCGCGGCAGAATGCCTCCAGGCCCTGCGCGACGCTTGACGTCGTCGTAGGATCGACGAAGTTGGCGGTACCCACGGCCACAGCGGTCGCTCCTGCCAGCATGAACTCGACGGCGTCATCCGCGGTCATGATGCCGCCCATACCCACCACCGGAATCTGGACCGCCGAGGCGACCTGCCACACCATCCGGACGGCCACCGGCTTGATGGCGGGGCCGGAAAGACCGCCCACCGCCCGCGCCAGCTTGGGCCGGAACGTGCGGGTGTCGATAGCCATTCCCAGCAGCGTGTTGATGAGCGAGACGGCGTCTGCACCCTCAGCCTCGACTGCACGGGCGATCTCAGTGATGTCTGTGACGTTGGGGCTCAGCTTGACGATCAAAGGCTTACTCGTGACCGCCCTCACCGCACGCGTGACTTCGGCAGCGGCCGGACAGCTGGTCCCGAACGCCATCCCTCCCTCGTCAACGTTGGGACACGAGATGTTCACTTCAAGCGCGCTGACCGTAGGCTCTGACTCCAGCCTCCGGGCTACAGCAACATACTCCTCAACGCTGTGGCCGCTGACGTTCACGATCACCGGGACATCCTGTGTTGCGAGCCACAGCAGGTCGCCGGCACAGAAGGCTTCAACCCCGGGGTTCTGCAAGCCTATGGAGTTGAGCATGCCGCTTGCCGTCTCGGCGATACGTGGGCTGGCATTGCCCGCCCACGGATGCAGCGAGACGCCCTTGGTCACCACAGCGCCCAGCGTGCTCAGGTCGATGAAGTCGCTGTACTCGCGCCCCGCGGCGAATGTCCCTGAAGCGGTCAGCACCGGGTTGCGCAGTTCCAGCGAACCAAGTCTCACCTTCATGTTGACGGTTTGGTTCACGTTACTCCTAATGCTTAGGGGGTATCTCGGCGCTCTCCCAGAGCACCTCGTTTGCGTTGAAGACAGGACCGTCCACGCATGCACGCTTCTGCCCGTGCACGGTGCTGACCACGCACGAGAGGCACGCGCCGATGCCGCAGCCCATGAGACGCTCCAAAGACACCTGGCAGGGCACGCCCGCGGCGCTCGCCTGCGCGGCGACGATCCGCTGCATCACTTCCGGCCCGCACACATAGACGACATCAGGGCTGTCGCCCGCAAGAAGCGGCTCTACAAGCGCGGTCACGAACCCGTGGTGCCCCGCAGAACCGTCATCGGTGGCGATCTCATGCCGGCGTGCGGCATCCGCGAACAGGTCGCGCGCGACCAGTCGCGGGGCTGTAGGCGCGCCTTGCGCCACGCTCACCGCCACTCCTCTGGCAGCCAGCTCGGTGGCGAGCATGCCCATCGGAGCCGCACCCAGGCCACCACACACCAGCAACGCATGCGAGAGCGTATCGGGTATCTCCCAACCGTGGCCGAGCGGGCCGATCACGTCCATCTCATCTCCCCGTCCGGAAAGACTGAGCGCGCGGGTGCCCACCCCCAGCACCTGGTAGAGGATCTCGAGACGATCCCCATGCGCCGCATGTACCGAGAACGGACGGCGCAAGACGAAGTCGCGGCCTTCGGCCACACGCAGATGCACGAACTGTCCCGGACGTACGCTTCGCGCCACCCGAGGGGACTGCAAGACGATAAGGCCCACGCCCTCGGCCACACGGTCGTTGGAGAGCACGCTCACTCGCTCGAGCAACGCCCGATCCCGCGCTGTTTCGTCTGCGCAGGTCATAGCGTACCGCCGAAGTCCTGCAGCGCGATGACGCCCAGGCGTCCCGCCTTCATCGCCTCGATCGCCTGCACGACCGCCTGGGCGGCCGCGAGCGTGGTGATGTTGGTGACACCGTGCTGCACCGCCGCGGTACGGATGTGATAGCCGTCCGAGCGGGTCTCTCGGCCGAACGGCGTGTTGATCACAAGCTGCACCTCTCCGTTCTTGATGGCATCCACGATGTTGGGGCGGCCTTCGTGCACCTTGGCCACCTCTTCCACCGGGATCCCGGAAGCGCGCAGCAACCGTGCCGTGCCTTTCGTGGACATGATGCGGAACCCGAGCAAGTTAAGATGGCGCGCGATCGACACCACGGAGCGCTTGTCGCGCTCGCATACCGAGACGAAAGCGGTGCCCTCGCCGGGAAGCGAGTAGTCGATCGCAAGCTGTGACTTCGCGTACGCCGCCGGAAAGTCCGCCGCCACGCCCATGACCTCGCCAGTGGACTTCATCTCCGGCCCCAGAGTGCTGTCGGTACCGGGGAAGCGTCCGAAGGGCATCACGGCTTCCTTCACGCAGAAGCGACCCAGGTCGCGGTTCTCGTCGGGAAGACCCATCTCTGCAAGCTTCTGTCCGCCCATCACGCGGGCTGCCACCTTGGCCAGCGGAACGCCGGTGGCCTTGCTGACGTAGGGTACCGTGCGGCTTGCACGCGGGTTGACCTCGATGACGTAGACGCGCTCGTCTTTGACGGCGAACTGCACGTTCATCAGGCCTTCCACGCCCAGCGCCATAGCCAGGGCACGCGCGTGATCTTTGATCTGTCCGATGGTCTGTACACCCAGCGAGAACGGCGGAACACAACACGCCGAGTCACCCGAGTGGATGCCGGCTTCTTCGATATGCTCCATGACGCCGCCTATGTAAACGGTCTCGCCATCGCATACGGCGTCCACATCCACCTCGATGGCGCCTTCCAAGAACCGGTCGAGCAGCACCGGATGGTCCGGGCTGAGCGCCGCGGCTTTCTCCACATAACGGCGCATGTACTCCTCGCTGTACGCGATGACCATGCCGCGCCCGCCCAACACATAGCTGGGACGCACAAGCAGCGGGTACCCGATGCGGCTGGCCACTTCCACGGCCTCGTCCATCGTGTTGGCCGTACCGGCGGCGGGATAGGCTATGCCCAGCCTGTCGAGGAGGTCCGAGAAGCGCCTGCGGTCCTCTGCCAGGTCGATCGCCTCGGGCTTGGTGCCCAGGATGGGCACGCCGGCCTGCTCCAGTGCGTTGGCAAGCTTGAGCGGCGTCTGCCCGCCAAAGGTCACAAGCACGCCGTCGGGCTTCTCGGCCTCGACGATGTCCATGACGTCCTCGAAGGTGAGCGGCTCGAAGTACAGCCTGTCGGAGGTGTCGTAGTCGGTGGAGACGGTCTCAGGGTTGCAGTTGACCATGATGGTCTCAAAGCCCATGTCCGAGAGCGCGTAGGCCGCGTGCACGCAGCAGTAGTCGAACTCGATCCCCTGCCCGATACGGTTGGGGCCGGCACCCAGGATCATGGCTTTGGGACGGCTGGAAGGAGCCACCTCGTCCTCGTCCTCATACGTCTTGTAGTAGTAGGGCGTGCTGGCCGCGAACTCGGCGGCACAGGTGTCCACCGACTTGAATGTGGCCTTCACCCCAAGGTTGAGCCTTAAGGCGCGTACCTCAGCTTCAGTCGAACCTGTAAGGTGCGCTATCTGGATGTCCGAGAGACCCATCCGCTTGGCCGCACGCATGTCTTCGGCAGACATCTGCACGAGCCCGGTCGCCGCGACGGCCTTCTCGGCATCGATCATCTCACGCACCTGGTCGAGGAACCACGGGTCCACATGCGTCAGGCTGTGTATCTCCTCCGCGTCACATCCACGACGGAACGCCTCGGCGATGTAGAACGGCCGCTGCTCGTTGGGGACCGCCAACATCTGGTCGAAGTGGTCCTCATCGAACTCGTCTTTGCCGTCTGCGCCAAGACCGCCGCGCCCGTTCTCCAGTGAGCGCATCGCCTTGCTCAGCGCTTCTTTGAACGTGCGTCCGATGGCCATGGCCTCGCCCACGCTCTTCATGCGGGTGGTGAGCGTTGTGTCCGTGCCCGGGAACTTCTCAAACGCCCAGCGCGGCACCTTGACCACCGTGTAGTCGATGCTGGGCTCGAAGCACGCGGGTGTCATGCGCGTGATGTCATTGGGAATCTCATCCAGCGTGTAGCCCACCGCGAGCTTGGCGGCGAACTTGGCGATAGGAAAGCCTGTCGCCTTGGAGGCGAGCGCCGAGGAGCGACTGACGCGCGGGTTCATCTCGATGATGACAAGCCGACCGTCGCGCGGATTCACGCCGAACTGCACGTTGCTGCCGCCGGTCTCAACGCCGATCTCGCGCATGATGGCGAGCGAAGCGTCGCGCATGATCTGATACTCGCGGTCGGTGAGCGTCTGGGCCGGTGCCACGGTGATGCTGTCGCCGGTGTGCACGCCCATCGCGTCGAAGTTCTCGATGGAGCACACGATGACCGCGTTGTCGTTGCGGTCACGCATGACCTCCATCTCGTACTCTTTCCAGCCGATGATGCTCTCCTCGATGAGCACCTCGCCCACCGGAGAGAGCGCGAGTCCGCTGGCGACGATCTCCCGGAGCTCCTCGACGTTGTAGGCGATACCGCCTCCGGCGCCTCCCATCGTGAAGCTGGGGCGGATCACCGTGGGGTAGCCGATCTCTGCCACGAGCCCTTCGGCGTCCGCGATCGAGTACGCGTACCCGCTTGCGGGCGTATCCAGCCCGATGCGCTCCATCGCCTCCGCGAACAGCTTCCGGTCCTCGCCCTTCTTGATGACGTCGAGCGTTGCGCCGATAAGCTCCACGCCGTACTTCTCAAGCACGCCGGACTCCGCCAGAGCGACCGCCACGTTCAGGCCGGTCTGACCGCCCAGAGTGGGCAGCAGCGCGTCGGGTCGCTCGGCGATTATGACCTTCTCCACGAACTCGGGCGTGACCGGCTCCACATAGGTGCGGTCCGCGAACTCGGGGTCGGTCATGATGGTCGCGGGATTGGAGTTGACCAAGACGACCTCGAAGCCGTCTTCTCGCAGCACCTTGCACGCCTGAGCGCCGGAGTAGTCGAACTCACAGGCCTGGCCGATGATGATGGGCCCGGAACCTATGAGCAGGATCTTGTTGATATCGTCTCTACGAGGCATCCGATTCCTAACTTAGGGCACGATCATTACTGGGCAGGACGCCTGTCTCAGCACGGTCATAGACACGCTGCCTAACAAGGCCTCCTGGATTGCATTCCGTCCACGCGTACCGGTGATGACGCCGGTGGCGCGGCGTTCGTCGATCTCCGAGAGGACCACGTGGGCCGCGTCCCCCTTCTCGATCACGACTTTGGCGACGATCCCCTGCTGCTCGGCCATCGCCTGGAGATTGCGCATATGGAACTCGGCGCCCTCCTCGGTCCTGCGGAGCTTCTCCCCTGTCAACGCGGGGTCGATGGCGTGAAGCAGATACATGGTCTTGATGACTCCCTTTGGCATCTCCATGGCCCTGGTGAATGCCCGCGATGATGAGAGCGAGAAGTCGGTAGGCAAAATGACCTTCTCGCCGAACCTGTTGAGCAGCTTGGACGCATCCGAGACGTTACGCATCAACTCGAAGCGCGCGAGGATACTGGGCACAGCTGCGTCGCGCAACAGGCGCTCGGATATGGAGCCCACGAACAGCTGGTCGATGATCGATTTCGCGTGCGATCCCGAGACGATTGCGTCCACGTGCATCTCGGCGGCCAGCGCGACGATCTCATCGAACGGGTCGCCTGCAGGCACCCGGATCTCAACGCCAAGGCCTGCGGCCTCAAGCTGCGGCGCGACCTCTTTGAGCCAGTCTCTGACCCTGTCGACCTTGTGCGCGATGACGGGGCCCTCAAGCCCTGAAGCATCCACCACATGGGCCAGGACGACGCGCTTCACACCCAGCGCTGGCAGGCCACGGGCGAAATCGAGGATCAGAGAGCTATCGTCGCTGAAGTCAGTGGGAACCAGAACCGTCTTGAGCATGCCGCCTACCCCTCGCCGAAGATGTCCTCGCGGCCATCCATGAGCCGCGTGAACGCACCGAACAGGTACCGTGCATCGTGCGGGCCGGGCGCCGCCTCGGGGTGGTACTGGACCGAGAACGCCGGGATCTCCAGCGGCCGCACACCTTCAACCGTCATGTCGTTGAGATTCACGTGAGTGAGTTGCACAGCTCCGAATCGGTCGGAGCGAACGACCGGAGCGACTCCGGCGCGCACCCATGCACCAAGGTCGGCGGGATCGAGCGTCAGACCGCCGGAGAGTTCCGGGATGAGCGGACCCACCGACGCGAAGTCCACGCAAAAGCCGTGGTTCTGGCTGGTGATCTCCACGCGCCCGGTGACGAGGTTTTTGACCGGCTGGTTGCCGCCGCGATGCCCGTACTTGAGCTTGTAAGTTTCCGCGCCCAGCGCGAGCGAGAGCATCTGATGTCCCAGGCAGATGCCGAACACCGGCACCTTGCCCAGAAGCTCACGCAGCGTGGTGTAGAGGTAGTCCACTGCGGAAGGGTCACCCGGACCGTTTGCGAGAAAGACGCCATCGGGCCTAAGCTCCATAGCCTCGGCAGCGCTGGTGGTAGGAGGCACGACGATGACCTCGCAGCCCTGCTCGGAGAGTCTGCGCAAGATGTTGTACTTCACGCCAGAGTCGTAGGCCACCACACGGTAGCGCGGCGTCGCGGACAGCACTCCGGTGTCCACGGGGAGTTCGCACTCAGGCGGCATCTCCTCGCCCCACACGTAGCGCTCCGAGACGGCGACCTCGGTCACCAGATCCCGGCCGACGAGCCCCAAAGACGCCTTGGCTTTGGCGACCAGCGATTCCGGATCGAGGTCTTCTGTCGAGAGGACCGCACGCATGGCGCCCTGCTCGCGGATGTGCCGGGTGAGGCGCCGAGTGTCCACGCCCTCAATCGCGACCACAGCGTGGCGCTCGAAAAACTCCCGCAGGGTCTCCTCGGCACGCCAGTTCGAGGCCATCGAGGAGAGCTCGCGCACCACGAAGCCGGCGGCGAAAACGCCACGCGACTCCATGTCCGCCGCGTTCACACCGTAGTTGCCGATATGCGGCATGGTCATCGTGACGATCTGGCCGGCGTAGCTGGGGTCGGTGAAGACCTCCTGGTATCCACAGAGCGAGGTGTTGAAGACCGCCTCGCCCGTCGTCTCGCCAGGAGCGCCGCAGCTGGTGCCCCAAAAAAGCGTCCCGTCCTCAAGCGCTAGCAGTGCGCGTTGCTTGTCGGTCACTCGACCACCTTTCCGTTCCGGAGAGCGAAGTACCCGCCGATGAGCACATCGCTCGCCTTACCCAGGAGCTTGTTGCCGAGAAACGCCGAGTTGCACGAGTTGGAGTAGAACCACTCACGCGTGACCTCTACACGGGCCTCAGGATCGACGATGGTGATATCCGCGGTGATACCCGCCTCAAGGGTCACAGCAGGCAGTCCAAGAGCCGCACGGGGACCATGAGCCATCAGGCGCGCCACATCAGCCCAGGAGAGCTTCTCGGTGGCCACCAGGTGAGTGTTCACCAGCGAAAGCGCGGTCTCCAGACCCGTAGTGCCGAAGGGAGCCAACTCGAACTCCAGTTCCTTCTCATGTGGCGCGTGCGGAGCGTGGTCAGTGGCTATGCAGTCCACCGTGCCGTCAACCACCGCTTCGATGAGCGCCGCGCGGTCCTCAGCAGTGCGCAGCGGCGGGTTCATCTTCAGGTTCGTATCGTACCCGAGCAGCCCGTCTTCATCCAGGAACAGATGGTGCGGGGTGACCTCACAGGTGACCGCGATACCGCGCGCCTTGGCCTCTCGCACAAGCTGCACCGAGCGTGCGGTAGAAAGGTGTGCCAGGTGCAGCCGGCATCCGGTAAGCTCGGCCAGCCGGATGTCACGGGCGACCATGACCTCCTCGGCAGCCGAAGGCCAGCCCGGAAGCCCCAGGCGTGTGGAGACGACGCCCTCGTTCACCACGCCCCCACCGGAGAGCTCCGCTTCTTCGGCATGGGAGATCAAGGTAGCGCCGAAGCCTTTGAGGTAGTCCATCGCCACTCGCGTCATGCCTGCCGAGGCGATGGGGTGACCGTCGTCGGAGAACGCCACCGCGCCTTCGCCCAGCATGTCCCCTATCTCGGCCAGGCCCTCGCCCTTCTGGCCCTTGGTCACCGCACCGATCGGGTGCACACGAACCACACCGGCATCGGAAGCGCGTTCCACGATGAAACGCACCTTGCTGCCCGTGTCGCAGACCGGATCGGTGTTCGGCATCGCGCACACAGCAGTGAAGCCTCCGTGGGCCGCGGCACGCGTCCCCGAGGCGATGGTCTCCTTGTACTCCTGGCCGGGCTCGCGCAGATGCGTGTGGACATCCACCAGTCCGGGCAGGACTATCTTCTCGGCGCAATCGACGGTCTCGCCCTTGGCCATCTTGAGGTCGGTACCGATCTCCACTATCACGCCGTCGCGTATGAGCACGTCACAAACGGCATCGAGTCCCACCTCCGGGTCGATGACCCGGCCTCCTTTAAGCAGCAGCGCCACTGTCGGCACCTCCCAGCAGTAGATACATCACGGCCATACGCACCGCGACACCGGCGTTCACCTGGTCGAGCACATGCGATCTTGGAGAGTCAGCGACCTCCGATGAGATCTCAACGCCTCGGTTCATCGGTCCGGGATGCATGACGATCATCCCCGGCTTTGCCGAACCAAGACGGGCCGCGTTCATGCCGTAGAACCTGGCGTACTCGCGGTTGGAGGGGAACGGCATCTGCGCCGCGCGCTCAAACTGGACCCTCAACATATAGGCGACGTCGAGCTCCGGCAGCACCTCGTCCAGTGAGTACGCAACCTCAGCGCCCAGGATGTCAGGCCTGGCCGGCATCAGCATTTTCGGCGCGATTATGATGGGCCGCGCGCCCACCTTGCGGAGTGCGGGCACCAGCGATCCAGCGACCCGGCTGTGGCAGATGTCGCCCACGATGCCCACGGTGAGTCCCTCGAGATGACCCAGCTTCTCGCGCATCGTGAACAGGTCGAGCAGCGCCTGTGTGGGGTGTTGGTTGACGCCATCGCCACCGTTCACGATATGCGCGTCCATGCACTCGGCCAGCATCTGAGGCGCGCCAGCATACTTGTGGCGCACAACCACCAGGTCACAGGCCATCGCCGAGAGGGTCGCAGCCGTATCGCGGAGCGACTCGCCCTTCACCGTGGCGGATGCCGACGCGGTGAAGTTAAGACCGTCTGCCGAAAGACGCTTGGCGGCGATCTCGAAGCTCGTCCGCGTACGCGTGCTGGGCTCGAGGAACAGGTTGACCACCGTGCGACCGCGAAGGGTCGGGAGCTTTTTGATGCGACGCTCGTTGACCTCTTTGAAAGAGTCAGCGGTATCCAGGATGGTGACGATGTCTTCGGGAGTGAGATCATCCATCGTCATGATGTGCTTACAGGAGAGCATCTACACATCCCCTTCTGTCTGTTCCAGGATGACAGCGCTGTCCGCGTCATCATGCTCGACGACTGTGACCTTGACCCGTTCACGGCGGGACGTGGGCACGTTCTTGCCGACGTAGTCGGCGCGGATAGGCAGTTCACGATGACCGCGGTCCACCAGCACGGCGAGCTGGACCGAACACGGCCTGCCGTAGTCCATGATGGCGTCCATCGCGGCGCGGATCGTGCGCCCGGTGTAGAGGACGTCGTCGACGAGGATAACGTCCCGGCCCTCCACATCGAAGGGGATGTCAGTGCGGTGGACCTCAGGGTTGATACGCGTGGCAAGATCGTCCCGGTAGAAACTGATATCGATGCTGCCCACCGGCACATCCGCGCCCTCGATGCGCTTGATCCTCTCGGCAAGACGCTGCGCGACGAAGGCGCCGCGTGTGAGGATCCCTGCAAGCGCGATGTTGTCCGCGCCCTTGTTGGACTCTAAGATCTCGTGCGCGATACGCGTCAGCGCCCGATCGATGGCCGAAGCATCCATGACTTCGGCTTTCACGCGATAGCCCATCCGCTGCACTCCTTCCGGCGCTTGCTGCATGCGGGATCGCCCACAACAGAAAACGCCTCCTTGCGGACGGCAAGAAGGCGACGTATGCGAACGCGCTGGCTACAGACGGGCTACTGCGCGGACTATGCGGTTTGCTCTCCTTGCCGGCCTCACCGGACCGGTATTAAAGGTCTCACAGACCATACCAGGACAAGACGTGTCAGACAACCACTCGCGGACGATCATCAGCCAATGGGATGAGGATACGAACCGTCGTCCCCTCGCCTTCCGCCGAGACGATATCCACCTGGCCGCTGTGACGGTCGACGATCTCTTTGACCACCGCCAGACCGATGCCCAGCCCGCCGCTCGCTCGCGTTCGCGCACGGTCCGCTCGCCAGAAACGGGTGAATGCACGCTCGTTCTCCTCGGTACCCATGCCTATCCCGGTGTCGCTCACCACCAGTACCGCGTCGGACCCCTCGGCGCGCACCTCCACGCGCACATGCCCGCCCTCGGGCGTGTAGCGTGCGGCGTTGGAGAGCAGGTTGCCCACCGCCTGAGTCAGGCGGTCCCTGTCTCCCATGATCACGGGGCCACGCTCGATCGCCGCCTCGAAGGTCAGGCCGATCGACTCCATGAGCGCTCGTGAGCCTTCAACGGCCTGCTCAACAGGCTCGGCAAGGTCGATAGGTTTCATCTCGAAGTGAGCGATGCCCGTCTCCAGGCGTGAAAGCTCCAGGATCGAGCCGGTCAAACGGCCCAACCGCACCGTCTCGTTGTGGAGGACACCAAGGCGTTCCTCATCGACCGGCATCACGCCGTCTTGCATCGCCTCAACAGTGGCCTGGATAGCCTGAAGCGGCGTGCGCAGTTCGTGCGCCACGTCTGCGGTCAGCTGCCGCTCGAAGGTCCGCTCGGCGTTCACGGAGTCCGCCATCGAATCCAGCGTACTGCCCAGTTGGCTGATGGCGTCGGTGCCCTCCATACCGGTGCGCGCCTCGGTTTCACCCTGCCGCAACCGTGCCGCGACGCGCGTCACCGCGTTGATGGGCCGCACGATGGAACGCGCATACACGGCGCCGGCGATGCTGGCGGCGAACACGGCGAGCAGGGCCGCCAGGCCCAAACCGCGGAACGTGGCCGAGCGGAATCGTAGGTCACGCTCGGTGAGAAGCCCGTTGGCCGAAGTCGAGGCCACCTGCACCTCGCCCACTTCTTCCCCGTCGATGACTATGGGCGCTGTGGCCGAGACATCTCCCGCGCTGATGGGCGGCACTTCCTCGGGTGCGTCAGCTCCGGGCTTCTGGACGTAGCCCACAAGCTTGCCCGCGATATCGAAGACCTGGACGTTCAGGTCTGCGAGCAGATAGTAGAGCGACTCCGGGATGCCCACGTGGGTCCAGTCCCCGGACAGCAGATACTGGTTGGCGATAACCGACGCAGTGGCATCCGCGCGTTCCTGCAGGCGCTCACGGATGTAGGAGTCAAACGAACGCTGCCAGCTGACGGCGACGATGGCCGCGGCCAACACCGCTGTGAACGCCGCCACGAC
>JAFGVD010000048.1 GCA_016938135.1 Coriobacteriia bacterium
GAGGCGGGGGGGGGGGGGGGGGGGGGGGTCGTGTGGCGAGACGGCTTCGTCGAGCTGTTCTTCCCCGCGCGCTGTGCCGCCTGTGATGCGCCCGGCGGAGTGCTGTGCTCCTCATGCGAAGCGCTCCTGCCATTGATCCTACCCGCGCGGGCCTGTGCGCGCTGCGGAGCTCCCATGCGCGAGGCGTGTGTTGAATGCGTGGGTCGGGAGTTCTCCTTCTCGGCGTGTCGCGTCGTGGGTGTGCTGCGTTCGCCGCTATCAGACGTCGTCACCGTCTACAAAGACGCAGGGGAGCGCCGGCTGGTGACAGTGATCGGCGCGCTCATGGCCGCTCGCATCGATGACTGGGCGACGTGGGCCGACGCAGTGGTCCCGGTCCCTGTGCGCCCCGCTTCGCGCTCCACAAGAGGGTTCGACCACATGCGCCTCGTGGCGGCCGATGTAGCCGCTAGAACGAACTTGCCGCTCGTGCGCTTGCTTCAGGCACACGGCACTGGCGACCAGCGCCGCCTTGGCCGAGAAGAGCGCTTCGCCAATGCCTTAGGGCGATACGCGGTGCGTGCAGGGATCCGGGTTCCCCGGCGTATCCTGTTGCTGGATGACGTCTTCACCACGGGCGCCACGTTCGAGGCCTGCTCGGCGGCTCTGATGGCTGCCGGCGCGCACGAGGTCAGGGCGGTCGCGCTTGCCCGCGCGGCCGATGGGCCGGACGCTGCAGGATGTACCCCGGGGTCTGCGACCTGATACACTCTCACTTGCTTCCATCCGGGTCTGTGGTTGCGGGCGTTTCGGCGCCTCAGTCCATGGTAGACGCGGCCAAAGGGACCCACGTAAGCCGGCGGTTCGCCGTCGCGCGAGCATGGCGCGTCTTAGGGGTAAGTCGTACCGTCCGGTCCAACCATCCCGGTTGGCGGGCGAGAGGACCGGTAGTGAGATAGCATCAAGCGGAAGTCCCGGTACGCGAGTGTGGGGCCAAAGACCAGGTCAGCCGGATGGAAGCACTTATGTTCTTCAGCGGGAGGAGTTGGCTGTGCGTTACAGACGACTTATGATCCTCGGTGCCGTAGTTGCGGTACTTGCGGTTTCCGGGTGTGCAAAAGAGGCCGATACCCCTGTGCTCGAGCCCTCGGTGGCCCCACCGGTCATCGGTGAGGCGGGCGTGCTTCGGGCTGGCGTCGATTTGGGCTACCCGCCCTTTGCCGGCAAAGACGGCGGCGAGGAAGCCGGACTGGACGTCGATATCGCCGCCGCGCTCGCTGAGCGCCTCGGCCTGACCCTTGAGCTCGTCGATATCGGTTCGGATGGTGCTGCAGAAGCACTGGAGTCTGGAGATATCGATATCGCGCTTGGCGCACTGCCTATCACTGATGCGGTATTGGCGGACGTAGCCTTCGCGGGCTCGTATCTTGTGGACGGGCCGGCCTTCTTTACGGTCGCCGCTTCGTCGAGCGTCGACACCACAGCAAGCACAGAGGCTTCGGAGAGCGCTGATGCGTCCGTGAGTGTGCCCACCATGGACGTGACGACGATCTCTGGCCTTCGTGTGGGCGCCCAGGAGGGGAGCGTGGCCTACTGGATGGTCGAGAGTGAGTATGGAGAAGGCTTTGCCACGGCCTACGACACCCTCACGGATGCTTTTGATGCTCTGGTCGCGGGAGACATCGACGCGGTCGCATGCGACGCGGCGGTAGGGGCCTATATCGGCCGAGACTACACTGACGTCGTCTTCGCGGGTCAGTACGGCTCCGGCGTACCCGTCGGAGTGGCGATCGCCAAGGACGCGACAGAGCTGGAGATGGTCGTCCGAGAGACTCTCGACGCCGTTGTCGCCGAGGGAGTCTTGGACACCATCAGGTCGAAGTGGCTGGGTGCGCTTCCCATGCTTGATGCCGCGTCAGCGGAGTGAAAGTCGAGGCTACAATGCCTCATGCATGTATCTTCCAGATGAAGGCTCACGCATATGCGTGAGCCTTCATGTATACCTAGCACTTCGTGCTGCATAATCCATGCTGATACTGACATTCTATGCGTGGATGCGCTATAGTTATGCACCGTGATACTGATGGGGCACTAGGTGTCCAAAGATGCAGGCTACAGAGGAGGGCTCATGTCCAAGAACAGCAAGTGGACCGCGCTATTGCTGGCGTTCGCACTCGCGTTCACCGCTTTCGCGCTCGTTGGGTGCGGCAGCGACGACGATACTACGGATGATGGCGGTACCACTGAGGCTACAGGGATCACCAGCGTTGACGATCTTGGTGAAGGCGACAAGGTCGGCGTGCAGTCTGGTACTACCGGTGAAGAGTGGGCCAAGACCAACCTCGAGCCTAACGGTGTCGAGGTCATTCCCTACGATGACATCCTCCTTGCGTTCTCGGCCCTTCAGGCCGGCGATATCGCAGGTGTCATCAACGACCTCCCGATCAGCCAGGACGTCGTGAAGGACGAGACCCGCGGTCTTGAGATCGTTCAGGAGATTCAGACTGACGAGACCTACGGCTTCGCGTTCAGCAAGGACAACACCGACCTGCGTGACGCAGTCAACTGGGCGCTGGCAGAGGTCATCGCTGACGGCACCTATGACGCGGTGTACACGACCTGGTTCGGTGCGGCCCCCATGTCGATGCCTCCGGTAGAGGCCACGGTTGCCGAGATGCCCACCAACATCACGACCCTTTCCGCTGGCAAGATCATCGTCGGTTCCGATACCGCGTTCCCGCCGTTCGAGAACGTCGAGGGTGGCGAGACGGTAGGCTTTGACGTCGATCTCATGGAAGCGATCGGCGAGAAGCTCGGGTTGACGGTCGAGTTCAAGACGTACAAGTTCGACGCTCTGATCACAGGTGTTCAGGCTGGCAGCGAGTTCGACATGGTTGCATCGGCTATGACCATCACCGATGAGCGCAAGGAGTCCATCGACTTCTCGAATCCGTACATCAACTCGAACCAGTCGCTCGCAGTCAAGAAGATGCAGTAGTCTGCTCGAGTAGCGCTCTTGTGTGCCTCAGGGCCGACGGTGTACCGTCGGCCCTGAGGTGTGTCAGGTTAGAGGAGGAGACCGCGTGAACCCGAAGCTCCGAAGGATCTTGTGGTACGCAGTAAACGCTGTCGTATGGGTGACCCTTGCAATCCTGCTGCTGACCATGGTCGGTCCGGAGCGGTTCGTGTACCAGACGCCCGCGAAGCGTGGACAGACCGGGATGGTGGACAAGACCTACATCATCTCGCCCACCAAGGATGCTGTTACCATCGGCACTCGCGCCAATGTGCTGATACCCCAGGCCGAACTCGATGTGGATTTTGGCGCTACTCTGGATCGTCAGCCGGCCGGTGCCAACGCCGCTGACTCCACATGGCAGCTGACCGCTGAGGAGACCAGCCCCACGCCTGTCCTGCTCAACGGCGAGTTGCTCACCGGCAATCCGGTTGTTGAAGCTGGCGACATCATCACCGTAGGCGGCGTGGAGGTCACGTTCGACGGCAGTCGTCGGGGAATACTGGGCGCCATCGACTGGTGGGAGTCCGGCAAGGTATCACACTTGTTCGCATCGCCCGCAGTCATGAGCGAGGCGTTTCCCATCGTCTTGAAGGCGTTCCCGGTCTCGCTCTACACGGTCATCATCTCGTTCTTGCTCGCCATACCTGGTGGTCTAGCGCTCGCTTTCATGAAGATGGCCAAGACCCGCTGGGCGCGATGGCCGGCCACGATCTATGTTGATGTCGTCCGAGGCACGCCGATATTCCTGCAGATACTTCTCGTGTTCTTCGGCTTGCCGCTGATGCCACCTTGGCAGCTGCTCGTCTCGGCGTTCCCGCAACTCAACGAGTCGGGGCTGTTCGGCGTGGTCAATTCGCTCTATCTGCGTGCGTTTGTTGTCCTGAGCTTCAACTCGGCGGCGTACATGGCAGAGATCTTCCGTGCTGGCATCCAGTCCATTAACAAGGGTCAGATGGAAGCCGCACGCTCTCTTGGAATGACTACTCCGCAGGCCATGACCTACGTCATCATCCCGCAGACGATCCGTCGAATCCTGCCAACGATGATGTCTGAGTTCATCCTGCTGTTCAAAGACACGTCTCTGTTCTCGGCCGTCGGATTGACTGAGATCGTCATGCGCTCTCGCGAGGTCGCATCCTCAACGCTTAATGTGTCGCCATATTTGCTTGCAGCCGGGTTCTATCTTGTGCTCACGATCCCGTTGGGCCGGTTTGTGCAGCACTTCGAGAACCGCCTTGCCAAGGCAGAGGGCGGTGGCGGCGCTGTGGAGTCTGATAAGGCAGACGATGCGCTGGTAGACCAGACCACCGGTATTCCCATTCCTACAAGGGACGAGAGGTGATTGCGATGACCCGACAGCAAAGCGATCCTATCGTCCGTATCGTCGGCCTTCAGAAGGCTTTCGGCGATCTTGAGGTCCTCAAGGGCGTCGACATGGATGTCCAGAAAGGTGAGGTCGTCGTCATACTCGGTCCGTCAGGATCGGGCAAGTCCACCTTGCTCCGGTGCGTGAACCGTCTGGAAGCGCCCACAGGCGGCGAGGTGTGGCTTGAGGACATACAGGTGAACGACCCGCACACAAATATCAACAAGGTGCGCGAGCGCATCGGCATGGTCTTCCAGTCCTTCAACCTGTTTCCGCATCTGACCGCCAAGGGCAACGTCATGCTGGCCCAGCGCAAAGTACTGGGTCGATCCAAGGATGAGGCCGAGAAGACCGCTATCGAACAGCTTGAGGCTGTCGGTCTTGGAGACCGTGTCGACTACTTCCCGGCACAGCTTTCTGGAGGCCAGCAGCAGCGAGTCGCCATCGCACGAGCGCTTGCGATGGATCCGCACGTGATGTTGTTTGATGAAGTGACCTCAGCGCTCGATCCCGAGCTTGTCCGGGGCGTCCTCGACGTCATGAAGGAGCTCGCTCGCAAGGGCATGACTATGCTTGTCGTCACGCACGAGATGGGCTTCGCGCGCGATGTCGCCAGTCGCGCGGTCTTCATGGACGGCGGCGTCATAGTAGAAGAAGGCACACCCTCCGAGGTATTCGACAATCCGCAAAACGAGCGGACAAAGGACTTCCTCGGTCACATAAAGTAGAGCAAAGGCATAATGCATGCCCGTGTGCGCTCCGAGAGGGGTGTCACGGGTATGTTCCTATTGTCGGGAAACAAAAGGAGGTACGCACCATGAAGATGATCGTGAAGGGTCGTCACATGGAGATTACACCAGCCATTCGCGAATACGCCGAGGAGAAGATCGGTAGGACCGCGAAGATACTCGACCACATGATCATGAGTGCAGAAGTCGAGTTGCAGGTTGAAAAGAACCCGTCTATTCAGAACGGTCACGTAGCCGAGGTCACGGTCTACACCAAGGGTCATGTGATTCGAGCTCGTGAGGCGTCTTCGGACATGTACGCAGCCATCGATCTAGTTTCCGAGAAGCTCGAGCGTCAGGTTCGCAAGTACAAGACCAAGATCATCGATCGCCACACGAAGGCCGCTCCCATTGCTGAGATCACTGCCGCACTCAGTGAAGAGCCCGAGCGTGAGCCGGAGATCGTGAAGACCAAGGTTCTTGAGGTCAAGCCGATGAGCGCCGAAGAGGCGATCTTGCAGCTGGAACTGCTCGGCCACGACTTCTTTGTGTTCTCTTCCGCGGAGACCGAGGAAATCAACGTTTTGTATCGTCGCACTGACGGCGACTACGGGCTCATCGAGCCTCGATAGCGCTTCTGTGTCATATAGCTATGCCGATAAGGGCGCCGCATTGGCGCCCTTATCGCGTATCAAGAGCCCTCAAGCATGCACAATTACCGGGGTGAGTATGGTCGGGTTGGTTGACACCCCCCTTACCGGAGCCTTAGATTTGTGCTCAGGGCTGCAACGCCGCACTTCCGAGAGTGAACTACCCACTAGCCGTAGAACCAGTCGAAGCAGGGGGCTCTGGATGGATCAGGGGATATCTGCAGCAACCGTCGGTGAGATCGAGGTAGCGCTTTCAGAGGTGTCCGAGATCAAGGCGGCGCGAGTTGTTGCATCAGAGGACGGACTCATCCAGGAGATCCACGTTCTCGCTCTTCCCAACAAGTCTCCCAAGCAGATCGTGCGCGATATCGAGTCCACCATCATGGCGTCATTCGGCATCGCGATTGACCATAAGAAAATATCCATCGCCCAGCTAGGTCAGGAAGTGCTTCCCAAGCGCGACTCGAAGCAGACGGCACGGGCGCGCATCAAGTCGATCAACGCCGAAGTTACCGGAGTCCAAGCTATCCTCACCGTTATTCTTGAGCTTGAGGATGATGTCTACATAGGGAAGGCTTTGGGCCCCAACAGTCAGACAGGGCGCAAGCGCCTTGTTGCGCAGGCAACGCTGAACGCGCTGGAAGAGTATCTGCACGGCGCGATGAGCTTCGCTCTGGAGGATGTCGAGATAGTCGACCTGGGTAGCGAGAGCGTCGCGGTTGCATGCGTGACGCTTGTTACTGCGCTTGGCGAGCAGGCATTTGCTGGCTCGGCTTTGGTGCGGCAGAACGAGAAGGACTCAATCGTTCGTGCGACCCTGGATGCGATTAACAGGCGCATGGGCTTCTTGACAACCTCATAACCCCAAAGTTTGGACCAACGCCGTGAGGATCGGTTTGGACACTGTCAGCATACAAAACAGCGGAGCGGGCAGCGTTCTTCCATTAGTAGCGGAATGGGAGAAGACCAAATCCTTATTAAGGGGGTCTTCTCACTATGAAGCGAATAGTCTTCTTGCTCAGCTCACTCGCCGCTCTCGTTCTCGGCGGCGGCGCTTCCTTTCGTTGGTAAATAGCTACACACACGGCGTTGGTCCAGCTCGATCCTGCAGCGGCTTCTGGGGATTCTCATGAGGGTTCGCATCTATTTCCTGCTGCTTCTTACGTGCCTTACGGTGCTTCTGGCTACGTATCAGTGGCCGGTCTTTCCGTGGGAGGCTTGGCCGGCCATTCTCCTACTAATAGCGCTGGCTGTTTTGGCCGAGTCGTTGTCATTTGAACTGCCCGTTGGCGGTAGGGTATCGTTGGCTTTTTCTCTCTACATGGCCGGGCTTCTGTATGCTGGCCCACTCCCAGCTTTAGCGATGGCTGCCATTGGTGCGGTTCCACCACCAGATATCAAGCAGCGCAAGCCGCTCTTCAAGATGGCGTTCAATGTCGTCATGTTGAGCTTGTCCGTGTTGCTTGCGGGCGTTCTTTTCTTGGAGTTGGGGGGTGTGCCTCTCGTCTACACCAGCGGAGCATCTCGAGCGGCATCAGGTCTTCTTGTGCCAGTGGTAGTCGCCAGTTCTGTGATGCTTCTTCTGAACACTATGTTCTTCAGCTTGGTGGTGTCCTTATCAGAAGGAGTTCGACTTCTTCGAGTTTGGCGTGATCAGAATCTCGTCGTCTATTTGACAAGTTTTGTTATTCTTGCGCTGCTTGGTTTTGGAATGGCTCAGCTCATAGCGGTGGCCGGATGGTCGGGAGCCGCATTGCTGGTGGTGCCGTTTGCTGTTGCTCGTCAGACGTTCCAGGTGTATCGGCAGCTGGCGGATGCATATACCGAGACAATCCGTTCCTTTGTAGCGGCTATAGAGGCCAAGGATCCATACACGCGGGGGCATTCGGAGCGAGTCGCACAGTACTCGCGAAGCATAGCTCAAGGCGTGGGTATGAGAGGACATGACCTTGAGCGCGTTGAGTTTGCCGCGCTGCTTCACGATGTGGGCAAGATCGGTGTCAGCCGGAGTTTGCTCATGAAGCCCGGACAATTGACGGCAGAGGAGTTCGCGGAGATTCGTTTGCATCCGCAGACAGGTTGTGTACTCGTCGAAAGTGTCGAGTTCCTTGCCGACATCGTTCCGATGGTGCGGTTTCATCACGAGCGACTGGACGGTACCGGTTATCCCGATGGAGTACAAGGCTCGCAGATACCGTTTGAGGCACGTATTCTAGGTGTGGCCGATGCCTACGACGCGATGACCTCCGATCGTCCCTATCGACGAGCGCTTTCGCATGAGGAGGCGGTTGAGGAGATGCTAAGGGTTGCTGGAACGCAGCTGGATCCGCAGCTTGTTGCCGTATTCGTTGATGTCATGAATCCATCCAGTGAGTGCGTCGCATGATACAGGCAAGATACTCCAGACTCCGTCATCTGCTGTTCACCCTCGTTATGGCCGCTACCGGGGTTGGAATTATCGTCACGGCCTTGGTGCAGGCTTGGGACGGTCTAGACTTTGTCAGCCTGATCCTGCTTTGCACACTGTGGATCCTCGCCACTTACCTCGGAGTCCGTCTCGGCGGAGGGGACATGGTCTACATTGATGCCTCGGTTGGCCTCGCTGCCTTGGTACTATTCGGGTCGGCAGAGGTGTTTCTAGCTGCGGCGGTCGGTGGGCTGATTGGCGTGGTGTCTAATCCTCGAGAGGACTCCTTATTCCTTGAACGAGCGGCGGAGGTCAGCCGCAAACTGCTTGTTCTGGCTGTGCTATCACCGTCGGCCCATGTGGTTAGTCTCGCCGTGGTGGGAAACCTTACTGGTCTTGCGGCCCAGGCTTCGCTGCTCGTTTTCGGGCTGATGTATGCGCTTCTTGATTTGCTTACACTCGCTCTTGCTCAGAGCTTGAGAAGTGGCGCTAATATTGCGCGTGAGCTCATTCGGGTTAGCCGTCCGATTGCCTTAGTTTACGTTGGCCATGTCTCAACCGGTGTGGTGATTGTGTTGTTGTTCGACTCGCTGGGTTACGTGGCCCTGCTTGCGATGACGGCCCTTGTGTTGATGATGCAGAATAACTTCAATTTGTTGCTCCGGATTCGGACCGCGTATCAAGAAACGATCCAGGCTCTCGTCCATGCCGTCGAGCTGCAATTGCCCGGGGAAGAAGGTCACGCAAAGCGGGTTGCTGATCTGTCTGCTCGAGCTGGACGCTACCTGGGGTTGAGCGGAGCGAGCCTCGAGCGTGTTGGCTACGCCGCGTTGCTGCATGATATTGGCAAGATCGGTGACGAGAGGTGCGCTGAGGCCGGTTCACCCGACGAACACGCTCGAGTGGGAGCTGAGATCGTCGAACAAATCCCCTTTGTCAGCTTGGCAGCTCCTGTCGTGCTTCGCCATGAAGATAGGGTGGCCGACATATGTACGGCGGATGATAATGAGCTGTTGACGGCTGTCCTCCTAGTCAAGGCAGCATCGCGTCTCGATCGGGCGGTACTTGTGCAAACTGAAGACAGTCCAGTGGGGGCAATCTTGTCTTCCGATTTCGATGATTTCAGGTCAACCGCTGCGGGCATGCGAGTGGTGAACGCGCTTTATGCGATTGCCGGGGCCTGGACCATGAGTGACGTCCTGTCGCTCGGAGGTGTCGAGACTTGATTCTTCTTGATGGCATTTTGGCGGGGATTCTCGGTGGGCTCGTACTGGGCGGCAACTTTGCGAATCTGCGCCGACTCAAGGTCAGGGGAGAGACAACACTCGGCATTGCTTTGCTCGTGCAGTTGATGCTCCCATGGCTGTCTAGGACTCTGCCGGGTCCGCATGGGCTGTATCTGGGCGTCTGGCTCTTGATGATGGGCCTGCTGGTGGTAGTCGCACTGGCAAACAGGAAGGCCGTAGGTATGATATTGGTCGCGGTAGGTGTGATCCTCAATATGGTGGTCATTTGTGCCAACGGTGCAATGCCGGTGAACCTCGAGGCGATAGCAGTCGTCGATCCGGATGTTGACGTCTCAAGGCTCGAATTCGACATGCTGCACGAGCCGCTCACCCAAGATACAAGCATGAGTGTTCTGGCCGACCAATGGGGCATAGGTGGGCCTGGATGGCATAGAGGGGTGGTAAGCGTCGGAGACATCTTCCTCGTTCTGGGAACTGGCGTCATTGTCTTCTGCGGAATGAGAGCCACTTGCTGAACGCTGGATGCTTCTGTTGGGCGCTGCCTGTCTCTGGGGGCGAACGATACACAGGCTGATGGGTATTTCGGCTTCCTTACGTATTCCCTATTCATATTGTAGTATCGTCCTTACACTTCAGGAGTCTCCCAAGAGCTGAGGGGGGGAGGCGCATGGTCGTTTCGCGTGGCTTCTGGCCAACGTCTGACTTTGCGGCTGAGAGAACGCGTTTTAAGGATCGGTACCGTCGATTTCGGCCCGCGCTTGTAGTCATGAGCGCGCCTAGCGGCTATGGCAAATCGGTCTTGGCTTGTCAGCTGGGGGAGGTTGGTTTCACACATCGCTTGTGGATCGACCTTACCGGTCAGGTGGCTGATTCCACCGGCCTCCTTGAGGCCGCCGCGCCCATTCTTCTGGATCACGAGGCGCTAGGATGCTCTGAGCTTGGGTTGGTTCCCGGTCTCGATTACAGCGAGATCCTTGCAGCCGTCGCAAGTAGTCTGGCTGAACTCAGTGACGGTCCTGTGCTGCTAGTGCTAGATGGCCTACATCAGCTTGCAGATCTTCGACTAGCAAGTGAACTCTCCTCCATGTTGGTCAGGATATGTGGGAGCGCCTCGGGCGTGGTCGTGACTGCGCGTGAAGTCCTGGATTTCACAACCTCGTGCGCCATAGAGATGTGGACCTTGTCTGCAAACGACCTGCTGCTCGACTCTGAGGAATCCAAGAGACTCATTTCTTGGTCGGTGGGAGACGCACCAGCTGACGACACGGTGGCTGCATTAGTAGACGCGAGTGGCGGACATGCCGCAACACTGTCAATCATGACGAGGCACGTCTCTTTGACTCATTCACAGTCCGTGGTGGTCGGCCTAACACAGGACTTACGGGCTTATCTTCTTAATGTCGTTCGTGTGAGCCTCGATAATCGGCAACTGGAGGTCTTGGCTTCAGTGGCGATGCTGGCGTCGGGTACTACTGCTGATCTTGAGATAGTGGCGGGCGCGAACTGTGGGAAGGACCTGTCGATTCTGAGCGAGACGATTCCGCTTGTTCGTGTCTTCTCAGATGAAGACGGCGGAGTGCACTTTCAGATACACGAGCTTGCCGCTGAACCGTTCAGCTCCCCGGAGTTCGTCACAGCACTTGAGCAGGGCACGTCAGTTGCCGCGATGGCACTCAAGCACCTAAGAGTCAATGCGAACCATGATCGGCTGCTTTCTGTGGCGAAGAGGTGGAGTACGCCAGAGGAGTATGCAGCCCTTGTGGAGGACGTTGCCCACGACTTGCTATTGCTTGGGCGAACGCGCTTGCTGCGCCAGGCCTTGAGTGGCATCCCTGTTTCGATAGTAGCCTCCCGCCCGAGATTGCTCCTTGTGAGAGGGAAGCTGGAGCGACTTGCAGGCGATTCGGCAGCGGCCAGGCGCAGTGCTTCTGCAGCATACGAGGTGTGCCGCTACGGTGACGATGCTGAGCTTACCGTTGAGTCGCGACTGCTGCTCGCCCGGACTATGTTGGATACAGGGGATTATGAGGGCATCTGTACAACGCTCGACCGCATGGCCGCTGATGGTGAGTGCATGCGTGAGCCGAGGCTTGCATGTCTTTGTAACTCCTATCTAAGCATAGCTCTGGCGCAATCTGGCGATATCGATCGGGCGCGTATGCATAGCGCCGTGATGATGGAGAACAGTAGGCACGCCTCAATAAGCTCTGAGGTGAGAGCTCATGCCACGTTGTGCTATCTGTGGTTGCTGGGTCCGCACCAGGGTGACTGGGCCGAGACCCTGTCATCTCTTGAGTCGATTCGAGCCGACGCCCGAGTGTCAGTTGGAACTAGAGTTCAGTCAACGAGCAACCTGGCGTGGAGTCTCGTACAAGCGGGTCGCCTGAGTCGAGCTCTTGGGTTGCTTGTTGCAGCCGACGAGATGGCAACTGAAGCGGGGATCAGCTGGATTGCACACAATATCGCTGGTACGCGTTCCGTGGCGTTACTGGGCCTAGGGAGGAATGCCGAAGCGGAGCAGGAGCACGCACGCGCTGTTCAGGGATGCCTCGATACAAGTGATGCGATGTCAACGGTCTGGAGCAAGCTGACTGCCGCGGTTCTGCTGCGGGTCCGCGGCAAGTATGATGAGTCCATGAACGCGGCTGAGGAAGCTCTGACCATCGCCACTTCAGACGCGGCGGCTATTTCGGGTACTTGGGCCGCATGGGCGAGGACGGAGGTTGCCGCTTCCTTCTTGGCAATCGGCGACGAGTGTGCAGCCGAAGGCATTCTTGGCACAGCGCCGCTTGAGTCGGCGGCCCGGCATAATACTTTGAGGGCCTCGCTGATAGGAGCGGAGATTAGCCGCCGTAGGGCTGAAGAGTCATTCGAGGCTCCCGTGGAGATGTTGAGGATTCACAAGGACTATGTTCTGAGTGAGAGCGCCAACTGGGAATTGGCGATGTACATTCGGACCTTCCCGGGGCTTCTCGGCGTTGTTGCTGCGGCGGTTGGTGTCGATAAGTTGCCCACCCACATGCTGCGGATGATCATGCCTGAGCATGCAAGGGCGGCCTTGCCTCTGGCTCGTGATGTCCTCGATGCTGACGATTGGAAGACCCTTGCCGCGCGACTCCTAGGGGACGATGGGGCCGGCGCGCTCGAGTTGGCGCTTATCGGAGAACCCAAGGTGCGGGTGCGCCTGTTTGGTGGGCTAGAGGTCACCACGCCTGACGGCGTCGTTCCGGACAGAGCGTGGAAGAAGCGTAAAGCCCGCCTGTTGTTCATGATGCTGGTCACCAAGCAGGGTCGCGATGTCCCGCGAGACATCTTGCTTGAGTGCCTATGGCCGGACATGACCGAGGAGTCGGCAAGGAACAACTTCTACGTCATCTGGTCCACGATGAAGCGTGCCTTGGCTCCCGCGGGTCGAGGGGCCCCCTGCCCATACGTGGAGCACGTTGGGGGCATCTGCCGGATCGTCCGTCCTTTGGTGCGTTCCGATCTTGATGACTTCGATCAGACCATGGCTGAGTTCGAGGAAGCAGAAGCCGAGTCCAACCTGGACGTTGCGTTGGCGAAAGTGCGCCGACTCAGAGAGATATACCGAGCGGACCTGTTGCCTTCCGAGATATACGACGACTGGTTCCGTCCCATTCGAGACAGGTATCGCGTGCACTTTGGGAATGCGATGCTGCGAATCAGCCGCATGTGTCGCGACGCTGGAGACCTCGAGCATGCTGTCGAGTATGTCCGCGCCGGTCTTGAGTACGATCCCTGGCGAGAAGACCTCTATCAGGCTGCGATCAGGTATCAGATCGACATCGGCCAGCGTAGCGGCGCCGTCGACATGTTTATGGCTTGCAGGGCGAAGCTCTCTGAGGACCTTGGACTCGATCCTAGCGTCGAGACGAGGAAGCTCTATGAGGAGGTTCTCGCTATGGAGGACTCTCCCGAGCGTTAGTTGGAATTCGTTAGTGTGGGGTTAAGCGACTGTTCAGATTGCCCCGCTAGAATCGCATTAGCCGAGCCGAAGAGCTCGGACTGGTCGGTAGGCGGATTCGAAGGGTTCTCGCTAGCGAGCTACGCGACCTCGACGGCGCTCGGCAGGTGAGGAGAGGGAGACTCCTGAGGGGCACTGAAAGAGCGGTGTCGGCGGTTGGACCAATTGGGTCTTTGAGTCTACCGGCGGTCGGCCCCCGGACTGCACAGTCCGGGGGCCGATGACTTTCTCGTCAGGTTACCGGGGCCTGGGAAGCGACACTTCCGTACACCTCTCCGGACCGCTTGGGAGCACCCCTCCTGTGCTATTATCGGGCGTATTCTAAACACACTCGGAATCACTTCCAGGAGACTGAAATCCATGGCAAACATCCTCTCGAAGCTTCTAACCATGGGCGAAGGCAAGCAGCTTCGCCAGTTTGAGGCTATCGTGGCTCAGATCAACGACCTTGAGCCTTCAATCAAGGCACTCAGCGACACCGCTTTGCGTGAGAAGACGGTGGAGTTCCGCTCGCGAATGGAGAAGGGCGAGACGGCCGATGACCTGCTGCCCGAGGCCTTTGCGGTGTGTCGAGAAGCGGCCTGGCGCACCCTTGGGATGCGTCACTTCGATGTCCAGCTCATCGGCGGCATGGTCCTGCATCGCGGCATGATCGCCGAGATGAAGACCGGGGAAGGCAAGACGCTGGTCGCCACGCTTCCGGTGTACCTGAATGCGCTCAGTGGCAAGGGCGTGCATGTGGTCACCGTTAACGACTACCTGGCCAAGCGCGACTCCGACTGGATGGGCAACGTCTATCGATTCCTGGGCCTTGAGGTCGGGCTCGTCCAATCACAGATGCCCGCCGAGAAGCGCAAGCCGGCGTATCAGGCAGATGTCACATATGGAACGAACAGCGAGTTCGGTTTCGACTACCTGCGGGACAACATGGTAGTGAGTGCCGAGCGGAGAGTTCAGCGAGGCCACCACTACGCCATCGTGGACGAGGTGGATTCCATCCTCATCGACGAGGCCCGGACACCTCTCATCATCTCGGGCGCTGGTACGAAGTCCGCCGACGCGTACAAGTCGTTTGCCAAAGCCGTTCCGCGACTCAAAGCTGAAGAGGATTTCGAGCTCGACGAGGCCAAGCGTACTGTCGCGCCCACAGAGGAGGGCATACGCAAGGTCGAGAACTGGCTTGGCATCGATGACCTGTACTCGGATCCGTCCGGGCAGATGGTGAACCACCTGCAGCAGGCACTGAAGGCCCAGTTCCTCTTCAAGAGGGATGTCGACTACGTCGTGAAGGACGGGGAAGTCCTCATCGTCGACGAGTTCACCGGCCGCCTCATGGTGGGCCGTCGTTACTCGGAAGGTCTGCACCAGGCCATCGAGGCCAAAGAGAAGCAGCATGTCCGAGAAGAGAACCAGACGCTTGCGACCATCACGCTGCAGAACTACTTCCGCATGTATGACAAGCTGGGTGGAATGACCGGTACCGCTGTTACAGAAGACCAGGAATTCCGCGAGATCTACAGTCTGCCCGTGATGGTCATCCCCACGAACCGCCCGATGGTCCGTGACGACAGGAACGACCTGATCTACCGCGATATCGACGCCAAGTTCAACGCCGTGGCCGATGACATCGCCGACCGGCACAAGGCCGGACAGCCGTGCCTTGTGGGCACCATCTCGATCGAGAACTCCGAGCGTCTTTCCCGGCTTCTTCAGAAGCGCGGCATCGAGCACAGCGTCTTGAACGCCAAGTTTCACGAGCAGGAAGCGCATATCGTGGCGCAGGCCGGTCGTCTCGGCATGGTGACCATCGCCACGAACATGGCCGGTCGAGGCACCGACATCATCCTGGGTGGCAACCCCGAGGCGCTGGTCGAGGATATCCTCATCGGTCGCGGCATAAAGCGTGAGGAGGCTACTGAAGAGCAGAAGGCGGCGGCGCTGGTCACCGCGAAGGCCACATGCGGCGCCGAGCATGAACGAGTCGTCAGCGCCGGCGGTCTGGCCGTCATCGGCACCGAGCGCCACGACTCGCGACGCATCGACAATCAGCTTCGTGGCCGCTCAGGACGTCAGGGCGACCCCGGTCTGTCGCAGTTCTATCTGTCACTTGAAGACGATCTCATGCGCTTGTTCGGTGGTGGCCGGATGGACCGTATCGGCGCCATGATGGAGAAGACGCAGATCCCTGACGACATGCCAATCCAAGCAGGCATGGTCTCCAAGGCGATCGAGAGCGCGCAGCGCCAGGTAGAGGCGCAGAACTTCGCAGCTCGCAAGCATGTCCTTGAGTACGACGACGTCATGAATAAGCAGCGTGAAGTCATCTATGCCGAGCGGAATCGAATCCTGGGCGGCAAGGACATCCACGGTCGCGTTGAAGAGATGGTCAACGAGACCATGCACGATCTGGTGAAGATGTACTGCCCCGAGAAGGCCTACTCCGAGGAGTGGGACTGGGACGGTCTGGGCGAGGAGCTCCGTCAGCTCACTGGTATCGAGCTTGTGGACGCGGAGATGCGTTCGTCGGTCGAGACACCCTATGAGCTGGGAGACACGCTCGCCGAGCGCCTGTTCACTGAGTATGAGCGCAAGGGCGAGCAGATCGGCGACGCGGCTCTCCGTCAACTTGAGAGCCAGGTTATGCTGAGGGTCATCGATACCCGTTGGATGAACCATCTGCTTGAGATGGACTACCTCAAAGAAGGCATCGGACTGCGCGCCATGGGGCAGCGTGACCCGCTTGTGGAGTACAAGGCTGAAGCCTACGAGATGTTCAGGGCGCTTGTCGGCGAGATCAACATCGACTTCCTGCGTACGATCATGCACATCCAGGTTGTCCGCGAGCCGGTCCAGGAGACCCCTCTGGCTGGCAGTGTCTCTTACTCGGCACCGTCCGAGCAGTCTATCTTCTCCGGCGCTGTGCAGCAGGCTGCTGCACAGGTTGACGGACCTTCTCAGGATGCGATCTCGCGGGCTTCGGCGGCCGCCGGTGGAGGAGCCATCAGGACGGTCGTCAAAGACAAAGAGGATCCTTATGCCAACGTGGGGCGCAACGATCCGTGCCCCTGTGGAAGCGGGAAGAAGTACAAGCACTGTCACGGTTCGAACGCATGAACCGGGCGGCATGACGCCGCCCCCGGTCCTGCCCGTTCGTGACGTGAAATGGTGCCAGCATGATAGAAGACCGTTCTGATCAGATCTCCGCAATGCGCGAGCGCGTGCAGCGTATTGGAGAGTATCTCCATCTTGATGCCAAGCGCGACGAGGTAGCCAGACTCGAGGCACAGGCCACCGAGCCCGACTTCTGGGATGACCAGTCTGTCGCTCAGAGCGTGATGGCGAAGGCAGCCGAGCTGCGCGACGAGATCGGCTCTTATGAGACCACCATCGCCGATCTGGACGACCTGGACGTGGCCAATGAGCTGGCCGTCGCCGATGAGGACGAAGATCTGGCCGAGGAGACCTTGACCACCTTGCGCGGTCTCACCAAGAGGCTGGACGCGCTTGAGGTGTCCACATGGTTCACCGGGGAGTTCGACCACGGTGATGCCATCGTCACCATCAATCCCGGGCAGGGGGGTCTTGAGGCTCAAGACTGGGCTGAGATGCTGCTCAAGATGCTGTCGAAGTACGCCGCGTCGAAGAAGTGGAAGATCGACTTGCACGACGCCCCCTCCGGTGTGGAGCTTGGGATCGACCGTGCGGTGTTCACCGTCCACGGCAAGGACGCCTACGGGATGCTGCAGGCTGAGGACGGGGTTCATCGGCTGGTACGCATCAGTCCCACCGACGAGAAGAAGCGCAGGCAGACGACGTTCGCGCGTATCGAGGTCCTGCCACTGCTGCCCGATGAGATCGAGGTCGAGATCCGCGACGAGGACCTCCGCATCGATGTCTATCGTTCTTCGGGCCCCGGCGGCCAGTCTGTGAACACCACTGACTCGGCGGTGCGCATCACTCACACGCCGTCCGGTCTGGTGGTTACGTGCCAAAACGAGAAGAGCCAGCTCAAGAACCGCGAAACGGCCATGAAGATCTTGCGTTCGCGACTGTATGAGCTTGAGGAAGAGAAGCGCCAGGCCGAGATGGAGGCGCTGCGCGGGGAGAAGAAAGACATCTCCTTTGGCAGCCAGATACGCAGCTATGTCCTGTATCCCTATCAGATGGTCAAAGATCACAGGACCGGCGTGGAGACGGGTAACGTCGACGCGGTCCTGGGCGGTGAGCTGGAGGATTTCGTTCTCGGCTTTCACAGATGGCGCGTTGGTGCGGAGACGGCGGCGGCGGTGGGAGGCGACAGCTGATGCGCTTGCTGGCTGACCTGCATACCCATACCGTCGCATCCGGTCATGCGTACTCAACGGTCAGCGAACTTTCGGCCAGCGCCGCCACCCGGGGACTCGAGCTGATCGCAGTCACAGACCACGGCCCCGGCGTCCCCGACGGTCCGCATCCATGGTACTTCTGGAACCTCAAGGTGCTCCCATCGGTGCTTGGCGGGGTCAGGATCCTCAAGGGCGTTGAAGCCAACCCGTCGATGATGACCGAGAACGGCATCGATCTGCCTGATGAGCTGCTCAGCGTGCTGGACCTTGTCGCCGTCGGCCTCCATCCGCTGAGTGGTTTTGATGAGCGCGATGAGGTGAAGAACACCGAGGCGGTCTTGAGGGCCATCACCAATCCGTATGTGGATGTGCTCGTGCATCCCGGAAACGATGATTTCCCTACCGACCTCGACGCTGTCGTGGCCTGCGCGCTGGAGCACGACGTCATCATAGAGTTGAACGCGCACTCCTTCGATGCAACCAGCTCGCGGAGCGCCTCCGGCAGGCGCGAGCGCGAGTACGCCCAGGCGGCTTTCGACTCCGGCGCGCTGATGGCCATCGGATCCGATGCGCATTTCCACCTTCACGTGGGCCGCTTTGACGGTGCGCTCTCTGTGGCCGAAGAGATCGGGATCACCGAGGACCGCCTCGTCAATCGTGACGCTGAGACTGTGCTTGCGCATCTTCTCAGCAAACGTGATCGGCCTCGTCTCAACGCAGGGGGGGAGTGGTAGTGATGATGAAGCGTGTCCTGGGCAGGGTGGATCCGCGAGCGGTGCTCAAACATCGACGGGTCCGCGACTACGTCCTCATGACATTGGGTGTCGTGATCACTGCGTGGGCGCTGGACGCGTTCCTCATCCCCAACAAGCTGGCCGCAGGCGGGGTCTCCGGTCTGGCGACAGTGTTCTACTACGTCATCCGTGACGCCACCGACGGCGCGATATTGCTGCCTGTCGGTGTCCAGATGTTGGTGATGAACGTCGGGCTCCTGGCCGTCGCGATACGGGTTCGCGGGTGGCGCTATGGAGCCAAGACGATATACGGCATGGTCGCACTCTCGGTCGCCATCGACGTGCTTGCACCGTTCACTCCGCATCTGGCTGCACATGACCAGCTGCTTGCGGTACTGTATGGCGGTGCGCTGACTGGCATAGGCATGGGGCTCGTGTTCAAGGCTCGAGGTAACACGGGCGGCACTGATATCATCGCCCAGCTGCTGAGCGACAAGGTCAACCTGAGCGTCGGTCAGCTCATGTTGTTGGCTGACGCTGTGGTCACCGGTGCTGCTGCACTGGCGTTTGGCCCGGATCTGGCTCTTTACGGCGCTGTCGCCGTGTTCATCAACGGGTCGGTCATCGACGTCGTCCAACAGGGGCTGACGGTGGACAAGGCGGCGTACGTGATCTCTGCTCAGTCGCAGCGGATCGCAGATGCGATACTGAATGGACTCGGACGAGGTGCGACTGGTCTTGCGGGTCGGGGCCTGTACTCCGGCGAGGAGCGAGAGGTCGTGTTCACGGTCGTCTCGCGTAAGGAGTTGGACGCCTTGAAGGCGATCGTGCACGCGGTCGACCCTGCGGCGTTCCTGATAATCTCTGATGTACATGAAGCGTTGGGCGAGGGATTCAAAGAGATCGGAGTCTAGCATGGCGCAAACACCTGACGTTGGAGTCATACGCTCTATGGCAGCGCGGATGCGTCTCGACATCGTCGAGATGATCGCCGAGGCAGGGTCCGGCCACCCGGGAGGCTCTCTTTCGGCGGCCGATATAGTGGCAGCACTCTACTTCGGCGTGATGAAGCACGACGCTGCGCGACCTGACTGGGCGGAGCGCGATCGCTTCGTGCTCAGCAAGGGGCACGCTGCTCCGGTCCTCTACTCGGCACTTGCCGAGTCCGGCTACATCGGCCGTGAGCATCTCATGACTCTGCGCAAGCTGGGCTCGATCCTCCAGGGTCACCCGGACTGCAAGAAAGTGCCTGGCGTGGAGGTGTCAACCGGGTCTCTCGGTCAAGGGCTGTCCATCGCCAACGGTATAGGGCTGGGACTCAAGCTGGACGGCAACCCTGCACGCGTGTTCTGCCTGCTGGGCGACGGCGAGCTGCAAGAAGGCCAGGTCTGGGAGGCGGCGATGTTCGCTGCGCACCATGGCGTGGACAACCTCATCGCGATCGTGGACCACAACGGTCTGCAGATCGATGGCTCGTGCACCGAGGTCATGTGCCTTGGTGATGTTGAGGCCAAGTTCAGCGTTTTCGGCTGGAAGACCATCTCAGCGGACGGGCACGATGTCGAGGCGCTCGTCTCGGCGTTCAAGACCGCTGAAGAGGCCCTCGGTCAGGGCGTGCCGGTGGTGATCGTCTGCGGCACGACCAAGGGCAAAGGCGTGTCTTTCATGGAGGGCAATGCCGGATGGCACGGCAAGGCTCCAAGCGTGGACGAGAGGGAGCGTGCGGTAGCCGAGTTGACCGCAGCAATCGAGAAGGAGGCCGCACGTGGGTAACAAAGCGACCAGGGCCGCCTTTGGTGAGACCCTCAACGAGCTCGTGGCCGACGGATACGATGTCGTAGCCGTCGAGGCGGACCTCTCCAAGTCCACCACCACGGTCACGTTCCAAGACGCGCATCCCGACCGGTTCTTCAACGCAGGGATCGCCGAGGCTAACATGATCGACGTCGCCGCCGGGCTTGCCGTGACCGGTAAGGTCGCCTTCACGGGCTCGTTCGCCGTCTTTGCTACGGGACGAGCCTATGACCAGGTGCGGAACACGGTCTGCTACTCAGACTTGAACGTGAAGCTGGCTCCCACTCACTCCGGGATCACCGTCGGTCCTGACGGCGGCAGCCACCAGATGGTGGAGGACCTCGCGCTGATGCGCGTGCTCCCGGGGATGCGCGTGCTGGTTCCTGCGGACTACAACTCCGCAAAGAGCGCTCTGCGCCTTGCGGCGGCGATACCCGGTCCCTTCTACGTCCGGCTCGGACGCGCCAGCGTTCCCGAGGTGTACGCGCCCGATTTCGAGATGGAGCTTGGCAGGGCATACGTGCTCCGCGAGGGGAGTGACGTCACGCTGTTCGCATGCGGCGTGATGGTCGTAGAGGCGCTCCAGGCCGCCGAATCGCTTGCGGCCGAGGGTATCTCGGCAGAGGTGATAGACATCGCAAGCGTGAAGCCGCTCGATGCCGAGATGATCGTCGCGTCGGCCCGCAAGACCGGTCATGTGGTCACGTGCGAGGAGCACTCGATTATCGGTGGGATGGGTTCAGCCGTCGCCGAACTGCTTGGCGAGACCTGCCCTGTGCCTATGCGTCGGGTGGGAGTGCGTGACGTCTTCGGAACCTCCGGGGACCCGGATGAGCTGATGGCTCACTTCGGTCTGACGGCCTCTGATATCGTCGTCTCGGCACGGAACGTGCTGGCATAGTCGTCCGTCAGCGCACCGATCTACTCGTGCAGAGTTCTGTAGTTCGTGTGGAGAAGTGCCCGAACGGCCTCCCGGGACACGTGATTCGTGCTGAGTTCTGGTAGAATGTCGCGGGAATCGCAGAATGAGATGGAGCACCCATGATATCAATGCGGAACGTCGGTAAGCGGTACGTTCCTGATAAACCGCCTGCTCTTGTTGATGTGAATGTGGAGATAGAGCAGGGCGAATTCGTCTTCCTCGTAGGACACTCCGGATCGGGCAAATCAACCTTCATCAAGCTGATGTTGAGGGAGATCTTGCCGACCACAGGTTCGATCAATGTGGCAGGTCAGGACCTTATCAAGATGCGCAACTGGAAGGTGCCGTACCTGCGTCGCAACATCGGGTGCGTGTTCCAGGATTTCAAGCTTCTGCCCAACAAGACCACCTACGAGAACGTCGCCTTCGCGCTTGAGGTCATCGGTCGAAGCAAGCATGTCATCCGGACCCAGGTACCCGAGGTGCTCCGGTTGGTCGGCCTTGAGGATAAGATCGAGAGCTACCCGGACGAGCTATCCGGAGGCGAGCAGCAGAGGGTCTCCATCGCGCGTGCCTTCGTCAACAGGCCGCCGTTGCTTCTGGCCGACGAGCCTACCGGTAACCTCGATCCAGCGACCTCGCTCGGCATCATGAGCCTTTTGTCTCGCATCAATAAGACCGGCACGACCGTGCTGATCGCGACGCACGATCGAGAGATGGTCGACTCCATGCGCAAGCGCGTCATCGCCCTTGAGGGCGGCCGTATCATCCGCGACCAGTCACGGGGAGTCTACGGCTATGGGGATTAACGCAGGCTACTTCATCCGGGAGTCGTTCGTGAGCTTCCGCCGCAACTGGGTGATGAGCCTGGGTGCTGTCATCACTATCTACCTGTCGCTCTTGCTCGTCGGGGCATCGGTCGGCTCAAGTGTTGTCGTCAACAATATCGTGGAGTCCGTCGAGGACAAGGTGAGCATCCGCATATTCCTCAAGGACGGTGCGGCCACAGAGGATGTGGATGCGCTTCAGGCGGCCCTGCTCGCAGATGACCGCGTCAAAGAGGTGAACTACACCACGAAAGAGGAGGCGCTTGAGGAGTTCAAGGCCACGATGGAAGACAGTCCGGAGATCGTGGATCAGCTTGAAGTGAACCCTCTGCCCGCATCCCTCGATGTGGACTTGAACGATCCCCAGGATGTCATGGACGTGGTGGCCACCATCAAGGCGAACGAGACGTTCCCCAATGTCGCGGACAAGCCCGAAGAGCCGGAGAAGTCGCTCAAATATGGGCAGCAGATAGTCAACCAGCTGTTCGCGTTCACACGGATCCTGCGCACGATCGGGGTGGCGTTCATCGCGATGCTCGCTGCGATCAGCTTGATCTTCATCAACAACTCCATCCGACTCGCGATCTATGCCAGGCGCAAAGAGATCGGCATCATGCGTCTGGTGGGTGCGTCCAACTGGTTCATCCGTACCCCGTTTCTCATGGAGGGGGTACTCCAGAGTCTGATCGGCGCAGTACTGGCGCTCGGCACCCTTGGAGTCGTCACGGTCTACGTCATGCCTGTCGTTCGTGAGCAGCTGCCGTTCCTGCCGTTCTCTATCTCAAGCACTGCGACGATACAGATATCGTTGATACTGGTCGTCAGCGGCATGATCATCGGTGCCGTTGGCTCCGCCTTCGCGTTGCGTCGTTATCTGAGAGTCTAAGGATGAACAGGCTCCTGAAGTGGGTGACCGTCGCCGTGGTCGCGGCGACTCTAGTCGTCGCTTCTTTTGGCGGCGGTGTCGTGTTCGGCCGCCTGGGTGTGTCCTCGTCGGGCATCACGGGCTCCGCCTCTCTTCAAAGTGCCGTCCTTGAGGTCCGGGACATCATCGAGGGCCAGGCATATGAGCCCAGCAGCGATTCATCCATCACCGCAGGCGCGATCCGCGGCATGTTGGATTCGCTGGATGACCCGTATGCGGCCTATTTCGACGAGAAGCACTTTGAGATGCTCGATGAGCAGAACCGTGGGGAGTTCTACGGCATCGGCATCGTTGTCACCACCAAGGAGGGCATCCCCACGGTCGTTTCGGTCATGGAAAACACGCCTGCACAGTCCTCTGGGCTGAAGGCGGATGACCAGATCCTTTCCATAGACGGCACTCAGAAAGACGAGTGGGATCTTGACGAGGTGGTCGGTCTGATCAGGGGACCGGAAGGCACCGATGTCGAACTGGGAATCGCCCGCGGGGAAGACGATCTTTTCGATATCACGGTGACACGCGCCAAGATCGAGACTCCCAACACCGAGTCTGAGATGCTGGACGGTTCTATCGGCTACGTCAGGCTGTACACCTTCAATGAGAAGTCCGCTGACTCTCTGCGCAAGGCGATCGAGTCGCTCGAAGACGATGGTGCCGAAGGCATCGTGCTTGACCTGCGCGACAATCCCGGTGGCCTGCTCTCATCTTCGGTCGATGTGGTCTCGCTGTTCGTGAAAGACGGCGTCGTGGTCACGGTGAAAGATCGTGACGGCGGTGAAGAGGTCTACCGCGCGACCGGCGATGTCGCGACGGATCTGCCCCTCACGGTGCTCATCAATGAGAACAGCGCATCGGCATCGGAGATTGTGGCCGGGGCGCTGCAGGATTACGGCCGTGGCGAACTCGTCGGCGTGAAGAGCTACGGCAAGGGCAGCGTGCAGCAGATAGACACGCTGTCTTTTGGCGGAGGTATCAAGCTCACCATCGCGCGCTATTTCACGCCGAAGGACCGGTCTATCGACAAGGTCGGGCTTGAGCCGGACGTCGAGGTCGAAATGGAGCTTGCGGATCAGGCCGACAAGGCAACGGACGTGCAGCTGGAGAAGGCGGCGGACCTGCTTCGTAGCAGGTAGCCGGCGCTACTCTTCGTCCTCGTCGTCATCCATCGTGACGAATGACTGAGTGTCGAACGTGCCGTCCTCCATCAGCCGAATGATCGGCCTGCTGGAAGGACGGAGTTCAGGCTCTTCCACCGGCGTGATGCCCAGGACGGTTCCGTCGCAATGCAGCTCGAATCGAGCGACGCCTTCTTCATCGGTGAAAAAGTTCAGATAGGTGAAGCTCATCACGTTGAGGAACAGGCACCCGTTGAGCAGAATCGTGGCTGACTCCGCGTCCGCCATGATCTTCACGAGTGTCACGCGACCCTCGGATATCAGCTCAGAGTCCACGGTGTAGGTATAGTCCAGCGCTTCGATGGTCTCCATAGCGCGTACCATGTCGCGTGGATTTGCGAGTGTTCCTGTGCCTATGAGGCACGGTGTAAGAATGCGATGGGAATCCATGGGTTCTCCCCTGGCTCAGGTGTAAGGTAGCACCATACCGTCATTCTAGCACCGGCGCAAGCGGCCTCACGGTATCTCCATAGGTTGTCTGTGCCAGTCTTGTTGTGGTCCGAGAGGGGATTTTATGAGGACTGACAAGCTCATAATGAAGGCGCTTCGTGGCGGGGCCGGAAAGGGTATGACCGCCGAGCAGGTCGCAGCAGCTCTTGAGCGGAGCGGTCAGGGGATGGCCGAGGTCAAGATACAGTCGACGCTCGCTCAACTCGTGCAGTCAGGCAGTGTCATTCGAACATCGGATGGTCGCCATATCGCCCTTCGAGAGCGAAACCTGTTGATCGGACGCCTTTCCATGAACCGCAGGGGTTTCGCTTTCGTATCCACACCTGCGGGTGAGATATACGTGGGCAGACGTGATACCGGTGGTGCGATGCACGGCGACACGGTCGCCGTAAGGCTGGAGCAGAAGCGCAGCCGTCTCGGACGTTCCGGTGAAGTCGTCCAGGTCGTGGAGCGTTCGATGACTCACGTTGTCGGTCGCTTCGAACGACATGGGGCCCTTGGTGTGGTTGTCCCCTCAGACGCCCGCATCCGGGGAGACCTGTTCGTCGACCTGAAGTCTCAAACGGGCCCTTCGGCTCAGCCGAACGATATGGTGGTCGCGCGCATAACCCGCTATGCGACCCAGCGTGACTCGATGCAGGGCGTGCTAGAAGAAGTCCTTGGGCCTGCGGGGGCACCGGGTGTCGATATAGAGATAGTCATACGCGAGCATGGGCTCCACACGGAGTTCCCGCTGGAGGTCGAGCAGGCGGCAGAGGCCCTGGAACAGGGCACGGAAGACGAGCTCAAGGCCGGACGTAAGGACCTGCGGGATCTGTTCACGGTCACCATCGACCCCGCTGACGCCAAGGACTTCGACGACGCCATCTCGCTTGAGCGCGTGGAGGGGCGTTGGCGCATGTGGGTTCACATCGCGGACGTGAGCCACTACGTTCCGTGGGGAAGCGTGATCGATGGCGAGGCGGTGCAGCGTGCCACGTCCGTCTACCTCGTTGACCGGGTGCTCCCCATGCTTCCCGAGAAGCTCTCCAACGAGATCTGCTCGCTCAATCCGGGTGTGGACAGGCTTTGTTTCACCGTCGAGATGGACCTTGATCGACATGCGAACGTGGAGGACTACCGGCTTTACCCCTCGGTGATCCGTAGCGATCAGAGGTTCGACTACGGTCAGGTGCAGGGTTGGCTTGAGGACGGAGGCTTCCCTGACCCCGAGACCGAGCGTATGTTGACGGAGTTCCGCAAGGTCGCTGATGCGCTCAGTGCCCTGCGTGTTGGCCGGGGAGGGCTGGATTTTGACACCGTGGAGGCCAAGGTCCGGCTCGATGACGACGGGAAGCCTCTAGAGGTCGTTCTTCGCAAACGGACGGTCGCCACCAACATGATCGAGGAGGCGATGATCCTTGCCAACGAGGTCGTCGCCCGACACATGGTGAAGACCTCTGCCCCGATGGTCTTCCGTATACACGAAGACCCTGATCCGGACGCGTTGGGGCAGGTTGCGGTGATACTCAAGGAGTTCGACTATCCCATCAAAGATGTGCATGGTGCGAGTCCTCAGACCTTCCAGCGGATCATCGCCTTCGCCAAGGGCCGCCCGGAGGAGTTGCTGATCAACTCGCTCATGTTGCGTGCCCTTGAACGCGCGCGTTATGTCGATTATCTGGCGCCTCATTTCGGCCTCGCATCCGAGGCGTACACGCACTTCACCAGCCCTATTCGTCGCTATCCGGACCTCATAGTGCATCGGTTGCTTAAAGCCCAGCTCGCGCACGCCCTCGACAATGAACCGGTCGCATCCATGGCAGGCGAGCTGGAGTGGCTGTCAGAGCACTGTTCCATCATGGAACGTGAGGCGGAATCCGCCGAAGACCAGTCCACCAAAGTCAAGCTCGTGCAGCTTATGGCGGACCACCTTGGGGAGGAGTTCGACGGGATCATCACAGGGCTCGCCGGTTTTGGCATGTTCGTACAGCTGGAGAACACCGCCGAGGGACTGGTGCACGTGCAGACCATGGATGATGACCACTATCGCTATGATGCAGAGCGTTTCATGCTGTGGGGCGAGAACAAAGGCGGGACCTACAGGCTGGGGCAGAGGATCAAGGTCCGTCTGCTGGATGTGAGCCTCAGCGACCGGCGGATCGACTTCGAGATAGCGTAAGACTGGCGATAAGGCGGCCTGCGGCGCTACACTGATGAATCACGTGACTATATACAACAAGGAGGCAGTTCCATGCGTTCCGAATCCTTTGAGTTCTTGAACACCCTGGTCGAGGCCCCGTCCCCTTCGGGATATGAGCAGCCCGCGGCGAAGGTCTTTCGCGACTACGTGACCCCTATGGCCGATACGGTCGAGACCAATGTCATGGGGTCCGTCCATGCAACGCTCAATGGGACCGCGGATGGCCCCAGCGTGATGCTTGCAGGCCATATCGATGAGATCGGTTTCATGGTCACCTACATTACCGACGATGGCTTCTGTGCCTTCCAGCCCATCGGTGGTCACGATCCACAGATACTGCCCGGCGCGCGCGTCACCGTGCACACAAGCGACGGTCCGTTGCTGGGTGTGCTTGGCAGACTGGCGATCCACCTTCTTGATGAAGAGGAGCGCAAGCAAGTCGTCAAGATGCACAAGATGTTCGTGGATCTGGGTCTTCCGGGCGACGAGGTCAAAAAGCGGGTGCGCATCGGAGATCCGATCACCTACGCTGTAGGTCTGGAGACCTTCGGGCAGGGTATGGCTGTCTCACGGGCTTTCGATGACAAAATGGGCGCATGGATAGCTGCCGAGACGCTCAGGGCTGTTCGCGAAGCGGGTGGCGCTGCAGGTGCGCTTGTCGCGGCTGCCACGGTCCAAGAGGAGATCGGCCTTCGGGGTGGCACCACTTCGGCATACGGCGTCGACCCCGTTGTGGGTATCGCCGTGGAGGTCACTCATGCAACCGACTATCTGGATGTCGACAAGCGCAAGCATGGCGAGGTCAAGTGCGGGAGCGGACCTGTGATCTCGCGCGGCCCCAACATCAATCCACGCGTTTTCGAGTTGCTGTGTGAAGCCGCGGAGGCCGAGAATATCCCGTATCAGGTAGAGGGGGCTCCTCGGGGCACCGGTACGGACGCCAATGCGATCCAACTGTCCCGCGGCGGAAAAGCGGCCGCCCTGGTGAGCGTGCCGCTTCGTTATATGCACACGCCGACGGAGGTTCTCTCGCTCGAGGACATGGAGAACACGGTCAAGCTTCTCGCCGCTTTCGTGCTGCGTCTTAAGCCTGATACAGACTTCACTCCTTAGCCATGGCTGCATGCTAAGCTGATGCGGGGAGTCCTGGCAGTCGGGGGGGATGAACCGCAGAGGTGGTGCAATGACGGTCACAGTGGTCCTGACCGCGTCCATCGTTCTGCAGCTGATGGCTGCAGTCGTCGCATTGTTCTTGATTCGCACAACCGGACTCCGCTCTCCGTGGGTCCTGTTGTCGGTCGCCATGGTCCTGCAGGCGTTCCGAAGGTATCTGACTCTGCAGCTGTGGCTTTCGGTCGGACAGCGAGGCGAGGGGTATCTCAGTCAGGGAATCGTCTCGCTTCTGATAGCGCTGCTGATGCTGGGTGCCGTGCTTCTCATCCGACCGCTCTTCGAGGAGATCACCTCCCGGCGCCGGGAAGCGGAACAGGTCGCCGCCCGCTTCAGGGCGATGTTCTCCGACCATGGGGCTGTGATGCTGCTGCTGGACGCCACGACCGGCACCATCGTCGAGGCAAACCGGGGAGCTGCCCATTACTACGGCTTTTCGGAGATGGAGCTCGTCGGTCGCAGGTTGCGTGATTTTGCGGCTGCCGATGACACGACATCCTCGGCATCTGCTGTGCCTACAAGACAGCTGACGGCGTCCGGTGAGAGCGTTGTGGAGTCACAGTGCACCGACCTGGTGCTGGATGGCCATCACTATGTATACGCGGTGCTGACCGACGTGACCGCTCGCATGATCGCCGAGAAGCGCTTCACCGAGGCAGCCGACGAGCTTGAGTCGCTGGTTGAGGAGCTCCAGGAGTCAAACGTATTACTGGAGGAGCTCAACAATGAGCTGCATGACCGCGATGAGATGAGGGTGCGCTTCCTGGGGGCCATGAGCCACGAGCTGCGTACTCCTCTGGGAGCGATCATCGGGTTTGCGGATGTCTTGCAGGGAGGGCTTGCAGGAGATCTCAACGAAGAGCAGCGCAAGCAGATAGGCCTCATCTATGAGTCCGGGCGGCATGTCATGCACATCGTAGAGGAGATGCTGGATATCGCGCGCATCGATTCGGGACACATGGAGCTGGGACAGGAACTCTACTCGTTGGGAGATGTGATAGAGCGAGCCGTGCAGTTGTTGGCCCCCGCCCGGGCGTCGAAATCCGTCGAGGTCAGCGTCGAGGGGACCGCAGATGTGGGCGAGATACTCGGCGATCCATGCCGAGCTGAACAAGTAGTGCTCAACATGCTCAGCAACGCGCTCAAGTACACCGATGAGGGGTCGGTCACGATATCGGCACACCGCGAGCCTACGCGCGTGGTGGTCTCGGTCAAAGACACCGGTTGTGGCATCGCCGCTTGCGATTGCGACAGGGTATTCGATGATTACTATCGCGTGACAACGAAAGGCAGTCATACGGCTACCGGGGCTGGACTTGGACTGGCAGTCTCCCGTAGGCTTGCTAGGCTCATGGGTGGCGATATCACCGTTGAGAGCGCACTTGGAGCAGGCTCGACGTTCACATTTGCCCTGCCCGTGCGCTAGAGCCCGCCAAGCAGCCGAAGGACCGATCAGTGCCACGCGACGAGAAACTGATAGCCAGCAACAAGAAGGCCTACCACGACTACTTCGTGGACGAGACCTTCGAGGCCGGCATCGCTCTTTCGGGAACCGAAGTGAAGTCTCTCCGAGAGAACCGTGCCACCCTTCGTGATTCGTTCGCTGTCGTTCGCAAGGGTGAAGTGTGGCTCCACAACGTGCATATCTCGCCTTACAGTCATGGCAACCGGTCGAATCTCCAGCCGGACCGTCATCGCAAGCTGCTGCTTCACAAGAAGGAGATCCGCTATCTCATCGGCAAGACCAAGGAGAAGGGCTACACCCTTGTTCCTTTGAAGCTCTACTTCTCGCCGAACAACCTTGTGAAGGTGCAGATCGGCTTGGCTCACGGCAAGAAGCTCTATGACAAGCGAGATGCGCTTGCCGACAGGGACCACAAGCGCGACGTTGAACGCGCGCTCAAAGATCGCGCCCGCGGTTAGAAGGCGCGGTTCTTGCTCCGTTACGCATTATGGTCTCCGCAGGTATATACTGATGCACCCGCATAGCTGCGGGACGGACGTTGACAACGTCGATTCCGGGGGCGACTGGATTCGACACGATAGGTCTGAGGGAAGAAGCAGGCCGAGGTCTCCTCGCCTCGTAAAACAGGGGTACCGACGCTTAAACGTCGACAATAACTACGCTCTCGCTGCTTAATTAAGTAGCGACGTCACCCGGTGAGAGTCCCCGTCACCGGCCCTGACGTCATTCAGGGGACTACCGGGACCGCCGATGATGGTGTGCGGTCAGGGAAAGCGATCCATCTAGGGACGGGTATGCCGGTCACGGCGTGTCACCCTTACCGAAACCCAAGCCGTGACTGAGCCTGGAGATGCTTCCTAGGGGTCTATCGTGGACCGGAGTTCGATTCTCCGCGCCTCCACCAATGAATGCAGGGTCTGTCAGCAGCCGCTGGCAGACCCTTTCTGTTTCACTCGTCAGAAGGGGACACCCGCCCACGCAGGTTCTTCTTGCGCGCGTTCACCCTCTTTGATTCGACCATTCTGCGTTTGACCGACCGGGATTTTCTCGTGGGAATCCGGGTCGGATCGACGTGTTGCGCCTCGGCGATCCGTTCGCGCAGGCGCTTTAGGCATGACTTCTTGTTGAGGTACTGGCTGCGTTCCCGGCGGCATGTGACGACGATGCCCGTGGGCCTGTGTTTGAGCCTGACGGCGCTGTCGGTCGTGTTGACGCTCTGGCCGCCAGGACCGGTGCCGCGGAACACCTGCACGTCGCATTCCGCGAGCAGGTCGGCATCGGTCTCAGGGGTGATGTAGTCGGCGTCCATGTGGACATCATATTACGACCGTCGAACTGTGGTCGCCTTATGGTTGAAACACCCAGGTACCGGCTTCGTGTCGTAGTGCTGGCGACGCTACTCGTTGTGCGATACTGCACCTATGGTCGAGAAGAGCACACGCTGGGGTTTTGAGCGCAAAGACTGGGACGACGCAAAGCGCCAGGCCAAGGGCGTTCTCGTAGCGCATGCACGACGTCGCGAGACGACCACGTACTCCGATCTGTGCACCGAGGTGACCGCGATCCATCTCCGGCCTTATTCCTGGGCGTTGATGGCGATGCTGGGCGAGGTATGCAGCGAGGAGGATGCCGAGAGGGGCACCATGCTGGCGTCCCTGGTCACCAAGAAGGGCGGCGACGGGATGCCCGGCGCTGGTTACTTCAAGCATGCTGAGCGACTGGGTAGAGACGTGAGTGACCCTCGCGCGTTTTGGGAGTCCGAGATAGAGAAGATATTCGACATCTGGTCCAAGGAGACTGAGTGAACGACTTGCTGGCGCAGTTGCCTCCATATCTCAAGTACGTGGTGCTCACCTGGATCCCCTGGATAGAGCTTCGAGCTGCTGTTCCGCTAGCAGTCCAGCAGGGCGAGCAGGTCTACTTGCCGCTGATCTTGCTGGCCAACCTCGCGATCTTCTGGCCGGGGTCGCTCTTCCTGGACCTGGTCTATGACAAGATCCCCGAAGGCTCGTGGCTGCACCGCAAACTCGAGGGTATCCGAGTGAAGGCGCACCCCCTGGTGGAGAAGTACGGCGTGCTCGGCCTGGCAGTGTTCGTGGCGATACCTTTGCCGGGAACAGGCGCGTACTCCGGAACCGCTGCCGCATGGCTTCTCGGTATGGACCGGAAGAAGGCTTTTGCAGGCGTCTCTTTGGGAGTGCTCATCGCCTTTTTCCTCGTCTGGGCACTGGCGGCTGGTGTCTTGGCGGGTGTGCAGCTGCTCTAGCCGGCACTGGCTGCTACACTGACCGCATGACTTCTGACGTGCTCGATTCCAAGCGCACTTCCACTGCCTTCGGGTTGACGTTCGTCCCCGCCGAGGCCCTGGATCCACTGTCTCGACACGAGGTGGAGCCCGCTGGCGCGCTGGGCGAGGCATCCCGGGAGCTTGAGGCAGACTTCGCCTTTGTTCCGTGCGGCGAGGCGTGGTCAGCTGACGCAGTCCGTATCCTGCTCCGCATGGATGTCGCGCCGTTCTGGGCGGTCGACGGACCGTTGTGGCCTGTCATCGAAGAGTATGGCGTCGCCGAGGGCTTACGTGCGACGCTGCTGCGCTCTGAGGAGGTCGCCGCGCGCATCGACGAGCGGATAGACTCCGTAATCGAAAGCATCGGGCAGGGCGTGGAGCTTGGCTCTCGCGCCCTGGTCATCGCCGAGGACCTGGCCGGAAGCCATGGGCCACTGGTGGCGCCCGATTTCGCCATCGATGTGTTGTTCCCGCGGTTGAAGCGCCTTGTAGACTTCGCATCTGCCGCGGGTCTCCCAACGATACTGCACTCGGACGGAGATACGCGTTTGCTGCTGGGCGCCATCTCGCGTGCGGGATTCGCTGGGGTGCATGCGGGTGGGGGTCTCGATTTTGATGGGTTCGAGCGCCTGTTCCAGGCGGCGCGCAAGCTGGATCTGGTTGTCATCGGCGGGCTACAGACCGTCGATCTTGGCAGGGGCTTTCCCAGGGCGGCAGAGCTCGGGGCAAGGGCAGGCATTCTGGCGAAGTCAGGCGGACTGCTTCTGGCCGATGATGGCGGTCTGACGGAGCCTCTGCAGGTCGCCACCTTGGTGGCGGCGCTCATGTCGGCCCGCGAGGCTTGAGCAGTGAAGAGTCATCTGGGACGAAGTGACCGAGAAGATCCTTAGGGAGGCATCGATGACACATCACATGCGTCGCACGGACCGGGCCATAACAGACCCTGCACGAATAGGAGCCATTCTGAACGCGGGTCGCTACTGCACCTTCGGACTGGTCGATGACGATGAGCCGTACGTCTTCACGCTCAGCTACGGCTACGATGCTTGCGGCAGCCGCATGTACTTCCATGCTGCTCGCGAGGGCCGCAAACTGGACATCATCCGCCGCAACCCGCTTGGATGCGGGACAGTGATCCTCGACCATGGCTACACGCCAGGGGAGTGCGAGCACCCATTCGAGTCGGTGGTCATGGATGGCAAGTTCAGAATCCTTGAAGAAACCGAGGAGAAGCGTCACGCGCTCCAGGTGCTGGTCGGGCAGCTCGAGCCAGAACCCGCGACCTTCTGGGAGGCCGAGGATCTGGACGATGACGCCCAGATGGATCGCTTCACAGGACTTTGCTTCGAGATCACGGCTATGACTGCCAAGGTGGGGAAGTAGCTCGGTAAGGAGCAGCCTACTGAGAGCCCAGGCAGTACAGATAGCCGTCTCTTGACCCTATGAACACCAGGCCATGATAGACAAGCGGTGTCGACTCGATGGCACCATCAGTCTTGTACGTGCTCTCGTCGGCGATGCTCACTCTGCCCTCTGCGCTGTAAGCAAGGTGGTAGAGGTGGACCGTGTTGTCGTAGCCACCGGTGATGATCGCGTCATCAGCGAAGACGGGCGTCGATATGCTGCCGCCTAGCGGCCGGCTGAACTCTAGCAATGGCTTCGGGTAGGTGCGTCCGTCGGGACTCAGGGCGGTACCGTCGAGCATACTCCGAGAGACGACGTAGAGGTTGCCGTCGACACTGTTGAAGGCTGCGAGAGACGGGCGGCTCGTCTCGGCACCGTACTCATCGTTGACGGTGACAGAGCCGACGACTCCGCCCCTCCATTCCCCGATACCCCTGTCTGCCGTTGGGAAGAACCAGACCACACAGTCATCGGCCGGCATGGAGGGATCTAGCATGTAGGCGCCACCGTGACCCTCGAAGTACTCGCGCTCCAGTCCCACGAGCAGCATATCGTCACGAGTGACGCAGACGGTGCTGTCGAAGTCGCCGCCAGGATTGAAGTCCCACTCGACTTGCAGGGTCTTTCGGTCGAGGCCATATACGTGTCCCGAGCCGCTGGCGACATAGATGCGATCGCCCAGGACGGCCGGCGAACCCTCGAGTGCCACGTTCGCGGCCCCGGTGTCCGGGCGTGCGGTCACATCAACAGGCGTATAGAGCTCAGGTGACGAAGCGAGAATAGCCGGTCGCATGAAGCCGAAGCCCGAGTCTGTCAGCTCCTCGGGAGCAAGCGAATACACGTATCCCGGTTCCACTGCCGAGATCAGCGTACCGTCAAGCCACAGTGGGCTCGCATCCACGTCCTGGCTGTAGTTCTTCGTCCTGGGTACAGGGAGACGCCATAACTCGGTCCCGCTCGCATAGGAGAATGCGCGCAGTGGTGCGATCTGGGGGTCCCCGACATCGAGGTCGACGCCGCGTCTTGAGCCCGTCACCACGACCAGGCGATCGCTTTGTGGACGGCCGGGATCGAAGTAGACGGTATTCGTTCCCTTGATGACGTCATCAAGCTCCGCCCGCCAGACCACGCTTCCGGTCTTCGCATCCACCTTGCGCAGCCCGTGGTCGTATCCCCCGATCAGCAAGTAGGGGTGCCCGTTCTCCTCGATCAGCGTCGGTTGTCCGGTCCAGCCTGTCCCCGACCACGTGACGAGCTTGTTGTCGGACTTGCGCGCGGTGAGTCCGCTGCCGATGTGGAGTTTCCAGATGAGCTCAAGACGTTCGGGCGCGGGCCCCGGACCGTAGTAGCGACGTTCGGCGCCGCCGAGGTAGGTGGGGCAGACCAGCGCATACCCGTCCTCGGCCGCCGTCGGCGCCTGGCTCGTGCTCACGGTCGATTCATCCTGGACGTTCGCACTTCGGCCATCAGGGGAGGGAGGTTTGAGTACCGGAGCGAATCGCCACAACGCAGCAAGTGTCAGAGCAGCCAGCGTTACGACCAACAGCGGGCGCAGCGGCTTTTTTCGGTGCACACGCATGGTGCTCAGGGAGGACACGGGAACATATGTCTGGTAGTCGCGCTTCTTGACCATATTCGGATGGTACGCCAACGGGGCAAATGCTTCTTGGGATTCTCGGCATGCGCGGGCACACAGGAGTGGGATCGCAAAGAGGACGCCGGTCGTCCGACGCCCTCTTTGCTCGATTCATGCATGATCCATGCCTGTTATTCGGCGGCCTTCTTGTTGCCTGGAAGCGGCATCGCTGCAACGACCAGGTCGATGACCTGCCAGATCTCAAGACCAAGCTCGTGGATATCGTTGAGCTCCTCGATCTGGAGTCGGCAGTTCTCGCACGGGCAGGCCAGGACGCTGGCGCCACTCGCTTTGAGCTGCTCGACCTTCTTGATACCGGAAGCCAGGCGGGTCTTCGTGAACTCCTCCATAGCGACGATTCCGCCACCGCCACCGCAGCACCACTGCTTCTCGCGGTTGGGAGTGAGGTCGACGAAGTTGTCGGTCACTGCCTTCACGATGTCGCGCGGCTGCTCGAACTTGCCGCCGTTGCGACCTAGCTGGCAGGGGTCGTGATACGTGACCTTGCCCTGGATGATGCCCTTGTCCACCGTGATGCGGCCGGACTTGATGTAGTCGTCCACCTTCTCAAGGATATGGCTCACCTTGAACGGCATCGGTTCTTTGGACCAGGCCTCGTAGAAGAACTCCGCGACACGGTAGGCGTGGCCACACTCGGGAACGACGATCTCCTTCACGCCAAGGCGCTTGGCCTCGTCGATGTAGCGCTTCGTGATGAGGCGGGCCTTCTCGGCGTCGCCGTAGAAGAAGCCGTAGTTGGCCGCTTCGAACATCGATATGGTCCAGTTCTCGCCGGCCTCTTCGAAGATGACTGCGGCGGGACGGATCGAATGTGCGCCGGCAAGCGCGACATACAGCACGTCGGCGCCCTGCTTGCCCACGGGTACCTGAGCCTCGGGATTGCCGGTGATCTGGCGCACCTCTTCTTCGATCTCCTTGAACCCGCTGATCATGACGTCTTCGAACATCTCGGCGTTATCGCCCTTGAAGATCGCGGCGTCGGCCAGCTGGCCTAACATCTCGTTGCCCATGCCTGCGGCGATTAGGATCGATTTTGCCACCGAGAGGATCCATGCGGTGTCGATAGAGAAGGGGCAGTAGTACATACAGCGGCGGCAGCCGGTGCATGCGTACGTGGACTCGTAGAGCTCCTCAAGGAGGTTCTCGTCGGGGTCGCGCGCCTCGTAGAGCGCCGGTACGAACTCGCCGGCCTTCGTGAAGTACTTCTTGTAGATCTGTCGGATCAGCTCAGCGCGACGGGCGGGGAGGTACTTGAAGTCCCCGGTGCCCACGTACTGGTGACACGCGTCTTTGCAGATCGCACAGCGTGCGCAGATATCCATGTACTGCTTGAGCTGGCGGTTCATCTTCTTGTCGATGACCCCGGTGAGGGTCGTGAGCTGCTGAGACTCCATGGCTACTCACTCCTCACAAGGTTGGCGGAGAATGCACCGATCGTATGCACGAGCTTGCTGAACGGGAAGTAGATGAACAGCAGGTCCGTGAAGAGCATGTGGGTGCCCAAAGACCAGCCCACGTTGGAGTACACGAGTTCCGAGGGAAGCATCGGCCTGAATGCCAGCAGGCTCTGGAACCAGGCACGGTAGGTCTCGGCATGCACTCCATGACCGAAGAAACGCATGTGGTTGCCCATGATGATGACGCCGAAAAGCAGGGCAAGCAGCAAATAGTCCTCAGGCACAGAGAGCTGCTTGAACGGACCGAAGGTGCGGCGGGCGATCCAGTATATGACCGCCACCATCATGAGGACGCCGGCGATGCCGCCTGCCCATCCCGCGAACGCGTTCATTCCCTCTTCGCCAAGCAGCTCAGGCAAGATCGGGTACTCTTGGATGATCCTGAGGTGCCCGACGAACGCGGCGAGCGCCGCGAAGTGGAACATGAACGAGAACAGCCACATCCGTGGTTCGATAGAGGCCGATTGTGGTGCGATGAACGTGTCCTTCATGAGCTTGAAGAAGCGGCCCACGCGTGTCTTGGGCTTGGGGAACATGCCCAGCTTTACCGGGGACTTCGGGGTGGTGGCCCACTGATAGGCTCTCCACCCCATCCCGATGATGAACACCGCGAAGCCGACGTAGACACCGATCACCGCAGTGATATAGAGATAAGTCTCCATTCGCTGCCTTTCGTCTCGTCTCGGGCTACTTTACGCGCTTGACCAGGAACACGAACTCGCCGTCTACTTTCTCAGCCTGCAGGACCTCGTTGCCGGTCGACTTCGCCCATGCGGGGATGTCGGCCATGGCGCCCGGGTCGGTGGCGACGGCGCGGATGACCTCGCCGACCTCTACCTTGCTGATGTTTTGGCTGACCTTGACCATCGGGAGCGGGCAGAGCAGGCCCTTGAGGTCGAGTTCCAGATCTACCTTGATCTCATCTGACATGGTGTTCTCCTTATCGTTGTGCCGTGCACCCGGCAGCGCACGGTCGTCTCCAAATGTGGGACTAGATGAACAACTGGATGTCGGCATCCTGAGCCTTCATGATGAAGAAGCCCACGCCGACCGGTTCCTTGACGCCCTCGATGAAGGTCTCCTGCGGGATCTCCATGACGTCCATGGACATCTGGCAGCCGTACATGTTGACGCCGAGGGTGACGGCAAGGTCACGGAGTTCGATGAGCTTGCTGACGTTGTGGTTTCCCATCATCTTGCCGAACATCCAACGACCCATGCCCCCGAAGCTGAACTTCGAAGGATTGGCTTTGGTGATGTCACCGCCGTACATCATGCCGAGCATCTTGCCGAACAGCGTCTTGCCAGTGCTCACGTTCTTCTTGATGGCGCGCAGGCCCCAGAACGTGAAGAACATCGTGACTTCCATACCCATCGCGGCTGCGCCGGTAGCGATGATGAAGGCACCGAACAGCTTGTCCATGTCGCCGCTCATCACTACCATTGCCAGGCTCTTCTGGCGGGTCTCCTCTTCCGGCATCGTGCGGTCCTCCTTCTTTGTGACTCATGGATTCATCATTACCGCGGCCATTGGGCCGATAAGACCAGGGCTACTCGCCTAACGCGCCGGCATTCCGATTCTGAGCGGCGAGGTTTTCTTGCATCACCTCGGTGATGAGATCGAACGCCTGGATGATCTTCGGGTTCCCGATCGCGTAGTAGATGTGCGCGCCCTCACGTCGAGAGGTGACCACGCCTTTGGAGCGCAGGATAGAGAGATGCTGTGAGGTGTTCGCCTGGGACATGCCCACGGCCTCGACCAGCTGGCTGACGGTGAGCTCTTTGTCCCGTAGTGCACCGAGAATCCTTTGGCGCTTCTCGTTCGCAAGCGTCTTGCAGAGATCTGAGTGCAGGCAGTAGAAGTCCTGGTTCACGTTCACCTCTCTTCGCTGACGGAACTCTTGCATCAGTGGCTGTATGTCCATAACGGTCTTGCGTCTATCAGCATATAAAGATATATGAATGTAACGAAACTTAGCAAAACAGTTGCCGAAGTATGGGTCTGTGACGAAAATCACGAGAAGCTGCTGATCTTCCTGTCATCGAGTTTGCGCTGCTACTAGCTTTGAGCGCACTCATCCGCGTGCTAGGATTGAGTGGCACGAGCGTGGATGGTTCCGGAAGGCGCAGGCCCGAAGGGTTTTCGTGCGCTCAACCCGAATTCAGCCGATCAGAACCAGACAGGGGGCCACGTTGGCGCTCGAGGGCAACCTCAAGGATTTCTCGCTGGCGGACATGTTCCGACTGCTCGCCTCCGGGCGTAAGTCGGGCACCCTGTATCTTGAGCGTCCCGACGCGCAGGGTAAGGTCTGCTTCAAGAAGGGTCGCGTGTTCTTTGCCAGCAGCAACTGGCACCGCGAGTCACTTGGACGCCGCCTGGTGAAGTCGGCGGTGATCTCCGAGAAGCAACTCAGGCAGGCGCTCGGCCTCCAGAAGATCCAGAAGAAGGAAAAGGCGAACAGGCGTCTTGGCCAGATACTCGTGGACGAAGGCTATCTGGATTCGAAGATCTTGGAGAGCTTCATCCAGGAGCAGATCAACGATACGCTTTTCGATCTCTTCCGCTGGGAAGACGGACAGCTCAGGTTCGAAGCCGATGAGATGTGCGAGGACGAGGATATCGGTATCTCGGTCTCTGTTGAGAACATCATCATGGAGTCCTCGCGTCGCCTTGAGCTCTGGAGCCGCATTCGGCAGAAGATACCGACGCCTCAGACCACCTTCATCATGGCCTCGGCTCCGGGTGACAAGTCGATGGAGATTCACCTCAAGCCGCGCGAGTGGATGTTGCTTTGCTATCTCCACGGGGGTAGAACCGTGAATGAGCTCGTCGAGCTCGCGGGTTACAACGACTTCGAGACTGCCAAGATCTTGTACGGCATGTACTCGGCAGGTCTGATCGAGAAGGTCGTGTCCGATGCGGATGTCACCGAATGATGAGCCTGGGCCATAGTCGTGGGCAGAGATAGCCTAGCCAAAGACCTTACGCTGGAGGAGTTCGCGCGTTTTCGCGACTTCATACACCAGCAGTCCGGCATCTTCTTGGAAGAGTCGAAGCTGGACTCCTTGCGCATATCCCTGGTGACTCGCGCGACGCGCCTGGATTTCTCAACGTTCGACGCCTACTACGCGTTGCTCGTCAGGGATCACAAGGAGTTCAACGAGCTCATGAACCTGGTGACGATCAACGAGACCAGTTTCTTCCGCTTTCCCCAGCAGTTCGATGCGCTGAAGAACCGCGTCCTGCCTGAGATCATGTCCGCGAAACCTGAGAACAACAAGAACTTTCGGGTCTGGTCCGCCGGGTGCTCCACCGGCGAGGAGCCGTACTCGGTCGCAATGACGCTCCTGGACGCCGGAATCGACGGTCTGGGCTGGAAGTCCCAGGTACTTGGCACTGATGTTTCCACCAGGGCGCTGGCTGTCGGTCAGAAGGGTGTCTACGGCAAACGGGCGATGATCAACGTTCCAAAAGAGACTGTTGCGCGCCATTTTGAGACCGTGCCGGACGGACACCGTGTGAGCGAACGGGCCCGCAAGCTTGTCGACTTCGGCTACCACAACCTTATCAAGGAACCGTATCCGCTCTCGCTGATGGGCAACTGGGACGTCATCTTCTGTCGGAACGTCACGATCTACTTCCGCCTGGACTCTACGCGACGGGTGGTCTCCAACTACTACAACAGTCTCAACGAGGGCGGCTACCTGTTCATCGGCCACTCGGAGACACTGACATCGATCAGTGATCAGTTCGAGCCTGTGGAAGTGGGCGGCGTGTTCCTTTACCGGAAGACCCGCACCAGGAAGGTGTTCGGGGTCTCTGTCCCGCGCGTGGACAGCGTCAGTCCCCTCACCGAGGCTTCCAGGTTCAAGAAGGCCGAGCGACTCGAGAAGAGCACGGCGGTCGAAGCTGCGGAGGCCACCGCTGCGTCCAAGGGGGCCGCTGGGGCGACGGGTCCGGAGATGCTGTAACAGGCTCGAGCGGCGCTGGCGGCAGGGCATCCCGAGCGCGTGATGGGGCTAGTGGCAGATGTGCTTGCCGAAGACCCGAACAACGCGGAGGCATATATACTCTCGGCTTACGTGCATGCGGACACCGCCGACTACGAGCAGGCGCTGGAAGCTTGTCATCATGCCCTGGCGATCAACCCGCTGCTGCCCGTGGCGCGCTACATCCTTGGGATCATCTATCAGCGGCAGGGCGATTTGGTGCGCGCCGTCAGCGAGCTGAAGAAGACGATCTACATCGACGCCGAGTTCGCACTGGCGCATCTCAACCTTGCCAACATCTACAAGACACAGCGCAAATGGGACCAGGCATCCCGGGAATACGAGAACGCGCTGAGGGCGCTGTACAAGAGCCCGGAAGGCGCGTGGACGGAGTTTTTGGGCGGCTTCAAAGCCGATCTTCTCGTGAAGACATGTGAGCGCAGTCTGGTAGAGTGTCGGAAGGCTATGGGCGCGGCGTGACCTGCGTCTCAAGTGTCGCTTCCGATGAGACGATAGAGCACGACATGGACGTGTCGTGGGAGGGAGTAGGGCATGGCTAGCGCGCGCGTACTGGCGGTCGACGACAGCCCGACCATCCTTGAGATGATCAAGGCGATTCTTGAGGCCGGCGGCTATGACGTCATCACAGCTGCGGACGGGGCGGAGGCTCTGGAGACCGCTCGTGCCGAGAAGCCCGACCTGATCTTGCTGGATGTCATGCTTCCCAAACTGGACGGCTACCGCGTCTGTCGGCTGCTCAAGTTCGACCAGAACTACAAGAACATCCCCATCATCATGCTCACGGCGAAGACCGAGGAGCAGGCGATGGCCACCGGAATACGTACCGGAGCCAATCAGTACCTGACCAAACCTGTCGACCCCGACACACTCCTCGCCGCAGTTGCAGAAGAGCTGTCGAAGGCCGAGGGGTAGGAGCTTCGCTATGCCTGAGTCAATGGATATCTCGAGCCGTGTTCTTGACAGTCTTGTCACTGCGGGGCTCATAACAGTAGACCAGCTATCGGTAGTGACCGAGGCTGCCCGAGATCGCTCCACAGATATCGGCCGCGTTCTGCGAGAACGCGGCCTGGTCTCCGAGGCCGATGTCGCGTCCGTGCTGGAGCACGAGATGGGCGTGCCGCGTGTGGACCTCTCAAGCTACGCCCCGGAGGATGAGGCGCTCGCCCTTGTCCCGGCTACCGTCGCCCGTTCTCACGGCATACTCCCGCTCTTCGAGATCGAGGGGATGCTGACCGTCGTCATAGGCGATCCTATGGACGTATTCAAGTTGGATGAGGTCGCCGGGGAGATAGGCCTTGAGGTGGAGGCGGTGCTGGCCGAACCGGCATCAGTGCTGGGCGCTATCGTCCAGTACTATGGCGATGCTGCTGCGACAGAGGCGCCGCCAGTAGCGCCCGTCGCTGAGGCGCCCGCCGAGTCGACCGAGGATCTCGAGGCGGCGTTCGATCTGGAATCTGTCATCGAGCCCGAGCTGGCCTCGAGCTACGATGCCCCGCCAGCCCCACCGGTCGCCGAGACGGACATGGAGCCGGCTCCCCTGGTGGTCGAATCTCCCATTCAGGGCGAGATTGTCTCCGAGCCTGCGTCCGTCGGCCTTCCGGAGATGTCTGAGCCACTCTTGGGTGTGGAGTCGCTGGAGAAGATAGCCGAGGCCGCGCCCGCTGCGGGTCGGCCCGCCATAGACCTCGACGTGCTTGCTGTTGCGGATGCTCGCAAAGTCACGATGCTGGTGACCGAGATACTGGAAGACGCGATGGCTAAAGGCGCCTCTCGCATCCATCTGCTTCCTTACAAAGAAGAGTTCTTCCTTGTCTACAGGGTGAAAGGTGGTCTCGAGAAGGCGGGTAGCGCTCCTCTGTCGATGCAGAGCGCATTGGTGGATGCGTTCAAGTCCTTCGGCAAGCTATCCGGGGTTCCCGCGAACATGCCTGCTCTGGGACGCGTTCATACACATATCGCCGAGAAGGACGTGGTGCTTACCTTCTCGGTGGTGCCCACCATAGCCGGGCAGCGGTTGGTCATCGGACTTGCTCCGCATCGCCCCCAGCCAAGGTCGCTTGGCGAATTGGGGATGTCGGATGCCGAGGAGCGAGCACTCAAAGCCATGGTCGAGCGCGGCCGGGGGCTCCTGCTGGTGGCTGCACCCGTGGCCGGCGGAGGCAGTTCTACTTACTATGCGCTTATCGCGCATGCTGCTTCTGCGGGCAAGACGGTCTACTCGGTAGAGCGCTCAGTGGACTATGAGATACCGGCGGTGGCGCAGGTAATGGTCAACCCCGGGTCACCGATCCCGGCTGCGAACTTCATTGCGGCGGGGCTTCGCCAGGACACTGATGTGATCGCGGTGGATGGGCTGAGGACCGTCGAGGACGTCCATCTGGCGGTTGAGGCCGCCGGGCTGGGCAAGCTGGTCATCGCCACGTTCCCCGCAGCTGATATCTCCTCAAGCGTTCGTCGTATGCTCGATCTTGGCGCGGAGCCGCACAGCCTGGCTGCTGCGCTTACGCTGGGAGTGGGCCAGAGGCTTGTTCGTGTCAACTGTCCCAACTGTAGTTCTCAGGCAGCCAGCAGCCTTGCCTCCAGCATACCTGGCGCTCCCAAGGGTCTGACTTCGACGTCGGGGTCGGGTTGCCCCAACTGCTCAAAGACCGGTTTCCGCGGTGTCACCGGCATATTCGAGGTGCTGCCGTTCAACGAGACGGTGCGGGCCACTGTGGCATCGAACGGTTCTGCGTCGCAGATCACGGCTGCTGCCGTCAGAGCGGGTATGCGCCCTCTGGTCTCCTCTGGTCTGGCTCGCGTGACGTCCGGTGAAGTGAGTGCAGAGGAGCTTGACAGGGTACTGCGTTTCTCGGGCTGACAAAGGAGACTGAGTGTCGCAAAAGCAAAGAACAGAATCCGAGGTGAAGGACTCCCCGGACTCCGCGCCCATCGTCGAGGTCACGGAGTCCCAGCGTCCGGACGCATCCCTTGGTCTCGTCCTGACCCAGGTGATCATCTTCTTGATGGATGGCCAGCGCTATGCACTGCCCATCGAGTCGGTTCAGGAGATCCAGCAGATCGTGGAGTTCACGCCTGTTCCGGGGACGACCCCCGCGCTTGCGGGGATGATCGACTTGCGCGGGACCGTTGTGCCGCTGATCGCCCTTCGATTGATCCTGGGGTTGCCGTCAGCGCCGTTCCAGCTTGAGACCCCGCTGGTGTTCGCACGCGTCAAGGAGCGCCTGGTCGCGTATATCGTGGATGAGGTCGTCGACGTCATCGACATGAGCGGAACGAGCCTCCAGCCGCCTTCTGAGCTCTATGCGCTGTCCGAGAGGCTGCTCGGCGTCTCTCGGCTGGCTGACGGACTGTTGTTCGTGCTCGACCCGGAGTGCCTTGTCCCGGACTCGGCGTTGGACTCGGTGGACGCGCTCGTCGACGGGGGAGTGCTATGAGCCAGCCGACGAACGGTGGCTTCGAGCACCTCTCGCCTTCGGCCATGGATATACTGCGGAAGCGCGCGGAGTCCCTTGCCAGTGAGAGTGAAGCCGACGTCCAGCTTGATCTGATGTCGCTGCTGCTCTTCAGGCTGGCCGATGAGTGGTACGCCATACGGATCGAGGATGTCCGGGAGATATACAATGAGTACAGCGTCACTCCGATCCCCCGGGTGCCCGACTACATCCTGGGTGTCGTGAATATCCGGGGTGAGATCGTCTCGGTCACGCATCTGGCCACTCTCATGCGCATCCCGCAGCATCCGGATCACGCACCGGATGCCCAGCAGCCCAGTGCGATAGTCGCCTCGACGGATGAGTGCGTGAGCGCACTCATCGTGGATGAGATCGGCGACATCGTGGAAGTAGCCTCCAGCGAGCTGGAGCCGCCTCTTTCCGTTGTGGATCGCGGACATGCGGACTGGGTCAGCGGTTCGGTGTATCTTGACGGGCGTCTGGTCGGCGTGATCGATCTTGAGAAGATTCTTAGACCCATCGGCGAGAACGAATAGCAAGGAGCGAACTCAACATGCGGCGACTCATTGACAAGATCAGGAGTACCTTTCTGCTCAAGTACTCACTGGTCAATCTTGGATTGATACTGTGTCTCAATACGTCTGCTGTCGTCGTGGCGTGGCTGGTGTTCAAAGACCGCATCACCGACCGGACCGATCTGTTCACGGACTTGCTCATCGTTGTGGGGGCCTTCGCCATCGCCGCCATCATCTTCGTGTACGTGTACGTGAAGGTGGGCATGCGGTTCATGGCGCCGCTCACTGAAGTGGCCACGAGCGTGCGTGCCGCGTGTGAGGGTGACATCGGCCGGAAGGTGGAGCTGGAGTCCAAAGACGAGTTCGGTGTGCTTGCCCGCTCATACAACCAGATGCTCGATCTCATCGTGTATCTGATCACACAGACCCAGGAGTCCTCGCATCGCCTCGATCGAGCGTCGAGCGAGATCCTTTCGGCTACCGAGCAACAGGCATCCGGCGCCGCCGAGCAGGCTGCGTCCATCAGCGAGACCACGGCGACCATGGAGGAGCTTGCGGCCACGTATCGCCAGATCGCTGACAACGCGAACCAGGTCGTCCGCATGGCCGAGGCCTCGCTGGGAAGCGCCGAGTCCGGTCAGCAGGCCGTCATGAACACGCTGACCGCCATGGAGGAGATCAAGAGCCGCTCGCAGTCCTCGGCAAGCAAGATCCTCTCATTGGGCGAGCGCAGTCAGCAGATCGGTCAGGTCCTTATCATCATTAACAGCATCGCCGACCAGACCAAGATCCTCGCTCTCAATGCGGCGATCGAGGCCGCGCGTGCCGGTGAGGCGGGGAAGGGCTTCTCGGTGGTGGCTATCGAGATCCGCAAGCTTGCGGAGTCCGTCGTTGAGTCCACGCGCGAGATCGAGACGATCATGACCGAGATTCAGAGCGCGGCGAACGATCTGGTGATCGCTACCGAAGCGGAGCTGCGGCAGGTGCAGTCTGGCGTCGATCTGGCGGGTGTCACCGGTGACAGCCTCGAGCAGATATTCGATATGATCGAGCAGACCACTGTAGCGGCCAAGGAGATCTCAGGCGCCACTCAGCAGCAGAAGAGCGCTACGGAGCAGGTGGTCAAGGCGATGCGCGAGGTTGCGGCTGTAGCGCAGCAGACCGCTGCCGGTAGCAAGCAGGTGGCCACCGCTGCCGAGCAGCTCGCCGTAATCGCCAAGGAGTCCAGCCAGGTGGGCGCCGCTTTCAGGATCGTCGACTAGCAAACGCAGCGGAGGGAAGCCCCGGATGGTCGAGTTTGACCGGTCAGCGTTCATAGGAAAATTCCAGGAAGAGGCCACTGAGTATCTTCAGCGGCTGAATGAAGGTGTCATCACGCTTGAAGGGGATCCGGGCAACCGCGAGCTCATCGATCAGATGCTGCGAGACGCCCACACCCTCAAGGGTAGTTCGCGCATGGTCGGACTCATAGAGATCTCTGATGTGGCCCACAAGCTTGAAGACATCATGGTCAAGGTGCGCGACAAAGACCTTGCCTATACGGCCGACATGTCAGACAGCTTCTTCGAGGCGCTGGACATGATCGTGTTCCTCTCGGAGAACGCCGGAAAGCCTGCCGCCGCGGAAGTGGACATCTCGGATCTGGCCGCCCGGCTTTCGGCGGTTGCCGAGGGCGGTGCACCGGTCACAGAGGGCGGCGTGTCGGTCGCGCAGACGCCGACATCTGACGCCGGGGCCGCGCCTGATGTGCCCGCTCCGGCCGGTGAAGACGCGCGCACCACGGAGCCGGACGCCGACGAGGAGAGCGAGCACGAGGCCGGAATGCATGATCGTTCTGCGTCCGCGGGGCCGCTGAAGGCGGTGCGGGACGACAAGCTGCAAAGCAAAGTGCAGCACACAGTGCGCATCAAGACGAGCCAGGTCGACCACCTGCTGAATCTGGTGAGCGAGGTCGTCATCGGCCAGATCAAAGCCGAGCAGCGGGTCAAAGACATGCGTCGCGAACTGCTGCTCATCAACGATCTGGCCCAGTCATGGGCTCGAATGAAGGCCCGGTACGCGAGCGCGCTGCTTGCCAACGGGGACCAGCTTGGAGAGGACGCTGAGTTCGTCGATGAGCAGGTGGCGGATCTGAGGCGTCTGGTGCTCGCAACCACCAAAGACTACGTTGACGACACTGCGCGGGCATCCACGGTGGTGACTGATCTGCAGGAGCATTCGATGTCTCTGCGGATGTTGCCGGTCAGCACGGTGTTCAACTCCTTCCCGCGAGCGATGCGTGATCTTGCGCGCCAGTTCAACAAGGATGTGGAGTTGGTTATCGAGGGCGGAGACACAGAACTCGATAAGAAGGTCCTTGAGGAGATCAACGACCCGCTCATTCATATCCTGCGCAATGCGGTCGATCATGGATTGGAGTCCACCGAGGACCGGGTCAGATCAGGAAAACCTGCAGCGGGCACTATCCATCTGGCTGCACGGCAAGAAGGCGATCATATCGTGATCGAGGTCTCTGACGATGGCGCAGGAATCGATCCCGAGAAGGTCAAAGCCGCAGCAGTCCGGAAGGGTTACATCTCGGCTTCCGAGGCCAAGGCGATGGGCGATCGGGAGGCCCAGTACATGATTTTCGAGGCCGGGTTCTCCACCAGCGCGATCATCACAGAGATATCCGGTCGCGGGGTTGGAATGGACGTCGTCCGCGAGTTCGTCGTCGAGAAGCTGAAGGGTTCACTGGACCTTGTGTCGACGATAGGCGAGGGGACCACGTTCCGCCTCACCATCCCGCTGACCTTGGCGATCATACGCGCGCTCATGCTGAGGGTAGGAGATCGCATGTTCGCGCTGCCCACTGCATCCATAGAGGAGACGCTTCGTGTCTCGCCGTCCGAGATCATCAAGGTGGAGGGGCGCGAGGTCATCCGGCGGCAGCGAAGGACGATCCCGCTGGTACCGTTGCGCGAGGTCCTGGGTATCGAGGGCTCGCCTGCGACGGGCGGCAAGATTCCTATCGCTACCGTGGGCTTTTCGGGACACAGGCTCGGGTTCATCGTGGAC
>JAFGVD010000049.1 GCA_016938135.1 Coriobacteriia bacterium
CCGCTGTGAACGCCGCCACGACAGCGAACGCGAGGCCCAACCGGAATCCGATGGTGCGTCGGGCCACGCTACACTTCCCCGTCCACTGGTGCGTCGAAACGATACCCGATACCGAATACCGTATGTATGAAGCGCGGCTCCCTCGGGTCATCCCCGAGCTTCGCGCGAAGGTTCTTCACGTGCGAGTCTATGGCCCGCTCGTAGCCCTCGAAGTCATAGCCCAGCACCTTCTCCACAAGCTCCATGCGTGAGTACACCCGGCCGGGAAAGCGCGACAGCGTGGTCAGCAGCTTGTACTCGCTTGCGGTGAGCTCAAGCTCATCGCCGTCGAGCCACACCCGATGACCCGCCAGATCGATCTCCAGTTCCCCGAACTCGGCACGCGAGCGCTGCGGCTCACTCTCGGCACGGGCGCGTCTGAGCAGCGCACGCACACGGGCGGCCAGCTCGCGAGGACTGAATGGCTTGACGAGATAGTCGTCGGCCCCAAGATCAAGACCGGCGATGCGCTCTTCTTCGGTGCCTTTGGCGGTGAGCATGATGATAGGCACATCGGAGTTGTCACGGATGCGTCTGCAAACGTCCTCGCCTGACATGCCGGGCAGGTTCAGGTCGAGCACGACCAAGTCGTAGTTGGCCGAGGAGAACGCTTCAAGCGCTTTGATGCCGTCACCTACCGCGGTGACCCAAAGCCCGTCGCGCTCCAGGTATGCCTCTGCAACATCCCGGGCCTGACGCTCGTCTTCCACAACCAATACTCTTCGTGCCGCTTCCACCGGATCGACCCACTCTCTCGCTAGGAGCTACACCCTAAAGTACATCATATGACCGTGTGGCCAGCGCGAACGGGTTGTGGAGGTCTTGTGGAGTCACTCCACTCCGGCAAGCGGGATGCAGATCGTGAACGTGCTACCCGCGCCAAGCTCGCTCTTCACTTCTATGCGTCCGCCGTGTGCCTTGACGATCTGCTCGGCCACGAACAGGCCAAGGCCCATTCCGCCGAATGACCGCGTCGATGACATATCGCCTTGCGTGAAGCGGTCGAACAGACGCGGGACGTCTTCGGCAGATAGGCCAACGCCCGCATCGGTCACCGCGATACGCGCCTCATCGCCGGACACCATGACCTTGATGTCGATAGGGCCGCCATCGGGCGAGTATTTCACGGCGTTGGAGACGAGGTTGGCCACCGCGCGTCCCATTCGCTCGGCGTCACACATGCACAGCGGGAGATCATCGGGGATGTCTATCGACAGACGGTGGTCAGGCGTACGCGCAACACTGTCTGCCGCTACCCGGATGATCTGCTCAAGGTCTGTGGCGCGCTTCAGCAGTCTCAATCCTTCGGACTGCATCATGGAGACTTCAAGCAGCTCCTCAACGAGCTGCTTCATGTGTATGGAGTGCCCGCGCACCTTGCGCAACAGGTCCGGTCCGCGAGTCCCAAGCTGGTCGGACTCCATGTGCGCAAGTATGTCTGTGAAGCCGATGATACTGGTAAGCGGGGTACGCAGCTCATGTGAGACCGTTGCAACGAAGCTCGACTTCAACTGCTCAAGCTGCAGTCGCTCGGTGACATCTTGCACGATCCAGACGAAACGCTCCTCGCCGGGCTCGGTGTCTGTGACCGCGGTTATCGAGACCGTCGCGAAGTAGCGAGACCCGTCGTTGCGTACGCCAACGACGTCCTCGCGTCCGGGCGTCCCTTCGCGCGCTGCGGCCATCAAGCCTACGAGCGTGGCGTACGTCTCGTCATCCGGGCTGAAGGCCCGCATGTTCATGCGACCTACATCCTCGGTCCCATAGCCGCTGAGCGCGCTAAAGGCGGGGTTGGACCACTGCACCCTTTGCTCAGCATCAGTGATGGCGATAGCGTCAGCTGCAGACTGAAGAGCTGCAGACTGAAGACGTATCTTGTCTCGGCCACCGAACACCGTCATCGAGACAGCCACTCGACCCGCGAGATGCTCGAATGCCGCACACAGCTCATCGTCGAACAGCAGAGGGTCGCTCGTACAGAACACGATCGCTCCGATGGTCTCCCCATCAACCGCGAGCGGAGCAGCGAACGCATCACTAAGGCCCCGGGAAGCGAAATACCTTGACCATGCATCCGCCTCACCGGTGCGAACATCCCGGTGTATGCTCTGCCCGGCGATGATCGCCTGCGCAGCAGGGAACTCGACCGTGGGCTCATCCCACCGCACCGACGCATCAGGAAGATAGTCGCGCGTTTGCTCACTGGTCGCAAAGGCGACCGTGCCGTCGTTTCGTTTCATGCCGAACAACACAGCCGGCAAACCGAACCGCTCGGCAGCCTCTTTGCACACCAGCTGCATGATCTCGTCACGTGTCTTGGCCACCAACACCGCGTGATCGACCGCACTGCCGATATGGCTGACCGCTTCCGCGTGCCGACTGGCAGTGATGTCGATCCCGAAGATGTTGACCGCCGTGGGCTCTCCGCCTTCTCGCGTGGCAGTGGAATGGAACTGCAGCAGGAGCCGTCTACCCGACTTCGTTATCAGCGGAGCCTCATGCTGTATCGTAGCGATCTTGCCACTCGCAAGCTCAGCTACACGCGCCCGACGCGAAATGGCCTGGTCTTTGGGCACAAACAGCTCGAAGTAGTCCTTGCCGATGACATCCTCGGCTTTGTAGCCCATGAGACGCTCGGCGCCTTGACTGAAGATGACCACTCTTGACCGGGGGTCCAACACAGCGACGAACAGGTCGGAGTACTCGACCACCTGGCGGGTGAAGTCGCGTTCCCTTCGGAGCTCGCCTTCGACGCGCTTGCGCTCCAAGACGTCCGCATTGAGTTCTGCGATCAGATTGGCCTTGACCGCCACCTCTTCGCCCAGTATCTCCATGGCGCGACGGAGTTCAGAGTTCGCTTTCTCAAGGCTTCCGGCCTTCTCCTCCAGCTTGTTGACCAGTCTCGAATTGTACGCCTGGAGTATCTCGGTCTCATCGGTCAGCTCGGGCTGCCGGGTATCCCCCGACTCGCTCTCACCGGCAAGCGACTCGATCGAAGCAAGCAACACGTCAGGATCTGTGGGCTTGCGCCAGAAGCCATCGGCGCCAAGGTTCGTGGCAAAACGCTCATCGGCCGGGTCGGTATATGAAGCCGTGTAGAAGACGAGCGGGATGGATGCCAACTCTGGGTCGCTCTTCCAGAGGCGACAGAGTTGATAGCCGTCCATCTTCGGCATGAGGATATCGGTGATCACGATGTCGGGCCGCGTCTTACGCGCCACCACGAGTGCCTGTTCGCCATCTTCGGCCTCAGAAGCTTCATGCCCTCGGGACACCACGATCGAACGAACCAGATACCGACCCGCGGGGTCATCGTCAACAACAAGCACCCTCATGTACTCTCCTTCGCCGTGATACCCCTCAACGCCATTCCCGTGCGGACGGCCACTACCAGTTCCGCGGCGTCAGCCCATGCATTGACCACCGTGATAGCCACGTCTCCGCTGATAGCGGCTCCGACGCGTATGACTGACACTCTCGGACCCTGTGGATCGGTGGCTATCCTCTCCACCAGACCCGTTCCACCGGGAAGCATCATCTCGCCGTCCACGATAGCCACAGCCGGTCTGTCCTCTGCCAGGATGTCAAGCGCCTCAGCCGATGACTGAGCCCACACGACACGAAACCCGGCCGGATGGAGCGCGTACTCGCAGCGCTCCACAAACTCGGGGTCATCAATAACCACGAGGACCTTCCCGTGTTGGGCAGCTCCTTCATCCGGCGCGGAACATGTGAAGGTTATCGGCATTTCCAGAGTGAACGTTGAACCCATGCCCAGTTCGCTTTCGACCATCAGCGTACCGCCCAGAAGACCTGCCAGGTGCCGCGCTATTGAAAGACCCAGTCCGGTCCCCTCTGTAAGGGCATCATCCCGCGCCTGACCCTGGATGAACTCCTCGAAGATGTCCTCCTGCCGGTCCCGCGCGATCCCCGGGCCGGTATCCTGCACGCTGAAACGCACGCGTTCGTCATGCACCGTGACAGCCAGGGTCACAGAACCGACCGTCGTGAACTTCACGGCGTTACCGACCAGGTTGAGGAGCACCTGCTCCACACGGCGACCGTCAGTGAACAACTCAAGGTCGGGCCGATCGACGTCCGTTCTCCAAACAAGGCCCCTCTCAAGCGCCAGGGCTGCCCCTGCGTGTCCGACGTGCTCGACGATGGCCGAGACGAGAACCGGCTCAGGATGGATCTCTGTGCGCCCGGCTTCGATCTTTGACAGGTCCAGGATATCGTTTATGAGCTCAAGCAGATGCTGACCGGCTCCGTGGGCCATGGTGAGCTGCTTGTGCTGCTCTTCGTTCACCGGGCCCGCCAACCCGTTCAGCAATATCCCCGTGAACCCGATCACGGCATTGAGGGGCGTGCGCAGCTCATGACTCATGTTCGCCAGAAACGCGCTCTTGGTCTGAGTGGCCGCAAGCAGGTCCTCGTTCAGGTTCCGCAGATCCTCAGTGCGTTCATCCACCAGTCCCTGCAAGTTCTCCCGGTAGCGCACGAGTTCCGCATGGATGCGATATTCCTCGGTGACGTCCTGCAAGACCGCCATGACGCCAGTCACTGAGCCGTCCGGGTCCAGTAGCGCTGCGCTATGCAGCTTGATCCGAAGGTCACGACCGTGAGAGTCCCGCCTGATGACCTCCACGTCTCGAAGAGTCTCCCCCTCCAAGACCCGCTGTCGCAGCACACGATACTCCTCCCCCTGATCGGGGCGGATAATGGGATTTGGTTTGCCTAGCACCTCCTCGGCAGTCCACCCAAAGACCTCGGTTGCCGCAGGATTCCAGATCGTGACGAACCCCTGGCGATCGATTGCAACAATGGGGACCGGAGCCACACGGATAAGCGCTCCAAGGAACTCCATCGACTCTCGGACGTTGCGGGAGAGCACTTCTCGCTCGGTGACATCGCGTGAGACCCCACGATAGCCCCTGAACACCCCGTCTTTGTCACGCACGGGAAGGACGGTGCTTTCGATTATCTTCGGCGATGACCCTTGGTGAAGTACGTGCGTACGAATCGGTTCATAGGGGGGCTTGCCATCCCTGATCTTGGCAAAGGCTTCCACAAGTGCGGGTCGGTCATGCTCGGCAGTCAACTCCATCATCGTCTTGCCAAGCACCGCCTCAGGCTCAAGGCCGAGCAGTTCTTCGCATTGGCGCCCGACGAAGGTACACCTGACCTGCTCGTCTGCCTCCCACACCACATCGCTCACTGACTCGATGAGGTCCCGATAGCGAGTCTCACTGACCAAGAGTCCACGTGCGGAAGACTCGATGCTACGAGAGACACGGCGGATGAGCAGGTACAAAACCGAGGCGGTGACCGCCACGAAGGTAAGTCCTTTGATGGTCGAGAAGAGCGCGCTGGATGTGACGTCCAGCCCTATGGCGAACAAGGCCGCATCCGAGAGCAGTATCCACAGCGCGGCGAATACCGCATATCCCAGCGAAATACGCATGGCGTACGAGCGTTTCACCGCACTCCTTGCCTGTTGAGGGTCAAGAAACCCGTCGCATGTCCACGGTAGCACGATGCCCTACAACACCAACCGCCTAACTGACGGGCGGCATGACGATCGGGACGATCTCGTCTCCGGCTTCGGTGCGACCCATGGAATCTGGCTCCAGACGCCGTAGTCGATCCGCCAGGTCATCCGGCAGCGGATCGCGCAAGGAGATCTCCTCGCCGGTGATGGGATGGGTGAGCTCCAGCTTGTAGGAATGGAGGAACTGACGGGTAAGACCCATGTCCGCCTTCGGGTGGTTCCTACCATACATCTGATCGCCCACCACGGGGTGGTCGATGTATGCCATATGCACACGGATCTGGTGCGTCCGACCGGTATAGAGCTTGCACTCCACCAATGTGTAGCCGTCGTCATGGACTCCAGCCATGAAGCGCTCAAGGACACGGAACGTCGTCACAGCCTGCTTGCTGGATGGACCGTCGTTGACCGCCATCCGCATCCTGTCTTTTGGATGCCTGCCGAGAGGAGCGTCCACGATCCCGGACTCCGGAGCGATGTAACCATGCACGAGCGTGACATAGCGTCGCTCGATAGCGCGTATCTTGATCGCCTCGGACAGCGCTGCCTGGGTCGCATCGTCTTTGGCGACCATCATCAGGCCAGTCGTGTCTTTGTCCAGCCGATGGACGATGCCGGGACGCTCGTCACCCGCCAGAGTCCCCAGATCCGGGCTGTGGGCGAGCAGCGCATGCACCAGCGTTCCACTCCAGTGCCCGTGTGCGGGGTGCACGACCATATCATCGGGCTTTGACAGAACGATGAGATGCTCGTCCTCGAAGCGGATATCCAGCGGGATATGCTCGGGTGTGAGCGTGCTCGGCTCGCGCTCCGGCATGAAGATCTCGATGCGGTCGCCCGCGCGCACCGCGTACCGCTTGGAGGCCGGCCCCCCGTCAACGAACACGCAGCCCTTCTCGATGAGTTTGGCGGCCAGCGAGCGGCTGGGTAGGAAATCGAATTCAGCCATCAGCTTGTCAAGACGCTGTCCAGCCTCCTCAGCTGATACCAGGTGTTCGTACGTCTCGCTCACGACATGTCCCCCTCGGAATCGGGAGCAGTCTCCCCGTTGAGCGCGGATACCTCAGCGGCACCTTCAAAGACGGCCTTCGCCTCTTTGGAGAACAACATCCATATGACAAGGATCGTCACGCCAACATCCAGCGCCGCGTCGGCGACATTGAACACCGGCCACCCGTGTATCTCCATGAAATCCGTGACTGAACCGGCTACCACACGGTCGATCAGGTTGCCAAGCGCACCGGCGGCGATAAGCCCGAAGGCATGGACTATATACCACTGCTTTGGACGCAGCTTCCGCCAGACGAACGCGATACCACCCAAGACGAGCAGGGCGACCGCAATGAAGAAACCCAGCTTACCGGGAAACAACCCGAAAGCCGCTCCCTTGTTGCTGACGTAAGTGATGCTGAAGATGTCTGGGATCAGCGGGATAGAGCGACCAAGCACCATGGTGGCACGCACGTAGGCCTTGGATGCCTGATCAAAAACGAGCACCACGAGCACGGTCGCCAAAAACGCCAGTCCGGCGCGGCGATACACTACCGACTCTCCTCCCGCTCTTTGCAGGCGATGCAAAGATCCGCCGAAGGAACCGCCTCAAGACGCTCCACGGGAATAGCAGCGCCACAGCGCTTGCAAGTCCCATACTCGCCACTGTCCACCCGGCTGAGCGCCGAGTCGATCTGCGCCAGTATCTCTCGCGCGTTGTCCTCCAACGACATGTCGAGCTCACGCGCAAAAGTGGCAGAGCCCTGATCGGCCATGTGATCGCGGTAGTTGTTCTCACCCGAGACGTCAGAGAGTGCCTCTTGGCCGTCGGTCTCGAACTCCTCGATCTCGGCAAGCAACCGCGCACGCTCCTGTTCGAGCCGCACCTTCAGTGCATCAAGCGTCTTGCTGTCCATGGTCGAGCCTCCCTCGTTCTCACAGGGGGTATCTGAAAAGCGCCCCACGCGGGGCGCCATAGGTCTGGGTAGATTATACCACCTGCCCGTCCGGAAACACGCTCCCGAACGGGCAGGTGCTACGCAGATACGTCAGCCTTCAAGCACGGATGCGCAGCGGTCGCATACGCCGTCGGCACCGATCTCCCGGAAGTTCCAGCAACGGGGGCACTTCTCGCCACTGGCGGGTGCCACCTCTACGGCCGGCCCGGTACCCTCTACCAGTTCGACCGCCGAGACGATGAACATGTCGGCCAGTTCGCGCGAATCGCGGGCTTTCAAGACATCGAGGACCTCTGCCGGAGCGGTGATGATGACCCGCGCCTCCTGGCTCTTGCCCACCAGTTTGGCGTTGCGGGCCTCCTCGAGCGCCTTGGTGACCGCTTCTCGCACCTCGAGGACCACGGCGTAATCCACGCGCAGCGCGGTGGCTTCCCCGGCATGCTCCGCTACCGTCTCGCCAACCGTCGTAGGCCAGCCCGCGAGATGCACGGACTCCATCCCCTCTCTGAGCGAGACAGGCATGTACTGCCAGATCTCCTCGGCAGTGAAGCTCAAGATGGGCGCGACGAGCCTCACGAGCGACACCAGGACCGACGCCATAACCGTCTGAGCGCTCCGGCGGGAGTTCGAGTCAGCCGCGTCGGCATACAGGCGGTCTTTGAGGACGTCGAGGTAGAACGACGAGAGCTCCGTGCCGCAGTAGCCGTAAACGGCATGATAGACCTGATGGAACTTCCACTCGTCGTAGGACTTCGTCACGCGATCCACAAGGTCCGACAGGGTCACGAGCGCATGCCGGTCAAGCTCGGGCATGTCCTCCCATGCCACCGCGTCGTCAGGTTTGAAGTCATAGAGATTGGACAGCAGGAAGCGGAACGTGTTGCGGATCCGACGATACGCCTCAGATGTGCGTTCCAAGATCTCATCGGAGACCGAGATGTCTTGGGAGTAGTCGGCAGAAGCCGCCCAGAGACGGATCGTGTCCGCGCCGTACTTGGCCACGACGTCCATAGGCGAGACGACATTGCCCAGCGACTTGCTCATCTTCCGGCCGTCACCATCCACGATGAAGCCGTGGGTGAGCACCGTCTTGAACGGGGCCGCATCGTACGCGCCAACGCTCGTGAGCAGTGAGGACTGGAACCAGCCTCTGTGCTGGTCAGAGCCCTCCAAGTAGAGCTCCGCCGGCCTGCGCAGCTCATCACGCGCCTCAAGCACCGACGTATGCGACACGCCGGACTCGAACCAGACGTCCACGATATCGCTTTCTGCGCGCAGCTCATCGCTCCCGCAACGGGGGCAGACCACGCTCTTCGGCAGATATTCGGATGGCTTGCGCGTGAACCAAGCGTCCGCGCCTTCAGTTGCGAACAGCTCTTCCACCGCCGAGAAGGTCGTGTCATCGGCCACCGTCTCGCCGCACTTCACGCACTCGAACACGGGAATGGGCACTCCCCAAGCGCGCTGGCGGCTGATGCACCAGTCCGGACGGTCGGTGACCATGGAGTTGATGCGGTTCACGCTCCAGCCGGGCACCCAGTCCACGGCTTTGATCTCCTGCAGGGCCGCGTCACGCAGCCCCGTCTTATCCATCGAGATGAACCACTGCTCGGTCGCGCGGAAAATGACAGGCTTCTTGCAGCGCCAGCAGTGGGGATAGCTGTGGGACGTCTTCCCTGCCGCAGCAAGAGTGCCCCGATCAGCGAGCCACTCGATGATCACGGGGTTGGCCTTGTCCACGTGCTGCCCTGCGAACGGACCGCCACCCTCGTCGAAGACGCCATGGTCGTCAACGGGCATAGGCGCAGGAAGACCGAACTTCATGCCCACGAGGTAGTCCTCCTCACCATGCCCCGGTGCGGTATGCACCGCGCCGGTACCGGTGGAGAGCTCAACATGATCACCCGTGATGATGACGCCCTCAACGCCGTCGTGCACCGGCTGTTCGTAGCGTAGACCCTGCAGCTTTACGCCCTTGACGCGCGCGGGCTCGCCGGCTGCGTCACGGACCAGTTCATAGGAGTCCCAGCCGGCTGTTTCGGCAACCGGAGCGACGAGCGCCTCGGCCATCACCAGCACTTCGCCATCCACCACAACACCCACGTAGTCAGCGTCAGGCGCCAGGGTCACGGCCACGTTGGCAGGAAGCGTCCACGGAGTCGTGGTCCAGATGAGGACGGCAGTCTTGCCCTCTGCCGAGAAGACCTCAGGCGCGTCCAGCATCCAGAACTTCACGTAGATACTGTCGCTCGTCTCGTTGCCGTACTCGATCTCCGCCTCGGCAAGCGCGGTCTTGCAGCGATAACACCAGTGGATAGGCTTGCGGCCCTTGTAGACCATGCCTCGACGGTACATCTCGGCGAAGACCTTCACGTCACCGGCCTCATAGCTCTTGTTGAGAGTGAGATAGGGCTCTTCGAAGTCACCACGAACACCCAGGCGCTTGAACTCATCGCCCTGGATCTGCACGAACTTCATCGCATACTCACGACACAGTACGCGCAGGTCGGCCTGGGAGATCTCCTTCATCTTCTTGGCGCCGAGGTTCTTCTCGACCTGGTGCTCGATGGGCTGGCCGTGGCAGTCCCAACCCGGGACGTACGGCGACCAGTAGCCACGCATCGACTTGTACTTGACGATAAGGTCTTTGAACACCTTGTTGAACGCGGTACCCATGTGGATGTGGCCGTTGGCGTACGGCGGGCCGTCATGCAAGATGAACGTCGGTCCACCCTCGTTGGTCTCCAGCGAACGCCTATAGATGTCGATCTGATCCCAGAACTCCAGCCACTCCGGCTCCCGCTTGGCTAGATTGGCCCGCATGGGGAATTCGGTCTGCGGCAGATTCATAGTCTGTTTGTAGTCGTTGCCCACGTCCTCAAGTCCTCTCATCGGTCGATGGGCCGCAGAAAAAAGAAAACACGCTCGTCCCTATCTGGGACGAAGCGCGTCTGCACTCCGCGGTACCACCCAGCTTGCGCAGGTCTCCCCGCTCGCCACTCGGTCGTCTTGTAACGGAGACATCCGCCGGTGCCTACAAGGCTCTCGCCTTTCGGACCGGGGCTCTGAGGTGATATTCGGCGCATCCTGCCTTGCGGGCTTTCACTATCCCCGCTCGCTTCTCAAGGCGGCTATGCGTCTACTCGTCCTCGTCAAAGCCTCATTCTTCACCGCGCGAGTCAGACTCGCACTAGAGACGGATACTAACCCAGGTCGTGACGCTCGGTCAACGCACGCACCTCTTCTTCCACCAGGAAGAACTCGTTGATCCGGTGCGCGATCGCCGCAGCTTCAACAAAGGTGACACCCGCTCCAAAACGAACGGCTCCACGGGAGGTCTTCACTTCGATCTTGGGCTGTGGTGCCTTCTTGTACCACTGCGGTAGCACGCTGGCGCTGCCTTTGCCTCCGCGACCGACCTTGGCCGGGAGCGTAATCCCCATCCCCGTACGCAGCACGCGCACGAACTCATCATCTATCACGAGCGTCTCGCTGCCGCGAGCCTGATAGAACGCTCCCCACACAGACATGGCTGCCAGTATATGGATGAATATGAGAAGGGCC
>JAFGVD010000010.1 GCA_016938135.1 Coriobacteriia bacterium
ATGGTGGGATGGAGCCCGAAGGAGTTCGAGAAGATGAGGCGCTCGTGAGCGACACCCCACTCATGCCAATCCCAGACGGCGGCTCTCTCATGCAGCGCCAGGCGGAGCCGCTGGCTCGCAAACGCACGATCGCTGTCATAGGCGCCTCGGCCGACCGCGCCAAGTTCGGCAACAAGGCGGTACGCGCCTATGCGGCGGAGGGCTGGGAGGTGTGGCCCGTCAACCCGAAGGGTGGCGTCATCGAGGAGCGGTCGGTCTTCACCGCTATCGCAAAGCTTCCTGATCTGCCGGACCGCGTCTCGTTGTATCTCAAAGAAGAGGCCGCGCTCAAAGCGTTAGATGCGCTCGCTGCCCTGGAGAAGAAGCACGGTCGCACGATCTTCGACGTCTATCTGAATCCCGGTGTAGGGCGCAAGTCCGTGCGTGAGCGCGCTGACGCATTGGGTCTTAACCGCGTGTCTCGCTGCTCGATCCGGGCGATTGGGCGCGTACCCAAGGAGTTCCCTGCGTAGAGAGCTTAGGGTACGTCCCGGGCCATCGGTACGAACTTGGTGTACTGCGACAGATACGCAACGTGGCAGTTGTCGACCGGTCCGTTACGGTGTTTGGCAACGATGATCTCAGCCTCACCCTTACTGGGCCGTCCGTCCTCTTCCTCGCCACGCGGGTCCGTATTCCGGTCGATGAACATGACGACATCAGCGTCCTGCTCGATGGCGCCGGACTCACGAAGGTCGGAGAGCTGGGGCCGCTTGCCGGCTCGCTGCTCCACCGCACGAGAAAGCTGCGATAGCGCGATGATAGGAACGTCGAGCTCCTTGGCCAAGATCTTGAGTCCACGGCTGATCTCGGCGATCTCCACCTGGCGGTTCTCGGACCGACGGTTCTGTGGCTGCATGAGCTGGAGGTAGTCAACGATGATAAGGCCGTCTGACTTGTCACGAAGGAGCCTGCGGGCTTTGGCGCGCACCTCCAAGATCGAGATGGCCGGCGTGTCGTCAACGAACAGCGATGTGTTCGCCAACCGTCCCATGGCCTGCATGATCTGCGGCCAGTCGCTGTCTTTCAGATAGCCGGTGCGTAGGCGCTGACTGTCGATACGTGCCTCAGAGCACAGGATACGCTGGACGAGCTGCTCGGCTGACATCTCAAGACTGAAGACAGCCACAGGATGTCCCGCCTTGGCAGCGTTGACGGCGACGTTGAGTGCGAATGCCGTCTTGCCCACTGACGGGCGTGCCGCAAGGATTACCAGGTCTCCCCGATGCAGGCCCGCAAGGATCTTGTCCAGATCCGGAAAGCCGGTGGGGACGCCCGTGATGTGCGCCTTACGGTCATAGAGCTGCTCTATCTGGGCGAAGCCGGTCTTCATCAGCTCTTCCAGTCCGCGGAAGTTGCTGGAGACACGCTTATTGGTGACCTGGAAGACCGCTCGCTCAGACTCCTCGACCACCTGATCGATGTCATCAGGGTTCTCATACGACATCGTGGCGATCTTGTTCGAGGCGCCGATAAGCTGGCGCAGCATCGACGTGCGCTTCACGATCTCAGCGTAGTAGGTTGCGTTGGCTGCCGTTGGCACCATGCCGGTTATGTCCAGCAGATACGGCTTGCCACCGGCAGCGTCCAGACGACCCGTTGCTTCAAGCCGGTCTGCGACGGTGATCTGATCGATGGGTTCACCGCGGCTGTTGAGCTCGCTTATAGACTCGAAGATCCGTGCGTGCGCGGAACGATAGAAGTCCTCCGGCTCTACAAGACCCAGGCAGGACTCAACCGCATCCGCAGACAGGAACATAGAGCCGAGCAGTGACTGCTCAGCCTCGAGGTTGTGTGGCGGCACACGCTCTGCCAGCCTGCGCTCTGCGGTTCCTGCCATTCACACTCCCCCGTGGACCACCGAGGGCGCCGCCCATCTGGGCGGTCGCCTCCGGTAGACCGTCCGGCTTATTACTCCTGCTCCGCGACGTCCTCGGTGGCCTCTTCGGCCTCTTCGGCAACGGGAGCCTCTTCAACCACGTCCTCAACGACTGGCTCTGCTGCGGCTACCTCTTCGGCACCCTCAGCTACAACCTGGACGATGAGAGTCGCCTTGACGTCATAGTAGACGTTGAGCTGAACGGCGTGCTCACCAAGAACCTTGATGTGCGCGTGGACGTCGAGCTTCTTGCGATCGACTTCCACACCGAGCTGCTCGGCAACGGCATCCACGATCATCGCGGATGTGATGGAGCCATAGAGCTTGCCCTCATCGCTGGCTTTCGCAACGATGACGACCTTCTTACCTTCGACTGCGGCCGCAACGCCTTCGGCATCACCGCGACGAGCCGTCTCGCGCTTCTGGATGTTGCCCATCCGCGCTTCAAGCTGCTTGATATTGCCCGCTGTCGCCGGAATAGCGATCTTGCGCGGCATCAGGAAGTTGACGGCGAAGCCTCGAGCGACATCGATGATGTCGCCTTCTTTGCCTCGTCCCTTCACGTCCTGTGTCAGGATGACCTTCATTGTTACTCCTTGTTCGTTTACTCTCGGCCGGTCTTGCGGGCACGAGGTGCTCTCCACTCTAGGCTCACGACCCGTTCGCCACAAGCGAACAGTGCATGGCCAGCAAAGATGCCTCACCCATCGACCGGTCGGCAGCGAACGGCGTCTGCGCCGTTCGTGTCAGCGGTCGAACTAGCGGCCGCGCTTGCCGTCAACCTTGCCGCTGATGACCGGCACGGTGTAGGGCACAAGTGCCATTTCACGGGCACGCTTCACGCAGGTCGAGATCTGGTGCTGGTGCTGGGCGCAGTTACCTGAGACACGACGCGGCTTGATCTTTCCGCGGTCGGTCATGAACTTGCGCAGCATGTTGACGTCCTTGTAGTCGATGTACTCAGCGTGATCTTTGCAGAACACGCAGTACTTACGCTTGGGGCGTCGTGCGTAATCGCTCACTTCTTACCTCCCTTCGGGTCCTATCGCGGACCTCGGGCCTGTCGACCGGCGGGAGGGTACCGCCGTCGACTGATCATTCAATGCAGATAAACCTAGAACGGGATCTCTTCGTCGGGTTCACTACTGGGGCTCGAAGCAGGCGCCGTATATCCGCCGCTGGAGCCACCACCAGAACCACCATCCCGCGAGGAGAGGAACTCGACCTCATCGGCAATTACCTCGAGCTTGCTGCGCTTCTCGCCCTGCGGGTTCTCCCACTGGCTCCAGCGAAGCTTGCCCTCGATCGCGACCTTCGAACCCTTGTTGAGGAAGCGTGACAACGCCTCGCCACGCGCGCCGAAGACGGTGACGTCCACGAAGTTCGGAACGTCCTCCCACTCGCCGGTCTGCTGGTTCTTGCGACGGTCGTTGACTGCCACACCCATCTTGAGAACGCTCATACCACTGTTGGTGGAGCGCAGCTCAGGGTCTCTTGTTAGATTGCCGGTGATCATTACCCGGTTGATGCCCATAGTCCCTACCTCGTCTCTGCGACCATTGGCCGCCGTCAATCGCCCGCCCTGATCGGTCGGGTTGCAGCACTACACCTTGATGTCGTCGCGCCGCACGATCATGAATCGGACGATCTGATCGGTAATACGCAGGACGCGGTCGAGTTCGGCAACGACAGCTGTAGTCGCGTGGAACTGAATGACGTGGTAGTCGCCGTCGGTGTGGCCTTCGATCTCGTAAGCCAGACGGCGCTTGCCCCATGCATCCTCAGAATCGACGGTACCGTCAACGGTTATGATGCCTCGAGTCTTCTCAAGGACAGCACTCCGAGCCTCGTCGTCGAGGGTGGGAACGATTATCAGCATAAGTTCATAAGCCTTCATTGGTTCACCTCCCTTGGGCTACAGCGGCTCCGGGACACTGAAGGCGTCTGCCCAGAGCAGGAAATGAAGCCCTCGCAGTGTATCAGAGACCGACCGCACCTACAACGCTTACCCCACGCCTCTGACACACTGCGATTTCCTGACACATCTTGAACGCTAATCAACGCCCTGAACTGCGGCGTTCTTCCAACGGGCCACTGCCAACGCGAAAGCGAACAGCATGGCTGCACAAGCTGTGACCGGCTCCGGAGCGCTTGAGCGCCCGAGCACGGGCGCTCCCAACCATCTCCCCGACAGCCTCTTCGACGACGGGGACAGGCCCGCTTCATCGCAACCGAGCGCGGCGAGAACGGATTCGTCCGCTGCAGCGGGAACCCCCGCGTTCATCATCCGCTGCACGCCGAACGACGCGGGCTGAGAGATCAACCCCACTGTCTGGGACGGTATCGCGGGTACAGGGGCTTCGGCAGCCGTCGGCACGGTGCCGCACCCGTACACAGGAGACGATGCGCCCGCTCCCTGAGTAGACGCGCTCAACCCGGGCAGCGGTGATCCCTCCAGGAAGGGGGCTGGCTCCGTGGCCTCACTCAAGGGCGCAGGGTCTTGCATCTCAGGCTCAGCGCCCACGATCAGGAACGACGGGTCGACATACGCACCATCGCGACGAGCGCTCAGGTGCAGATGAGACTCGGCGACCGAGGCATCGCCTGTTGCAGCGACCATACCGAGACCGTCGCCCACGACCACGCTCTCCCCTTGCCGGACCCAGACCTCTGTAAGCGGGTGGAGAGTGACGAGCATGCCGTCATCGGTGCGCACGGTCACAGCAAGCACGCTCCCCCCAGCATCCGCAGGGATGCGGCCGCTGAAGCTGACTTCCCCGGACACGAAGCTGAATGCGGCCTCCCCGGCAGTGGCTGCAAGGTCCGCTCCATGGTGAGCGCATGTGACACCCGCAAGATCATAGGATGCCCCGTAGCACAGGAGCACCTTCTCCTGAGCGCCCCACGCCGGGACAGGCAGTGCAACCGCCATGCATATGCCGAGCGCCAGAATCTGCAGAAACCGATGCCGCCTCATGACCACTCCTCCCAATGTCCACCGGGGAGAGTGAGGGCGGCGGAATCGAACTGATGTTCGCTATACTACGACATCTCAAGAGGCGCAGCGCGGCAACCTGACGAGCGGAGTGATGCACGCGACATACGGCGCCAGGCGCAACAAAGGCCGCACACAGCGGCCCTTGGTCTACGCATATGGAGCGGGCGACGGGACTCGAACCCGCGACCTAAAGCTTGGGAAGCTTTCGCTCTACCAGCTGAGCTACGCCCGCTTATACAACGCGTCGGGTATTGTAACACCGCCCGCCTCGGCGGCAAATCATCAAAACGGTCACCGGGCCAGCCACTCACGTATCCGGTCCAGATTCCTGTCCAGCAGATACACGCCGGCTGCCGCCAGGATGACGACGATAGCCGTCCACAGCTTGCCGTTGGAGACGGGGTCATCGACTTCTCGGCCAGCCCTGATCACGGTCAGATGCACCGCATGGATATCCATGTCGCCACCGTGCTCGGCACACGCCGCATTGAAGACTCCCCGGACCTCAACGATGTCACCCTCGTGCCGGTAATCACCGAACACCCCGATCTGGGCGACCTCAGGCGCAGGAACCCACACCGGCATCCCTGAGTTCAGCCCGCCGAGAGGAGCGCCCTCCTCGATGTTGCGCTCCATGTAGGCATCGTCGTTGAGGTGAAGCCACGCCCAGTTGCCGCGCACCATGGCCTCGCCGATGACCTCCCCACGATAGACGACGGTGGTGCCGTCGAAGATGTCGGGGAGCTCAACGAGCTCCGTGCTGGAAGGCGAGTTCTCCGAGAGCGGTATGTGCGGAGACACCGTGTGCTCCTCGGCCATCGCGAATGCGGGGACAGACAGCAGGAGCGCCAAGAAGAGGGTCATCCAGACGGCTCGCCTCATGACTTCCCCCTAAGGATGGCGTAGAAGTGCCCGAACAGCGCCAGCACCGACATGAACTCGAGCCTGCCCATCCACATAGCGACGATGTAGGCCCACTTAAGCAGGTTGGGCATGTCCGGTGCGGTGATGCCGCATGAAAGCCCGGTGTTGGATGCCGCCGAGACACCCTCGAACGCGGCTGCGGTGAAGTCGTAGCCGAACAAGACACCCAGGACGGTCAGCACTGCGTACGCGGTCACGTACGCAAGCGTGATCGTGAATGCGGTAAGGACGATACGGTCTTCCAAGACGATGTCGCGAATATGATGATAGCGCTCCTGCACGACCGCCGAATCGGGCGATATCATGCGACGCACATCCTGGATGTAGGCCTTTGTCAGCACGCCGATGCGGATACCCTTGATGCCGCCTCCTGTGGAACATGCCGATGCGCCGATGGCCATCGCCACCGTGGTCGCCAGCATGGCCACAGGTCCCCACTGGGTGACGAACGCCCGCGAGTATATGGTGGAGAAGCCCGTGGTGGTATGCCCGGAGAGCACCTGATAGAACGCTTTGCGGAACAGGTTGACCGCGTCGGGGTAGATGCCCAGATGAGCGAGCCCGAAGGTGGCCACACTCACGGTGATGAAGGCAGTAGCGGTGAAGCTCAAGATCTCGATGTTGCGGCGAAGCTCCCGCCTGTCCCCTTGCCAGACCGCCCAGTGCAGCGCGAAGTTGAACGAACCCGCGATGAAGATGACCGTGCAGATGATCTCGTATGTCGCCGAGTGGAACCACATAGTGTTGTAGGACTGCGGAGCGAAGCCTCCTGTGCTCCACGCTCCCATGAACACCCACAGGCTGTGCAGCAGTGCCCGAACAGGCTCCTGCCCCAGCATCAGACCGGTCGCAGCAAGCGCCATCGTGCCGATTGCCAGCCACGTGAGGCTCACGAGCCAGATGGCTCTGGCGGTCCCAATGACATTGGGGAGCAGCCGCTCGTCTTTTCCCTCGCCCACATAGAGCTTGTATGCTCCCGCGGTACCCTTCACGAGGAACGTCAGCGCGATGACAACGATGCCCTGCCCGCCCACATACGTGAGCACGTGTCGCCACATGTTGAGTCCGTATGAGATGTGGTCGAGGTCCTGTATAAGGTAGAGGCCCGTGGTGGTGTAGCCGCTCATGATGTCGAACATGGCGTCCAGGTAGCTGCCCTCATGTCCCGAGAGCCAGTGCGGTATCGCGCCCAGGACAGTAGCGGCGATCCATGATCCGGATGCGACCACAAGTCCGTGGCTCCACTTGAGGTCTTTCTCGGTACGGCAGATGACCTGCAGCCCGAACCCGAAGACGAAGCACGCACCCATGCCGATAACGAAATCCAGCGCCGTGTCCCACTCGGCGAACACGAGAGACGTGACGAGAGGGACGACCATGAGCAAGCCGATGCCCACGATGATCTTCCCGAGGTATTTCCCAACGATGGCGTGATCGTCTCTGCGCGGTCGCAAGATCATCTGACGACCACCTGGGCGAGATGGGCGACCAGCAGCGCGAGTCCGGCCAGTATCAGCACATAGGCGGTCTCGAGAAGGATCGCGATCACATAACGACAGGCCCTGTTGTGGCCCTTCAGCACCTTCACGGCACTACTCCCCTGTCAGCGCCTTCTTGAGCGCCTTCTCGTGATCCACACTGGTGAAAGCAATAACCGTATCCCCCGGAGCCATCACCGTATCGCCGTTGACCGCGATCACTTCGTCTTCTCCACGCATCAATGCGACGAGGATGCAGCCCTTGGGGAGCGGAAGGTCCGCGACCTTCTTGCCGCAGACGACACAGCGGTCGACCGGCAGCGTGACCTCGACGATGGCCATATCGCCTTTACGCAACGCGCTGAGCGTATGGATATCGCCAACGGTGGCCTCTTCCTGGATCATGCGCGAAATAATGGTGGTGGAAGAGATGGCCTCTATGCCGAGCGCGTTGAAGATGTGCTCGTTTTTGGGATTGTTGACTCGGGCAACCGTGCGGGACACGCCAAAGGCGACCTTGGCAAGCTGGCAAGAGACGAGGTTGTCGTCATCATCGCCCGTTGCGGCAACGAAGACGTCCGCGCGGCTCATGCCCGCGTCTTCTTGGTATGAAGCGTCGCAGCCGTCTCCTCGCACGATCAGAGGCGAACCCGGCAACTCCCCGGAGAGCTTCTGCGCGACGTCCTCTCGCTTCTCGATGAGGGCGACGTTGTGCCCGCTCTCAAGAAGGGTCTTAGCCAGATACGAGGCGACCTTGCCGCCCCCGTTGATGACGATGTACACGGGCTAGTCCTCCATGTACTTCTTGATCTTGGAGTAGGCCTCATCTTTGACCGATGCAAAGATGATATCGCCTTCTCGCATGACCGTGTTGGCGTCAGGGATGAACGACATGGGACCGCGAGTGACCGCCGATATACGGAAGCGGTTCTCGATCTCAATGTCGCGGAGTTTGCGTCCTTCGATTCCTGCGTCCGCTTTGAACTCGATGAACTCGATGTCTCCGATAGCGAACAGATGATGTCCATGGCCCGAGCGGATCTTGTCCATCAGCGTCTCGGCCACGAGCGTGGTACCGCACACATAGTCCAGATTGAGCTGCTGGTAGGTACGCTCCCGGACGGGGTTGTAGAGTCGCGCAACGACGTGCTTGACGCCGAAGAGCTTGCGGGCGACCTCGGCTGCCATCAGGTTGGTATTGTCGAGGTTGGTGACAGCGGCGAACGCGTCGGCCTCCCGGATACCCGCCTGCTCCAAGATGTCTTCGTCAAAGCCGAGGCCCCTGATGGTCACACCGTTGAATGTGCTGCCGAGACGACGGAAGGCGGTCTCGTCGCGATCGATGACCACGACGTTATGACCCTCGATCGAGAGCATTGTCGCAAGCTGTGAACCCACTCGACCGGAACCTACAACGATGATGTTCATGTTACGAGAATACCCCCTTGCCCGGATCATTGGGAGGAACGCCTTCGGGCAATACCTACGAAACCTATTCCTGGCGAGCGCTCCCGTCAATACCCAGCACACAAACGGGCGTTGCCCACGAAGGACGACGCCCGTTTGTGCTTACAAAGCCCGAGGGCTCTTTACTTGCCGATCTTGAAGATCTTGGTCCCGCACTCAGGGCACAGACCCTGTGTTGCGGGCCGTCCGTTCTTCATTGTGATCTCCTGGGCATCCTTGATCTCACGCTTGGCCTTGCACTTCACGCAGTAACCTTCTTTAGCTGCCATGTGTCGGCTCACCTCCTCGTTGATGGAATCAGACTAACCCCCGTAGCACGGGGGGTTCCCCCCTCAAGAGAACTTCCTGGAGCAAGTGTACACTTCTTGCTGGCTTTGTGAACATTAAGGTCTCCTCAGCGAGATTCTTCCGACAAGCACAAGTGCGGTACCCAGGGCGGTCGAAATGACCCCTGTGATCTCCGCGGCCAGAATCCAGAACCCCGTCGGGAAGATCAGGATGAGCAGCGAGTCGGCCGGAAACGTCCATGTCCCGGCCTCGAAGAACACTCCGTGAAACGCCGCGAAGAAACGACCAAAGTCGGAAAGACCCGCCAGGACGGTCACGGTCATCCCCACCAGCAAAGCGGCCCCTCCCCACCTCAGGCCGGCGCCAAGATCGGCACTCCGCCCAGCGGATGTGGCATAGAGGCCCGCGATGAGCAGCAGTGCTGCGGCGGCGAGCGTGGCCCACCTGCCGGCTATGACCACATCGCGCACATCGACCAGGTGGGACACCGCCGCCTCGTCAAATGCGGGTCGCCCATCAACGACCTCCGGCAGATCGGGTGCCTCGGTATCTGTGACGAACAGTCGGACGTCCTCGGCGAGCTGCACCATACGTTCTGACGACAATCCTGCAGAAGCGCTGTCGGCCTGGCCCGGTACAGCCATGGCGGTGAACCATGGGGCGGTCATGATCCACACCGCCAATCCCAACGCGGTGGTAGCCGAAAGGAGTGCGATCAGGGCCGCCCCGAGAAACGACCGGTTCTTCAACCTCACTCCCGCCCTTCGAGGTCATTGGCGTCGAGCTCCCAGGCGGCAACGACCCGGTTGCCCCCCGCCATAGACGCGGCGTACAGCGCTCTGTCGGCAGCATCCAGGAGCCTGACGGCGTTGTCGCCGTTGTCCGGCGCCACAGCCACGCCGATGCTGAGCGTGACGCCCAGACCGCGGAGCCGGAAGTCCTCCACGCGCTGGCGGATCTCTTCCGCAAGCGCGCTCACATGCTTTTGCGCCGGATCGCTCTCCGGGTCATAACGGAACGCCTCGGGAACGATGATCCCGAGCTCTTCGCCACCCACCCGGCACGCGACGTTGACCTCGTAGCCCTCGTCCACGTGGCCTTCTCGGAGGACGTCTTTGACTTCCGTTGCGATGGCGGCCAGGATCTCATCGCCTATCTCCAGGCCGAAGATGCGGTTGAACTCACTGAACTGGTAGATGTCCACGAGGATGAGGCCGAGCGTGCCCTGATCGCGCTGTGCGCGGTCCACCTCGGAATTGAGCACACGATGGAAGTACTGGCGATTGTACAACCCGGTGATCTCGTCCACGAAGGAGGACTCGCGCAGCTCACGCTCCCGTGCATGCACGCGCTGCATCATCAATATGCCGATAGTGCCGGCGCCACCGTAGAGCGTCACCTTCCACAGGTATCGCACCCACACGAAGGTGGGATTGTTGTAGAGCCCGTTCTCCACGAATGGCATGTCGACGTGCGGAATCCAGCCCCAGAACTCAGCCGCCAGCACAAAGCCGTAGAACAGCGCCGAGGCGAGCACCAGGAACCAGACGTGGTGGCGTTTGGGCAGGATGAATGCGCCCTCAAGGATGAACAGCAGATACATCGAGCTGAACCAGGAGTAGACACCGCCACTGTAGTAGACCAGCACAGAAGCCACGATGATGTCGAAGATCAGCTGCGCCTGGTTGAGGAATGCGACATTGCCGACCTTGTGCAGCGTGGCCTGGTAGAAGGAGTTGTACATGAGCACGAACAGGAGAGCGATCGCCGGGATGGTCATGTTCTGCACCAGCTGGTCGAACGCGACACTGGACCCATACACCAGAGCGGCGACCACGGAGAACACGGTGAGAGCTGCGACTATAGCCCATCTCACGCGGATGACCAGGGCCACACGCTCGAGATTCGCACGCAGCGCTTCGATGTCGTACTGCGTAGGCTGATCCCGCCACGAGACGACGGCTGTTCGCGCAAGCGTCTTTGCGATCCGACTCTGGTTCAAGCGAAGACCTCCGAACGACTACGGGCGCGCCGCAGCGCGCCCCCTGGTTGCCGAGTGTATCACCACCCGACGCACACTCACACGCACACCGGTGTCTACAGCTCGCGGATGAGCTTGGTCACGAAATCCGCGGCCAGGGTGAGATTGACCTCGTCGACGTTCTCCACCGTATCGCTGTGCCAGTGCCAATGCGGCAAACGCCCGTTGATATCGAACGCCATCACGCTCATCGCCTTGAAGCGCCTGGCAAGCGCCGGCGTGGCGTCGGTAGAGAGGCCACGGTACTCTCGGCCACGCACGGCAAGCTCGTTCTCGCGAGCCACCCTCTTTGCCGATGATGCAAGCCTGCGGTCGCAGTGATACCGCCGGGCCATCCCCTCTGAGGTGATCCAGCACAGCGCACCCGAACCGATATTGTCGATGTTGATGAACAGCGCGTCGTGCAGGTCCTCGCCGTAGGCATCCAAGAATGCCTGCATGCCCCAGGTGCCCACCTCTTCAGCGCCGGTAGCGACGAACCAGATCTCCTTCTCGGCAAGCGCGCGGTCGATGCCGCTGGTCACACGACGCCTGATGCGTGAGGCCTCCTCGGAAGCGAACCGCGGATCATCGAACTCAGCGGGACCCACAGAGCCGCCCTTGAACCCGAATCCGTCCGCATCGTCATCGTCTGCGAGCGCGTCCCAGGTGCCGATGTTCTTGCCTTCCTTGCGCACGTCGAAGCCGCCACCAAGTCCGAGCCAGTCACGGACTCCGTGCTTTTCGCTCTTCTCGGACGTACGTCCCCATCGTCTCTTCTTCTTGGGCTCCTCGTACGACTGGTCGTGGGGCTCGTCATAAGACTCAGAAGAAGGAACTGACGGTGCGGGTGCGTCGTCCCAGTCGTCATGGTCGTCGACGTATGCAGGGGCGGCCGGAACGGGCTCATCGAAGCTGAAGCTCGACTGCTGCTGGACCGGCGGCATCGCAGTGGTCTCCCACCCGATGTCATCGAAGGTGTCGAGCGTGGGCCGGGCAGGCGTCACTTTTGCCGGCGCGTGAAGCTCCTCGTCTACCGGCGTATAGGTGAGCAGCGCATCCTCCAAGACGACATCCGCCTCGTAGGCCGCTTCAGGCGTGCGCCTGATGGGTTGCGTGAGCTGCACGCGCTGGTCGGGCTCCGGGACCGTCTGCTCCATGATGCCCAGCATCGCTGCGACACCCGAGGCGTTGTCATTGGCGCCATCGGTGGCCTGCATCGCAAGCTCGCGATGCAGGTTGATCAACAGCGGCACGACCAGATAGGCGCTCACGGCGAGGGCGGCATACCAGGTGTAAGGATGCAGATCGCGGGTCCACGGAACAGCGTGGACCAAGATCGCTACGGGCGTGAGGAACGTCAGCCACTTCATGAGGCCGAACGTCAGATTGAAGTTCTTCACAAGGCCCGGGCTGAATGCGAGGGAGGCTTTGGCCGAATCGTAGTGCGCCACCACAACCACCTTGCGCAGGCGCTCGTTACGACGGGCCTTGGGGACGTGCCGGGCGATGACGTTCTGGCTTGGCCCCTTGGGCATCAGCCGGGACAGACCCCAGCGGGTATCCAAATCCGACCACATGACAACAGCCACCGCAACGGCGATAGCCAGTGCCGGCCAGGCGAACCAGTTCGCAAGCACCGCCGCACCGATGGTCAGCACATGGTAGATGATGAACGCCCACGAATAGGTGCGGGGGCAGTCGAACTCCTGGCGCTCCACGGGCAGACCTCGCTCCGCGAACACACCCTCGATATATTCGGCGGCCTGCGCCTCAGCGTCAGTCGTGGCGGGACGGGGCCCGATTACTTCGGCCAATTGATGCAGATGCTCAACGAGCTGCGTCATCGCTCCTCCGGGAGGACGGCGTCATATCGGCGCGAGATGCGCCTCGTTCACTATCATACCGCGACGCACGCCGCATCGCGCTACGGAACCGTGGTTGGTTGTGTGACGGTTCGACGCAGAGAGGTCTCGTGCGTCACCCCGTTCACCTCGATGCGGTCGATGGCCAGCAGCTGATGAGGGGTCGCTGACGAGTAGTACAGCACCGCCGCGGTGTATGCGGTATGTGGGCCCTCGGGTCCGCCGAAGGCGATGCCGCCGGTCGTTCCCGCATTCAGCCACCACGTGTCGTCTCGGAAATACAGCCGGGGCGAGTGCGTATGTCCGCTGAGGACGATTGGCGCGGCACCGGCGAAAGGCTCCTCCATTGCGGGATTATGCAGGGCGATGATGTCGGGCGCCTCGCTGGCGACATTGGAGCTCAAGACATCTGCCGCCTCCGCTGCGAGTTCCTCCATCTGGTCTTTGTCCGGCTCCACGTCAAAGCCTCGGCTCACCGGGTCCGGCACGCCGAACACCCTCAGCCCCGCCACCGTCGTGAAGGAGTCCTGCAGCACGGTCACGTTGTCCAGCGCGGAGAGCACACGGATGATCTCGGGCGAGTCGTGGTTGCCCGGTACGAACACGAGCGGCCTGGAGCGATCGACGGTGGCGACCACCGCGGACGCCTCCACAGAGGTGCCGTAGATGTTGATGTCGCCGGTATGGATGACGAACGCCACATCGAAGGCCTCTGCAAGCTGGGATGCGAGCGCACCTCCCACCGGGTCCAGGTGCGTGTCCGAGATGTGCAGCACCCTGATGGTCCCCGGCATGGCCCCACCCGCAGCGAACACCTGCGGAGTGCCGTAGTAGGACGCCAGGTCGCCGGCGACGTCGCGCACCTTCTGCTGCAGCGCGCCCACGTCCACCAGACGCTCCTGGACGGTGGTGATGAGTCCCGGCGCGTATGAGATCGCACCATGATAGGTGGGCTCGGTGAACGCGTTGACGTCGAATCCCAGCATGCCCCAGGCGCCCATGGCCACAAGCGCCGCCGAGAGGAGTGCCGTCACAAGCACGGTCCGCCTGAGCCGGCTCCGGGCGGCAAGCATGACGAGCGCACAGGTGAGCGCAGCGGCGAGCACCCCCAGGCCGTAAGCCTGCACCAGGCCGATGGTCAGCTGATGCTGCAAGGACTCGAGCGTGTCACCGTTGGGCACGCCCTCGGCCACCCACCGTTCGATCTCGGTGATCGCGACGTCTTCCAGCCGAAGCTCCACCCGGACAGGCGCGTCGTGGGTGCGGGCATCAACAGAGCCGAAGGGCGGCAGAGCGAGGGTGGTGGCTCCCGCGCCCGGCCCGAAATCCGCACTGACCGTCACCGGGCCGAGAGAGAAGACCGACTGTGCTGAAAGGGCGAATGCCACCACGGCAAGAAGCACCGCAGCGGCAACCACCAGAGACTCTTTGAGCCAGCGACTCACTGCACTCCTCGGACATGTTCGAATCGTCCGACAAGCTTACACCTGAGCACTCGCGCAGTCGCTAGTGGCAGGCCCCGCAATCCCGCATGCGGTACTCCGCATGCGGGACGATCGCGGCCGGGTCATCGCTGTGACACGTACACCCGGGGATCGGCACCACGAAGTGCGATTCCACCGGCTCTTCAACACCCTGCGCGACAAGCGAGTCGTACGCGTCGCGAGCGTCCGCGGACGGCGGCATGGAACCGCCGAAGAAGTACAGGACCGCCGCGACGACGACCACTACGAGCAGGGCGATACCAAAGCCCGTGGCTATCTGACGCAATGCCGAGAGAAGCCCTTTCACTACGCAGCTCCACCCAAGATGGTCTCAAGATCCTCACTGGCCGTCCGGGCGATGGGTTTGATGTCGAACGCGTCCACAAGCACCTGGAGCACCGCGGGCGTGATGAACGCCGGCAGGGTGGGCCCAAGGCGGATGTCGGTGATGCCGAGGTGGAGCAGCGTCAGCAAGATCGCGACGGCCTTTTGCTCGTACCACGACAGGATCATCGAGAGCGGCAGTTCGTTCACGCCGACCTCGAACGCGTCAGCGAGTGCGACCGCGATCTTGATGGCGCTGTAGGCGTCGTTGCACTGGCCCACGTCCAGCAGACGCGGGATGCCGCCGATCTCGCCCAGCTGCTTGTCGAAGAAGCGGAACTTGCCGCATGCGAGCGTGAGCACGACCGTGTCGGCCGGAGCCTGCTCCACGAAATCCGTGTAGTAGCTGCGGCCCGGCTTGGCGCCGTCGCATCCACCCACCAGGAAGAAGTGCTTGATGGCGCCCGACTTCACGGCCTCGATTACCGTAGGGGCCACAGAGAGGACCGCGTTGCGGCCGAAACCGACCATCACGGAACCGCCGTCGAACTCATCGGTGAACCCGGGAAGCTCGAGTGCGCGGTCGATGACAGCCTTGAACTGCCCGTTGTCCACGTGGATCGCCTTGGGGTGGGCCACCCGGCCGGTTGCGAAGATGTTGTCGGAATACGTGTCGCGCGGGTTTTGGATGCAGTTGGTCGTCATGAGGATGGCGCCCGGGAACGCATCGAACTCCTTGCGCTGGTTCTGCCATGCCGTTCCATAGTGCCCGTAGAAATGCGGGTACTTCTTGAGCTCCGGATAGCCGTGCGCCGGCAACATCTCGCCATGCGTGTAGATGTCGATGCCGAGGCCCTCAGTCTGCTCCAGGAGGTCCTTGAGGTCTTTAAGGTCGTGTCCCGAGACGACGATCGCCTTGTTGGGGCGATGCCCCAACGGCACGCTAGTGGGGACCGGATGCCCGTACGCACCGGTGTTGGCGGCGTCGAGCAGCTCCATCGTCCACAAGTTGACCTCGCCGGTCTTGAGCGCAAGCGCGACCCAGGCGTTCAGGTCCAGGCTCTTGTCGGAAAGCGCGGCCAGAAGCTCATGCTCGAAGGCGTAGATCGCAGGGTTCTCATGGCCAAGGATGCGCGCGTGATCCGCATACGCCGCGATGCCCTTGAGGCCGTAAACAGCCGTCTGCTGAAGCGCGACAACGTTCTCATCGCGGTCATGGTCCGAGAAGATCCCCACCGCTTCGCCCTGCGCGATGAGTCCGGCGGTGTCGCCCGCGGGCTCGAAATCAACGGCCGGGTCATCTGCGGGTACCACGCCGCCAGCAGCTTCGACCTTGGCGCGCAGCGCATGCTTGACGGCTGCGCCCTCGCGGATGATGCCCGCCAGGTGCTCTTCGTCGAAGTCGACGTTGGTGACCGTAGTGAAGAGCCCGGTGGTGGTGAACACGTCGGCGTCGTGATCGACGACGCCCACCTTTGCACCTGCGACGGCGATCGCCGCGATGCCCTTCAGCTGGTGCAGCAGCAGGTCTTGCAGCGCCGCGACCTCAGCGGTCTTGCCGCAAACACCGACAGTGGTGCACCCGATACCCTTGCTCGTCTGTTCACACTGGTTACAAAACATAGTGGCCTCCTAGTGGTCAGTGTTGTCAGGGACTAACCGTGAATGAGCGCAGGCAGGCAGCGGGTACATACCCACGTGCTGCTGCCTTTGGTCCTCACCGGCAGCAACGGCGCGTTGTCCTCATCAACACCGCAGACGTGGCAGACCTGCGGGATGTAGGTCTTGAGCTTGGCGGCGATGATCTTCTCGGCGGCCTCGTGGTCGAACGCGGGGGCTTCGCGCTCCTCGATGGTCAACGCGCCCGTGGGGCAGACGCCCAGGCAGAAGCCCGCACCGTCGCACAGCTCCTCGCGGATGACTTTGGCCTTGCCGTCGATGATCTGGATGGCGCCCTCGGCGCACGGTGAGACACACAGGCCGCAGCCGGTGCACAGCTCCTCATCGATCTTCACGATCTGCCGGGTGGTGGTGGTGCTCATGGGGGTGTCCTCTCGTCTTGCGCTACGCACCATTGGTGCGGCGCATCTCCTTTTTGTGTTTGCGTCCTTCCAGCAGGTGCTTCACGCCGTCCACGGCGTGCCCGTGCCACATCGACCTCGGTCCTGCGTAGCGCATGACCTCGCGCATGTACTCGCGCATATCCGGCTTGTAGCAGTGGGTATCGCAGTGGCTGCAGAAAGGCTTGGGGTCTTTGGGACAGAAAGCGCGGCGTTTCTCGGCATAAACAAGCAACTCAGCGCATCTCTCACACACGACCGGCGGCTTCTTGCCATAGACGCCAAGCGCGGCACCGTCGCTGACGAGTGGCGTGCGCGCCGCGTCCGGATGCACGCCCTTGCAGTAGATGACGGTGAAATCGCCCAGCAGGCGGGTGTCTTTGATGACCTCAGCGTCGCGCATTCGCTCCGTAAACCGATCGCTCACTGCCGGGTTCTCCTCACTCTGTCGCGTTGTGATTACAAGACCGTACCCCTGTTGGAACCCGGACATCCTTGACGAAGGTCAAACTGACGGTGACTCTTTCAAGTGACCACCACTAAGGAGACAACGTGCCCCACACCCGCACCGATGTGATAAAAGCCCTACGTGCGTGCCGACTGTGGCGCCCGGCGTCCGATGATTCTGTCAGGCGGCTCGCCTCAAAAGCCCACGTCATGGACGTGCCGAGAGGAGCGCCGCTTGCTGCCGAAGGTGACGCTGCCGAGCGCTTCGGGGTGCTGGTGGCCGGCAAGGCGCGCGTCTTCCACCTGCAGGCGGACGGGCGCACGATCACCTTCGAGACACTCCAGACCGGTGACCCGCTCGCAGCGGTAGCCGCGCTGGCAGGCGGTCGCTACCCCGCACACATAGACGCGGTGACGCCTTCGACGATCGCGTGGCTGCCCCGCGAGGCGCTCTACGACCTCATGGCCGCCGAGCCCGAGGTTGCACGCAGCCTGATCTCCGACCTCGCCTCGCGCGTGATCAACCTCACGAGCGTCGTCCAGACACTCGCCCTGGACGTCCCGGGAAGGTTGGCGCGCTACCTGTTCCAGCGCTCGCTGGCGGTTGGCGAGGCCACCACCGAAGGCCTGAAGGTGTCTCTGGGGATGACGAAGACCGAGCTTGCATCCTCACTGGGAACGGTGCCAGAAACCCTCTCGCGCGCCTTCGGCAAACTGCGTGACGACAGCGTCCTGGAAGTAAGAGGCGCCGACGTCATCGTGTTCGACGTCGGCGCACTCGCACGGCTTGGATCAGGTTACGAAGAGGACTAGCGGCACTACTTCTTTCGATTACTGTTGTTGGCCACTACCATGACATCGATCCACGTCTCGTTGCCGTAGACACCGGTGAGTTCCAGCTTGTTGCGGCTGAGATCCTCCATCTTCAGACCCAGCGGCATGCAGTAGTGCTCGTCATTGTTGACGATCGCACCCGCCAGCGTGATATCGGGGTCCGCCACCCTGAATACGATCCGGTGCATTCCCGGAACCGTAGGCATCCATCCGCCGCCGGCAGAGGCGAAGTTCATCTTGCCGCTTGGGCCAATAGCCGGCTCGAGGTCGACTTTGGCTATGGCACCAGTGGGTGAATGGACCTCAGCGTAGAAGTTGTTGGTGAGCACCGTGGCGTAACGAGACTGCCAGGTGAAGTCCCCATCGACGCTCGCGGTCCCAAACAGCTCCTCTTTGCTGCTCTGATACTCAAGGCACGCCATCCTGTATGCGGTCATCGAAGCTGCCTCATCGAGCTTCTGATAGAGAGCGATTTCCACGGGGAAGCGGTAGCCCACCGTGGGGCTGATATTCTCAAGCGGATTGCCCCAGTCGATGAAGTCGATGGCCACGATTTCATCGTCGGCCGTCTTCCGGGTATCTGCTTGCCATGCATTCAGTGCGTACTGGTCTTGCACCGGCTGTGGATACCAGGGCCCGTTCTCGTTCAGGTACTCAACAAGGTCCTGGCTGAACCAGTACGCTTCTTCTGTGACGTCGGTCGTGGAAACGTCGTCACCGGGAAGCCAGGCGCCGTATTCAAAACCATCCAGGCCTGGATGCGACCCCGAGTACTGCTGCGTGATGCTCTGGGTGACCTCGATGGGTATCGGGTTGCCGTCATCCCCGTATACAAAGACGGTCCGTTCTACTTCTTCCCCCTGATTGTTCAATTCAACGGTGGTGGTGGTCTCGTAGAAACGTTCCAGGTACTCGGTCATCACAACCGGGAACGAGAGGTTGGTCGTGAGTACGACCTCTTCATCCGGGTCCGGATCCGGTGCCGGTTTGCCCGGCTTCGGCTGATCCCCCGGAGTCGCCTTGCCCGCCACGGCCAATGGAGCCGACAGCGCGAACACCATGCTGAGCACAAGCATGAACACGAGTACGGTTGACTTCTTCATCGCGCGCCCCCTCATCCCTTCGGTCGCACCGCATCGCCGAGGCATCAGTGGGTTGCTTACTCTCGGACGACGCTCGACAGCCGGTAAACCCCCTCTAGGTCTCCGACCGTAGACAAGATTCACTACCCGCTGGGACGAGGCATCAAACCGCTTTCAGCAGCACTCGACGAACGGGCTATACCGTCGGATGCATGCCTAGGATAAACGGCCAAATAGTGTCTCTAGCTGGGGTTTTATGAAGCAGTCTGCCTGCGTCAGGCCCCTGCCTCCGCGGCCCTTCGCGCCTTGATCTGCTTCGCGCCCTTCTCAAGCGTTCCCGCCATGAGAAAGCCCGCGAGCAAGACCGCCGAGGCAACCATCTCGCCCGGATACAGGCCGACCGTCTGACCGGCGCGCGCCATCGAGCCCGCACCTGCGATGAGCAGCGTGCCGATGATGATGAGCACGTTGGCCCATGCACGGTAGCGGTACTCCTTCTTAGGCCAGAACTTGAGAATGGAGTACGTGGAGCCACCCAGCAGCAGCAGGGTGCCCGGGATGTTGAACGCGAAGCTCATGACACGTGGGAACGACATGCTCGCGCCCAGCGCCTGACCTCCCACGGTGATGCCGGGGATAAGCTTGTCCATCATGAGATCGGCCGTGAAGGTGCCGTAGAGGAACACAGCGAGGCACACGATGTTGAACGCCAGGTACAGGTTGCCCAGCGTGCGCTTCTTAGTGATGAGATAGAGCGTCCCTAGGCCCAGAAAGCCGACAAGCGACGCCGCGAGAACGATGTAGACGCGATAGACGGTCGGGTCCCAATAGAGGGTCTTCTCGGACCATGCCTCCATGACGGCCGCCACCGCATAAAACAGGAAGCCCACCGCCCACGCCGCCTGATGGGGCTTGCGCCGGCGGTACCACTGCACCGCAAGCAGTGTGACGTAGGCGAACCCGATGACTCCGGTAGCCAGCGGCCAGAGCCAGCTCGACCAGAACGCGTCAGACATACGTGCTCCTCTCCATGGTCATTCCGCTGCAAGCGCCTCGCTCAATTCCTGTACCTTCTCATCGGCCGCGCGCGCCCTGTCCCGGGCTGCAAAGTAGCGGTCGGTCGGCTCGGCAGCCAGTGTCTCATACGCATCAGCGATGGCGATTTTGGGAGATGCGGGAAGCTCCTTGCCTCGGGCGATAAGCGCGGTCTCCTGCTTGGAGTACGCGTCCAGCATGTCGTTTGCGTCCTCCAGCTTGCCGTCCAGCCATGTGGAGTCGATCTTCATCGAGCTCTCCAGAAGCTCCTCGCGCGCGTCGATGTAATCGATGAACTGCTTGAGTTCCGCGTCGGGGAACGTGACCGACGCCGTCTCGATGCTAGACCGGGCCGCGGCAAGTTTCTCCACCGCTTCTTTAGAGAGCTTGGTGGAGCTCTCCACACCCTCCTTGGTGTGCTTGTTGTACTGCACGACGGCATCCTGGCTAAGCTTCTCGGCTTCGGCCACCAACGCCCACCCATCAGCTGCGGGCTGCAACGCACCGGCAGCAAGCTTGTTGGCTGCCAGGATCGTCTCGGCCTCCTGGAGCATGTCGGCCCTCGCCTCGGCCGCAGCCTGCAGCGCCTGGGCCAGCACCTGATCATCCTCTGTCAGGTCGATCCGGGCGGCTATCAGCAGCTCTATGGCGTCAGACAGGTCCTTGCGCGCCTGGGGCAATTGCTCCTGCGCCTCAGCGGCGGTGGACGCGAGGTCTGATGTGATCTCAGCCTGCACCACTTCGTCCGCAGCGATGACTACGTCCTCCACCTCCGCAAGCATCTCAACGGCGGTTTCCAGTTTATCCTCCGCGGCGCGTACCCGGGTGGTCTGCTGCAGCCCCATGTAGACTGCTGCAGCGACAAGCCCCAGCGCCAGCACCGCCACGATCCAGATCCACGGACTGATCCCTTTCTTGCGCGGAACGCTCTCGACGGCTGTCTCTCCGCCTTCGACGACGTTCTCATCTTGCATGTCCATGCCTACCCCCTCAGTTCGCCCTGGTGCCGGCGGGTATGGTCAAACGTATCTCGGTGGTGTCCCGCATGGAGCGTACACCGAATCGCCCGCCGTGAGCTTGCGCGCACAGCTGTGCAAGGTGTATCCCCAGACCGGACTCGGGATGCTCGCCGATTCCCACGCCCTCGCAGGACCTGGCGCTGAAGACGAATCCGACGCCGTCCTGGCTCGACTCGACGACAGCCCTCAGCACCGCGTCTTCCGGACTCGACCGCAGAAGGCCGCGCAGAAGGCCGGTCAGGGCCCCATCGAGGCAGTCCGGATCCACGAGCATGGTGAGTCCCTCGGCCATCTGCACTCCCACCCTGCCGCTGCCCGCATCAGCCGAGCGATCCAGCGCTCGCGATAGAGCAGAACGAGGATCCTCGGTCATCAACTGGAGCTGCAGGTCCGGTTCCAGGAGGCGTGCCGCCAGCCTTAGCTCCTCCGAGATATCCGCGATCTCCCCGCAGCGTCGCCTAAGGCCACGCAACACCCGCTCCCGAACCTCCGGGTCGTTCAATGCGTCACCACGCTGCAACAACTGCAGGTAACCTGAGACCGCCGTGACCGGAGCTGTCAGACGCGCCATGGCAGCACTGCTCACAGCCGGAGCTGCACACCCGTACTCGCACACTTCGGCGCTCTCGTCTTGAATGACGCAGATCGCCCCGCATAGATCTCCGTCATCGTCATGCATGGGAAGCAGGGTGACGCCGATCTGGAGCGCTTTGCCGTCGGCGGTCCTTTGCACGAGGCCTGCCACTCGTGCCATGCCACCTTCGAACACACCCTGCCGTATGTGCGAGAGAACCGTGGTGTGGAGCTCGCGGTCCACCATCGGAAGAACGGTGCCGATGACCTCCTCGGCAGCCCATCCATACAGACGTTGACTGGCCTGGTTCCAACGGACGACTCGCCCGTCAAGATCGATCGTGACGACCGGCTCGGAGGTCATAGTGAGAGCCACGTCAAGCACGTCACGAAGTTGCCGGATGACGACCATGCGCTGTTGCAGTAGCTCCTGGGCCCGCTCCCGTTCCACACACTCGCCCAGAAGCTGCGCCCACGCGTCGAGGAACCGAAGGCATCGGGCGTCAGGCACATCATCTATGACTGCAGTCGCCAACATCCTGGCGCCGTCACCAGCCCGCACCGGCACGGTCACGATAGTGCTGGTCGGGGGATATGCGTGTGAGTCTGCAAACAGCATGCGTCGTCGTTCGTCCAGCACAGCAGCGCCCGCCGGCAGCTCACCGAGAAAGACAGGCGCGAAACGTGCTTTGTCATGCGGCGCCACGCCATGGCAGTGCAAGACTCCATGGGGGTCCAGTGCGCCGACGAAGACGACCTCCGCGCCAAGGACGTTCTGCAACTGATCTGCAGCACGCTGAAGGACGGAGGGAGCAGCCTCGGTATCCACGCCAACGCGTCTGACCACTATTCTTTGCTTCATGCTGCGCGCGGCCCCTCATCGCCCCCGATATTCTCCTCCCTTTGTAGCCCCCGCACGCACGAAGGGCAAGGCACGCGGCCGGCTTTGACCGTTCATCAAATAACGAATTCACTTCTGGCACATATATTGCTACCATGCGTGCAGGGCCAGTGCGACCCGTCCGCTCCTCCCCCCTCATGGACGGGGTATCGCCAGCCCGTGTTAACGAGGTGCGCTCCCCCCGCGCACCTCGTTTCTTTTGCCCAGGGTACAAACCACCTCTGACACGCTGGCCATTGCGGTTGTCCGCAAGCCGTCTTGGAGCGGTAGAATCATGCGGAAACCGACCGGGAGGCAGCATGTCTGACGCAACAGAACGCCAGGTGAACCTGGCTCTCTATCTGTCTTCGACGCGCACGCCGGTGTCCGCCGAGACGATCCACGCCGAAGTCTTCGGGTATCCCGCAGGTCAGGACGAAGACACCTTCTTGAGGATGTTCGAGCGCGACAAGAAGCAGCTGCGCGCCTGCGGGCTGATGCTCGAGGTCGTCGACCTGGAAGGCGTCCCCGGCTACCGGCTGGACGCCGACGCCAGCTACGCGGGAGAGCTCGAGCTCTCCGAGTCCGAGCGCACGACACTGCGGGCGGTCGCGGCGGCGCTCGCGAGCGATCCGGGCTTCCCCTTCGGTAGCGACCTCGCGATCGCGGTCGCGAAGCTGGGTGGGGCGCTGCGTGAGGCAGGCGGCGCAGCCGCCAGCGCGCCCGGCGCGCTGACCGACGAGGCCCCAAGCGCTCAAGGCGCCACGGCAGCCGTGCTGGCCGAGGCGGTCGCCTCGCGCAAGCGCGTGCGCTTCGGGTACACCAACGCTTCCGGCGAGATGCGCGATCGCGAGCTAGAGCCCTACGGCGTCTACTTCCAAGACGGCCGCTGGTACGCGGTGGGCCGCGACACCTCGCGGGAGGAGACACGCACGTTCGCGGTGCGCCGTATGCGCGGCGTCGAGGTGAACTCGCGCAAGCCCGCAGCGCCCGACTTCGAAGCGCCTTCGGACTTCTCGGTCGCCGACCACATGCTGCTGCCCTTCCAATACGGACCCGGAACCGTCGAGTGCGAGCTGCGCTTCTCGGCGGAAGAGGCCTGGCGCGCGCCGCGCCTGGTGGGCGGGCAGGGCACGCTCGAGATGCAGCCGGCCGGCAGCGCGCTGTGGCGCGTGAGCGCCGCGAGCCTGCCGCGTCTCGCTCGCTGGATCATCGAGAACGGACCCGGCATCACGCCGGTCTCGCCGCCAGAACTTCGCGAGACGCTTGCCGAAGGGTTGCGGAAGGTGGTGGCGCGCCATGGCGCCTAAGACGACCGCCGCCGAGAGGACTCGCCGCCTGCTGGCGATCCTGCCGCAGCTCACACCCGGCGCGGAGATCCCGCTGGCATCGCTGGCCGCATCCGTGGGCGCAACGCCCGCCGAGCTCGCCGCCGACATCACGACACTCTCCATGTGCGGCGTGCCGCCGTTCGACCCCTACGACCTCGTCGACGTCTTCATCGACGGCGACACCGTCTTCGTGGGCATGGCGCTTCCCTCGCTCTCCCGCCCCGTACGCCTCACGCCCGCCGAGGCCCGCGCGCTAGTGGCGGCGCTGCAAACCGCTGGCTTCGCGCCCGGCGATCCGCTGCTTGCAAGACTTGCGACGGTCGCATCCGCCGAGACGGACACCGACGCCCTGGTAGATCGCATCCGCACCGCTGCGGGCACCGACGGCCTCGGCGACGTGTACGCGACGATCGTCTCGGCGGTCGACGAAGCCGAGAGCGTGGACATCACGTACTTCTCGGCATCAAGCGGCACGACACGCACGCGCCGCATCCAGCCGCTGCGCGTCTTCAACAGCCGCGGGGCGTGGTACGTACAGGCGCTCGATGTGAGCCTTGCCGAGGAGCGCACGTTCCGCCTGGACCGCATGCGGGAAGCCATCGGAACGGGCGAGTACTTCGCGCGGACGGCGGCGAGCGGACCCGCGGGTGAGGCCGGCTTCCAGATGAGCGCTGCAGACGGGCGCGCGACCGTGCGCTTCGACGACGCGGCCGGACTCGAGGACCGCGACTGGCCGGGCGCCACGATGACGCGCACCGCTGACGGCGGCGCCGAGGCACAGGTGCCCTACGCGGGCACCGGCTGGCTGGCGCGCCGCGTGGCGGCCGCGATGGGCGGCGCCGAGGTCACCGCTCCTGCCGAGATGCGCGATGCCGTGCGCACGCTCGCCGGGGAGATGCTGCGCGAGCTCTACAGCGAGTAGCCCGATGAGCGGTCGAGTCCACCAGGGCGTCATTGGGTATCCACCCCGATGGGACTGATACACCCGGCCATGCGGTCGGCGTAAAACGTGGCAAACGCGATGCGGGACACATCACGCGACAACGTCTTTGACTGACGCACCCCTCGGGAGGAGAGAGGGGCGGTCATGCGCAGAAGGTCAGCTCTATCTGTACTGCTTGTAACGATGCTGTTGGCAACAACGCTTGTCGGGATGCCGATACAGGCGTCTGCGAACAGCAGGCCCGAGCCAAAGGTGGCTTTGTGGCTCACCATCCTGCACAACAGCGACGGAGAGTCCCAGCTAATAGACCTGGGTACCGGTCGAGAGGACTTCGGCGGCGTCGCCCGCTTCAAGACGCTCGCTGACGAGCTGAAGTGGGACGCCACGCACTCCGTGCGGCCCTACGACCAGCTCGGTGCCAAGCGTGGCGTGCTGATGGTGTCATCGGGGGACAACTTTTTGGCGGGTCCCGAGTTCAACGTCAGCCTCGACAAGGGCGTGCCGTTCTACGACACCATAGCGATGGACTGGATCGGTTATGACGCCGTCGGCATTGGCAACCACGATTTCGACTTCGGCCCTGACGTGCTGGCCGACTTCATAAGCGGCTTCAGCAAGACCCGGCCAATGTATCTGTCTGCAAACCTCGGCTTCGAGGCTGAGCCGGCACTGCAGGCATTCGTTGACAGCGGTCAACTCGCCAAGAGCACCGTCATCAAGGAACGCGGCGAGTTCATCGGCATAGTGGGCGCCACAACACCTGCGCTCGCATACATATCGAGCCCTCGCAACGTGGAGATCATGGACGATGTGGCCGCCGCGGTACAGGCCGAAGTGGACAAGCTCGAGTGTATGAAGATCAACAAGATCGTGCTCATCAGCCACCTTCAGAGCGTTGAGGAAGACCTCTCGCTCATCGGTGAGCTTGATGGCGTGGATGTCGTAGTAGGCGGCGGTGGCGACGAGATGCTCGCCAACGATGGCGACCTGCTCATCCCTGGCGACGAAGGTCTGATCTACGGGTCATACCCGCTGATGGGAAGCGACCTTGACGGCACCCAGGTACCCGTCGTGACCACACCCGGCGGCTATGCCTACATCGGAAGGCTGTCCGTTGCATTCGATCGGTGCGGCAACGTCATAGCCACTGGCAGCAACAGCGGTCCGGTACGAGTCGCTGGCGGAGACAACCCGGACGCGGTCAGCCCGGACCCGATGGTTCAGAAACTCGTTGTAGACCCGATCGTCGACGAGCTTTCTGACATGGCGGCAAACGTCATCGCCACAAGCGAAGTCGATCTGGACGGCGTGAAGTCACACGTTCGCACAGTGGAGACGAACGAGGGCGACCTGGTGGCAGATTCACTGCTATGGAAGTCCACGCTGCTGGCTCCCATATACGGAATGCCCGTACCGGACATCGCGATTCAAAACGGCGGCAGCATCCGTAACGACAGCATCATCCCTGCTGGTCCGGTGACAGAGCTGGACACGTTCTCCATGCTGCCTTTCCCGAACTTCGTGTGCATCGTGCCGAACATCCCCAGGACGCAGTTCAAAGACATCCTTGAGAACGCAGTCAGTCGCGTGGAGTTCGTCGACGGGCGCTTCGCCCAGATCTCCGGTTTCAAGTTCACTTACGACATGGCGCTTCCTGCAGGTTCACGCGTCGTGTCCGCAGAGCTTGATGACGGGACACCGCTCATCGCAGGCGGTGCCGTTGTGCCGGGGGCGGACCTGCATATCGCGACCCTGGACTTCCTCGCCAAGGGCGGCGATCAATATCCGCTCGCCGGAGCGCCATTCACTACGCTCGGGACTACCTACCAGCAGGCGCTGGAGGACTATCTGATCGACGGACTCGGCGGTGCTGTGACATCTGCCGAGTACCCTGAGGGTGGAGAAGGACGGGTCACGAGACTCAACTGACAAATCGGGACGAACGACTTGAAGCTCGACCGCGGGCCGTCCTTTGGGGCGGCCTGCTTGTCGACCACGCGCCCGCCGGCGCGGGGTCCTGTCCGGGCTAGAGACTCGACCTAATCTTCCTATTGCTCCCCGAACCGCCGCGCAATCTCCTCGGCCACGGTCTTTGCCGCCAGCGTCTCCACGTCGCGGACCGGCAGCGCCTCGAGGAACTGCTTCGCGTAGCGCTTGCCGCTCACGAGTCGAGCGTCCGCCAGCACCAGGCATCCGGTGTCCGTACTCGAGCGGATGAGTCGGCCGGCAGCCTGCTTGAGCTCGAGGACCGCCTCGGGCAGGTAGTAGTGGTCCCACGCACGCGGATCGCGTTCCCGCCGCTCCTCGTAAAGCGGGTCGCGCATCTGGCCGAAGGGCAACCGTGGGATCACCACGCAACGCAGCGTATCGCCCTTGGCATCAAAGCCCTCCCAAAACGACTTCGTGGCGAACAGTGAGAGTTTCTCATCGGCCAAAAACTCGTCGCGCAGCCGCTTGCGCGAGGCGCTGGAGCTCTGCACGAGCAGCCGCAATCCTTCACGCTCCAGCGGGTCCACGAGCCGCTTGTAGAGCTCCATCATGTCTCGGCGGTTGGTGAACAGCGTCAGGACCGAGCCACCCGTAGCGGCGTGCACGTCGAACAGCAGCTCTTCCAACGCGTCCAGGTACCCGCGCGTGCTGGGTTCCGGCAGGTCGCTCGGCACGAAGACCGCCATCTGGCGTTCGAAATCGTAGCTGGAGGCCAGGCGCAGCGTGTGACACGCCGCCTCTCCCACGCGGTCCAGCCCGACCGCACGCAGGAAGTGCCCGAAGTCATCGCCGGTCGCGATGGTAGCCGAGGTGTAGACCACTGAACGCAGCCGCGGGTAGAGCTCCTCGGCAAGCACCTCGCCCACGTCAAGGCAGAGAGCGGAAAGCGCCTCCGCGCGCTGGTCGCGCCGGCGGTCGGCGGTCACGCTGTAAACGCGTCCTTCGTCCTCACCCTCCAAGACGAGCACGAGCCCCTCCAGCTGCTGCGCGATGCCCGAGAGCTGCCCCGCCAGGTCGTAGCGCTGCTCGGTGTAGCCCTCGCCCAGCTCCTCGAGTCCGGTCACGACACCGCGCCCGGAGCGCAAGATCTCCTCAAGCCGCTTGGCAAGCGAGCGGCCCACACCCGCAGCCGTCCCCCAGGCGCCGGTCTCGCGCATTTGGGGCGTGATCCGCAGCTCCACGCGATCGTAGTCGCCCTCGCCGCGCGCGCTCAGGTCCTTCACGAAATCGAAGAACGACTCCGCCAACGTGCTCGCCAGCGCAACGGTCTCGCGCATCGAATCGATCGTCTCGGCAAGATGTGTGCCCGCTACCGACGGCTCCAACGCGGTGCGCGCGCGAAGCGCGTCCAGATAGCCGCCCCTGCCCTTCATGTGCAGCCCGAACAGCAGCCCCGCAAGTGTCACGTGTGAGGCGCTGTAGGAGAGCTGCTTGCGCGCCTCATCCTCGGCGCCATGTGCCTCGTCGATCACCCAGTGGCGCACCGGCGGCAGGATGCCGCCGTCAGTGGTGAGGTCGCAGAACAGCAGTGCGTGGTTGGTGACGACGATGTGCGCTTGCGTGGCGCGTCGCCTCTGCCCGTGCAGATAGCACAGCTGCGGCCAGTAGCGGCAGCGCTTCTTGGTGCAGTCTGATGCCGAGGCACCCAGCACGCGCCTCATCCCGGGCGGCCAGTGCAAGTTGACGGCGTCCATGTCGCCCCACGAGCTCTGCGCCGCCCACGCCACCAGCATCGCAAGCGCCTCGCGTGTCTCGGCGTCCGCCTCCTCCGCGGAGTCCAACGCGCGCTGCAGCTTGCGCAGGCAGATGTAGTGTTCGTAGCCCTTGAGCGCGACATAGCGCAGGCAGCCGCCCAGTGCATCGGAGAGCGCAGGCAGTTCGCCGTAGACGAGCTGGTCCATGAGCGTGTTCGTCTTAGTGGCCACGCCCACTGCCACGTGATTGGCGAGCGAGAAACGCGCAGCCGGAACCAGGTAGGCCACCGACTTCCCGACGCCGGTGCCAGCCTCCACCGCCAGATGTGTGGATCCGCCGAAGGCCGTCAACACGGCCTGCGCCATCTGCGACTGCTCTCCGCGCTGCTCATATCCCGGATACATCTTGCCCACGATGCCGTCGCTTGAGAACTCCGCCAGTATCTCCTCGGCAGGCGGGCATACCAGCTCCAGCTCTGCCGCGTCCGCCATCGCTTCGTGCTTCTCGTGGCGTAACCGCTCCTGCCGCAGCGTCTTCAGGTCGAAACCGCTTTTGGGCTTCCTTGCCGCCGAGAGATGCGCCACCACTGCGCCCAACGGCGATGCGGCGCCCAGGATGCGCGCGATCTCTGCGAGCACGGTGTCGGGCTGCGCATCCAGGCCACACAGCAGCACCCGCCACACGCCCACCAGAGCGTCAGTGTCATCGCACGCACGGTGGCAGCTGCCGCCGTCTATGCCGAAGGCGGCGACGATGTCGGTCAGCCTGTGGCTCCGCAGCCGTGGCAGCGCGAGACGCGAGAGTGGTAGCGAGTCCAGCCAGCGGCCGCGCAGCCGGGTGGGGCCAGCGCCGGCCGCCTCGAGGAACTGGCGGTCGAACGTGGCGTTGTGCGCTACCAGGTCACGCGTACCGACGACTTCGACGAGCTTGCTGATGACGCTCTCTATGGGAGGGGCGTCGGCGACCATCGAGTCGTCGATCCCCGTAAGCTGTGTGGTCTCTTTGGGGATGGGGCGCTGCGGCTTGACCAGCGTGGCGTAGCGCGACACTTCCTCCAGGCCGCGCATCACCACGACCGCCACCTCGATGATCTCATCGTGGAAGCGATCGAAGCCCGTGGTCTCCAGGTCGATGAAGGCCAGCTCGTCTTCGAATCCGAAGACGGCTGTGCGGGCACGCTCCGCAAAGGTCGCATAAACGGCCGAGATGTCCGGGTCCGTGCCCGGCACGAGCAAGCGCGAAAGCGCGTCAGTAGCCATGCCGAAAGACTAGCACGGCGCCCCGACTTTTCGGGACGCCGTGCGTCAAACAAATGCTGCTGTTTTCAGGGTTACTGAGCCATACCGACTGCGCGGGACTGAACGACCCAGCCGCCTTCGTACATCTCGAACGTCCACATGGCTGACCATATTCCGTTGGCGCCAAGGTCCTGCTCGGCGCTGACGGTAGCGATATCGCCATCCTCAGAGGATTCCCCGATAGTGAACGAGGTCATGCCGTAGCCGGTCTGAGTGGCGCCGAAGTCCTCGGCGTTGTTGCCCTCCTGGCTGGTGGCCGGCTGCATCGCGAAGGCCTTCTCGAAGTCCTTGTCGAGGATCGCCTGGTAGTACTGAGCGACGTACTCCTCGGGGGTGACTCCCTCGGGGACCTTAGTCGCAGTCGCAGGGTCGAACTCGACGCCGGTGGACGCGCCCATACCCGGCTGGCTCATGCTACCGGTCGTATCGGCATCCGTGGTGGCCGTTGCGCCTGTGTCGGCAACGGGAACCGTGGTCTCATTGCCGTTGTTCAACACGAGCAGTACCACGATGGCGAGCAGCAGAACCGCTACGACACCAAGCAGCATCGGCACCGTCTTATTGCGGGCGGCATTCGTTTCGGACATGGTGATCCTTTCGTCTCGCTTGCCTGAACAGCGCTTGCGCGCTGAAAGAGCATACTCCCCGCGGTTACCTTGCTCAACCGCCGAGCGGTGTATATACCGTTTGCTATACACTCAGCACATGACACGCCAACGCAGTCTTTTCGAGATAGTCGGCCCCGTGATGATCGGGCCATCTTCAAGCCATACGGCGGGTGCAGCCCGTCTTGGCGGACTTGCCCGCGCCATCATCGGTCAAACGCCCTGCTCCGCGCGCATCCTGCTGCACGGCTCGTTCGCCACCACCGGCCAAGGACACGGGACCGACCTGGCCATCGTTGCAGGGCTTCTCGGGATCGCACCGGATGATCCCCAGATCCGTGACGCATTCGCCCTTGCCGGCGCAGCCGGACTCACCTTCTCTTTTGACGAAGCGGATCTGGGAGAAGTTCACCCCAATACCGCGCAGCTCGAGATGACGGATGCCCAGGGCCGCGAGTGGATCGTGCGCGGCTCGTCACTGGGTGGCGGCGACGTCATCGTGACGCTCGTCAACGACTTCCCCGTGCAGATCACCGGTGAACTGCCGGTGCTTCTGGTCGTGCACCACGATCAGCCCGGCGTCGTAGCGGCGGTGACGGCCCGGCTTGCCGCAGACGTCATCAACATCGCAGGCATGCAGGTATCGCGCGAACGCCGTGGGGCGCGCGCGCTCATGCTCATCGCAACCGATCAGCCGGTGGCCGAGGAGATAGCCGCGTCGGTCGCGGCTATCAACGGCGTGACGAGTGTCAGGCAGGTCCCTGCGGTCTAGGAGACCGCTTCGGCCACCTTGAGCTCCGCCAGGATCGTCTGGGCGACTGCGTCGAACTCCTCGTTGGCCACTTCTCCTGAACGACCGGCATCGGCAAGCTCGGCCCATGCAGGGCTCAACGGGAGCGTAGCCAGCCGGGGCATATCGCCCTCTTTGCTGCTGTCCACGGGGCCGAAGACCTCGATACGCTCGTCGCAGTGAGGACAAACGGCGTACGCCATGTTCATCACAAGACCGAAGACGCCGACCTCTGACTGACGGGCCATGTCCTGTGAGCGCCGCGCGACGTTCGTGACCATATCCTGCGGGGTCGTCACCAGGACGATGCCGTCGGGCTTGAGCGTCTGCAGCACCGTCAGCGCAGCGTCCGACGTGCCAGGAGGCATATCCACCACGAGGTACTCAGAGTCGCCCCAGTCGGTATCGTTGAACAGCTGGGTTATCGCGCTTGAGATAAGCGGACCACGCCAGATGATGGCCTTGTCGTCGGCCGGAAGCATCAGGCTCATGGATGCCACCCGGATGCCGTCAGGGCTCATGCCCGGCACCAGGTTGCCCTCGGCGTCCACGTGCGCGCCTCTCGGCACACTCAGAAGGTGCGGGACCGAAGAGCCCGTGATGTCGGCGTCAAGCACTGCCGCCTTGCCCGTGCTCCTGTGCAGCGCCGCTGCCAACCCTGTTGCGACAAAGGACTTGCCCACACCGCCCTTACCACTCATTACTGCGATGATCCGCATTGATACCCCCGATTCTTTGGTCAGTTGCACTTACTTTTGCACGAACGACACGCCCCTGTACACGCGACGAGTTTAAGGGAATTGCACCGCGGGCAGCGGATACCGCTAGCCACCAGACCGCACTGGGAGCAACGGCTCCGCTCGCCCGCGGTGAAAGTTGTCATGTCCTTGTTCCGGGTCATCTAGAACGCCTCCAGGGCGCGGGCGAGCAAGCCGCCCACCAAGAACGCGAGTCCGATAGAGCTCGCGAGAAGGCCGGTAAGATAGCGCACGCCGCGCTCTTTCAAGATCACCATGATGCTTGCGATGCACGGTACGAACAGCGTGATGGTTGTCATTCCCACCAGCAGCTGCGAAGGGGTGAGCCCCATCGTGAAGAAGCCCGCGGCTCCGAAGTCCCGTCGTACGAAACCCATGACGAAGGCCGTGGCGGCCTCTTTGGGCAGGTGCAGCCAGCTCACCGTGAGCGGAACGAGCGCGTCTTGGATCCACGCCAGCGCGCCAACCACGTCCAGCAGCGAGATCAACATGGTCCCGAAGAGGAAGAAGAGCGCCACTTCCTTCATGAAGTTCCAGGCCTTGGTAACCGTCTTGCGCAAGACGTTGTCCGCGCGGGGAAGCCGGAGGCTGGGAAGGTCGATCAACAGATCGGTCGACACGCCCGGCGTGATCTTGTTGAGCACCGTGCCCACGGTCACGAACACGGTCAGCAGTACCCCGAAGTACCCCAGGGCATAGCCCGGGCCTACACCCGCCATAAGCGCGGCGATCACGGCGATCTGTCCCGAGCACGGCACGGCGATAGCCATCAATGCCGTGGCGATGAAGCGTTCCCGCTTGCTGCCAAGGATGCGCGTGGTAAGCGTTCCCATGGTCACACAACCGAGCCCGAGTATCAGCGGAATGACCGCCCGGCCGTTGAGGCCCAGCGAGTTGAGCGACCTGTCCGCAAGAGCGGCGATCCTCGGCAGATAGCCCGAATCCTCAAGCAGGGCCATCAGCAGGTAGAAGCCGGTGACCAGCGGCAGGATTACGCCTACAAGGTAGGTGGGCGTCATGGTGAGTACGCCGAACTCGCCCGCGAGGACTGTGTAAACGGCCGAGCCAACGGGAGCGACGCTGCTCACGATCTCGCGCACCAGCGGCTCCCAGTACGCCTGCATCAGCCCTTCTTCAAGCAGGCCAACCACTCCACCGGCAAGCCACTGACCAAGCACGATGTACATGGCCCACAGCAACAAACCAAGCAGAGGGATACCGGTAAGCGGGTTCATCATTGCCCGGGACAGCCTGGCCGAGAAGCGTACGCCCTCCTGCGTCTCGGTGAGCACGTGTCCCACGATATCGTTGACCCGTGCGCGACGCTGCATATATATAGGGTCCCGCTGCGTGCCGACGGGCACGCTGTGCCTCTCGGCAACTATCTCGTCGCCTTCCAGCACCATCACGGCTTCAGCACGTGAGCCCACCTGCGCCGCCATGAGCACGAGCTCCTCTTCCAGCTCAGGCGAACCGTGACCGGTCCGTGCATGCTCTATCGCCGAGACGAGCTGGGGGATGCCGGTGCCTTTGGTGGCCACGGCTTCGATGACCGGCACACCCAGTAGGTCTTCGAGTAGGTCGCGGTCGATGTTCACACCAAGTGCACGGGCCTCATCGGCCATATTGAGCACCACGACCATGCGCTTGCCCATGTCCAACAGCTGAAGAGTGAGGAACAGGTCGCGCTCGATATGAGCGGCATCGACCACGTTCACCACGATGTCGGCGTCCAGGATTACGTCGCGGGCGACCGCTTCCTCGTCGTTGAACGAGGAGACACCGTACACGCCGGGTGTGTCTACAAGATCGCGGCCCTCGATGGCACCGCGCGTGAGCTCAACGGTTGTACCGGGGTAATTGGAGACATCAACATAGATTCCCGTGAGCGCGGCGAACACAACGGACTTCCCCACGTTGGGGTTGCCGGCGAGCACAACGGTCTCAACGCCATCGCGGGCGATGAGAGAGTTGGGGCCGTGACAGTGAGCTGTCTTGGCCATTTACGCCACACCTTGCTGGCAGCGTCGCACGCGTATGCGGCGAGCGAGCTGGCGGCCCACGGCGATCTCCTGTCGCCCGCTTCGAAGGATTATCGGTCCGGCCGGGATCCGGGTCACACAAGAGACACGCGCGCCTTCGGCCATGCCGAAGCGAAGGGCATGCATCCGTGCACGCTCGTCACCAACCTCGACGATTTCAAACTCATCGCCCGGCCGGGTCTGGTCAAGCGAGACTTCTCCGTCCCACATCCAGGTCCGGCGTCTGAACCCACGCCCGTGTCCGCGTCCCTGCATGTGAACCTCCTGTAACGTACAGAATTAGTATACCCTAACTTGTCGGCACAGCTAAAGCTACTACCGTGCCAAACAAGCGTCAAGCGCATCAGGCTACCGGCTGTCGTACAATCCATGCAGTACTGACGAATGGAGGAACGATGGCGTACACCAGCTTCGCTGAACTGCTGAAGGCCGCCGAGACGCACGGCTCGCTTGGCGATGCAGCGATCCACCGCGAGGTCGAGGACGCCAACAGCGATAGAGACACCGTCTTCGAGCGCATGTCACAGACGTTCTGTGTGATGGAAGAAGCGACGACTCGCGGTCTTGCCGAGACAGAGCTCTCGCGATCCGGGCTCACCGGCGGACAGGCAGCCGCCCTCGACTCGGCAACACCCCGCATCATCGACGGCCGCATGCGCAAAGCCATCGCGGCCGCGCTTGCGGTGGCCGAAGTCAACGCGCGCATGGGCCGCGTAGTAGCGGCCCCCACCGGCGGCGCCTCGGGCGTTCTGCCCGCCGTGCTGGTCACCGGCATCGGGTCGGCTGGCGCGACACGTGACGATGCCGTCCGGGCGCTGTTCGCAGCCGCCGCGGTGGGCGGAGTGATCGCAGCACGAGCCACCCTCTCCGGTGCGGCCGGCGGCTGTCAGGCCGAGATAGGCTCGGCCGCTGCGATGGGCGCGGTCGCGGCCGTGGAGCTCGCCGGCGGCACACCCCAACAGGCAGGGCACGCGGCGGCCTTCGCGCTGCAAGGACTTCTGGGCCTGGTGTGCGATCCGGTAGGCGGGCTGGTAGAGGTCCCTTGCGTGTCTCGCAACGCCACCGGGACGGCCGTCGCGCTCTCCTCGGCAGAGATGGCGTTGGCCGGACTGCGCTTCCCTATCCCGCTTGATGAGGTGATCGACGCGATGGGCCAGGTGGGCCGGAGTCTGCCACCTTCGCTTCGCGAGACCGCGCTGGGAGGCCTTGCGGCCACACCCACGGGGCGTGGACTGAGTTCTCGCCTGTGTCGTGGCGTGGGATGCCCAAACGGGTAAACCTCTTGTGAGAACCACCGCTTTCCACTAGCCTGTTCCGCGAAGGGGAGTAGCCCCCGCCTTCGGGCGGAGGCAGGCCGACAATCTCGGGCGATGAGCCCCGGCCCTGCCATCACAGAACTTTGTGACCGCGAGACCTTCGGCGAATCACCTCGCCGAAGGTCTTTTTCTTTTCCGAGAGGACACGCGATGCCAGAGCTCAGCAGTCTGAAGACCGCAACGGTCGCCCCCGAGGCCCACGCCCTCACAAGCGCTGAGGTGGTCGAGCGTCTCGACACCGACAGCGAGGCCGGGCTCACCTCAGAAGAGGCGATCCGCCGACTGGCCGAGTACGGCCCCAACGAACTGCAGCAAACGGAGAAGTCCCCTGCCTGGCGCATGTTCGTGGCGCAGTTCAACGACTTCATGATCTGGGTGCTCATGGCCGCCGTGGTCATCTCGGCAGTAGAAGGCCAGATGATCGAAGCCATCGCAATCACAGCGATCCTGCTGCTTAACGGCATCCTGGGCTTCATCCAGGAGTACCGGGCGGAACAGGCGCTCGATGCGCTCCGGCAACTCTCGGCGCCGACCGCGACCGTCATGCGTGACGGTGTGGAGCAAGACATCGCCGCGGGCACGCTTGTGCCCGGCGACATCGTCTTGCTGGAGTCCGGCGACAAGATACCGGCAGACGGCCGCCTGCTGGAAGTGGCGGCGCTGCGTATAGAAGAGGCCTCGCTCACCGGCGAAAGCCGCCCGGTCACCAAACATGTGGAAGCCGAGGTCACCTCCGACGCGGCGCTGGGAGATCGCACCACGATGGTGTTCGCCGCCACCTCCACCGCGGTGGGCCGCGGTCGCTACGTGGTGACCGGCACCGGGCAGAACACCGAGATGGGGCACATCGCGGACCTTCTCGCCGCGCAAGAAGACGAGAAGACACCGCTCCAGACCGAGCTCAAGGGCGTTGGCAAGCGCATCGCCGTCCTCATCCTGGGGATAGCGGCGATCGTGTTCGCTGTGGGAGTCTTCCAGGCGTGGCAGGCCACCGGCGAGACCTTCACCCAGGCGCTCACGCACGAGGCCTTCCGCACGCGGCTGACCGTCGCCCTGCTGGTAGCCATCTCGCTGGCAGTCGCGGCGATCCCCGAGGGACTGCCTGCCATCGTGACGGTGGCGCTCTCCCTGGGCGTACGCAAGATGGCTGAAAGCAATGCGATCGTCCGCAAGCTCCACGCAGTGGAGACGCTGGGCTCCACGAGCTTCATCTGCTCAGACAAGACCGGCACCCTGACCCGCAACGAGATGACGGTGCGCAGACTGCTGGTAGGCGGCGACCTCATCTCGATCACGCCGGACTGGGGCCTGTCTCCCGAGGACCGCAAGGCTGATCCGGCAGACCTCGAGCTGCTGGTGGAGATCGCGGCGAACTGCAACGATGCGCACTTCACCGCCGACGACCAGCTTGTGGGCGACCCTACCGAGACCGCGCTCATCGTTGCGGCAGACGAGCTGGACACCGGCCGGAACCGCCCGAGGCGGCTTGCGGAGGTCCCCTTCGATTCCGAGCGCAAGCGCATGACGACCGTGCACGCCATCGAGGGCGCCCGTGTCGCGTACCTGAAGGGCGGCGCCGACGTGGTGCTGGGGCTCTGCACTTCGGCCCGCATCCACGGCGAGCTCATCCCCATGACCGATGAGCTCCGCAAAACGCTCGCCTCCGCAAACGAATCGCTGGCCTCCGGCGGATACCGGACGCTGGCGTTCGCCTTCCGCACGCTTGCTGAAGACGAAGCGCTGGAAGGAGAGCACCTCGAACGCGATCTGACGTACGTGGGCATCATGGGCCTTGTGGACCCGCCGCGTACCGAGGTCACCGAAGCCATCGACGTCTGTCACAAGGCCGGCATCCACGTGGCGATGGTCACCGGCGACCACGCACTGACAGCGCAGGCGATAGGCGCGGAGATCGGGCTGCTCGAAGGCAAGCGCGTCGTCACCGGCCGCGACCTTGAGGCGATGTCCGATGAAGACCTCTATGAGGCCGTTGAAGACGTCCGGATCTACGCCCGCGTGAACCCTGAGCATAAGCTGCGCATCGTCGATGCGCTCAAGAAGCGCGGACACATCGTGGCCATGACCGGCGACGGTGTGAACGACGCGCCGGCGCTCAAAAAGGCCGACATCGGTGTGGCCATGGGCAAGGTGGGCACCGACGTCTCCCGTGAGGCGGCGGACATGGTCCTTGCCGACGACAACTTCGCCACCATCGTGGACGCAGTCAGCCTCGGCAGAAGCGTTTATGACAACCTGAAGAAGTTCATCCTCTTCCTGCTGTCATGCAACGTCTCCGAGGTCTTGATCATCTTCATCACCACGTTCTTCGCCGAGACACCCGCGCTGCTGCCGCTCCAGATCCTGTGGATCAACCTGGTGACAGACGGCTTCCCGGCCCTGGCGCTTGGCGTGGACCCGGCATCACCCAACGTCATGGATCGCAAGCCCCGCGACGCCAAGGAGTCGATCCTGGCAAAGCGCCGTCAGGTACAGGTGCTTTGGCAGGGAGCGTTCATCACGTTGGCCGGCCTGATCATGTACGTGTGGGCGGACTTCTACATGCCCGGGCACGGCGCCGAGCGCGCGCAGACCATGCTCTTCACGGCGATGGTCCTCGCCCAGCTTCTCCACGCGTTCAGCTTCCGTTCCGAGACACGCACGATCTTCTCGGCGTACTCCTTCAAGAACAAGTGGCTGAACTACTCGCTGCTGGGCTCGATGTCGCTGCAGATGCTGGTCATCTATCTGCCGCCATTGCAGGCCGTATTCAAGACCCAGCCGCTGTCGATCACCGACTGGGGCGCGGTTATCGCCGCGGCACTGGTGCCTACGATCCTCATCGACATCTTCAAGCGTAGGGCGGCGCGTCAGGACTAGCTTGCGGGCATTGCTTCGGCCCCTACATGATAAGATGCCGACTGTCCTGTGAAGTGCGCCGTCCGTCGGCGTACATGGCACCTTGGAGCGTACGTGCGAGGGGACCGGAAGATCTCAGTATGGCCGGCAACGCTCAGGGGGCGCTTCAGCGCCTCGCTGGCGCTGGGCTCTGTGCTTCTGTTCATCGTCATCTACTCTGCCACATCACTGGTGACCGGCGTCAGCCCATGGCCCACCGCGACAGGCAACATCACAGACATGCTCGTGCCCCTCGGGATGGGCGGCCTGGCGCTTGCCTCCGGATTCCTTCTCGGTCTATGGCTCACATCGGTCATCAGCACACCGCTTGAGCGCTTTGCAGACCATATTCGCCAACGCGGTATCGCTGCCATCGAGGGCAACAGCGAGGATCTGCACGGTGAGCTGGGCGTCGACGTACCGGCGGAGTTCAAAGAGCTGGGCGATACCGTAGACCAACTCCTCCAGCAGCTCTCCTTGCGACAAGCCGGCCTGCGCGCCGTGACCGACCGTGCATTGGATTCCGAGAGGACCTTCCGGGCCGTGGTCGACGCGTCATCGGAGATGAAGCTCCTCATTCGCGACGACGTCATCGAGATAGCAAACCCTTCGGCCGCCGCATTCCTCAGCCAGCCGGTCGGGGCGCTTCTCGGCCGTCCCCTGGCTCATGCATTGAGTCCGTTCACTCTCTCTCGCGAGAACGGCGCACCTCTGGAGCCCGAAGCGCTTCTCTCTCTCACCGACGCCAACAAGCTCTTGATCCACTGCCTGGCCCAGGATGGGCTGGAGCGGTGGGTAGAGTGCACGCTGACACATCCCAGGGAAGACTCAGCGCTCTCTTTGCTGACGGTCACCGATGTGACGGAACGCAGGAAGCTTGAACGGCTGCGGGCCGAGGTCGTCTCTGTGGTCTCTCACGATCTTCGGGCCCCGCTCACGGTGGTCTCTGGATATCTGGAGATGCTTGGCGGCGACCTCTCGACCGAACAGCGCGACACTGTGATCACCAAGGCCCGTGCGGCCACGTATCGAATGGCTCAGATGTTGGAGGACTTGCTTGACGCGGCCAGGGCCGAACGCGGCCTACTTTCAAACCGTCGGGCTCCGGTGCCACTGGGTGAACTGGCAACTGACGTGGCGTCTTCCCTTCCCACGCATCCGGACCATGAGCTCATCATCGAGCGTCATGCCGACGCGGTCATCATGGGAGATGCGGACCGTCTCAAACAGGCATTGACCAACCTGCTCATGAACGCCATCAAGCACACGCCCGGAGGGACTACCATCTCCCTGAGGGTGGACGTGGACGGCGACTTCGCCCTGCTTGTGGTCGAGGATGGCGGTGACGGCGTACCCGCCGAATACCGCGAACTCATCTTCGAGCGCTACGTCCGGCTAGACTCGGACTCAGACAACGGAGCAGGGCTCGGTCTCTACATCGTGAAGACGGTAGCCGAGAGCCACGGCGGCAAGGCCTATGTGGCCGAAAGCAACGGCGGAGGCGCCCGGTTCGTGATCGAGCTCCCGCTGGAATCGCCTCGGGCAGACTAGCCCTCCAGCGCGAGCTCCACGAGCTTCTCGCACAGTTGCGGAAACTCAATGCCGGCAGCACGGGCGGAATCCGGCAGCAGGCTCGTGGAAGTCATGCCGGGTATCGTGTTCACTTCCAGCAGGTACACCGATCCGTCTTCGCCTACGATGGTGTCTGCCCGGGACATACCGCGGCACCCGAGAAGCCGGTGCGCCTCAAGCGAGATACGCTGGCATTCCTCGGCAGTCTCTTTGCTCACACGAGCAGGGATGATGTGACTGCACATGCCCGGGACGTACTTGGACTCATAGTCATAGAACTCGTGTGCGGGAACGATCTCCAGCGTTGGCAACGCTATGAGATCGCTGTTGCCCAGGACTCCCACGGTGACCTCGACGCCGGGGATGAAGCGCTCTACGAGCACCTGCGCATCATAGGTGAGCGCCAGCTCGATAGCGGCGGGCAGCTCGGCGGGCTCGTGCACGATGGACATCCCGAACGAGGAGCCTTCCTTCGCGGGCTTCACGACCGACTTCGGGCCGACCGCACGCACGATGCCGGCGATATCGGACTGTTCGCCCTCCTGCACAACGACGTACTCGGGCGTGGGTATCTCGGCAAGGGAGAAGAAGTGCTTTGACATCACCTTGTCGATGGCGAGCGCGCTTGCAAGAACCCCGGACCCCACGTACGGGATGTTGAGGAGTTCGAGCAACCCCTGCATCGTGCCGTCCTCGCCGAACCGACCATGCAGGCAGATGAAGGCGACGTCGAAATCGCCTTGCTGGAGAGAGGCGATGAACGTGGGGGTCGCGGTGTCGATCAACTCCACAAGATGCCCGGTCGACGAGAGCGCGGTCGCCACCTGTTCCCCGGTGTGGAGAGAGACGTCCCTCTCGGCGGAGCGTCCACCCATGAGTACCGCCACCTTGCGGCCCTGAAGCTCTGACATCAGAAGCGACCTCTCTCCCACGCTCGACGACCTAGACCAGTGCGCCCATTGCGAGCGCATCGAGGATATACAGCGCCACGATCCAGAGCAGCACTCCTGTGAACGTCACCACGGCGCCCTTGACCAGCGCCGAGACGAACAGGCCGCGGCGGCCGTCTTCCTCGCGACGGGCACGCACCACGAGCCAGACGACAAGCGCCAGGACCGGGCCCAGGGCGGTCATGCCCAGACCGGCATAGACCGCGTACAGATACTCAGGAACCCAGCGCGCACCCCCGTCGAGAGCCGCAGGCCTCAGAAGCACGACAGCCGCGACACACAGCACCACCCATAGTGCCAGATACGCCATGAACGGCGTCCAGCTGATACCGACCGCCTCTTCTACCGCGAGAGCCTCAACAGACCCATCGGCGACCACGCGCCCGGTTTCGGGTACAGCCTCATCAACAGGCGCCGACTCTTGCGGTGGCGTGGGGTCGTCGGTCTGTGTCGACTGCTCCGTGGCCTCGGTCTGTGTCTGTTCGTCCACTGCATGACTCCCGGGTCGGCATCCTCGGGAAAGTTTAGTCGAGGGTGCGAGGTGCGTCCAACATAGACAACCCGTGGAACGGATGTGGAGCTTTGATGTGGAACCGGTAAGACCTGATTCAGATTTGGAAAGGCAGCGTACTATACGGTATGAGGACTCCCGCCATTGAGCGGTTCACACAGAGAGGTGAAGCATGGAAGAGCACGACAACAGCAAAGGCATTGAACCCGCAAAGCCCGACACCCCCCGCCCGGAGCCTAGCGCTCTGGAGCCCGACACTTCGGAGCCCAGCGCTCCAGAGGCAGCCAGCACGGATGCAACACCGAGCACTCCGGTCGCACTGCCCGTCGCCCCCGTCACTCCCCCGCCGGTCGCAGTGGCCGAGAAACCCCGGCGGCGCGGAGCAAGCCTCGTGGTGGCGGTGGTGCTGCTAGCCGTGACTGCAGGCGGCGCAGCCGGCCTCGGAGCCTACTACTTTGCACCGAGCCTGGTTGGAGACCTGCCAGAACGCGAGATCACGGTCACATCCACCACAGACGAGGCCGTCGTCGCTGCGGCCGCCAAGGCCCTCCCTAGCGTCGTGAACATCGATATGACGAGTGATGCGACCTCCACGGACCTGCCGGATGAACATCCGTCGGTCCCCATGACGGGCAGTGGCTCCGGTGTGGTCTACAAGCTGACGGGTGACGGCGGCAGTTATATCGTCACCAACGACCATGTCGCCGGCGAGGCGACACGCCTTGTGGTCACAGATGCCGAAGGTGACAAGCACGAAGGTGAGCTTGTGGGTACCGATCCGGAATCAGACATCGCCGTCGTCAAGGTAGACGTTGAGCTCCCTGTGGTAACGCTCGGAAGCTCGGAGGATGTCCAGGTGGGACAGATGGCCATAGCCATCGGCTCGCCCTTCGGCCTTCAGCACTCAGTCACGTCCGGTGTGGTCTCGGCGATCCATCGATCCCTACCCGACTCCATCACCGATGGCACCACGTACCCGCTTGTGGACGTCATCCAGACTGATGCATCGATCAACCCCGGCAACTCTGGCGGCGCTCTCATCGATCGCACCGGAAGGCTCATTGGCATTCCCACCGCTATCTTCTCCGACACCGGCGGTGCCGACGGTGTCGGGTTCGCCGTGCCGGTAAGCACGGTCACCCGCGTTGCCGACCAGTTGATCGAGACCGGCACAGCCGAGCATGCGTTCCTCGGCATCGTGGGCCAGACCGTCAGCGAAGCTTTGGCCGAAGAGCTGGACCTGCCCGTGGAAGAGGGAGCGTTGGTCGTGGAAATCACTCCCAACACCGGAGCGGCCAAGGCCGGCCTGAAGGCCGACGACATCATCACGCAGCTGGACGACGAGAAGATCCGCTCGATGGATGACCTAATCTTGGCAGTGAAGCGCCGGGCCGTGGGCGATGAAGTGACGGTGAAGTTCTACCGTGACGGAAAGGTCACCGAGCTCTCGATGACGCTTGGGGTCAAGCCCACCAACCTATAGGTGAGACCTGCAGCAGAGTTGGAATAAGCAACACGGAGGGCGCGTCTGCCGGGACGCGCCCTCCGTGCTTCAGTCGGCGATACTCCAACATAGACCTCTACATCACCTACGCTTGCGCGCCCGACGCACGAACTGGACGCCCGCAACGACCAGCACCACAAAAATGAGTGCGATGACCCAAACCTCCAGGCCGACCGCTTCGGCGTCATCGTCGTCATCCGAAGCGACACGTGCCGCCGCCTGTTCCTCCTCGCTAACAAACACCAGAGCCTCGGCGCTCGCCATTGTGGTTGTGGGGATCTCCACTCCCGCCTTCTCCGCCATCTCCTCGGAGGCGGATCGGTAATAGAGTGTTGCCGAAACGGTCACGCCACCGTCTCCCGCCATCGCGAAGGAGTACTCGTTGGTGGTGGACTCCTGCGGAGGGATCCGGTCGTCGCTCTGGATGCCTGCGGCATCCCATAGGTCAACGGGATACTTGCCCTCGGCATCCTTAAGAACGGTGCCGAAGTCACGCCTTTCACGTAGCAGCTCATCGCCATTGTCAGCGGTAGCAACTACCTCGAGCCACATCTGACGAACCTCCGTCAGCCCGGTTGGGATGTAGTGCCCGGCACCGACGTTGGTGATAGTAGTGGTCACGTCCACTGTCTGGCCAGACGCCACGATCTCTGGCATCGCGAGCTCCACAGTCGCAGCTGCTTCGAGGCGTTCTTGCGCAAGGTCGGCGTCGCCCAGCCCCACGTTGCCGCCCGCGAACGTCATCGTGTAGATGTGCTCGCGATCCGGACCGGTTCCCGCCGCCTTTCCGGCGTTGGGCTTGGTGACACCGGGACCGGGCGTCATGTGACAGTCCTGGCACACGATCCCTTGCTCGGCGTAGGGTCCTTCTTTCCACTCGGTATACGTCATCTCCAGATGCATGCCGTTGCCGGGATGGTCGACGTTATGGCAATTCCCACAGAATTCGGCACTCTGGTGAAACGCCGAGAACTCGGTCTCATGAACCGGCGACACCGCATCGTCGAACTGTGCACGCTTAGTGCCGTCCGCATCCACCAGTACCGAGGTGTTTCCAAGCGGACCATCGGTACCCGTCACCTGATGGCAGAAGTCGCATGTGATCGCCTCGGCAGAGACATCAGGAAGATCGGCGATCTCTGTCCCCGGCAACTCCCCGGCCATGACAGCGACCGGTCCATGGCAGCCCTCGCAAAACGGTCCAAGCGCGCCATCGGTGGCCTCGTTGGCTTCACCGAGCTTATATCGGTACAGCGGGTCGCTCAGTGCCTTGGCGTGCATCGACGGTCGCCACTGCTCCAGGAGCGCCGCATGACACCCGCACCCATCGGAGGACTGGAAGGAGCTTGAGGGTATCTCGGGTAACCCAAGCACAACCCCTGCGATTCCAAATGTCAGCACGAACACCAAGAACGCTGGCGCGACACGTCTCATGAGGCACTCCTTGTTGTCTGCGGTGGCATCTACCAAACTCGAGGCCATACTCTTTTCTACCCCAACAGCCACGGTGGTGCCTGCCCCTTGAGGTACGCTGACCTGGAGACGGGTAGAATACAACGACCCGATCACGGGTGGTTCCCTATGAGAGGAGAAGCCATGGTAGAAACGTACCGCTGCAAGGCCTGTGGCTACTACCACGTTGGTCCTGCTCCCGAGAAGTGCCCTGTTTGCGGCGCGCCGCAGTCATTCTTCGTGGAATACGACGGCCCCGGCGACCTGAGCGGCTCCAAGACGCTCGAGAACCTGCAGGCTGCGTTCGCCGGCGAATCACAAGCGAACCGCCGCTATACGCTCTTCAGGCGCATCGCAGAACTTGAGGGCGACGAAGCGGCAGTTGCGGCATTCGAACGCGCCGCTGCCGAGGAAACCGCGCATGCCCTGGGTCATCTCGCCTACATGAGTGCCTTCGGTGTCACCGCCGAGAATCTCAACGCTGCCTGGGAAGGCGAGAACTACGAGACTGTCGACATGTACCCCGGTTTTGCTGAGACCGCCGAGGCAGAAGGCCATCCCGAGATCGCGCAGTACTTCCGCGCCCTGGGTGGCTTCGAGAAGCAGCACCGTGATGAGTACAAGAAAGTCCTAGAGGACTAGCTTGACCGGACTCCGGGACATCAAAGCACTGGATCGCGCACGTATGGCGGCTGTCGTAGGCGAAATGGGACAGCCGCCATACCGCGTGCGCCAACTCGTGCGGTGGCTGTATGCCAGAGGCGTCACGGCCTTCTCCCAGATGACGGATCTGCCCTCGGACTTCCGTGACCGGCTCGATGCGCGATTCGTTCTCCATACCCCCGTACTGGCTGATCAGCAGGTGTCATCGGATGGGACCCGCAAGTACCTCTGGACACTGGGCGACGGGGTGGCAGTGGAGAGCGTCGGCATCCCCGCCGAAGGACGACTAACGGTCTGCTTCTCAACTCAGGCCGGTTGCGCCATGGGCTGCAGCTTCTGCGCAACCGGGATGGGCGGGCTGGTCCGTGACCTCACCACGGGAGAGATGCTCGACCAGGTCCGGCTTGTGGGCACGGACTTCGGCCAGCGCATCACCAACGCGGTCGCTATGGGTCAGGGCGAACCCTTCGCCAACTACGATGCCTCCATCGAGGCACTACGCCTGATGAACTCGCCCGATGGTCTGGGCATCGGAGCGCGTCACATCACCGTCTCGACGTGCGGACTTCTTCCGGGGATCGAGCGCTTCGCCGAGGAGCCCGAGCAATTCACGCTCGCAGTGTCCCTCCATTCAGCTGTGCAGGCGACCCGCGACAGACTCATGCCGGGCGTCCGGGGCTTCAAGCTGCGTATGCTGCGCGAGACGCTACTCCACTACGTAGAGAGCAGCGGACGCCGGGTGACACTGGAATACGCACTCGTTGATGGCGTCAACGATAGTGACGCCGAACTTGAGGCGCTGATCACGTTCACCCGGGGTCTCCTATGTCACATCAACCTCATCCCGGTGAATCCGGTGTCCGGAGCCGGCACCGAGCGGCCCGGGAACCAGAGCATTCGGCGCTTCGCGGATCGGCTGGTGGCATCAGGAGTGGAGACCTCAATCCGCACAGAGCGTGGCGTGGACATCGACGCAGCGTGCGGCCAGCTCAGCCAGCGCCACCAGGCGTAACGGGGCACAACGATCCGCTCACCTGGCACTCCTTGCAGACGGCCGCATCATACCGGGGCAGAGGCTGATACTCCCCTTGCGACATCAGCACAAGCGAACGGGCGACTCGCGCCTCGATCGCATCTGCATCCCCGGCGCAGCTCACGAACACGATCTGGCGCCCATCGCGCTCAGGTTCAAAGAAGACGACGCGCACCGTCTCCGCGCCCGCCCGCAATACAGCCAGCGCATAGCACGACGCCTGCATCTCGTATCGATCACGTGCGTCGTCTTCGGAAAGCTCACTGTCACCCGTTTTGTAGTCCACCACAAGGGCGTCTTGACCACTCCAAGCCAGCAGGTCGATTGAACCAACCAGGACGCTGCTACCTACAGGAGCATTGATCGCACATTCTGTGATGACCTTGTCGGCTGCACAGACCTCTGCAGCAAGAGAGGACCCGCCAAACGCCTTCACCGCCCTGTAGAGCCGCTCGACCTCGGATCCAGCCAATCCATGTGCCTGTCCGATGACCTCCAGCCGCGATTCCTCCCAACCAGAGCCACCGAACATCTCCGCCAGCGCCTCGTGCACCGCATTGCCGAACTCCCTTGGATCCGTTCCGCCAGCGCTGCCGACATCAACACCGCGCGGAATGCCCGCGATCTTCTCGGCATAGAACCGGTATGGACACCTCGCGTAAAGTGCGAGACCGCTATACGAGATGGTCGCGGGTACGACGGGAGGCATGCCCTCGAGCTCTGGGGGCTCCTCAAGCGCAGAGGGCACTTCACACGTGGCCGGAAGATCCGTGGGGTCGTCTTCAAGGCTCTCAGTATCAGGAGCCACGATGCGCACGTCGACCCTGACACCGCCCGGGAGCACGCATGGCTGGACAGACTCGGTTGGCTCATCAAGACCAAGCGCTTTACGCACAAGATCGGGAGGACGGTCTCCGGAAGCCGTCTTCCCCAGGTTAGAGCGCATGCAGAGCACAAGCCCTCGCTCTGCCCGCGTGCACGCCACATACAGGAGCCGCTTCACTTCCTCGGACTCGGTGTTGGTGCGCTTCTCAGCGAGATACGAGTGAGCCGCCGTTTCCACAGAACGGCTCTTCGAACCTTCAGACATCGGCAGCCTCATGCCGAGAAGCACTGCGCCGTTCGACTCTCCCACAAGAACCGAACCGGGCCCGGGGGTAGCACTGGAGAAGGATGCGACTCCGACCACCGGGAATTCAAGCCCTTTGGCCGAGTGCACGCTCATGATGCGCACCGCCTTGGCCCGCTCTCCAGCGACCGTCGCCTGTTGCTCGGATGCCACATACTCTTGCCTGAGTGATAGATAGTCCAGAAACGACCCCACATCACCGTGCGCCGTTTCCTGGAACTCCCCCGCCATACGCACCAGCTTGAGCACGTTGGCCCACGCACGCACGCCCGAATCACCCGTGGCAAGAAGCGCTAGATCGTAGTCGAGGTCTTCGAGCACTGATAGCAAGAGATCACGGAGGGGGATCGACCCGCGCGCCGCACGTGCACGCTCTATGATCCCAACAGTCCGCGCGATCATCGTCTTGTCCGCCGTGCAGATGGACAACTCCGCCGCCCTGCGTGCCGCCGCCCACAAGTTGCCGTGCCGTCCCGCACTCTCGCGCAGACCGAACAGCCCGTCATCGCTCACGCCCGTGAAGCGGCCAGCCAAGACGATCAAGGCGGCCGAGCTGTCCGCAGCGTTATCGATCAAACGGAGCAGCGAGACGACCTCTTCTATTTCCTGGGTGTCATGAAACGTGCCCCCCGACGCAATGAACACGTCAAAGCCCCTGCGCTTCAATTCTCGCTCGAACACCTCGGCAGCTCCGCTCATCTTGCGAAGCAGGAGCACCATGTCCTCCTGATCGACACCTTCGTCCCTAAGGGCGACAAACTCGTCAGCCATGGCGACCGCTTCGGCCTCCACACCCGAGAGCTCGCTGTCCGCGCCCGTGTCCACCAGGACGACTCTCGCGCGATCCCGGTCTTCGGGCCAGCCTCGCTCATCGGGCTCCTGGGCGCCAGGATGCAGCTGCATGAAGTCTGAGCCGAAGAGCGACTCGTGACCGAACAGCCCGTTGAAGAAGGCCAGAAGCTCCGGGTGGGAACGATAGTTGTCCGCAAGTCGTTCTACTCGCTGTCCGCTGCGCTCGCGTGCCTTGAAGACCTCCACGTTGGCGTGCCTGAACGAGTAAATGGACTGCTTGTCATCCCCCACGGTGCACAGGCGGTCTGCGGCCAGATCATGTGCGATCCTGAGTTGTAGCTCGTTTGTGTCTTGGAACTCATCGATCATCACCATGCTGAAACGGCGACGATACTCGGCGGCGATATCCGGCCTCTGTTCGAAGAGCTCGGCCACCAGGACCTGTAGGTCTTCGAAGTCCAGCAGGCTCCTGTTGGACTTGAGCTCGGTGTACGCTCCATGAAAAGCAACCAGCAGCTTGATGATCGCCCTCTCAAACGGCTTCACAAGGAGCTGTGCGTGAAGCGACGTCAGGCGCTCGAGCAGCACGTTGGCCTGATCTGCGATCTCCTGTTGCACCTCATCGCCACGGGCGCGCCTCACTTTGGGCAGCTCGCACGGGCCCTCTGTGCCCGCGCCTCCCCCATTCCTGAGCGCGTGCCCGACACTGATGGCTTGTTCGAGTCGCTCCATATTGTCCGACAAGGTCTTTCCTTGAGCCTGAGACCTGATGCTGAGCCGTTCGCGGACTTCCACAAGCGCGTTCACTACTGCCGCGATTTCTGCATCCACCTGCTGCCCGGACAATCCGTGGACTTCAAGCAGTTGCCTGCCCATGGAGCGAACATCGGCATACGCTCTGATCACGGCGCTCACGATCTCGTCATATCGCATAGCATCCATGAGGCGGTCAACGTCCTTGTCCCCCGCTGCCATGGCGTCTCGGACGACCTTCTCGAACGCCTCACGGGCGAGCACGCCCGCCTCGACTTCGCTGGCCACAGCAAACTGCGGATCAAGACCCGCGTCGAACGCATGCTGACGCAGGATCTTGCTGCACATGCCGTGAATGGTTGAGATCCATGCTTCCTCAACCCGGCGTGCACCCTCCATCGAGCCTTCTGCGATAAGCGCACCGCGAATCCTCTCGGCAAGCTCGCCGGCGGCACGATCGGTGAATGTGACAGTGAGGATGTCGCGAGGCGAGGTCTTACGATAAGGCTCCACACCAAGAACCGCGTGCACGAAGCGCGCCGTTAGCACCCGCGTCTTGCCGGAACCGGCGCCTGCACCGATAAACAGATCAACCGCGCCGGCGTCAACCGCCGCTCGCTGTTCTGCGCTAAGACGCACTACACCCTCCCTCCGCAGTAGGCTCGGGCGGTGCAGTATGAAGGACATGACCTCGCGTTGCTTGCAGGCTCGATTCGACCAGACCGCATTCCCTCAACCGCTTCTGATGCCCGGGAGATGGCATCCTCGATCAAGCCGGACACCTCCCGGGGACTGCATGCGTCGGTCCTTGTGACCTGACACGCATCGAGCGCCCCCGCACAGAAGAAACCCCTTGGCTTGCCGGTGCTCAGGATGGAGCGGTAGAAGCCCGCCACGGGGTCCCCAAGGCCAAGTCGCCGCCGCACCACCTCAGCGTAGAGAGGGAGCTGCACGAGCCCCTCCGCGGCAAACTTTGCCTGTTGCTTGCCCGTGACGCTCCCCGATTTGTAGTCCGTTATCACGAAACCGTCGACGCCGGCGTCTATACGGTCGACCCTTCCCCGCAATGCGAAGGTGCCGAAATCCTCGGGCGGGTCGTCGCCCATTCCAAAGCTCCATTCGTGCGCCGCGGGAGCGAAGCCCTCCAACAACAGCGCATCCTCCTCGACCATCCGGCGCGTGGCACGAACAACACGGCGCAGGGCGATCTCCTCGGCCACTCCCACTGCCCTGAGAGACGCTAGCACCTCGCTTGAGACATCTGCATGCACAGCTACTGCCGCACGCAGTGAGGCTGGGGTGACCCGTTTCTCCCCTGTCGTCGCTTCATATCGCTCATAGAAACGACACATGATCTCGTGTGCGGCACTACCAATAGCACCTGCATCGAGTTCCGCGTCCAGCGCATCAGGGGCGAGAACCCGATCGACGTACCAGCGGTAAGGGCACGTCAGGTAGAGCTCGATGTCACTCACCGAATAGACCATGCGTCTTGCAAGGCTCTCAATGGTTGCCTCGCCAAGGCACACTGCCCGCCCACGGCTTCGCCATCGCGCATGAACTAGGCGCGAAGCCCCGCCGTTGTCCATGACATTACCATTATTTCCCAGTGCCTCCCTCAGTGCTCGCCTGGGGGTGATCGGTGAATCACCAGTGGCCCCCATATCAGAGAGGGTCACGACCCTTACAGGGGGCGCTCCGCGGTACCAGGCTCCATCCCCAACCGACGGATCCCGATAGAGGTCCAGGAACTCCTCAAGAAGCGGCGACGGCCGGACTGGATGCCCATCGGCATCAGACACGCAGCGGCTGAGCACCAACCTGTGCCGTGCCCGGGTCACCACCTGATAGAAAAGAAGACGCTCGGCATCGAGGTCAACACGTGGCGACATGTCGATTCCCCGGGAAGCCAGCCCTTCCAGGATAGCGGGAGCCGACAACGCGTTCTCGGCCGGGAGAGACGGGAACTCGCCCGCCGTAAGTCCTCCCAAGATAACGCGAGAGAATCGGCGACCGCGCATCCGCTCTGCCCCCAGGACCTGAACACAGTCTCGATGCTCTTCTGAAGACACTGCGACGCTGGCCTCGTTGAGCAGCGAGAGAACATCGTGCGCGGTGAAGTCGAGGTCATCCATTGAGGCCATCTCTTCAGTCGCCTCGCTGATCAGCCGCATCACGCGCGCATCCAAGCGGCCCTCTGGACCGAGATCCGAAGCTGGCCTATACGCATTAGCCATCATCCCGGCCATGAGACGACGCCACTTCGCCAACGAAGCCACATCCACTGGCGAGGAGCACAGGTGTTCCACAAGGCTGAGGACCTCGGCCAGCTTAGGCTCTGTGCCTTTCGCACGTGAGCTCAATCCGCGCATGTCAGTCACTCTATCCCGACGCATGTAGGCATCGATCTCGTCGAGCTTGTCACTGCCTCCTGGGACAAAAGGCGTCCTTAGAAAGCCGACGAGATCGCGTCTGGACCCGCCCCCGCAGAAGAACGACAGCGCCTGCCCAAGCGCTCGGCCCAGACCTGTTCTGGCTGCCGGCACGTAGAGGTCGTACTCTGCAACGATCCCGGCATCTGAGAAAGCCGAACGAAGTGCGTCAACATGACGCAGCGGATCGCGGAAGACAACAGCGATGTCGCCTGGCGCCGCTCCCTCCGCACACGCATCCTGAATCTCACGGGTGATTCGCGCTGCCTCAGCCTCGCTCCCCCATGCCTCCGACAGAATCACGGCCCCGACCGGAACAACATCCAGCTCTCGCCCGACTCCAGGCGAAAACAGTGACCTCTCGAGCACTGTAAGCTCCGCTGGGGCATCTTCGGGGGGACTATAGACGGGAGCTTGCTCTAGCATGCCGAGGCGGCTAAGCCGGTCGATCAGTGGACCAGCCGAAGCGGTGGCTGCCACTCCCTCATCCCAGGTGAGCGCAATCCACACATCACTGTGCGGCGCAGCCGCACACAAGAACCGCTCCTGAAGTGGGGTCAGATTGCCGAATCGGTTGGCGGCGATCACATCCGGCAGCCGTAACTCCCTGATCCGGCTGATCGCGGAGTTGTGAGCCTCTGCGCGTTCGATAAGTCCTGCGCGCGTGAGCAGCTTGGCATAGCCGGCCATGACGTGAAAGAGCTCGTCCGCCATGCCCTCCCCCGGGGGCGATGCTGCCCTGAGCAGATCCGCCTCTGCCGCACGCTGGACCACGCCGTCCATCAGGCGCACGAAGCCCGGGCGCTGCGCCGACTTCGACAGATGGCAAAACTTGGTTTCTCCAACCGCCTTCTGTAGAAGCAGTAATCGTTGGGTATGGCCGATAATGGCTCGATCGTCGTACAACTGAGCCCATAAGGAGTCTAGGAAGTCGTCGAAGCCGCCTACGGACAGCCCTAGTGCGCAGTCAGCCGACATCTCTCGTCGCGCACGCACCACGTCGGGACTGGACGGTAACAACAACGTCGCCGTCTTGCGGCTGTGGGAGGCCGCACGAAGCGCATCATGGAGAACGCCTGTCTTGCCGGCGTTTGCTGCGCCGGTGACGATATGTAAGCCCAAAACTCCCCCTCTTACGACGAGGAGATCATATCGCCAGGGTCTGACATCACGAAGTCATCACCGTACGCGAATAGCGCTGGACACCTTCCCTGATCTCGCGCACCTTGCGCCAAGCCACCTGTTCGTCGCGCCCAAGGTAGTGATCCACGCGCTCCCCGACAAGCTCTGCTGTATGTTCTGCGCGTTCAGCGACCGCGCGCGCAACATCTGCCATATGCAGGGCTTCGTCGGCCAGGCGGCGTCGCGTTCTGGCGCCACTCTCCGGCGCGAACAGTAGACCGGCGACAAAACCGCCAACCGCGCCAAGTACTACGCCTATGACAAAATATTCCAGTCGGTGTGGTTTCATTCCGCGTCCCTCCCTGATGGATCTTCTCCCTCTGTCAGCAAGCGGAATATGTGCTCAAGCTCTTGCTCGCTATGGAAGTCGATCTCGATCTTCCCCTTCTTCGCTGTCTGCCGGACACGAACAGTTGTGTCCAGGAGCCGCCGGAGCTTGCGTGCAACCACCTTGTAGGACTTCGGCGTGACCGGCCGAGCAGGCCTATCGGCTGTCTGCCCAGCCGCATAGAGGCGAGCGAGTACCTCCGCCTCCCGCACCGACAGGCCCTCATCAACAAGTTTGGTTGCGAGCCTGATGCGAAGCCCTTCGTCCGGCACTGCAAGGATGGCTCGAGCATGACCCGAGCTCAGCTTGCCGTCGTAACACAACTCCTGGACCTCCTCAGGAAGATCCAGCAGTCTCAAGGTGTTTGTCACGGCAGATCGCGACTTCGAGACCTTGTCAGCGAGTTCTGCTTGCGTCATGTCATATTCTGTCAATAGTTTCCTGTAGCCCCGGGCCTCTTCAATCGGATTCAGGTCCTGGCGCTGTAGATTCTCGATCAATGCAATGGCCAGGGCTTCGGTTTCAGTTGAGGCCATGATTCGAACCGGTATCTTCTGGAGTCCGGCTGCCTTCGCCGCTCTCCAGCGTCGCTCGCCTGCGATTATCTGATATCCCTCACTTGTGGCCCTGACCAAGATGGGCTGTAGGACCCCAACCTTCTGGATCGAGTCGCTCAGCTCAGCAATATGATCTCCATCCATCGCCGTCCTGGGCTGTTCTGGATTAGGGAATACCTCGTCAATAGATAGCTCATGGAGCTCACCCCCGGAGACCTCTTGGCCTGCTCCCGGTATGAGGGCCGAAAGTCCTCGACCCAACCCTCGCTTAGACACGATCCATCACTTCCTTCGCAAGACTGCGGTACGCCTCAGCGCCCCGTCCGGATGAGTCATATACGGTCACTGGCTGACCAAAGCTTGGTGCCTCGGAAAGCCGAACGGAGCGCGGGATAATTGTCGAAAAGACCCTTTCCCCAAAGAAGTCCTTCACCTCGTCAACCACCTGAGAGGAGAGTCGGGTCCGAGCGTCATACATAGTCATGAGAACGCCAAACACCTCTAGAGAGCTATTCAGGTGCGTCTTCACGAGTTTCACGCTCTCCAGGAGCTTGGACAACCCTTCGAGAGCGTAGTACTCGCACTGCACGGGGATTATCACACCATCAGCGGCCGTCAGCGCGTTTACGGTGAGCAGACCAAGGGATGGGGGACAATCAATGATCACATGATCGAAGTCCCCTAGAATCGGTGCAAGCACGCTCTTGAGCTTTGCCTCCCTGCTAAAGGCGGACACTAGCTCGATCTCCGCACCGGCAAGCTGGATAGTAGAAGGAACTACGAACACATGTTTCACATCAACCGGCTCTATTAGCTGCTCGATGGGTGTGTCCCCGAGAAGGGCGTTGTAGATGCACTCCTGTCGCTGGTTCTTGTCCAGACCGTACCCAGAGGTCGCATTGCCTTGAGGATCAAGGTCCACCAACAGGACTCTGGACCCTCTTTCGCCTAGTCCTGCTGCCAGATTGACCGCAGTGGTGCTCTTGCCCACACCGCCTTTCTGGTTAACAACAGCGAATACTCTCGCCGTCTTAGCAGTGGGTGCTTGGGCCTCGTCCACCGTTCCTCCTCAGTTGGCTGTATCCACATCAGTATAGGCAAGAGACCGGACGCTTGGAAGCGCCGTTCATGCTAGAGGGTGTCTTTGGGCCAGGCCTGACCTTCTAGGCAGCCTCATTTGAGGGGATTTCGTGCGTCGGTACGTGACAATCGTTCGTATCTCGTCTCCACCAGGAAGAATGAACCTCTCTGTGGTCTCGTGCGCCAGCCCGCAGATCATCGCGGCATTGCGTCCCGACTGCAGCTCATCGGAGCTGGGGCTGCCTTTCATCGACACAAGAAGCCCCCGCTTGGCCAGAAGTGGTGCAGCAAGCTCGACAAGTGCAGGAAGGCTACTTAGTGCACGCGCTGTCACGGCTGCATAAGCAGCACGTTCACTGAGTGCCAACTCCTCGGCTCGCAAGTCAACCACACGGACGTCAATGTCCAACTCATCTGTGATTTCGCGAAGGACGGCAGCCTTCTTCTTCACAGACTCCACCAATGTAACCTGCCTACCGGTGAGAATAGCCAGAGGTATCCCCGGATAGCCAGGACCGGAGCCCAGATCCGCCACAGGTCCGTCAGGTGCGGCAGCTAGGAAGCGAGCGGCCAGCATTGAGTCGACGATATGAAGCCTAACCACCTCTGATGGCAGGACTATACGGGTAAGATTGACCTTCTGGTTGTGCCGAAGGACGGCCTCGGCATGTTGCACCAGCTGGGTGATCTGAAGGTTCGTAACGGTCAGACCCTCAGCGGAAGCGACCGATTGCAGCTCGTCCGCTTCAATCGTATTGGAATCAGACATCTCATTCCGTTCGGTTAGACGATGTTCCACGTGAAACATACCATGTGGGTTCCACGTGGAACATCCTCCGAAGGTTTCACGTGGAACATTGCTCAACATTCCACAAGACTTGACTCCGGAACCTGAGAGATGCAACGGGCCCTACACGATAGCCGCCAAAGAGCCACCGACTCCATGATCGCGGAGCCGGACATACGGCCTACATCCTTCCACCAAGTAGCGATTGGTAGGGGAGGAGTGCCTCCAAGGTATGACCACTTAAGAGAATCGGAAGCTATCTCTGACTGAACACCTTGGTTCGATGAGCTCCGTCAATACTCCCGCGGATTCACTGTTGGGAACAGATCCTGGCATCCGTTCAACCAGCATGCGGACTTCAGGGCCAATCATCATAGGACCAGATTCCGAAGTCACAGCGAGACAGGGACCAACTCCAACCGACCTACGATCTGAAGATTGTCCCCCCGATGGCTCCTCGTCGCAGCAATACCGGTGCACCGCACCCAAGGGGGCGACACCACGGACTAACCGGCAGGTCGAGTTAGGGTGGAACAAAAGAAGGGGAGCCAGATGGCCCCCCCTTCCTAAGTAATCATGTCGCTTTCAGGCTATTTGGGTGAGACCACCACGTGTCGGAATGGCTCTTCACCGTCACTGCCCGTTGTAACCCGCCTATCATCTCTGAGAGCCATATGAACGACTTTTCGCTCAAAGCTCGTCATTGGACGCAACTGCACCGGTCGACCCTGACGGGCGGCGCGTTCTGCAGCTCGCCGGGCGATCTCTTCGACCTTCAGCCGGCGGCGATGCTTATACCCAGAGACATCAACCATGATGGGGTAGCGTCGCTCGATCTGTCTGTTGGTGATTGCTGAAACAATAACCTGAAGTGAGTCCAGCGTCTTTCCGTGTCGGCCGATGAGTATGCCGAGGTCTTCGCCGACGATATCCATGATGATCTCGCCATCATCGCCCTCATACTCTTCAATACCGGGCTCAAGGCCGTAGCAGCCGGCTATCCGGTTGATGACTCCAACAGCCACGTCGGCAATGGCATCGAGTTCCTCATCGGTGAACTCATCGGACTCTTGCACTACGAGCTCCGCAGGAAGTGCCTCCTCGATGCTACCGTCATCTTCGAGCTCCAGCGCTTTCGCTGCCCCCGGCTTGAGCCAGACAGAAACGCGTGCTTCTTTGTCTGACTTGATACCGAACATCCTCTTTCCTGGCTCATCGAGGACTTCGTACTCAACCATGTCTTGCTGAACACCCATTTCCTCAAGCGCCGCGTCCAGCGCATCCGCAACGGAGGGACCGGCTTTCTCGATCTTCTCAATCATATGCATGTCTCCTTGATAAAGGCGGACTTCGCTATGGGAACTGTCCGACTTAAGCGTTTGACTCGTGCGACTTGTAATAACGCATCGTAGCCAACTGCTGAACGAGGGCCAGCACGGCCTGTGTGATCCAGTAGATCAGAACTCCAGCGGGCGTGATCCAACCGAACCAAAGCATCAACACACCCATGTAGATACCGATCATCTTCTGCTGGCGCTCTCCCGGCTGGATGAGCTGGGGCACCACGATGCTCAGTCCGAACAGGGCCACAAAGATGATGTAGGGAAGTGCTGCAACGAGTCCATCGGCAGCAAAGACGTCCCTAGGCGCCATGGTGATATCTGGAAGAATTATCCAGAACCGGCGAGCAGCTTCAGCCTGAACGTCGGGCAAGGAGGCAATATATGCAAGCAGGAGCCCGGGCACCGGCTGTTTGTCCTTGGTAACCGAGCCCAGCATACGGAAGAGCGCAAAGAATATCGGCATTTGCAGAATGAGGGGTAGGCATCCGCCGAGTGGATTGACCTTGTTCTCCTGATAGAACTTCAAGGTCTCTTCCTGCAGCTTCTCCTTGTTGCCCTTGTACTTCTCCTGGAGGGCCTTGATCTTCGGTTGAATCCGCTGAAGCTCGTAGGTTGACTTCGTCTGCTTCTGAGTAAGTGGGAACAATATCAGACGTATGGCCACCGTGAGCAGGATGATTGAGAAACCATAATCCCCAACCCACCCATTGAAGTACTGCAGTACTTCGAATAGAAACTTCTCAATAGGCTCAAGCACTATGCGGACTACCTCCTTATTAGGGCGAGGCGCCGAGGGTCAATTCGCGTAATCCACTCCGGGTACATGCCCCCGGGGGTTGCCCGTGGCGTTCTCATTTCACTGTATGATATGCGCCCCACGCCACTAGCGCTACGGCACAGGGTCGAAGCCTCCTGAATTCCAGGGATGGCATCGGCTGATCCGCTTCACAGCCAACCACCCCCCAGCAACCACACCATAGCGTTCAATCGCAGTTATCGCATACGTGGAGCATGTGGGGTGAAAGCGACATGTAGGCGGGAGCAAAGGGGAGATGAGTCGCTGGTACAGCCTGATTGGAAGAACAAAAACCAGCCTGAGCCACTTCATCAAATCACCCCCAGTTGCCTCACGCTTGCCAGTAGATCGCTATCGAGTCGCCCCGCATCTGCGCTCGCGGTACCCTTGCGCGCGATCAAAGCAATGTCGTAGCCCGCCCAGGGGCCTCCGACACGGCGGCATGCGGCCCGCAGAACCCGTTTCGAGCGATTGCGAAACACCGCACCCCCAAGTTTCTTCCCCGCAATGAAAATCACGCGCCCCTTGCTTGGGTCGCGTGATTCATCAGTGGGCACACTCAATACCACTATCGTATGTCGGGATGCCCTATTGCCTTCGCGAAAAAGCCGATCTACATCGCGGGGCACGGTGATTGTACGCACTATCGTCACCCTCGGCCTGCGGCCGAGCACGAGCTAGGCTGCGCTCGGGCAAAGAACCTTGCGGCCCTTGCTGCGGCGGGCGGCGATAACCGCACGGCCTGCTTTGGTCGACATGCGCTTGCGAAAGCCGTGCGTCTTAGCACGCTTCCGGTTGTTCGGCTGGTATGTCCTCTTCATTGCATTCCTCCACTCCACGGCATCCATCGTCCGGACGCCAAGACAAGTGATTATAGAGGTGGCATCTTACGTGTGTCAACGACCCGACAGAATGCATCTTTCCACAGTCTGGTGATGGTACACCGCACTCTTTCCTCAACCATGCCGAAAAATAGTCTGGAATCTGTGGATAATGTGGAAAACCCAGGACTCACCCTTGTATCCCCTGTGGATAACTCATTCCCACGCGTTGTTGCCCAGCGCAGGGTTTGTTAGAATCGGCGCGACCTCCCGGGGCCTCATTAGCCCTAGAGTTACCTTGAAAAAGCCCTGTTTGGCGCACACAAGACTCCCTGTTAGCAGATATCGTATTGAGTGACAACCGTTTTATCCACAGCTTTCCCACCCGGGATCCCTTGGGATGAACACCTGTCCACAGCTCAGTGATGTTTCTTAGGGGTGGGAAGGGGACTGGAAGCCTCTTTTTCCTCCAAAATCGCTCTCACCAGTGCGTTTATCGATAACATGGAGTTCGGAACTGAGATTCTTTCCACAGTTGTGGAAAGCTTTGTGGATAAACAAAGAAAGACCAGCGTAAGCGCTTCCAGCCAGCGGGGCTTGAGTACGACAAGAGGGTTGGAGATACGCCCCTCACCTGCGGCTTATCTGTTTGGCAACTGACCAACTGTTGTTGATAACTCTGTGGAACCAGCACACCGATGATCGGAGGGGGAGCGATGAAGACATTCTTTGACGGTCGGCCGTCTTCATTCACCCCCACTGATACACATGTTGTGGTTGATGCCTCGGTTCCTCATCTAATGGATAGACCGGAGGGTGGCAACGTCCCTCCAGTTCGAATCGCCGTCTATGACGGCTTGACCGCACCACCGCGGGTAGAGGACATCTTTGGTGACAACCCACGCGCATTGATTGAATCCTTGTCGTCTCGCGCATATCAGTTGTCGCATGACGCCGGGGGCAGTCTGCCGTATGTGGTCATTCGTGAGATCGTGGAGAACCTGATACACGCCCACTTTTCTGAGGTGGTCGTCTCGATCCTTAATCAAGGCAACACGATCAGGTTTGCTGATCAAGGACCTGGTATAGCCAACAAGGAGAGGGCTCTTGAGCCCGGCTTCTCTACAGCAACTGAAGAGATGAAGACAGTCATAAAGGGCGTTGGGTCCGGCCTGCCTGTAGCGCGTGAGTGTCTGATTTTTTCTGGAGGAACCGTTGTGATCGAAGATAATCTCGAACGCGGGACTGTGGTCACACTTCAGACGGTTCCCAAGCAAGACCCTGTTCATGGCGAAGATATATCGACGCCCACGCCGGATCTTGAGCTTCCTTCATTATCCACTCGGCAAAAACGAGTTCTCTCTTTAACTATGGAGTGTGGATCTGTAGGACCCACAGTCGTATCGAAAGAGCTTGGCGTGGGATTGTCGACGGCTTATAGAGACCTGGCTTCTCTAGAGGCTGAAGGCCTTATTTGCTCAGATGAAACTGGGAAGCGGACCCTGACCACAGTTGGAGTCCACTGCCTGGATGCGCTCTTCAATGGATAGATCAGGGGTTACTATGGAGGTTCAGCAGGTTTGGCAAGAAACGCTTGATGTCGTCAAGCAGGAGTTGAATACTCCGACTTTCAAGACATGGTTTGAACACACCACACCCTTAGGGTTAGTGGACGAGATGATGGTCATCTCGGTACAGAACGATTTTGCCAGGGATTGGCTTGAGTCGCGCTATGCGGGCCTCTTGTCCTCAGCTCTCACACAAGTCACAGGGCAGTCTATGTCTGTATCCTTCCAGGTGGTTGGTGAGTCGGCTACACCCGCATCTGTTGAACCAGAACCAGAACCTGTCGCGGTGACGCCTGATCCTGAGACTGAAGAGAGAGTCCGGGTCAGAGAGGCGACCCAGGGCGATTTTAATCCCAAGTACACATTTGACTCTTTTGTAATGGGCTCTTCTAACCGATTCGCACATGCAGCAGCACTTGCGGTTGCCGAAACACCGGGTGGAGCCTATAACCCCCTCTTTATATATGGAGGGGTGGGTTTAGGTAAGACCCACCTTCTGCAGGCGATCGGTCACTACGTAAAGACCAGCTTTCCTCATATGAATGTGAAGTATGTCTCTACCGAGCAGTTCACAAATGACTTCATCAACTCGATCGGTAATCGAGACAAGAGCCGTATTGAGGGATTCAGGCGTAGTTACCGCACGAATGACGTATTACTGGTCGATGATATTCAATTCCTGGCCGGCAAAGAGGGTACACAAGAAGAATTCTTCCACACCTTCAATACTCTGCAGCAAGCCGGGAAACAAATAGTCCTTTCTTCCGATAGACCCCCAAAAGACATTGGGAGTATTGAGGATCGGTTAAAGAGTCGTTTTGAGATGGGTTTGATAACCGACATCCAGCCCCCGGACCTTGAGACACGCATCGCCATCCTCAGAAGAAAGACTGAGGCGGAGAACCTAGTGATTCCCAGCGAGGTTCTGACTTTTGTTGCCGACCGTATCTCTTCAAACATCAGAGAACTCGAAGGCGCCTTGATCCGTGTAGTCGCATTCAGTTCACTGACGCGTCACGCAATAGACCTTGATCTCGCTCGAAGCGTCTTGAAAGACATCTTTCCTGAAAGAACACTAAAACCGATCTCTATCTTAGTGATCCAACAAGAAGCCTGTAAGTTCTATGGGATTACCAAGAGCGAGCTCATAGGAAACAAGCGTTCACAAGCTATCGTCTACCCCCGGCAAATAGCAATGTATCTCTCACGTGAACTCACTGATCTCTCACTCCCAAGAATAGGAAGTGAGTTTGGCGGCAGGGACCATACCACCGTGATGCACGCCACTAGTAAAATCCAGAAGCTCATGAATGAACAAAGAGAGGTCTACAATCAGATACAGACCCTGACGAACCTTGTTAAACAACGCAATTAGTGTTGTGGATGGAATAGGGATAACTCTGGGGACAAACGGTTGTTGCTGTGGATAAAGAGAGGGGCCTGTGGAGATGTTGATAACCAGGAGCGTTTCATCGACAAGTAATCAACAATAGACACACCCGTATCAACCAGGGAAAAAACGACTTATCCACATCATCCCCACCACTATTACTACTACTACTGATAGATATTGAAAGAAAGGAACAGTAATGAAGGTCTCTGTTGCCCGTGGAGAACTCCTAGAAGCACTCTCAGCCGTTTCTAAAGGCCTTTCTACCAGGACCACTCTTCCAATCCTGTCAGGAATACATATCTCCACAAGAGATGGTTCTTTGGTGCTGCAATCAACAGACCTGGAGATATCGATCAAGACCAAGACTAAAGCGAGAATAGAAGATGCCGGGCAAACAGTCCTTCCAGGCAAACTACTTACAGATATTGTAAGAAGCCTTCCTGAAGCTGCCGTGACTATCGACACAAGCAGTACCGGTTCTGCAATCGTTACTTGCGGACAATCATCTTTCACTGTGAAGACACTTTCCCCGGAGGATTTTCCTAAGTTCCCCGTGATCTCCACTGATGAGATGATCTCTCTTCCAAGTTCTTCTTTCTCAAAGATCGTCCACCAGGTTTCTAAAGCGGTAAGCAGAGACGAGACTAGACCGATCCTTACAGGAATCCTTGTTGTGATCGAAGAGGGAATGCTACGGATGGTCGCAACTGATTCGTACAGGTTGTGTCTAAGAGAAACGACTATTGAAGGAGTTGCCGGCTCACTAGAGGTCGTCATACCCGGCCGCGGTATTGAAGATGTGGCGAGATTGGCTGCTTCAAGCGAACAAGTGTCTCTTGGTGTGTCAGACAATCAAGTTATCTTCCAATTTGGTGAGACTGTATTCATCTCGCGCAGAATCGAAGGGTCCTTCCCCAACTACCGGCAGCTGATTCCTAAAGACCATCAGACACGAGTAGTGATCGATAGAGCTGAATTCTCCGAAGCTGTGAAGAGGGTGTCATTGCTGGCACAACATAATGCTCCATTGAGGGTTGCTGTGAACACCGCTGATCACATACTGACTCTGACGGCACAGACTCAGGATGTTGGTGAAGCAAAAGAAGACATTGAGATCTCACCTGTAGGGGAAGATGTAGAGATTGCTTTCAATCACACGTACCTGATGGATGGTATCTCGGTGGCGGAGGGTGAGAAGATCGCGATTGAGATAGTGAGTCCTCTAAAGCCCGGTATTCTTAAATCAGTAGATAACTCAGAGTTCATATACCTTCTCATGCCGGTACGTCTTGGTTAGCAAGCATGTGCTGATATCCAAACTCGAGTTCAGAGGAGTAAGAAACTACGATCATTTCTTGGTTGAACCTGACTCGCATCTCACGATTCTGGTTGGGCCTAATGCGGTAGGTAAGACGAACGTGATCGAGGCAATACAACTACTGACAACCAACCGTTCATTTAGAAACCCACAATGGGTGGACGTCGTGAAATGGGACGCCAGCGAAGCAAACCTTAGGATGACGCTGGATGATGATGGGGTGCTAACCATCTTTGAAATGGTGATCACCCTGGAGAATAAGCGGTCCTATAAGTTCAATGGTTTAACGAAGCGTGGATTCTCTAATATCCCAAAGGTCCTCCCCAGCGTTGTCTTCACACCTGATGATCTGCTGCTAGCCAAAGGACCAGCAGAAAACAGACGAAAAGCTATCGACGATCTAGGTGAAAGACTCTCGAAGACTTACGGGAGTATCAAGCGCGACTACACCCGAACCATAAGACAACGCAACGCTGCGCTGAAAGAGAACCAAACACACAAGGCGACACTACAGGCCTTGGATGAACAACTGATCTCAATAGGATCATCGCTTTGTCTACATCGCCGGCGTCTCCTTCAGAGGATGTCACCGATCACCACGTCGATCTATGGGACTCTAGCTACCGGTGAAGTACTAGATATCCAATACGAATCACGAGCGTTAGGTGATATTCCTTTTACCGAGAAGCTTAGAATCGAAGACATTCAGATAGCGATGTTTTCAACCCTGCAAATCCGGAGAAATGAAGAAGCTGCTCGTAAAACCACACTGGTAGGGCCACACAGGGACGATGTCATCTTCAAAATAAACGGAAGAGACGCACGCTCTTTTGCCTCGCAAGGACAACAACGGACCATCGCATTAGCCTGGAAATGTGCAGAGGTCCGCATCATCCAAGAGATCGCACGTCAAACACCGGTTCTACTCTTAGATGATGTTATGTCGGAATTGGACTCAACCCGCAGGGAAGCTTTAACCACGCTGGTGAAAGATGGGGTTCAGACGATAGTGACGACCACTAACACCGGCTACTTCGCACCAGACCTGCTTGCCCAGGCAAAGATCATTGAGATACCCGGGAGAGGCTGATGGTAAGGCGTCGAAAGATCGACCAGGTCAGCGAAATAGGACGAGATATGCTGACCCGAATCGACCCACACGGCAAACGATATGAATCAAAAGCCGTTCAGGTCTGGCCGGAGGTCGCAGGAGAAGAGATTTTAAAACACACAAAAGGCTTCGCTATGCGCGAAGGCGAACTCATCGTCTTCGTTGATTCTCCCGCCTGGGCCAATGAACTGACATTGATGGCGGAGCACCTCAAGAAGGATATCAACACAAGAATCGGTGAGGGTTCAGTAAGGGCTATCAGGTTCAATGTGTCGAAACAGGTGAAAGAGGCACGCCGCTGGGAGGTCATGAAAGAAGAGCACGAGGCGTTCTACGCAAAGGACCAGACTGAACCCGTGGCGCTTTCGCCTAGTGAGTTGGAACAAGCACAGTACATAGCGGGAGCGATCGAAGACCCGGAACTTCGAGAGCAAGCGCTTAAGGTCATGGTTAAGGACCTGGAGTGGAAAAAGGGTGTACGCCACACCAAAAAGGCGTAGAGAGCCATAGAGAGGCTTAGGGGCACTGTTTTGAGTCCCCAGTGATACCACGTGTGGTACACTGTGGATGGTCAAATAACAACATCTCGTAGGGTGGACCACCCGACTAGAAGACAACCACCAGGTGTCGAGGAGAAGGAGTTCTTAGTGCCTAAAAGTTCCTATTCTGGCAAGGACATCCAGGTTCTCGAAGGGCTTGAAGCGGTTCGTAAACGCCCAGGTATGTACATTGGATCCACAGGTCCAAAAGGTCTCCACCATCTTGTATATGAAGTGGTCGACAACTCCGTCGATGAGGCTTTGGCTGGTGTGTGCACGACCATCGAGATCACGATTCATCAAGACAATTCGATATCCGTTGTTGACAACGGCCGTGGTATCCCTGTCGACAATGTCCCGAAATACAAGAAGTCCGCGGTCGAAGTAGTCCTCACCATCCTTCATGCAGGGGGCAAGTTCGGCGGAGATGGTTACAAGGTTTCCGGTGGTCTCCATGGCGTGGGTGTGTCCGTAGTGAACGCTTTGTCCAAGAAGTTGGACGTCCAGGTCAAGAATCAAGGAAAGATCTGGGTTCAAAGCTACGAATACGGTAAGCCGATGGGGCCACTCAAACCGATAGGCTCGACAAAAGCCACGGGTACGATGGTTACGTTCTGGCCTGATGACTCCATCTTCGAAGAGACAGAGTTCTCCTGGGATGTCATCGCATCCCATATGCGCGAGACAGCGTTCCTGAACAAGAACCTCAAAATCGTACTCATCGATGAGCGAGAGCTGGAGTCCCGTAGAGCCGAGTTCCGTTATGCGGGCGGCATAGTCGACTTCGTGAAATACCTCAATGAGAAGAAAGAGTCGATCCACTCCAAGGTGGTCTCCTTTGAGGCAGAAGGAGAGGAGGGTGTTGTTGAGGTTGCGATGCAATGGAATACCGGCTACTCAGAAGCGGTATTGGCCTTCGCAAACAACATCAACACCCATGAAGGGGGAACCCACCTCGAGGGATTCAAGAACGCTCTAACGCGTACGATCAATGACTATTCGAGACGGCAAGGAATCCTTAAAGAGAAGGATGACAATCTCTCAGGAGAGGACATTCGCGAGGGTCTGACCGCGGTCATCTCGGTCAAACTTCGTGAGCCTCAGTTCGAAGGGCAAACCAAGACAAAACTCGGTAACACCGAGATGCGCTCTTTTGTGCAGGCAACAGTCACGCAGTATCTCTCTGAATATCTTGAGGAGCACCCGAAGCCGGCACGCTCAATAGTCACGAAGGCGTCGCAGGCTGCGAAAGCACGAGCCGCAGCACGCAAGGCGCGTGAGCTCACACGTCGCAAAGGGCTTCTGGAGAGCTCCACCCTTCCAGGTAAATTGGCGGACTGCTCGATCAAAGAGGCGTCTCTCACCGAGGTCTATCTGGTGGAGGGTGACTCTGCAGGCGGCTCAGCCAAACAGGCGCGGGACCGTTCGTTCCAGGCGATCCTCCCGTTGAGAGGGAAGATCCTCAATGTCGAGAAGGCCGGCATCAACCGCGCTCTCTCCTCGGAGGAGCTTCAGGCGATGATCACGGCTCTCGGCACGAGTGTTGCCGAGGAGTTCGATCTGAGCCAGGCGCGGTATCACAAGGCAATCATCATGACGGACGCGGATGTTGATGGAGCGCATATCCGTTGTCTGATCCTCACGTTCTTCTATCGCTATATGCGTGAGCTCATCGAGGCCGGCTACATCTACATCGCGCAACCTCCGTTGTTTAAATTGAGCGTCGGGAAAAAGCACGAGTACGCCTATTCCGACAGACAGCTGCAGCAGATGTTGGCGAAGTTGCCAGAGAACACCAAGTACAACATCCAGCGCTACAAAGGTCTTGGTGAGATGAATCCGGAGCAGCTCTGGGAGACGACCATGGACCCCGAAAGGCGCACCTTGCTGCAGGTCACGCTCGACGACGCGTTGGCGGCCGAGGAGGCGTTCGTTGACCTCATGGGCGACCAGGTAGAGCCACGCAAAGAGTTCATCCAGCGTCACGCGAAGAATGTGCGCTTCTTGGATGTGTAGTGCTGTGCCTTAAGGGATTGAGCGAGGAGACACTCGTAAGATGAATGGCGGGAACCAGCGTCGGGATAGACGGCAGTTTCAACCGCCACCCTGGGAGCAGGAAGCGTTTCAACGCTTTGAACGCGAGCGTTCAGAGCAGGAGAAGGAGGCCGAGCTCGACAGGGCTCTAGCGGATATCCGTCAAGACGATGTGTTTGTGCCTGCCCTAACGGAGGACCCGGAAGCCCGCACCGGTGAGGTCTCAGATGGGCCCACTGATCAAGTGGGGGAGATAAAAGGCCCCCCTCCAGCTCAACTCGAAGAGCTGATGGCGGGGTTGCGGCAACAGGAGCCGCGTGTGGTAGAGGAGCATCACAAGATCGCGAACATAGTGACCGCGTTTCTTGGGGTGATCGGACTCGGGTTCATAATCTGGGCCGGAGTGCTTCTTGGGAGAGCCGGCAGCAATGCGGGCGCGCTGCAGATGATAGCCTCCCTGCTTGTGATGGTTTGGGGTTTCATGATGATTGCGTTCGCGGTAGTGCTGTGGCGAAAGTACAACCTGTGATAGTGGGTTAGACGAGGAGAACAGACTGTGACTGAACCGATCGTAGCGTCCAGCATCCAGCCGATCGACATCGAGCAGGAGCTCAGGAGTTCATTCCTTGAGTACGCGATGAGCGTTATCGTCGCGCGAGCCCTACCTGATGTGCGTGACGGTCTGAAGCCTGTTCACCGGCGCATCCTGTATGCAATGAATGAGTCAGGACTCACTCCGACCCGGCCGTTCAAGAAGTCTGCGTGGACCGTCGGTGAAGTCATCGGTAAGTACCACCCTCATGGTGACTCGGCCGTATACGACACCATGGTTCGCATGACGCAGGACTTCGCGATGAGGGTCCCTCTCGTTGATGGCCACGGCAACTTCGGTTCTATCGACGGTGACTCGGCGGCCGCAATGCGGTACACGGAGTCTCGACTGCACCGTATGGCCATGGAGCTTTTGCGGGATCTCGACAAGGAGACCGTGGACTTCGGCCCCAACTACGATGAGTCGCTCACCGAACCACTTGTGCTCCCTGCGCGTTTCCCTAACTTGCTTGTGAATGGGTCTGCAGGTATCGCTGTCGGTATGGCAACCAATATCCCGCCGCACAACCTTGGCGAGACGATCGATGCCGTTACCGCCTACATCGACAATCCCGACATCACCCTCGATGAGCTGATCAAGATCATGCCGGGTCCCGATTTCCCAACCGGCGGCATCATCATGGGCCACGATGGGATCCAGAGTGCGTATGAGACCGGACGCGGGAGCTTGAAGATCCGCGGCAAAGCCCATATCGAGCAGACCTCCACCGGGCGTATGCGGATTATCATCACGGAAATCCCTTACACGGTGAACAAGTCCAAGCTCGTGTCGAAGATCGCCCAGTTGGTGCGCGAGAAGAAACTAACGGAGATATCCGATCTCCGTGACGAGTCCGACCGTAAGGGTATGCGTGTCGTCATCGAGCTGAAGCAGACGGCGATCCCTCAGGTGGTGCAGAACAAGCTCTACAAGCACACACAGTTGGAGACTGGCTTCGGCGTCATCATGATCGCCCTTGTTGATGGGGTGCCCAAGACCCTTACACTCAAAGAGATGCTTGGTCATTATATAGAGCACCAGAAGACGGTCATCACCCGCCGTACGCGCTACGAGCTACGGAAGGCCGAAGAGCGAGCCCACATCCTTGAGGGCTACATCATCGCGCTGGACAACATCGACGAGGTCATCCAGATCATCAAGTCCAGTCAGGATGATTCCGAGGCGCGGAATCGATTGATCGAGCGGTTCGCGCTTTCAGTCGCACAGACCGACGCGATTTTGGAGATGCGCCTGCGCAGGCTCACCGGACTAGAGCGTCACAAAATCGAGGATGAGTTGAAGGAGCTGCAGGAGAAGATCGCCTGGTTCAAGCGGATCTTGAGCGACGAAACGCTCCTCATGCAGATCATCAAGGACGAGATGGCTGAGATCCGTGCGAAGCACGCAAATGAACGGCGTACGGAGATCGCCGGCGCTGCAAGGGACCTTGATGTTGAGGACCTTATCGCCGAAGAGGATATGGTCGTGACCATAACCCAGGCCGGATACGTGAAGCGGCTGCCTGTGGCGACCTACCGTCAGCAGAAGCGGGGCGGCAAGGGCAAAGCGGGGGTGAACCTCAAAGAAAATGACTTCGTCGAGCATTTGTTCATCAGCTCAACGCACGATTACGTCTTGTTCTTCTCTAGCAAAGGAAAAGTCTACCGCCTCAAAGTGCACGAGCTGCCTGTTGGCTCGCGGCACGCCAGAGGTACGGCTGTCGTGAACCTGCTGCCGTTCGCGCAGGACGAGAAGATCGCGGCCGTCATCACAACGCGTGAGTTCGCCGAGGACGAGTTCTTGCTGTTCGCCACACGCAAAGGCCTGGTCAAGAAGACCGCGCTCGAGGCGTACAACCGCTCTCGCCGGGACGGCATCATCGCTTTGAACCTACGCGATGACGATGAGTTGATCGCTGTCAGGCGTGTTCTTAAGGACCAGGAAGTCGTGATGGTCTCGGCAGAAGGCAAAGCGATCAAGTGGGGCGAGGACGACGCGCGGCCGATGGGTCGGGACACCATGGGCGTCAAGGGCATGAACCTCAAGGCCGACGACTATTTGTTGGGCATGGAGATCGCGCCGGACGACTCAGAGCTGTTCGTCGTGACTGAGCGCGGATACGGGAAGCGGACCCCCATGAGTGAATACCCGACTCAGAAGCGCGGTGGTATGGGAGTGAAGACCATCCAGGTCACCGCCAAGAAGGGTCGCCTTGCGGGGATGAAGGTTGTCATGCCGGGCCATGAGCTGATGTTGATCTCTGAAGAGGGAGTCGTTATCCGGGTCAACGCCGAGGACATCAGCAAGCTTGGCCGCAGCACGCAAGGAGTAAAGGTCATGAACGTCTCCGGGACCGACAGGGTCACCGCGATCGCCAGAGTGTCGGCCAAGAAGCGCAAACGGACCGTCCCTGAAGGCCAGCAGGTCTTGATGGAGGACGAGGCAACCCAGGTGGCGGGACTCAGCGATCGAGAGGCTGAAGCCGAAGCCCTGGTTGCAGAGGATTTCGAAGACGACGAATAGGTCGGTACGCGCAAAGCCATTGAACAGGGCGGCCTACGGGTCGCCCTGTTGCATGCAGTAGGTGTTACGCTACCAGCACGACGCTATGCAGACGGAGATACCTCGTTTCCGCTTGTATGCACTAGCGTTGCGGCGTAGGATGGTCGCTCTACTCGGCAAAATGTGATCCCTAGGGAGCCTGAATGCTCACTCGGCCAAACCCCCTTGCACGGCTCGTGCGTCACGCGCAGGGGTACCGGATAGCAGCGCAGGACTTCTCCCATGATGCGCGGCACTATCTCATCACCGCTGTTCTACAGAACACGGGCTACGGGATCTTGGGGACGGTGTTCGCCCTTTACGTGAAAGAGCGAGGGTTCTCGGAAGCTGTTGTGGGTGACGTTGAGGGGGCGCTCGCGATATCCGGAGCCGTAGTGTGCCTAATGCTGCCTCCATTGGTTCGCACTCTAGGATACCGGACGTTGTTCATCGCCGCAGGTCTTGCTGCGGGTATCGCCAGGGTGAGTCAGGCGTTTGCGCCAAGCGCGGTGGTGCTGGTGGGTCTCGGGCTGCTCTTTGGTGTGGGCGATGGCATCATGCAGACGCTCTCTACGGCTTTCCTGTCAGAGAACGCCGGCAAGGCGGTCAAGACACACCTGTTCACCACGGATTTCATTGTCCGGGTCGTTGCCATGTTCGCCGGCTCGCTGGTGGGTGGCTTTCTCCCCGCCATCCTTCAGGGGTTCATGGCCGAGGGTGACGCGTACCGCTGGACGATTATCGCCGCCGGGGTGCTCATGGCTTGCTCGGCGATCACGGCTCGCTCTATCACCCGGTTGCCCAAGGTGGAGAGGAACCCGTGGACTACTTACTCCAAAGCTATCCGAGAGTTTCGTTCATGGGGCCGGCTGGGGCGCCTTTTTGTTCCTGAGAGTCTTATCGCTCTGGGGGCAGGCCTCGTCATGCCGTTTGTGGCCCTCTTCCTTAAGCACCGTCTTGGAGCGAGCGTGGAGTACATCGGCATGATCCAGGCCGTCAGCGCGATCATCATGGGGGCCGGGGCTTTTCTTACTCCCGCGATCGCCCGGCGTTTTGGCCTTGCTGGCACAGTGGTCCTGACGGAGATGCTCTCGCTGCCCTTCCTTGTCGCAATCCCGTTGGTGACATCACTACCTGTGGTTGCCGGTCTGATGTGGGCCCGCGGAGCGTTGATGAATATGTCGTGGCCGATCTACAACCAGCTTTCCATGGAAGGACTGCCGCCGGAGGATAAACCCCTTGTTGCTGGGTGGATTCGTTTTGGGTGGAGCGTGGCTTGGCTTGCCGGCAGTGCGATAGGTGGTCGGATAATGGAGAGCTCGTACACCCTGCCATACTTTTTCACCGCACTGCTCTACGCTCTGGGTGCGATCGCGACATTCGTATTACTGAGGGGCATCCAGGCAGAATCCGCCGGTGCGGAGTCGATCGACCGCGCCTCTGCCTGATCGGCGGTGCGCGCCACGGCACAATCTATGTCTGATTCAGATTCTGTCGAATAGGATAAAGACACCTACGCACGCCTATACAATGCAGCTCTGTCCGGGGGGCCTGAGCTTCTGGCTTCACAGTGTCTTAGTGCGGGGGGCGCTATCATGGTCGACCACACCTCTTGGTCGAACTCGTCCTGGCTCTCGTCTCCAGGCTATTCGCAGGAGCGGTTCATCGAACGCATCGGGCTCGACTTACATGATGGTGCTGCGCAAGGAGTCGCTTCGACACTACTCTGTCTTTCCGACCTCCGGCATCAAATTGAATCCGGAGTCAGCTCCGATGAAGCTTGTCTCCGCATCGACCGACTGGAGCGGGGGTTGCGTTCGGCACTTAGCGACCTGTATTCGATAATTCTGCAGCTTAGGCCCCCCGCACTTGAGGTCTCCGGTACCGAACAAAAGATCCGTGCCTGGATATCTGACGTAGACGATGTCTGCTCGCTGTCGATAGAGCTAAACGTGGAAGGGGAGGAGCCCCCGCTCTCACGGTCAACGCAGATCGCGTTGCTGCGCATCGTCCAGGAAGCTGTAGCGAATGCCAGTCAACACACAGACGCCCGACACGTCCGGGTGTCTCTTCGGTTTGGAGAAGACGCTGTGGATCTTGTGATAGCCGATGACGGCGAAGGCGCGCATGAGACGACGCCCACACAGCATCGCGGCATCGGTATGGACGGCATCAGATCACGCGCTCAATGGCTGGGAGGTGACGCAGCATTCGATCGGGCTTCTGGCGGTGCCAGAGTGTCGGTGAGAATTCCGGTATGGGAACCAGAGACAGACATATAGACAACCCCGTACGCGTTGCTCTGGTGGACGATCATCCGTTGATGAGAGAGGCCATACGTGTGGCGCTCGCCGGGTCTACCAGGGTCGCGGTGGTGGGGGAGGCGAGTTGCGCGCGTGATGCCCTGGGGCTGCTGCAGAGCGTGGCTGTAGACGTGGCCATCGTCGATTACGGTCTCCCGGACTTGAATGGTGCGCGACTTACGGCGAAGTTGCGTGAGTCTACGAGTACTCGAGTGCTCATGTTCTCATGCCATAGCGCGCGCCCGTATGTTCGTGAGGCGGTGAGGAGTGGGGTTGCCGGCTATCTCTCAAAGGCGGATACAGATGCGCAATCGTTGGTCGAAGCGGTGCTGGATGTTGCGGCAGGGCACCCGGTCTTCTCGGAAGAAGCGCTGGTCTCGGTGGCATCATGTGTTCGCGACCCCTTGAATCGCGTGGATCAGATGACGGTTCGTGAGACCGAGGTATGGCGTCTGATGGCGCGTGGTCTCAACAACAAGCAGATCGCCGAACGGCTGTTCATCACAGAGCGCACCGTCAAGTTCCATGTCAGTCACATACTCAGCAAGATCGATGTGTCGAGCCGATCCGCTGCGGTGGCATGCGCGTACACTTCAGGGCTCATGGGCCAAGAGGCCGACTGTGTGAGTGTATCCGGGTCGTAGAACTCGATGCCGGGGCGTGTGGGTGCCGCCATTGGCTGCCGAGAAGGATGGACTACGCGTCGTCGGCATCAGGGTCGTCGTCCTGGTCAGGGACAACGGCCGGGACGGACACCTTTTCGGGCGGAAGGACCGCTTCAGGCGCTGCTGACTCCTCAAGCGATGGCTCAGATGACGGGGCATCGGGAAGAGTGGTGCCGGTCTCAGGTGGTGGGACCAGACTCTCATCCGCAGACGGCGCCGACCCGGCGTCCGGTGGGTTGTCTATCAAGACATCGAGCGATACATCCAAGACGCACTCGTCGCTTACGCCGGAGTCATGGAACCGGAAGAGGTGTTCACCGCTCGGGAGCGCAGCGGTGTCCAGGTCGAACTCGTAGCAGCCACCGTCGGCATTCAGAGGGATACGGATTCCGCTGTCGACCCCGTCGATATCGAGCCCCAGTCGCTCCGGAAGATTGACCTCCGGATCATCGAGTGCCAAGGACGATCCGGTCCAGATGATGGTCTCATCGGCTGTGATCTCATACGCTCCGGGTGTGTCCGGCTTGAGCGCGACATCGAAGTGTACGATGCCATCAAGTGGATATGGTGCCGTCTCCGGTTCTGTCGGAGCCGGGGTGTCAGGCTCCGTGTCGTCTAGCTTCTTGGTATCAGCGTCCTGTGGCTCAAGGCTGGCGGTGTCTTCGTCGGTCTCGAGCGTTGGGGATGTCTCTGGCGCCGAAGCATCCGGCAAGGGTGTAGCCACGGGGATTATTCTCACAGCCAGTTGCCCCACGTAGTCGCCGGCCGGTAGGCCCCATGACGGACCTTCGTCGGGAGTGAAGATCCTGCATGCGATCGCACATTCTACCGAGCTCTCCGTGTCTTCAGGGAGGGTTCTCTCGGCGACAAGGACAGGTTCAGCCGACAGGCGTATCCATTCGCCCGACGTTGCGAGCACCCATAACGGCACGTGTCGGGGCGTGACACCTTTGGCGCCCTCTGCCGTGGTCGTCGCCAGCGTCATCTCGAAAGAGCCGCTCGTTCTCACCTGAAGTCGGAGTGTTCCTTCCTGCCAGTCTGTGGAGTCCAGATTCACAGGTGTAGCCGAGAAGACGATGGGCTCGCCGATGAGTTCGACCTGAGCGGGGCTATCCGGGAGAGCGTAGTCCTGTTCATCCAGTGGCACATCAGACGGAGGTTGCCCCGCGTCCGTCTCATCCACCACGACCGGAGATGCTTGTTCTATATAGTCCTCAGGGCTGGTCGCGAGCGCGATCCGGGGGACCATGGTCGCGCTCACGCTGACAACGAGCAACAGCCGCGCGCAACGACCCGGCGAGATCGGAAGGCGAGGTCGCAAGATGGTCCGGAGGTGTCTTTTCGAACGTGCCATCACTGGATCATCTCGTCACGGGGATCTGCAGGGGAGCGATGGATGCGAAGAAGAGAGTGTGCGATGCCGACCATGCCGATCACGAGCACGCCGGAGGCAGCAGCGATGAGCCATGGCGAGATGATCCAAAACTCACGTTCGGCCACGAACGGTTTCTCCAGGCCTGCGTCGGCCCAGAACCGTGCCGTGAACCGACCGAATGCGGGGGTGTCGGTCCAGATACGCTCCACATCCAAAGAATCCTCGGGAAGGAGCGTGCATTCACCGATGGGCAGCCGTGCGATGACGGTCGCCCCCTTCAAGATATCAACGTAGCCTTCCATATTCAGGTGGATGTTGCCGTTGTTGGCGATGGAGGCTCGGACAGGCACGGCCTCACCAAAGTTGGTGGGCGGCACCTGGAGTTCTCGTAGGATGGCTTCCCGCACGAGCTCTTCGACTTGATCCAGGGTCTGACCTTCGGCGTCTGGAGGGTAGACGATGGCGAGAAGCAGGGCGTTCATTTGAAGAACTGTGGGAGTGCTTCCGGGAGCCACCTCTGTGGGTGTCCCAAGCACCTGGACATACGTGCAGTACGTTCCGTAGTCAGTCGTCTCCGGGGCGTTGATCATGATGCTGACACGACGGTTCTCGCCGGGCTGGAGGATGGGGCTCTCGCCAAAGGAGATCTCGAGCCACGCTCCGCATGCATGGAACGCCTCGGCGTCTCTTGCGTCAACGGCGTAGGCCTTGCCTGAGGAGTCCCGCGCGAAGTCCCATGACGCCACGTCGATCTGCATGGGCGTATCGCCGTTGTTCAGTACCGTGACGGAGGTCTCATAGCTTTCTCCCGGAGCGATGAATATCTCCACTTTGCTCGGGATGACGGCTAGGTCTGCATAAGCGGTTCCCGGTAGAGCCACCAGGAACAACAAGCATGCGATCGAGACCAGTAGGGTCTGTCTTCTCAACGCGCTACCTCCTCCGCGCCAGATCCCGGGCGGCTGGTGCCGCCCGGGATCTTAGAACACCTGAGGCGTCTAGATCTGCCATACGGAGAACATGACCCAGCCGGCGTACATGCCAGCCTCGTTCTGCCAATCAGGCTTATCCACGGAGAGTTTGATCTCCTCTGTGGTCACACAGTCCGGCGGAACCGCGTGCGGGGCACTGATGAACATATTCCCCACGTCCTCGCCGTCCACATGGACCTTGAGCGGCAACGGCGTGGCTAGGCCTGTGTCATCCTCCCACGCGCGTCCACCCGCGTCATCGCACCAAACGGGCATGAGGCCTCGCCCGGTGTAGACGCTCTTGACGTACTCGTCGTTGCTCATGACCTTGAGGAACCCGACGTCGGTGCCATTGAGACCCTGGGGGTCTTCATAGCCCTCGACAGGGCTGGTGTTGCCCAGGTAGAAGCTGCACTTCGGAGCACCCTGGGCGTCATACAGACCCACCGACAACGAGTGGACGATGTCCACGTAGACGGGAACCTGGAAGCAGATACCCAACTCGTCGTTGTTGTGGATCATGTCCATAGGAGCGTCGCATGAAGTGACAAGACAGGGTCCGGTCCTTACGATCGGCATGAAGCAACAGGCCCCGGTCCTGAGAGTCTCATTCTCTGTGAGTTCGATGATCTCCAGGTCCTGCGGGAGCTCTGCAGGGATCTCCAGCTGATCGATCCCCTCCATGTCCGGTACGGTTGCCAACGCCGGCGTTGCCGCCATCATCAGAGCAAGAGCCGTCACAAGTACGAACACGATTGATTTCTTCACTTGTAGCACCTCCTCCCTTACGTGCGGTCATTCCGCACGGTACTTCGCTCTGTCTTCGCGTGAACCACAGAGACAGATGCGCACCCTCTATCTTGCTCACCTGCCACGTCTATCGCGCCGTCCCTCGGGATGGTCTTTGGGCTGCACTTCTGGCCGTGCGGATACCTGTACCGACGTACAGCTGTGTCAGGCCGGGTGGTAGTATGGATGCGTGAAGAAGAACCCATCGCATCCATTCAGTGAACCGTTGAGAATGGCCGGAGTGACGGCTGTTCTCTTTGATTTGGACGGGACCCTGATAAACACCGTCGATCACATCCTTGCGTCGTTCAGGCATGCTACGGAGACGGTGTTGGGCCGGTCCCTCTCGGATGAGATCTTGATGCACAACGTGGGGATCCCCCTCAAGGCGCAGATGTTCGAGTTCACGGACGACCCTGAGATCGCCGAGAAGCTCTTGCAGGAGTACCGCACCTTCAACCACGCGTGTCATGACGAGATGGCGAAGCTGTATCCCGGCACCCGGGAGGTGCTGGCGCAGATCCAGTCGCGCAAGATACCGATGGGGATCGTCACATCCAAAGGCACGCCGATGGCCAGGCGTGGAGTCGAGCTGTTCTCCCTTGCGGAGTATTTCAAGGTGATCGTCACAGCAGATGATGTGATCAGGCACAAACCCGATCCGTATCCGGTCGTTCACGCTGCTGAGCTTCTGGCCGTCTCGCCTCAGGAGTGTGTTTTCGTGGGTGACAGCCCGCATGACATCGAGGCAGGCCGCGCCGCGGGTTCACATACGGTCGCCATCACCTGGGGAGTCTCTGACGCCGAGCGCCTCAGCGCGGCAGGGCCGGATTTCATGATCGACGATATCACGGAACTGCCGGCACTTCTGTTTGCAGGACCGTCTCTCTGACAGGACAAGAATCGTGCTCGTTGACTCCAGCTGAGCCTGGGGTACACATGGATGAGTGAGTCTTAGGTCGGACAAGGAGGGTGCTGTGTCCAAAGGTAAGGTCATCGCCGCTGTTGTAGCTGTCGTGCTTGTTGCTGGTGTTGGCGTGGCGATCGCCATCAACGCCCGGAGCGGCGGAGTAGAAGTGAGCGTGGAGAGCGCAACAAGGGGCGCGCTCGCGGTCACGGTCACCGCTTCCGGAGAAGTCGAGGCGGACGAAGAGGGCGACATCTACCCGCCAACCGCGACGACTATCGAGAGCATCGTCGTGACCGAGGGGCAGACGGTGAAGAAGGGCGATCTTATCGCCACTCTTGATACGGCGCCCTTAGAAGTCCAAGTCGCGCAGGCCCAGGCAGCATATGAAGGGGCTCTTGCGCAGGCCGACGCCGTGCGAAAGACAGCGCCATCCTCCGCCGATAAAGACGCCGCCAGCGCTGCGGTAAATGCCGCTTACTCGGCCTATGCCGCGGCCCTGGCCCAATACGAGGCCGTCAAAGAGGCGGTGCCCTCGCAGGAGGCGATCGACCTCGCACAGTCTGAGGTGGATCAGGCGCAGCTTGACTACGAGGCAGCCCTCCAGGCCTATCAGGATTTCCTTCTTGCCAACCCGGCGCCGCGTGATGCAGTAGATGAGGCTGCGCTGGCCGTGCTGGGTGCTGTGCGTGATCAGATGTATGCGGATCTTCTTTCGGCGCAGGCGACCCTGGCTCAGTTGCTGGCGGCGCAGGATAACACCGCCGCGGAGGCTGCGGCCAAGGCGGCAAAAGACCAGGCCTGGGCCGCGTACCTTGCTGCGCTCGCGCAGCAGTCCGCGCTTGAGAAGGCATCCGATACGGGAGCCGCCCGGTCTTCGGCGGACTCAGCAGTAGATGTCGCCCGACTCGCCCTCGATCTTGCGATAGAGAATCTTGGGAAGGCCGAACTGCGCGCCCCCATGGACGGGAAGGTCGTCTTCAATTCGGCGGCAGGAAGCCTGTCCGCGCTTGGCGGCAGCTCCTCTGAAGGAAAGCCCACAGTGGGCTCCTCGGTCACCCCGGCGAGCCCTCCGTTCAGCGTGGTCGTATTCGACCATGTGGTGTTCACCGCACTTGTGGATGAGGCCGACATCGCGAAGATAGAAGAGGGGCAACCGGTCTTCATCACGCTGGACGCGATCGTCGGCGAGGTCTTCGAGGCCACCGTCGAACGTGTAGAGCGGACGTCATCCCTTACGCCCACCGGAGGCACGGCGTTTCCCGTGCTCATGCGGCTGAAGGACGTGGGAGAACGCGCGCTTCTCGGCATGAACGGTTCAGTGGATATCGAGATCAGCTCGATCGATGACGCGATCTCGGTGCCCGTGGAGGCGGTGCTCGATGACAGCGACGGCAGCTATGTCTTCTTGGTGCGCGACGGCCGGGCGGTACGGGTGAATGTGAAGACCGGCACGCTGACTGACACTCGTGCTCAGATACTCACCGGCGTTGCGGCGGATGACAAGGTCGTAATCAGTGGTCTGACCGAGCTTGAAGATGGCGTGACGGTGAAGGTGAAATAGCCTGTGCCCACAGACCCTGCCACTCCACGCGTCGTTCTTGAGACTCGCGACGTCATCAAGACCTACTTCCTTGAGGGTATCGAGGTGAATGCTCTGCGGGGCGTCTCGCTCACGATCCGCGAAGGTGAGATGGTGTCGTTGATGGGGCCTTCCGGATCAGGCAAGTCCACCTTGATGCACATCGTGGGCCTGTTGGACACGCCCACCAGCGGGCAGGTGGTCTTGGAGAACGTGGACGCCAGCACGATGTCGGCTAACCAGTTGGCCGAGCTGCGCAACCGCTACATAGGCTTTGTGTTCCAGTCATTCAATCTGCTGCCGAGAACATCGGCTCTAGCCAACGTTGAGCTGCCGCTCGTCTACTCGGGCGTCTCAGGGAGCGAGCGGACCCGCCGAGCCAAAGCCGCGCTCGAGAGAGTCGCCCTCGCCAATCGCCTTGGACACTTCAGCAGTCAGCTGTCAGGTGGTCAGCAGCAGCGCGTGGCTATCGCCCGGGCTCTGGTCAGCAACCCGAGCATCGTGCTGGCCGACGAGCCCACCGGGAACCTCGATTCCAAGTCCGGCATAGAGGTCATGGCCATGCTTCAGGAGTTGAACGCGCAAGGTATCACGGTCGTAGTCGTCACGCACGATGACCGCATCGCGCGGCATGCGCAGCGGGTGGTGCGGATCTTGGACGGACGCATCCAGTCCGAGGAGATCGTGCGCCAGCGGATACAGGCTGCCGATGAGCTGCGGGATCTGCCTGCCGAGGAGGTTGCAGGATGAATTTCCTCGAGAGCGTCAGGATCGCGTTTCGTGCCCTGGCCGCTAACAAGGCGCGAAGCCTGTTGACGATGCTGGGCGTGATCATCGGCGTGGCAGCCGTCATCTTGCTTGTGGGTATCGGCACCGGCGTGCAAGACGAGGTCACCGGATCGATCGAAGGGCTGGGCTCCAATCTCCTGTTCGTGCTGCCCGGCCAGTTTGATTCCCCGACCGGCGGTCAGCCCACCCCGCCATCCAGACAGTTCACCATCGAAGACGCGCAGTATATCGAGCGCAGAGTGAGCGGCCTGGACGCAGTCGTCCCCGTCATCCAGGGCGGTGCGACGATCAAGTCGGGCAACCGCAGCATGAGGGTGGTTGTGGCTGCCGCTACCGAGCAGGGCAACGAGGTCTTCTCGGCAACCATCGAGGACGGTCGACACTACAGGCGCAGCGAGGTCCAGGCGGCTTCCCGTGTCGTGGCTCTTGGTGCATCCGTGACCAGGCAGTTGTTCCCCGGCCAAGACCCGCTAGGCAAATCTGTCACCATTCAAGGACAGCGCTTCACCGTGATCGGTCACTATCAGGCGCAGGGAGGCGGCTTTGGTGGTGACCAGGACGCGCAGGTCTACATGCCTGTCACCACGGCCCAGCGGGTGCTGGGCGTCGATGACATCGGCACTATCGTGGTGAAGGTCTCTGATTCCGAGGGGATCGACCGCGCGAAGGCCGACATACTACGGGTGATGAAGCCGCGCTTTGGCGATGAGATCACGGTGTTCTCCCAGGAGCAGACGCTGGGAATCCTCTCCGACCTGCTGGGCACATTGACTTACATGCTTGCCGGTATCGCCGGTATCTCACTGCTGGTCGGCGGGATCGGCATCATGAACATCATGCTGGTGTCCGTGCAGGAGCGGACCCGCGAGATCGGTATCCGCAAGGCGGTGGGTGCGCGCACATACGACATCCTCAGCCAGTTCGTCATCGAGGCGGTGGCGCTTTCGGTCATGGGGGGCGGCATCGGCATAGCGATAGGGTGGGGAGGAGCCAAGATCCTCAGCGCCTCTACGCCTGTGCCCTCGGAAGTGACACCGTGGGCCGTGGCGATGGCGTTCTTCTTCGCGTTCGGGGTGGGTGTGTTCTTCGGCGTGTATCCGGCCTACAAGGCAAGCAAGCTCGACCCCATCGTCGCGCTGCGTTACGAGTAGACCCGGCTCAAGAGGTGAAGTCGCTTGGGTCCACGTGATCCAGGAAGTCACGGAACGCTTCGACCTCCTGCTCCTCATCGACCTCCTCGATGACCACGCCTGACGTGGCGAGTACTTCTTCATCGACGAAGATGGGGCACCCGGCACGCACTGCAAGCGCCAAGGAGTCAGAGGGGCGTGCGTCCAGGACGAGGTCGAGTGCCTCTCCGCGCAGCGTGATCGCTGCGTAGTATGTGCCGCCGTCAATACGGGTGACCTCCACGCGGTTCACAGAAAAGCCCATCGTTTCGATCGTGGACAGAAGCAGATCGTGTGTCATTGGGCGGGGGAAATTGACTCCCTGCAATGCGATGAGGATGGCCGTGGCCTCAGGGTGCCCGATCCAGATAGGAAGGACGCGGATGCCTCCTTCGGCAAGGACGTCCTCGACAGGGCGCAGCAGTATGACAGGCTGACCGCTGACGGCGTCTGCACTGATGTTGATGATGTTGACCTGGATCACAGCCGCCCCTTTCTCTTACATAGGTACCGTACCACTCAAAGACGAGTACTATTCCTCCAGGCCGAGAGGAACTCGCATCTCCGGAGGCGGCGCGACTGGGTTAAGCTATACACCTTGGAGTTCATCGGGGAGCCACGTGCCAGTATCGTTCTTGACGCTCTCGCGGCGCTGGGCTATGGTATCGGAGCGTTTTGCATGGGCCCGTAGCTCAGTTGGTTAGAGCGCACGGCTGATAACCGTGAGGTCGATGGTTCGAATCCATCCGGGCCCACCATGCACACAGACTGAAGCCTCCGGCGCGCCGGGGGCTTTTCTTATTCCCGGAGAATGTCCGCTGAGGACGGTGTTGGAGATCAGATGCGAGAAGGCCCGCCGCGAATGCGACGGACCTTCTTTGATTGCGGGGGCCAGGAAGTCTAGTCCTCCTCGGCAAGGGCAGCCTGAGCTTCCTTCTTCGCCTTCATGTTGGCCATGATCTTGCCGAACACCACGAGCTTGACGTAGGCGATGACGACCACGCCAATGCCGATGAGTACCCACCAGTACCACTCCATCACGGTCTCCTTTCCCAGTCCGTTTGCTTACCGGGCCGCCATCTGTGCCTGTACGCGACGGGCAACGAAGCCCACAACCGGTATGAGCGCCACGGTTATGCCGATCGCCACCACGAGTTCGAGCCACACCTCGCTGATCGAGCCGCCCATGACCGAGACCTGCCAGATGGGCTCGATGATCCAGTAGAGCGGGAAGAGCTTCGCGATCCACTGCGGCCACTCGGGGAAGATGTAGAACAGCGTTGGCGCGAACAGGAAGATGCCGAGGCCCTTGACGAGTCCGAACATCATCGCCGAGTCCTTGGCGAATGTGCCAATGAGCAGTCCGATCATCGAGGAAAGCGATGCGGCGACGACAACGACCGCGAGAACCTGAAGCCAGTTCCCGCCGAGCGCCTGGTTGAGTGCGAGAGTCGCAGTGGCCATCACCGTGGCAAGCACGGTTCCGAGAGCCCATTTGGCGGTGAGCACGTCACCGATCTTCGCAGGTGATACCAGCAATGCCATGAGCGTGCCCTGCTCCTTCTCCTCCACCAGGTTGGAACCCGGTATGAAGATGCCGGCCATTACCAGGGCGTAGAACACGATGACCGGAACCAGGCGCACGGAGATAGGAAGTCCCGTGGTACCGAAGTTCACGACATCCACGGTGACGGGCGCCGTGCTGCCCTCCAGCTCTCTTATGAGGTCGATGGCGGTGACCGTCAAAATGATCCGGTTGGAGGAGAGGCTCTCGCCGCCGATGTAGAACTGCAGGTCTGGTTGCTCGCCGCTGGTGACAGCCTCATCGAAGCCGGCCGGCAGAATGAGGCCGGCGTCGAGGTCGTTGGCCTCGACCTGGGTCTTCAGCTCCTCGGTATCGTCGAGAAGCGTCAGGCTGATCCCCTCCATGCCTTCGATCTCCGCGGTGATCTGTGAATCGCCATCGTCCACTATGCCCAGTCGCGGTTCCGGGTTGAACAGCGAACCGAACGCGACCTGCAGTATCAGCGTCAACGCGAAGGGGAGCACGATCATCCACAAGAACAGCGGTGAGCGCGGTCCTATCGCCATGTCTTTGCGTAGTACCTTCCAGGTGAGTCTGGGGCTCATAGCGATTCCACCTTTCGCTTCAAGGCCAACAGGCCGGCGCCGAACAGAACCACCAGCCATATCACTGCATACGCGAGTGAGCCCGCAGCGTCAGACCATGTCATCCCGTAGTTGAACGCCCCTACCAGCGTGTTGATGATGGGGTACGTGGGGAGGACCTTGACCCAGGCGGCCGCCGTGCCGGGGAACATCACCGAGAACGACGGTATGAGCAGCGGGATGACGAACACCATGCTATAGAACAGCTGACCCATGAAGTCCCGGCCGGATGAGCCCACGAAGAGCGCGACTCCCGTGAACATCATCGAGCCTATCAGCAGCACGGCCAGAACCAGCGACCAGTTCTCCGGGGTCAGTCCGCCTACCAACAGAAGCACGATCAGTCCCTGACCAAGCGACATCAGCGTGCCGAATATCGTCTTCGCAATGAGGAAGTCGCTCGTCTTGGCGGGAGTCACCAGCACGGCAGTGACCGTGCGCTGCAGGACCTCTGTGGAGATGAGTGAAGCCATCGAGAAGGTCTCCATCAGCAATACCATGAAGATGAGCATCGGCCGCAGTTTGTCTTTGAGACTGACTTGGTCACCTGCGCGGTCGGTGCCTAGCACGATGCCCGCTTCATCGGTCATCGTGACCGGAAGCTCCTGCCCGGCAAGCTGGTAGGCAGCTTCGCGTACAAAGCTGGTCATCGCGCCCTGGATCTCTTCCGGGACATTGGCATCCGAGTAGACCGTCACCGTGACGCCGCTTCTCTCGGCGGTGATATCCGCTATGAAGTCCTTGGGGAACGCGATGCCGATGTCGAGATTCAGCTTCTCGGCGTCTTCGGGTTTATCCTCCTCCGCTTCCGGATCGCGCAGCACGAGGTCGCCGCCGTCGGTCTGCCATGCCTCAAGTGTGCCCTCGACGACTGCCTGCATGTCTTCCTCATCGTCGAACTCGATCAGCAGCAGGCCTTCTTGTTCCTGGCTCAGGTCGGCATCGTCGAGTTCGGCGAGCTGTTCGTCGGTAGCGCCAATCGCCTTGAGCGAGTCCTTGGCGTCGGCCACCATCGATGACACAGACGGGGAGACTGCAAGCGTGATGGTTTCATCCACCGACGAAGGCAAGAACGTGTACGCGATGGGGATAGCGATGAGTACGAGCAGGGTCAGGAACAGGTATACCTTGTCCCGCGCATACGCTTTCAACTCCTTTTTCAGGAGTGCCCGGATTATCGCCGGGCGCGAGACGATGCGGCTCATCCCTTAAGCCCCCTGCCGGTGAGTTCGATGAAGATGGCTTCCAGCGTGGCCTCCTCGGTATGGATCGTGAGAAGGTCGGGAGATGCCGCCAACTCGGCCAGTTTGGCCGAGGAGCCTTCGTCGGCCAGCTCGATGTGCTCTTCTCGCACGCCGCTGCCCTCGCGCAGGCGCACCTTGACCGAGCGGGTGCCGTACTTCTGCTTGAGGTTCTCGGCGGTGTCCAAGGCGACGATCTCGCCGTCGTTTATGAATGCGATGCGATCGGAAAGCTCATCGGCCTCGAACATATCGTGCGTGGTCAATAAAACGGCGGCGCCTCTATCGGCTTCTTCTTTGATGGTCTTGCGTATAGACGCCGAGGTGACCGGGTCCAGACCGTCGGTGGGCTCGTCGAGGAAGAGCACCTTCGGCTTGTTGATGAAGGCGCGAGAGATCATCATGCGCTGGCGCATGCCCTTGGAGAAGCTGTGAACGCGGTCCTTCGCACGTTCGGCCAGCCCCACGCGACGCAAGATCTCCATCGTCTCCGGCTCCTTGATTCCGAAGAGCGATGCATAGAAGTCCAGGTTCTCTTTGGCGCTCATGTTCAGGTAGAGGTTCTTCTCCTCGAAGCAGACACCGATCTGCGCCTGGAGGTTGGGATCATCGGCGGCGATGTCGATACCGAGAACCTGCGCCTTGCCGCTTTTTGGGGTAACCTGGCCGGTCAGCATCTTGATGGTCGTGGACTTGCCGGCGCCGTTAGGGCCAAGGAAGCCCAAGATCTCGCCGGGCTTCACGTCAAAAGAGATGCCTTTCACGGCTTCCAGGTCGCCGTATGAGAACCGGAGGTCCTCCACATTGATGGCGGGCTCTGTCATCGTCCCATCCTTTCGTTCCAGCGCTCCATGACCGATTCGAATTCCTTCTGGAAGAAGGTGTACACGTCGTCCATCTCATTGAGGCGTTCCAACGCGAGCGGGGAGTCGGCTCCCTCCTTTGCCTCGCGTACGACCGACGTGATGTAGCTCATCGCCGCGAACTTCTTTGCGAGGATATCTCCCCAAACGCCCTTCAGCATGCGGTAGTGGGTCTCGCGAGAACCGGGAACCCGGTACTTCTCCACAAGCGCGGTGCCTACTAGAAACTGCATCGCGTTGCTTACCGACGCCTTACTGATGGAGAGCTCCTCCATCAGTTCGCTGGTAGAGAGCCCCTCTCCAGGCGCCATTGTCAGCGCGGCATAGACACGAGAGATAGAGTGGGGGAACCCCACCTGCTCCAGCATGCGTGCGAGTTTTTCTCGCAAGACAGAGCGTCCTTCCTCGTCGCCGTCCTTGGTCACCGGCTCCTCCTCTCACGAAGCAGACATAGAATACGGTTCCCAACGTTCAGGAAGTTCTAAACGTTCGATACGAACATATCGAGCGGGTCGTTTCATGGCAAGGAACGCCGAGAGGACCCCGAAGGGTCCTCCCGTACGGCGATGAGCGGTTTTCAGTAGCGAAGCATGGCAGCGAAAGCCTCGCCCCGAGGGAGCTGCGCCGCCGGGAGCGCGTAGACCTCGGCTCCGGAATGAAGCGCCTCAAACGCCGCAAGGTCGAGCAGGTCCTCGTCTCCGGACTGCCGGGAAGCGTGGATCGATGCGGCTCCCGTCTCGGCATCGTAGCGGCCCCAGAGCTCGCGATCGCTTGCGACGAACAGAGTGTCGACCCGTCCGTGCATCGCGGCCGGCACGAGCGTCTCGGGGTCGCTCGTGGTCTTGCTGGAACCCCATGCATCATCGAGTTGCCGGGCGGCCCGGTCGCGGCCTTCTCTGAACAGCGGGAGTGCGATGTCCCAAGCCTCTCGGGACAGGTCCGCCGCATTCATGTTGTCGGGGCTGCCGGTGACGGCCGTTTGCGCAAGGCGGGGATGGCTGTTCACCTCCCGGTATATAGGAAGCAGGTAGTCCACGCCTGCGAGGATGAGCGGCGCGTCGTCATCTTGCAGGTACTCGGCGACTCCCTTGTCGATCTCTCTGAAGTAGCGCATGATCTCGTCTTTCACGTCGGGCTCACCTGTGCCGTGGAAGACGGCAGGCCGCTTGCCGCCCGTGCCGCTGGTCCCCGTATGGAACTGCAGGGAGGATCTCTCCAGGTCGTCCCAGCGAAGCTCCTCGGCAAGGCTTGTGGGGACGCCTTCCAGGTCGACCTGGACAAGGCCGATACGTGATCCGCGCATGAGGCGGATACGCTTCTGGCTCAATGTGAGCAGCCAATAGTGGTGCTCGGAACCGATGACACCCAGGAGGGGCTTGAGGTAGAAGCGCTCGTCGACGATCACGCGGGGAGCGACCTCCTCCGGCATCCTGAGTGCTTTGACTCCATCACGCCCGATAAAGAGTGCAAGCCCCACGTCGCTTCTCAGCCAGAACGGACGGTCACCCAGCAGCTCCCGAGCCGGCGCCAGCAGGGCGATGGCGTCCGGTGAACGCATACCGCCAGCCGCCAGTTCTTCTTCAGCCTGGTTCAACGCGTTTTTCAACGCTGTTTGATCGGCCTGGGTCTCAGGGCCGAACGGGTGTGTGGGAAGGTAGATCGAGATGCATATCCCTTGGCCGCGAGTAGCCAGTGCAGTCAGGTCTTCACGGGTGAGACTATCCATGGATTGCCCCTTTCCGAGAGGTGCGGAAAGCCTGTTGTCCGCGCCGCAACGTAAAGGGGATATACCCACGCATCGGTTCATCAGCCATATGTGTCATGAGCCGACCGGGGGCAGCCATGGATGGCTGCATCGCCGAGAAGACACGACGTACTTGCATGCAGCGTATAAGATGGACTCCCGACCCGGTGTCATTGCTGAGGGGCAGTATGACTCTTTCCCGCGTCACACATAGGCTGGTTGCAGGACTTCAGGTGGCCGTTCTCTTGGCGACGCTCGTTGTCGTGGCGCCAGCGGCGGCCGTGACGGACCCGGGATCTGCCGATGCGCATGGCGTTATCATCATGTGGGAGGACGGGGCCGTGCATTCTGCTGCTGCCGAGCAGGGCATGCAGCGCCTGGGAGTGCTATCGGGGCACACCTTCTTGGATGGGCAAGCCACAGTGATAGAGGCGGAGCCCGAGGAGATCAGCGGTCTCATCGAGGAGCTCTCTGCCATACCGGGCGTAGCCTCGGTCGAGCCTGACTATCCGGTCTCCATAGCATGGGAGCCCAACGACCCCTACTACCAGTCAGGTGCGCAGTGGGCGTATTCGCGTATCCAGGCGTCACGGGCGTGGGACGTCGAGCAGGGCGATGCCAGTGTGCTTGTGGCAGTCGTGGACACCGGAGCAGACCTGACGCACCCGGATTTGAGCGCTTCGCTGGACAAGGTCAACGACCGCAACTTCCTGTTGTCGTTCACCGACCCGGGATACTACACAGCCGGAGACGACAACGGCCATGGGACGCATGTAGCCGGGATAGTGGCCGCATGCACTGACAATGGCACCGGTGTGGCGGGCACGGCGCCGGGAGTTCGGATTCTGCCGCTCAAGGTCATGAATTCCACAGGCGGCGGGGACTCCTCGGATGTGGCGGAGGCCATCTCATATGCCACCGATGTTGGAGCCGATGTCATCAATCTGAGTCTTGCGCTGGGATACGGAGACCAGTCCGCAGCGATACAGACCGCCATTCAACAGGCTGCTGCGGCAGGCGTGGTGGTGGTGGCGGCTTCAGGCAATGACTATTCGAGCAGCGTCAGATACCCGGCTGCATATCCTGAGTGCATCGCGGTTGGCGCAACGGGACCTACTGACGCTCGAGTCAGCTACTCGAATTACGGTTCGGCACTGGACGTTGTGGCTCCGGGTGGCGCGGTCACGGTCGCAGACGAGCAGATCCTGTCGACGTATCCGGTATCATTGAGCTCCGGCGTGGGTTATGGGTACATGAGCGGCACCTCGATGGCCACCCCTTACGTAGCAGGAGCCGTGGCGCTGTTGAAGTCCTACGACCCCGCCGCGACTTCAGCAGAGATCCGCTCGGCTATCGAGGTCTCGGCAAAAGACGTCGGTGACGCCGAGTTCGACGTGTACACCGGTCACGGGTTGCTCCAGCTGCGCAACGCCCTGGACTACCTGGCGGGTACGGATACCACGTCCCCGACCACGACCTCCAACATCGTGGCGCATTACGACGATTCGGCATCGATCACGTTCAGCGCGTCGGACCCGGGCGGGCTGGGGGTTGGGGCCACCTACTACAAGGTCGACAGCGGTACGACTCAACGGGCCAGCGCATTCACGCTGACCGGTTACGGTAGCCGTACGGTCCAGTATTGGTCAGACGATGTAGTGGGAAACCAGGAGACGCCCAACAGCGAGACCCTGTTCATCGATGACACCTGTGCTCCTGTCACCAGTAGCAACGCCGCGTCGGCGTATGACTCTACGGCCACCGTGACCCTTTCGGCGAGTGACGGAACCGGCATCGGTGTGGAGTCCACCCGGTACTCGGTGGACCACGCAGCTCTCGTCTCGGACACCAAAGCCGTGGTCACCGAAATGGGGGAGCATACGCTCTCGTACGGCTCTGTCGACAAGCTGGGAAACAAGGAGACCACGAAGACGGTGAGCTTCACCGTGCGCGGCGTGCCGGACGTCTCGCGTGTCTCCGGATCGAATCGATACGCCACGGCAGCATCGCTGTCGGCGCTGACGTTTAGCGCAGGCGCCGAGTCCACCGCGATCATCGCCAGTGGCGCTGACTTCGCGGACGCACTGTCTGCTTCCGGGCTTGCCGGCGCGATGGACGCACCGCTGCTCCTCACCGCGAAGAGCTATCTGCCCTCCGAGACCTCCGCCGAGCTTACGCGCCTTGGCGTCAAGCGGGTGATCATCATCGGTGGTACGGCTGCGGTCTCCACTACGGTGAAGAGCGCCTTGCAGTCCAAGGGCATCTCCGTCGAGAGGATCCAGGGAGTTGACCGCTATGCGACGGCAGCGACGGTCGCTGCGAGGGTGGCCGAGGAGCGCGGATCTGATCCGCTGCCGGTCGCCTTCGTGGTCCGGGGCGATGCGTTCGCTGACGCCCTCGCTGTCTCGTCGCTTGCTGCATCGCAGGGTTACCCGGTTCTGTTGACGAAAACGACCTCGTTGTCTTCGGCCACGAAGAGCGCCCTGCTCGACCTGGGAGTTGACGAAGTCGTGATCGCCGGAGGAACGGCGGCGGTCAGCACAGCCGTGAAATCCGCCATAGAGGCGCTGCCCGACGTCACGGTCACGCGGCGCTGGGGCGAGACACGCTATGAGACTGCGGCCTCCGTTGTGGAGTACGGTCTTACCAGGGGATGGGTGTCGCCCGCATTCGTGGGCGTGGCAACCGGTGCCGACTTCCCGGATGCGCTGGGCGGCGGCGTTACAGCGGCCCGGAACGATGGCGTGCTCGTGCTCTCCGAGCCGCTCAAGCTCTCGTCGCCCACGTCGACGGTCATAGTGAAGTACGGCTCGGACCACTTGCCCATCTGGGTGTACGGCGGCACCAGTGCCGTGTCCTCCACCGTGCAATACGCTTTGCAGGCACTGCGGTTCTAGCTACCCGCCCAACATGGTCACGATGATCCCGTGCTCCTGCCCGTCGCTGCTTATGCGAACGCGTCCGTCAGCTGCGAGACGGCCGTCCACGGTGACCCGCTCCACGCCCCGGTTGACGCCTCGCGGGTTCTCCACGCGGATCTTGTAGCCAGAGCCGTTTACGCGGACGTCCATCTCAAAAGACGGCCACGTCTTCGGGATGCACGGATCCACCGTGATATAGCGTTCGCCATTCTCGGCCACCATGCTCAGGCCTAAGATCGCGCCGACAGCCACACGGTAGAACCATGCGGCAGACCCCGTGTACCATGTCCATCCGCCCCGGCCTGTGTGAGGCTCCACGGCGTAGACGTCTGCGGCCAGCACGTAGGGTTCAACGCAGTAGACATCCACGGCGGCGCGGTCTTTGGTGTGGTTGAGCGGGTTGATCAGGTCCAGAAGCGACACCGCTTGGTCGCCGTCACCCATGAGCGCATGCGCGAGCACGACCCAGGCCGCCGCATGCGTGTATTGCCCGCCGTTCTCGCGAACACCCGGCACGTAGCCTTTGATGTAGCCGGGATCGTGCGCCATCTTGTCGAACGGCGGCGTGAGCAGCCGGATCAGCCCGTCCTCCCATTGCACAAGCTGCTCGTCCACGGCCTCGAGCGCTCGCCGGGCCCTGGATGGGTCGCCTTGCCCGGAGATCATCGCCCATGCCTGCGCGATGGCGTCGATGCGGCACTCGTCGTTGTCGGCGCTGCCCAGCGGTGTCCCGTCATCGAAGAACGCCCGTCGATACCACGCGCCGTCCCATCCCTCGCGCTCGATCGCCGAGACGAGACCCGACGCCCGGGCGATGCACTCCCCGGCGCGTTCGTCGTCCCCGCGCACCTTCGCGACCTGAGCGAACGCACGCAGTGTCACGTCGAGGAACCAGGCGAGCCACACGCTTTCGCCCTGACCGCCGATCCCGACACGGCTCATGCCGTCGTTCCAGTCGCCTCCGCCCATGAGGGGCAGGTCGTGAGCGCCAAGCGGGCGCCCGGCCTCCAGCGCTGCAACGCAGTGATCGTAGACGGTAGCCAGCCTGGTGGAGGGCTGCGGCTGCAAGTAGGCGTCCTCCCTGCCTTCGGGCACAGCGGGCCCTTCAAGGTACGGGGTTTCGACGTCCAGGATGCTCAGGTCGCCCGTCATTCGGACGTACTCGGCAGTCACGTAGGGCAACCAGTGTCGGTCATCGGTGAACCGGGTCCGCACGCCCCGGCCCGAGAACGGCTGCCACCAGTGCAGCACGTCGCCTTCAGGGAATTGGTGGCGAGACGCTTCGATGATGTGCTCCCGAACCAGGTCGGGCCGCGTGTATATGAGCGCCAGACAGTCTTGAAGCTGATCGCGGAAGCCCAACGCGCCGGAGGACTGATAGGTAGCGCTCCTGCCCCAGAAACGACACGCCAGCGACTGATACAGCACAGGGCCGTTGAGCAGCGCATCCAATGCGGCATCCGGCGTTCGCACCTTGACGGCGTCTAAGATCGCATCCCAGTGGCCGCGTGTCTCGGCAAACATCTCCTCCACCACGCCGCTCTCGCGGTAACGCCGGACCAGGTCGTGCGCGTCCTCGATCGTCTCGGTCTGGCCGAGAAGGAACACGACCTCCGTGCCCTCACCCGGCTCCAGCGCGATCCGGTGCATGAGCGCGCCGCAGTTGTCGATGAAGCGACCGGTCTCCTCTCCCAGATGTCGCCGGTCCATGGCCGCGGGATGATGCGGGTCGCGGTTCCGGCCGACGAACTCGGTCCGGCTGGCCGTGTAGGAGTCGACCGTGCAGTCGCACGCGAGGAACGCCGGGAGCCCCGGGAAGTCGGCATTGAACCAGTTGTGAGCCAGGAGCATCTGCTCGTCGGCGTCCCACCAGGTGGTGACGCGCTGCTGGGCGTTGCTGCGCGAGTCGCCCAGACTCCACTCGACGAACTGTGTGACCGAGAGCTCACGGCGTCGATCGGTCTTGTTGGTGAGGCGCAGTCTGGCCACGCGTACCGGATCGTGAGGAGGCACGAACCAGTCCAGCCGATGTTCGATGCCATGCGTGGTGTGCTCGAAACGGCTGTAGCCACGCCCGTGCCGTATGACGTAGGGCTGCTCGTCTCTGATGGGCAGGAGCGTGGGGCACCACAGCTCGCCGGTCTGCTCGTCCCGGACGTAGAGCGCTTCTCCCGAGCCGTCGGACACAGGGTCGTTGTTCCACGTCGTGATGCGGTTCTCGTGGGAGTTCTTGGCCCAGGTGCAGCCTATCCCGGCACCGGAGACCATAGAGCCGAATCCGGCGTTGGCCATCACGTTGATCCATGGCGCCGGCGTGGTCTGGTCGCCCTCGAGCACGATGACGTACTCGCCTGTGTCGGGGTCAAAGCCGCCCACGCCGTTATCGAAGGTGAGCGCGGGCCGGGTGAAGGGCTCCGCGACGTCGGTGGCCGGGCTGTCTGTGGGAATGAACGCGTCAGGCATCGGCGGCCGATGACCGCGTTGATTGAGCTGGAGCAGCAGCGGTCCGCTGTCGCCCACCAGGACCACCCGGGCCACGCTTTCAAGCAGGTTGCTCACCTCGGCGGGCATCTGGTCTGCGGTGCGTAGAAACACTCCGCCGGGTCGATCGACCAGCTGCAGGGCATGGCCGGTGCGCATCAGCGTGCGCAGTCGGCCGTCCAGCTCAGAAGAGTAGGCGCTCGCCTTGGTGTTCAGGATGACGAGGTCGGCGATGAACCCCTTGCTGCGCCAGTACTGGTGGGCGAGGAGCGCCTGGCGGACCAGCGGCGTCTCATCGAGCCGTTCCACCTTCACCAGCATGATGGGCAGATCACCGGAGATGCCCAGCGACCACAGCCCGGACATCGGCAGCCGGTTCTCGGTGGGCGTGACCACTTTGAGGCGGGATGCCGGGTCGGTGAGCAGCATCCGGGAGGCCAGACGCTGGAAGGTCACGGCCTCTTCCGGGGTGACACCCAGGTCTCGCAGCTCGATCTGGCTGGTGGACCAGGCAAGGTCAGCCGCGCGCTGGGCGCTGCGGATGTCGTGGTACTTCTCGGCAAGGGCGAGCGCCCGTTCGCGGCTGCTTGCCGCGCCGGTGACGTAGGCGACATGTGCTGTCTCGCCGGGTCCGACCGTCAGCACCTGCCGGATGGAGCAGATGGGGTCGAGCACGGCACCCACGGTTCCCGAGAGCTGGCCCGAACCCCAGATGGCGTTGGCGCTCGCGGGCGTGTGCAGCCGGCCAAGGAACCGCGCGCGGTCCGTCTCAAAGGCCCACTCGCACCGCTCGCCCGGGTCGCATGCCAGCGTGTGGAAGCCCCAGTCGCGCCGTTCTTCCGCCGAGCGGGGCCGCCGTGTGAACAGCAGGGTCTCCAGCGACTCGACCGCCTCGGTCTCAACGAACAGGTTGCTGAAGGCCTTGTGCGCGTGATCAGCGCCCCGGTCGGCGAGGGTGACCTCGAAGTAGCTGGTGACTTCCAGTTCCAGCGTGGATCTCCCGTGGTTGGAGACCGCGATGCGGCGTATCTCGGCATCGTCTTCCGGCGAGACGATGACCTCGGTGTAGGTCTCTATGTCCCCGTCGTTGCGGCGGAACTCGGCTTTGTCCGCCGAGAACGTCACGTGGTAGTCGTCGGGCTCAGTGAGGGTGGGCTGGTAGGCGGAGGACCAGATCGCGCCGGTTCCCAGGTCTTTGAGGTAGACGAACGTTCCCCAGCAGTCGCGGGTGACGTCTTCGCGATACCGCGAGACGGTCTTGTCCATCCAGCGACTGTATCCGCCGCCGCCGTTAGTGACCATCACTGAGTACGTGCCGTTGGACAGGAAGTGCGTTGCGGGCGTGGGCGTGTCAGCAAGCGGATACGCCCGCGTCACGGGCGGCGGCGTCTCGCGTACCGAGCGCACGAACTCGACTTCTTCCACTCGCGGTTCAGCCAGCGTCACCCGACGCGGTATGCGCTCTTGCAACAGCAGCTCGGCGGAGCGCACCACCGGATCCGCATGGAAGCGCGCCACCATGCGGTCCTCGGTCAGCATGTTGCCCAGGGCGACCATGCTCATGCCCTGATGGTGCGCCATGTATGCACGCACGATCGCCCGCTCCTTGCCGGCGGGAACCCGGCCCGGGGTGTAGTCGACCGCCTCGTAGTAGCCGTAGTGTCCTTCAGCGCCCTGTTTGGAGAGCACCGCCAGGTTGTCGAGCGCCGCGGCCGGGTCGATGGGCAGCGCCAGCACGGTGGCGTACGGGGCGATGACGATATCGTCGGACAGGCCGCGCTTCAGGCCCAGACCCGGCACCCCGAACGCCTGGTACTGATAGGTGAGCTCCACGTCTTTGGCATTGAAGGCGGACTCCGAGACACCCCACGGCACGCCTCGCTGCTTCCCGTACTGGATCTGGCGGCGAACGACGTTGTGGTAGGTCTGGTTGAGCAGCGTGCCGGGCCGGTCTTGCATGACCAGTCGTGGCATCAGGTACTCGAACATGCTGGCGCTCCAGCTGACCAGCGCCTTGCCGCCGCCGGTGTTGGTGATGGCTCTGCCGAGGCGGAACCAGTGCTCCTGCGGCACGTCACCTTTGGCGATGGCCAGGTAGCTCGCGAGTCGGCACTCTGAAGCAAGCATGTCGTAGAAGGATGCGTCGAGCTTTCCTTCCGCAGTGTTGAAGCCGATGGAGAACACCATCCGGCTGTGGTCGAACAGCATGCCGAAATCGGTGTTCTCATACATCTCTCGCGCGATGTCACCGTCAAGGCGCAGTTCGGCCAGGAGGTGCCCGGCGGCAGCACGCCGTTCGCGAAGCGTGAAGGCGAGGTCGCGCGCCCACTCCGATGCGGCGCCTTCGTCTTCGGCAAGGTCGTCCAATGTGGTGAGGACGACTTCGAGCCCCTCGGCAAGGCCGACGAGACTGGGGACGTTGGAGGTGAGCGGCGAGAGCGCGCGCTGCACGCCGGGGCCGTCGAGGCCCTCCGGGAGACGAAGCAGCAGGTCCGCCCACGGCATGTGGGTCTCGATGATGTCTTGCGCCCGGCGAAGTCCCGCCGCGACATCCTGGACGGCATTACCCACGCGATGCAGCGCCACTGGATCGCCCTGGAGCGCGGCAACTCTGTCAGGGAGCGCCTGCGTCATCGCACCCAGGCCCCGCAGGGAGGCTGCCCACTGCCCCGCGTTGTCCGGCCGCTCCTCCATGTTCAGGCGTCGCAGGAGCTCCTCAAGCCCGACCCTTAGTCCGGCAACAGCCTCTATGTCGCCAAGCCTGTCTCGCGCGGAGAGCATCTCTTCAAGTGCGACCCGAATGCTGTCCTCAAGGCCGTCGAGCACTTGCGGGCCGAGCATGGGTCCCTCGGCCAGCTCTGCGAGTCCCACTCTGAGCGCGACAAGATGTCCAGCCAGGTTGCCGCTGTCCACTGTGGACACATACGTGGGGCGTAGCGGCTGCAAGGTGAGGGTGTCGTACCAGTTGTAGAAGTGGCCCCGGAAGCGCTCCAGGCCCGCCATGGTCTGCAGCGTCTGAGAGGTGCGTTGCACGGCCTCGCTGATGCTGATGTAGCCCAGGTCGTGCGCGGTAAGAACCGCGATGAGCTGCAGGCCTATGTTGGTGGGCGAGGTGCGGTGCGCAACCTCGCCTTTCGGCTCTTCCTGGTAGTTGTCGGGGGCCAGCCAGTGGTCCTCGGCGGTCACAAACGTCTCGAAGAAGCGCCAGGTCTTGCGGGCCATACGCCGCATCGACTTCACGTCGCGACCAGTGATCGCCGGCTGTTGGGGCTCGATGGGCATGCTGGCACGCCATGCCGAGAAGGGCCCGGTGAGCCACAATGCCAGCAGCGGTGCGCCGGACGCGAGCGAGATGGGGTCGAAGACCGCAGCCAGCGTCATGCCTGCGATCGTCACTGCAAGACCGGGCCACATCCGGCGGACGAAGCCTTCGGCGGAGTTGCCCAGGCGACGCTCGACGTCGGCCGCGGTCTCCCATTTAAGCAGGTTGCGGCGGGAGAAGATCATCCGCCACAGTGAGCGGATGATCGCGTCCGCCATCAGCCAGGCCTGGTGTGGCAGCACGGCGAGAGAGAGCAGCGCCCGGACGGTATCCCGCCAGAAGTCGCGGACGATGGAGTGGGCGTCGCCGCGGACCTGTGCGCCTCTGGGCCGGAAGAGCAGGGAGTCGGCCACGCTGAAGTAGACGGGGAAGAACACGATCGCCAGCACGACCGTGAGCACGCACCAGTCCGGACCCGGCAACAGAGCCCAGCTTGCGAAGATGAACAGCATCATGGTGGGTGGGAACAGCGAACGACGAAGGTTGTCGATGATCTTCCAGCGATGCAGCGCCGAGAGGGGATTGGCCTGGTGGCCGTCTGCGGTGGGTACTCTCGGCAGAAGCCAGGGAAGCGTCTGCCAGTCGCCCCGGACCCAACGGTGGAGTCGTGCGGAGTGCGAGGCGTAGCTTGCCGGCTGGTCGTCGAGCACCTCGATGTCGCTGGCCAGAGCGGTCCGCAGATACGAGCCCTCCAGGAGGTCATGGGAGAGCAGCGTGTTCTCAGGGAACCTGTCCTCGAGCACCGTGTTGAAGATGTCGACCTCGAAGATGCCCTTACCGGTGAAGCTGCCCTCGCCGAACACATCCTGATACGTGTCCGAGACGGCCCCCGCATACGGGTCGATACCGGTCACGCCGGAGTACAGCCATGCGAACAGCGAGCGTTCGGAGCCGTCCAATGACATCCCGACGCGGGGCTGCACAAGCCCGTAGCCGCGGTCGATCCGGTGTTTGGCGGGATCGTAGTGGGCGCGATTCAAAGGATGGGCGATGGTGGAGATGAGCTTGCGTGCACCGTCCCTTGGCAAGATCGTGTCCGAGTCCAGAGTGATGACGAAGGTGACGCCCGGCAAGAACGCCGGATCGCCTTCGCGTATCTCGAAGCTGGTATCCGTCGCGCCCCTTAGCAGCGCCGCGAACTCTGTGAGCGCACCGCGCTTCCTTTCCCAACCCATCCAGGTGTGCTCCACCTTGTTGTAGCGTCGTCCGCGTATGAAGAGGTGGAAAGGCCCGGTACCGTTGGAGCCGTACTGCGTGTTCAGTGTGGCGATGCCGTTGGTGGCCGCCTCGATGATCGCCTTGTCGCCCGGGGCGTGACGGTCGTCGCCTCCACGCAGGTCACCCAGCAGCGCGAAGGCTATGTGCGGGTCGTTGTTGGCCAGATACGCGACTTCCAGGTTGTCGATGACGTGCTGCGTGGCGTTCTGGGAGGTCAGCAGCGCCGGGATCACCACCATGGTGCGGTGCGCTTCTGCGATAGGCGTCCTGAAGTCGATCTTGGGCAGTATCCGTGCGGGCCACAGCGATGAGGCCAGGCGGTTCACCAGGTTGATGGCAAGATCCGATACCGGTATCAGGGCAAGGAGCACGACCACCGCCGAGCCCCAACCGCTCGCGCCTCTTTGGGCCACCAGCCAACCCATGCCCAGGGCAAGCAGCACTGTGATGAGGGTGAGCAGCCCCCAGTAGATCAGCCCGCGGCGCGCAAGAGGGCCACGATAGGCAATCTCCCGTTTGCGTGGGCGGTAGTCGATGCTCGCTTCAAGCCGGTAGCGTCCCTCCGATATAAGGTAGTAGCCCACATGGCCCGCTACCGGATCCGCGGGATCGCGGCCCAGCGCGTCCAACGCCCAGCCCATGACCGCCTCGGCCACCGCGATCTCGCTACGGCCGCACCGCGCGGCCAGCCCCTCTATCGCGTGGCGGTACCGGTCGCGGGAAGCGAACTCCATGCGCGGATATATGCCGGCCGGGTCTTGTTGGAGGATGTGCTCCACGAGCGAGCAGTCCTCGAAGAACTCCCTCCACTCCAGCGCGCTCAGGAAGCGGATGCTGGTGATAGAGTTGGCTATCGACACCTGGTCGGAGGCCTGGATCTGGTGCTCCGCCAAGACGAGCTGTTCAAGGTCGAGGCGATGTTCTGCAAGATGCCGCTCCAGATAGGCGATGACCGGCTCCACCGCAGGATCCTGACCACGGAGCCGCTGGAACAGGCGGATCACGAACACGGGGTCCACGTCTTGGTGGGAGCGCTCGAGCTCTTCTAGCAGCCCCGGAAGAGTGCGCGGATCGCCGATGGTGGCCTCCAGGAGCTGGTTGGCCCATCGGTCCGCACCGGTCCCGGCGTCATGGACGGCGCACGTCCGCATCGCCAGGCGGCGCAGGTTCTCCACCAGGCAGACGCGCAGCATGATGGGTACGGCCCAGACTTCGCCTATCGAGAGAGGAGCTGACTGCTGGAACGCCATGATGAACCGGACAAGGCTCTCCCTGTCGACACGGGCGTCGGTGTGGGTCACCAGCGAGGTCACGGTCTCATAGATGCGCGGAAAGCCCTCAAGCGGTCCTGACGTCAGGCGGGCAAGCTCCATCCCGTACTCGGCGGGCAGGTCGTCTTTGATCGCCCGTACCTGTTCTTCGATGAGGTAGAAGTTGTCCAGCAGCCACTCTGCGGCCACCGAGACGGGGACGTCCGCGCGTACGTCTTTGGCCATGTCCGAGTAGAACGCTTTCAGATAGGCATGCGCTCGCGTGGTCACGTCGATGAGCGGCGTGGACTTCGGTCCGCCTTCGGAGGTCCACTGCTGTGTGTGACCGAGTCGCCGGGCGATCTGCTCCAGCCGGTCGCCGGTCAGCAGCTCGCCCCTCAGCGGCAGGTTGCCGGCTGCGAGAACGGCGTGCTCGTAGTGCTCGGCTGCCATCCTCTTCCGCCCTCCCTCTCGGCTCGTCCCCCCGTGTTGGCCTAAGACCTTATTGTGCCACGTATTCCCCAACACGGACGCTCTAGCCAGGCACGTTCCTTGCTTATACTGTATGGGGTATGCCTTTTCTTGACGGCTGACAAGGAGGAACGGATGACTCGCAACAACCGGCTCACGATCCTGGGCGTCATGTTGATGTTCGCCATGCTGGTCCTGTCCGCCTGCAGTTCTGAGACAACGGTTCAGGACAACGACTCTACCAAGACCGACACGGTCGAGGTTGCCGCAGCAGAACCTGTAGACAGCGGACTACCCGTGATGTATGAGTTCTATACCGACTGGTGACCCTCGTGCAAAGAGATGCAGCCTGTGGTCGACAGGCTCAAGGAGGAGTACGAAGGCAAGGTCGAGTTCAAGCTCTATGACGTCGAGAAGAGCGAAGAAGGCGCCGAGGTAGCGCAGGGCTACGGTGTGCAGGTAGTCCCCACGTTCGTGTTCACCAACGCTGACGGGAGCTTCTCGGATCAAGTCGTTGGCGCACTCACAGAAGAACGGTTGCGCGCATCCCTGGATGCCCTGCGATAGGTTCTCACCCGGGGCGGGTATATTCATTATGCGATGCGGAACGGCCGCATCGGCATAGCGACATCTTCGTCTGCGGAGGTGAAGCCTGCAATTGAAAAGTGACGAGAGTTGGGTTTTGCCGGGATGGCAGATGAAGGCTTCCGGACGGCTGTTGCGTGAGTTCGTGTTCAGTCCATCGTCTATTCGGACGAAGTACGTAGTGTCAGTACGCAGGTAACGTGAAGGGGCACGGCAGTCGGAAGACTCGGGCATAAGCTTCTGGATCAGTCAGGGTGAGGCCAAGAGGGCACAAACTCACTTGGCCAAGAGCTCCAAAGACAGGCCCAGCGCATGGGCACCTCGAGCGGTGCGAAGGCCATCCCGGATGATCATACAGGGGGCGGGCGGATGAAGATCCGTTCGCCCCCTTTGCGATTCTAAAGCGCCTCTGCGCCGATCTCTCCGGTACGGACACGCAAGACGCCCTCCACAGGAGAGATGAAGATCTTGCCGTCGCCCACGTTGCCTGAGCGAGAGGCGCTCACTATGGCATCGATGATCGCGTCAACCTCGTGGTCATGCACCACGGCTGTGATGTAGAGCTTTGGCAGGAGGTCCACCACGACCTTCTCGCCACCGACGTTGGTCACAACGCCTTGCTGGATCCCGTGACCCTTCGCGTCGACAACGGTGAGGCCGGCGTGCCCCGCCGCAACGAGAGCGTCTTTGACGGCCTCGAGGTTCTCCGGTCTGATGATGGCTTCTATCTTCTTCATGGCGGCTCCTGCTGCTGGTCAGCTAGTTGTCGAGGGCATGGCCGAAGGGCGTAAAGCGGCTTCCCCGCTTTCCCCTGTGCGTACACGCACGGCGCGTTCGATAGGCGTCACGAAGACCTTGCCGTCGCCCATTCGACCCGTGCGTGCGACCGCCTCGATCGTCTCGGTCACTTCCCGGACATCCGATTCAGGGACGATCGTGATGACGACCGTCTTGGGCAGTAGGTCGACCACGTACTCCTGGCCGCGCCACTGCTGGTGCACGCCTCGCTGAACGCCGTGTCCTGACGCCGAGTAGAGCGTGACGCCGCTGCAGCCCGCTTGCTTCAGAGCCCGCAGGACCTCGTCGACCCGTTCGGGCCTGATGATCGCTTCTATCCGCTTCAACGTGTTCGGCTCCGGTCGATTGTATGGTCCGTGACGAGTCTCAGACCCGTGTGCCTATACTTCGATGCTAGCGCCCTGCTGTTTCGAGTCTGTTTCCGGCAGGGCAGGGCTGAATGAAGACTACGCTGCAACATGAAAGAGGCGGGAACCGGAGTTCCCGCCTCTTGGTAGAACGGAAATGCAGCTTAGATCGCGCCCTCGCCACACTCGCCGGTACGGATGCGGCAGACTTCCTCTACGGGGTAGATGAAGATCTTTCCGTCTCCAACAGCTCCGGTACGGGCAGCCTCCATGATCGCCTCAGCGATGGGCTTAGCCATCGCATCGACCACGATCACCTCGAGCTTGTACTTCGGAAGCAGATCCACCTTGTACTCGCGCCCGCGGAACTGCTGCACGAGACCCTTCTGCTTACCGTGGCCCTCGATGCGGGTGAGCATGAGCCCGGGGCAGTCAAGGGTGTCGAGCACCGCTTTGACCGCGTCAAGCTTCTCAACCCGGATAACAGCCTCTATCTTCTTCACGCCACGCACCTCCTTGATGAACTCATAGTCACCCTACTCCTCTACCAAGATGAAGTTGGGATACGCGGAACCACCGTGCTCCACCATATCGAGGCCGGAAAGCTCCTCTTCAGGTGAGACACGGATACCCATAATGAGGTCCAGCGTCTTGAACAGGACGAAGCCGAGACCGAATGCCCACGCCATGACCGTGACAGCACCGGTCAGCTGAGCGACGAGCAGTTCGGTGCCGCCGCCGTAGAACAGACCGGCAACGCCGTTGTAGGTGCCATCGGCCCACAGGCCAACAGCAATCAGGCCGAAGATGCCGTTCACGCCATGCACGGAGAACGCACCCACCGGATCGTCAACGCCCATGTTCTCAACAAGCAGTACCGAGACCACAACCAAGACACCGGCGATCATACCGATGAGGATGGATGCTCCACCACTGACCCACGCACACGGGGCGGTGATGGCCACAAGGCCTGCTAGCGCACCGTTGATGCCCATACCGACGTCCCAGACCTTGGTCTTGAAGTAGGTGATCAGCAGAGCCACGGCTGCACCTGCGGCAGCAGCCATATTCGTGTTCACAGCGATGACGGCGATACGAAGGTCATGCCCGGAGAGCGTGCTGCCGGGGTTGAAGCCAAACCAGCCGAACCACAGGATGAACGCGCCAAGTGCGGCAAGAGCGATGCTGTGACCCGGGATGGCGCGCGGCTTGCCGTCTTTGTCGTACTTGCCGAAGCGCGGCCCAAGAACGATGGCGCCGGCAAGGCCTACGAAGCCACCAACCGCATGGACGACACCGGAGCCGGCGAAGTCGAGGTGACCCAGAGCCGACAACCAGCCGCCGCCCCATACCCAGTGACCATAGATGGGATAGATGACCGCCGAAAGTACGACCGAGTAGATCAGGTACACGTTGAACTTCAGACGTTCGGCGACCGCACCGGAGACGATGGTTGCAGCAGTCGCAGCGAACACGACCTGGAACATGAAGTCGCGGTAGACCGTGACGTCGTAGTTGTCCCCGCCCATCAGAAAGCCGGTGGTACCGATCAGTCCGCCCTTGTCGGCGCCGTACATGAGTGCGAAGCCGACAATGAAGTACGCCAGTGAGCCCATGACGAAGTCCATCATGTTCTTCATCATGAGGTTGGTGGTGTTCTTAGCCCGACAGAAGCCGGCCTCCACCATTGCGAATCCTGCCTGCATGAAATAGACGAGGAACGCCGCGACGAGCATCCAGATGAAGTCGATCGGCGCTCCCGCATCCGCCTCAAGAGTAGCGACACCGCTGGGATCAGCAGCCAGCGCCACGGCGGGCAGGGCGAGCATCAAGACAGCGATCAGGCTGCCGAAGAGCGCGAGTTTACCCTTACGCATAGAGCTTACCTCCCTTAGATTCCCGAATACATGTGTGATGGCTGAGATCATCCTGTGTTGCACCTCCTTCGTACGGACGTCTGTGTTAGCCCTTCATGACGGCGTGTCGATACGCCATCGAAACCATCGAACCAGCTCAAGGTTTCCAGGCATGTAAACGCCTGTTTCGTCTTGGTTACGTGTGGATTGTGAGCAGGTGAACGAAGCAGCGCCGCGACAAGGGGGAGCGTACTTGCGCGCGAGATGCTATACTGCGCGTCGCGGCAAAGCCGCACATACCGGGCGAGTGGCGCAACGGGAGCGCACCTGCTTTGCACGCAGGGGGTTGAGGGTTCGAATCCCTTCTCGTCCACCAGAACCGCTTACGTGGGGCGCGACTCGAACAGGGTCGCGCCCCACTTTTATGCGCAGAGTCTTCACCGCACCCGTGTGGTCTCTTCAGGTGGGACTTGTGTCGAGGGCATCGACTATCATGAGCTCAACCGACACCTGGAGTGAGAATGCGCATCCACGCTATCAAGCACGTCCCCTTCGAGGGGCTCGCCGGAATCGCTGATTGGGCCGGGTCACGCAGTCACGAAGTGACCGTCACGATGGCGCCCACCGGCGACTTCCCGTTGCCTCAGACCTACGACCTGCTCGTCGTCATGGGCGGGCCCATGGGGGTACGCGACGTTGACAAGCACCCGTGGCTTATCGCCGAGAAGGAAGCTGTCAACGCCGCGATAGACGCCGGCCGTGGTGTGTTGGGTGTCTGTCTGGGCGCTCAGGTCATCGCCGATGCGCTTGGCGCTGCAGTGCACAGGAACGATGAGCTTGAGATCGGCTGGTATTCGGTCGAGCTGACCGCGGCAGGGCGGTCCTCGTCTGTCTTCGGGGCGCTCCCGTCATCGTTCGTGGCAGGCCACTGGCATGGAGACACCTTCCAGATCCCTGACGGAGCCGTGCGCACGGCGTCCAGTTCGGCGTGCCTCAACCAGGCGTTCGAGTACGACGACGGTCGTGTCGTAGGCGTCCAATTCCATCTCGAATGGTCGCCTGAGGCGCTATCCGAACTTATCGGCCATGCCGGAGAGGAACTGCAGGAAGGCCAGTGGGTACAGACAGAGAATGAGCTGGTAGGTCCCGGCGCGCCGTTCGGGGAATCGGCGCGGTACCTGACGATGCTCATGGATGCTATCGAGGGAAGAATCGCGCAGCTGTAGGGGAGGGGTAGCACGGATGGCCGACATCGTCGAAGTCCGCGGTCTCGTGAAGCGTTTCGGGGAACTGACAGCGGTTGACCGCGTCGACTTCACCATTGCAGAGGGGGAGATGTTCGGTTTGCTCGGCCCCAACGGAGCCGGCAAGACGACGACCATCTCCATGATCTCGTGCCTGCTCGAGCCGACTGAAGGCGAGATAACCGTCGCGGGTCATTCGATCCGTGAGCAGCAGACGGCGCTCAAGCGCACCCTCGGCGTCGTCCCGCAAGAGATCGCCCTGTACCCCACGCTGTCCGCTGCCGAGAACCTGGCGTTCTGGGGTCGGATGTACGGGCTGTCGGGGGCAAAGCTCAAGTCGGCTGTGGAAGAGGCGCTGGAGCTGGCCGGGCTTGCGGATCGCTCCAAGGAGCGGGTGGAGAAGTACTCGGGCGGGATGAAGCGACGGATCAACATCGCCGCAGGCATCCTGCACAAGCCCAAGGTGCTGCTGATGGACGAGCCCACCGTGGGCATCGACCCTCAGTCACGCAATCACATCCTTGAGACCGTCAAAGACCTCAATGACTCGGGCATGACGGTTCTCTATACGAGCCACTACATGGAAGAGGTCGAGTACCTGTGCGACCGGATCGCCATCATGGACCACGGCAGGATAATCGCGATTGGAACGCTCAACGAGCTGCGCGATGTGGTGGGCGGCATGGATGTCATCTCGGTCAGTGTGGGTGAGGTCAGCGAAGGAGTGCTCGCCGCAGTCGGCGCCATCAACGGGGTGAAGGGCGTGAATCGCTCGGAAGGCACGATGGAGGTGCTCACGCCGGGCAGCGGGTCGATTCTTGGCAAGCTGGTCGCCACCCTCGAATCCGAGGGCGCGCATGTCACCTCCGTCACCGTCACGGAGCCCAATCTGGAGAGCGTCTTCTTGCACCTCACCGGCAAGAGCTTGCGAGACTGACATGACGCGGGTCTTCCACATAGCCGTGAAGGACTTCAAGATCCTGATACGCGACAAAGCGGCATTTCTCATCATGCTGGGCATGCCGCTCGTGTTGATCTTCATCCTCGGGTCCGCGCTGGGTGGTGTGGGTGAGAGCGAGAGCATCGACATCCCCGTGGCCATCGTCAGCGTGGACAGCGGCGAACAAGGAGACGTTTTCGCCGATGCCATCGCCGACGTCGAGGAGCTCCAGGACGTCTTCAACCTCGCTGTCCGAGACGACCTGGCAGCGGTCCGTGCCGAGGTCGAGCGCGGTGATCTCACCGCTGCCCTCGTCATACCCGAGGGCTTCACGGCTGCCCTCGAGGCAGGGGAGCCTGTACAGCTTGAGGTCCTCCAGGACCCCGGTTCCGAGATGACCGCCGGTATCTGGGCAGGCGTCGCGCGCGCTGCGGCCGCGAATCTCTCGGCGGGTCAGATCATGCGCATCACCGCCGAAGGGCTACTTGCCGAGGCGGGAGTCACCCCCGGCGCCGTGGGCGATCAGGGGACAGGCGACGGGCAGGTCGCGTTTGATGCGGTGACGATCGAGCAGGTTGAGGTAGAGCAGGAGAAACAGGTCTCGATGATCGACTACTACGCAGCTGGCCAGACCGGGCTGTTCCTGTTGTTCGGCGCCATGTTCGGGGCGTTCGGCTTTGTGAAGGAGCGCCGGGAGCAGACCCTTGCGCGCGTGCTCGCAACGCCCGCATCCAAGACCGAGGTGGTGGCTGGCAAGAGCCTCGGCATCTTCGCGGTTGGCGCCGCGCAGTTCTTCGTACTCTTCTTTGGGACCAGGTACCTGTTCGGCGTGGACTGGGGTCCCACGCCCGGGGGCATCGTCCTCATCGGTCTTGCGGAGGTCTTTGCGGCTACCGGTCTGGCGATGACGCTGTCTGCACTGGGCAGAAGCGAGCGAGCCATCGGCGGCATCGGCCCTACGGTGATCATGCTGTTCGCGGCGCTTGGTGGAGCGATGATACCCGTGGAGATGATGCCGTCGTGGATCGTCCCTCTGCAGTCGGTCACACCGGTCTATTGGGCGATGGGTGCGTTCCTCGACCTGATGCGTGGTGAAGCGTTCGGAACCGCGCTCGCCCCCTTCGCAGCCATCGTGGCGCTTGGTGCCGCGATGTTCGCCTTTGGCCTTTGGAGGCTGAAGTACGAATGATCCGCAAGATAGTGGCTATAGGCTGGCTCAACGTCCAGCAGATGATGCGCAACCCTGCCGAGCTGGTAGGGGTGATCCTGCTCCCGGTCGCGCTCACGCTTGTCTTTGGGTCGGCTTTTGGCAGCGGCGAGGCACGGCCTCTGCTGATCCCGGTCGTCAATGAGGATGGCAGCAGCTACGCGACGCAAGTAAGCGGTCTGATCGATGCCGAGGAGTCCTTTGAGGTGACCTCGGTCTCCCGGGAGGAGGCGGAGCGCCGCGTCCGGGAAGGCGATAATGCGCTTGCGGTGATCGTACCCGACGGGTTCGGCGAAGAGGTGGAGAGCGGCGATGCCGCCATCCTGATCATGCGCAATCCGGCATCCGAGAACGCGTTCGCCGCAATGGCAGTCATCGAGGGCGTCGCTGTCCGGATGTCGGCGGATGTCGCTGCGGCGAATCTGCCGTCACGGATGCCGTTTTCCACGGAACCATCCACGTTCGCCGAGAGGTACCGCGCGGCCGACGGACTCTGGGAGCCTGCCCCGCCGGTATCGGTGGTGGGAGAGACGGTCGTGGCCTCGGATGTGCGGGGTGACTCCGAGTTCGCCTCCAATAACACGCAGTACTCCACGGGCTTCACCGTGATGTTCATCATGTTCGTCACCTTCGGGGGAGCGAGCGGCATCCTGGAGGAGCGCGAGCAGGGCACCCTGCGCAGGCTTCTGATCACCCCGAACAACAAGATGGTACTGGTGGTGGGCAAGATATTCGGCATCGTGATGACCGCGGTGATTCAGACCCTCATCCTCGTGGGCATAGGAGCGGTGGTCTTCAGCGTGCCGTGGGGCAATGCGCCCCTGGCCGTGGTGCTTCTCTTCCTTTCATACATCCTCGCCGTGACCGGGCTTGCCATCCTGCTGTCCGCGCTGGTCCGCTCGCGCGATCAGCTATCGGGGCTCATGCCCCTGCTCTCCGTGGGCCTGGCGATGCTTGGTGGCAGCTTCTGGCCGCTGCAGATCGTCTCGCCGGTGATGCAGACGATAGCGAAGCTCACCCCGACGGGCTGGGCGATGATCGGCCTGACCGACGTGGTCGCTCGCAACCAGGGGATGCAGGCGGCACTTCTGCCTGCGGCAGTCCTTCTCGGCTTTGCGGCTGTCTCGCTCGGCCTTGGCGCCAGGCTCCTGAAGTTCGAGTAGGCACGCCCACGGGTATCTTCCCGTCAGGCTACCCACGGGAGTGCGCATGGTTCCACAAGGTGTGATCGAGACGATCCAGTCGTTTGCCAGCTGGACCATCGTCGCGCTCATCGCGTTCCTGGTATTCCTGGTCATCCTTGGCCTGCTCAACGCCGTCTACGTCATCTTCCTCACGCTTCGCTCGCGAAGCGCTCGCCTTGACGGCGGGGAGCACGCCAACGCACCGTTGCCCAAGGGCATCATCTCTATCTACTCGTACCTGCATCTTCTTGCAGACATCCTGCTTGTCATCGTGGGAGTCGAGCTCATCGAGACCCTTCTCGCGTTCCTCAACAGGGAGAGTCCCAAAGAGTACCTGACCGGCGTCCTAGGCGCGGCGCTTGTCGCTCTTGCGCGTCGCATTATCGTGTTCTTCAATCCTGAGGCCGCCAATCCCCATGTTGCCGAGATGTACGCATACGCCGCGCTCGTCACCGCGCTTGCGGTGGCGTTCGCCGTCATCCAACACTTCGGGTAGGCGGCGGTGAACGCGCCCTCCGCCACGGTTGCCGTGGCAGCCGGCTTGCGGCAGAGTGAGTCGCGTGCCGTGAGGCGCGAAACCCCTACTCCGGAGGCAAACCCGAATGAGCGACCGTCCCGACGCACGGACCATGCTTGCTGTCACGGCGACCCTCATCTTGTGGGCGTCTGCGTTCGCGGGCATCAAGGAGGGTCTGGCCGGATACGGACCGGGCGAGCTGGCACTTCTGCGTTTTGTGACGGCATCGGCTGTGCTGGCGGTGTATGCCGGCTTCAAGCGTATGAAGCTGCCTGCGTTGCGGGATATACCGCAACTGGCTCTTGCGGGGAGCCTGGGGATCACCATCTATCATCTCGCGCTGAACTTCGGCGAGCAGACCGTTACGGCCGGAGCCGCCAGTCTATTGATAGCCTCCGGGCCGGTGTTCACGGCGCTGATGGCGGCGGTCTTCCTCGGCGAGCGACTGACCGCATGGGGCTGGACCGGAATCGCGGTGGCGTTCTCCGGAGTCGCGGTCATCACTCTTGGTGAAGGCCAGGGCCACCTCACCTTCGAGCCAGGTGCGCTTCTGATACTCGTCTCGGCGGTGGTCACAGCGGCGTACTTCATAGTCTCCAAGCCGCTCTTGCGCAGGTATCGGCCGCTGGAGTTCACCTCATACGCCATCTGGCTGGGGACGATTCCCATGCTGGTGTTCACGCCCGGCCTGCTCCAGCAGCTTGCGGTCGCCCCGGCCAGGTCCACCATGGCGGTCGTCTACCTGGGTGTCTTCCCAGCGGCGGTGGCGTATGTCCTGTGGTCCCACGCGCTCGCCAAACTGCCCGCCTCCATCGTCTCGAGCTTCCTCTATGTCTCTCCGGTGCTCGCCATCGTGATCGCGTGGCTGTGGATCGCCGAGATACCCACGCTACTGTCGCTTGTGGGAGGCGCGGTCGCGCTTGTGGGCGTGACTTTGGTGAACACCCTGGGCGTGCGCAGCGCCGAACGTCGCCCGGCGGTGCGCTAGCCGGCTACGTTGAACCCCGTTTCGCCCCGGGGTTCCTCGGCGAGGCTCTCCACGCCCTCGACGATTGCATGCGTGGGGCCAACGTGTGCCCAGGCCAGCATCGCCCCCACTGCGCGCGAGTCCCCTTCGAAGACGGCCTCTACGCGCCCATCAGGCAGGTTGCGCACCCACCCGTTCAGGTCGAGCTCACGTGCGTGTTGGAGCGTGGATGCGCGGTAGAACACGCCTTGCACCACTCCGGAGACCCAGATGTGAAGTCGGATGATGCCCGCTTCCATCGCCACAACCTCCCCTCACGTTGCGCTGACACACCCTAAAGCGTCATCATCAGAGTATCGTTCCAAACTATCAAACGCATGCAAAGGGAGCAGTGTGACCGTCGGGAGAGGTCCACACATGAGAGCGGGGGAGCGGCTTCCCATCACGCCGGGCATGGAGTTGTACCATGTCGCGGCTCAACTGCTCCCCCTTCCAACATTCGCATTCGATGCGAGCGGTGATCTGGTCGTCGTCAACGCAGCAGCAGAGGTACTTTTAGTCACGCTGCCGGATGGCTCAGGCAGACGGCCGATGACCTTTGACGGCATGGACCTATGGGAGCTGCTCTCGGGAACCCTGGAGCGCGGCGCACAACAGGCAAACCTCCATACGCGCATGCGACTGTCCAATGGCCGGAGTGCTGAACTCGATTTCTGGGTGTTGGCCAGTTGGGAGTGTGCCGACACGCTGGTGGGTGCACTTGTCTTCGCCGGGGAGTTTCCCGACGAGCTTGAAGGTCAGCACAAGCATCAACCGCTTCACGAGAGCACGGATTCTCTCGAGTACTATCTGGATCTCGTCACGGCTTCTCTGGAGTGTGACGCTGCATACATCGCCGAGGTGGACTCGGATCGCGCAGCCCATGCCAGGGTGTTGATGTGCGCTTGCGACGGGGAAGACCAACAGGGCGTTGAATGGAACCTGAACGGGACCCCGGCTTCCGCGGTGTCCAGCAAGCGTGTCGTGTGCTACCCGTTCGGGTTACAGGATCGATTCCCCGAGGACGCATGGGTGCATTCCGAGGGCTTCGTTGCGTATGCCGGCACTCCGATAGTGGATCCTTCAGGTCGTCGCATCGGGATCCTCGGATGTCTGTGGCGAGATACGCTTGAGAGTCCCGAGACCGTTCGCGCAGTGCTTGGCCTGGTGGGTGCGCGTCTGGCCCCAGGACTGTGGCAGCGGCGTTCAAAGCGTGAGCTGATGGAGAGCGAGGAGCGCTACAGCGCCCTGTTCCAGCATACGCACCTTCCGATGATAGTCATTGACCCGGAGTCATCACAGATCGTGGAAGCCAACGATGCAGCCTGCGTCTTCTACGGCTACTCATGCGAAGAACTCACCACCATGAGCATCTTCCAGATAGACACGCTTGCGCCCGAGCATGTCCAGCAGGAGTTGAGTCGCGCTTTGGCTGGAACCCGGGACTACTTCCAGTTCAAGCACAAGGTGGCAAACGGCGCGATTCGCGAAGTCGAGTTGTATGCCGGGCCCATCACAATGAACTCCCGGGACATGATCTATGCCATCGTGCACGACGTGTCAGACCGACGCAGGGCTGAAGAGGAGCTGGAGCACTACCGCCAGAACCTTGAGCGGCTGGTCCAGCAGCGCACCGGTGACCTGGCTCGCGCCAACGCGGAACTGGAGCAGGCCACGCAGGCACGCGATGTCTTCTTCGCAAACATGAGTCATGAACTTCGCACCCCGCTCTACACGATCATCGGGTTGACCGACATGCTTCTTGGCGGGCTCGTCGGAGGGCTGGATGACGAGCAGGGCAAGCAGGTCGCCATGGTCAACGAGGCCGGCAAGACACTGCTTGAGCTCATCAGCGACGTGCTCGATATCTCGGCTATCCAGGCCGGTCAGTCGCGTTTTGACGCGGAGCCGTTCGATGTCGTCGAGGTTGCCGAGGCCACCCTTTTCAGTATGCGCGCTCCAGCCGAGGCCAAAGGGCTGGAGGTCCACTTCAACGCTGTCGAGCGCCCGATAGTGATCACGAGCGACCGTTTCAAGCTGCAGCAGATCCTGATGAACCTCATATCGAATGCCGTCAAATACACGGACTCGGGTTCCGTGCAGGTGCGCGTCTCGGCGCTGAGTGAAGGCAGGGTTTCGGTCTCTGTCATAGACAGCGGCGTCGGGATACCTGAGACGGAACTCCCTTACGTGTTCCACGAGTTCCGCCAGATGAACCGTGGCGACTCCGGTACGCATGCCGGTACGGGACTTGGCCTGGCCCTTTCGCGCAGGCTTGCCGATGTCCTGGGCGCGGAGCTCATCGTGACCAGCAGCCCTTCCAGCGGCACGACTTTCTCGGTGATCCTGCCTGAGGAGATCACAGGCCCTGAGGAATGAGAGAGATGCTGCAAGTACGCAGGTGGCTCGATGTCGTTCCTGTGCGTCGCTCCCGCCGCAGTTTCAGCGAAGCTCCAGTCGTTGAGGGAGAGCTTGATGTCCTTGCGGCGCTTTGCGCTGAGTTCCGGCCGTTTGGCGATGTAGCGCGTACGGTGCTCGTCAGGCAGGCGCCTCAGCGGCTGTTCATGGGTGTTGCCGGGTCGTACGGTGGTATCTCAGGAGCGCCCAGCGCGCTGGCGTTCGTGGGCCGGAAGGAAGCCCCCAACGTTGAGGCGGCCGTGGGATACACGGGTGAGGCTGTCGTGCTGGAAGCGACCGCTCTCGGCCTGGATACCTGCTGGGTCGGCGGGATGTTCAGCCCGCGTCACGCGGCTGCACTGGGTGGCATCGCGCCGGGAGAGCGGGTGTATGCGGTCAGCCCTCTCGGCCACACCATCGAGCGAGTCAGCACCAAGGAGCGCATCATCTTCGGCATGGGTAAGCCCAAGTTCCGTCGCGAACACGAGCAGATCGCTGAGGGAGTCGCGACGTGGCCGGAGTGGGCGCGTGCTGGCGTCGAGGCTGCGCGGGTAGCTCCTTCGGCTATGAACAGGCAGCCGTGGCGCTTCAGGATGGATGGAGACACGGTCATCATCGCCACGGACGGCACCGACACGGTCAAGGTATCGAAGCGACTGGACTGCGGGATCGCGATGCTTCACTTCGAGCTCGCCGTGCTTGCTGCGGGTGCACAGGGCGCATGGGAGTTCTGTGACGCTCCGGATGTTGCCCGCTGGACCCCGGCAGGCTAGAGGCCTACCAGTCGTTGGCCACAGCCGGTACCTGTGCGCGGTCCACCAGCGATATGGCGTCAAAGCGGCACGCCGAGCGACAGACCCCGCATCCGTAACACGCATGGGAGTCGATGACCGCCAGTCGCTTGTCGGCATCCCAGCTTATCGCCGAGAAAGGACAGCGCTCCACGCACGCTCGACAGCCCCGGCAGGTGTCATCGGCGAGACGCGCGACGTATTCGCCTTTCCACATCGTCTTGTGGTTGAACTCGAGTGTCGTGCGCATGGCCATGCAGCCTGCATCGAGGTTGCAGTTGCAGATAGCGGTTATGAACGGTGTACCAAAGGTCCACACCGAGTGCATGAGGCCTTCTTCTTCGCAGCGCCGTAGAGTCGCCGAGGCCTGCTCACGAGTGAGACGTTGGAAGGCGCTGGTGTCCGGGCCGTCTGCGAATCCTCTGAACGCCTCGGCGATGGTCTCATCCTGGGGGGTGACCGTCATGGCGATGCAGTAACCGCGTTCCGGAGCTCCGGAGAAGTCCCTGCATACGCACGGTACCTGGACGATGCTTGTGGCGAAGTCAAAGATCTGCTCGCACTCTTCCAGGGGCACAGGCTGTCCGTAGTGCATCTTCTTCTGGTGCGGAAGCGTTAGTGCGCGGAACACACGTTGCACCGGACGGGGAGAGGACTTCACGGCTTCAAGCCATTTCAGGTTGCCGGGCATCCGCGTGCTGAAGCCCTGCACGAAGTCCACCATGTACTCGCGACGCTTTATGTCGCTTGCCAGGTCAAAGGCGTAGTTCGATGCTTCGAGATACCACTTCTTGCCGTCGCCGTGCTGTACGCAGAACTCGCACATATGCGCCTCCCTTGGGGGCACGAGCGTATCATGCCGGTGCTCCGGGTGTGACTCTGGCGGTCTAGTCGGACTGGATCCAGCCTGCGTATGCCTTGATGAGGTCTTCTTTGGTCACAATGCCGACCACCTTGCCCGTGTGCACGGGGTCCAGGACCACCACGCGTCCGATGTGGTGCTGTTCTATGAGGTTGAGCGCCCTGCGGGAGCTTTCATACGGGTACAACGAGATGACGCTTTGCGACATGATCGCCGAGACGGGCGTCTCGCCTCTCTGCGGGAAGGGCACCTTCTGGGCGTCTTTCCAGCTGACTACCCCGACGATGCTGTCCTCGGCATCAAGCACCGGGAAGCCGTGGTGGCCCGAACTGCCCACTAGACGCAGAAGTTCCAGCACCGAGGTCGTATCGCAGACGGTCACCGGGTCTTTTGTGAGAACCTGTTCTACCGCCACGCGCCGTAGGATGTCCGCGGTCTCCTTGGTGGCATCCGCATGCTGGCTCTCGTAGATCGTGTGCGTGCCGGAGGCGAGAAAACCTGCCGTGTTCGCGATGATGAGCGGGATGATCATAGTGAAGTTGCGTGTCGTCTCGCAGAGCAGGATCGCCGTAGACAGCGGTACCTTGCCGATGGAGGCGTACAGCGCACCCATGCCGGCGATGACGTAAAGCGTGGGGTGAGTGGCAAGTGTAGGGAACAGGTGTGCAGCCGCAAGCCCCATGGAGCCGCCCAGGGCGGCGCCGATGAACAGGGACGGAGCGATGACTCCGCCTGCCCCGCCCGAACCGATCGAGAGTGAACTCGCCACAATCTTGCCGATGACCAGAAGCAGCAGCAGCGGCATCGCTAGCTTGTAGTCGATGGCGTCCTGGATCGTGTTGTAACCCATGCCCCATACGCGAGGGATGAACAGGGTGAGGAGCCCCATCAGCAGACCGCCGATGGCCGGCTTGGCCCAGTCCGGCAGCGAGAGCTTCCGGAACTTGTTGAAGATGCCGTAGAAGACCTTGAGGTAGAGCACCCCCACCATGCTTGCCACTACGCCGATGATGAGGACCAGCACCAGGTCGAAGAAGTTGAACGCCCAGATGAACGGTGCGCTGAACAGCGGCTCGAATCCGTAGAACGCCGAGAAGATGAGGTAGCTGGTGAGCGAGGAGATCATCGCCGGCAAGACGAGGTCGTACTCCATGCCGTAGATGTAGAGGACGCTGGTAGCGAACAGGGCGCTGCCGATGGGGGCGCGGAACACCGCGCCGATACCGGCGGCCGCACCGCAGACCGCAAGCGTGCGTACGTCTTCATCGGTGAACGAGAAATGCAGCAGCTTATCCAGCTTGAGCTTCTCGATGATGCTGGAAGCGATGGAGCCGAACCCGGTGCCGATCAACGCCGTCGGGCACTCCCTGCCGGCGCTTCCTCCGGAGGCCAGGGTGATCGACGCGGTGAGGATCGTAGCGAACGGGACACGCACTTTGGCCCGCCCGTGTTCTTTGTGGATGACGTCGATCATCGCGTCTGTGGCGCACGGGCTCTCAAACGCCTCGGGTAGCCAGAAGTAGCGGATCAGTCCTACCAGAAGGCCACCGGTCGCTGGCACGATGGCGATGAGTCGAGGATCCGGCATGGCGGTCGCCATGGAGTCGAACAGAGGGATCGCGGTATCGAGAGTCACGCTGAAAAGAAGAGCGCCGATACCACCGAGAACACCTACAAGGCTTCCTGCGATCGACCACTTGTACAGTTGCTGCCAGTTTCTCAGGTAGCGCGCTCGCACTCGGATTCTCTCAAGTGCGTCTTTTACGAAGTCGGTGTCTTTGCCTGGGATGCTTTTAGTCCGGGTAGGGGCCTGGAATGACGTCGTCATCGCCTCATTCGTGTCGAATTCGCCAAGAAGAAGGCGCGTCACCCGAGTGATCTGCATCCGGAGCGGGTAGGGAGACGCGTCGAAGGCAGAAGGATACCACACTCGTCCAGGCGAGGCGGGAGATGCTAGGCGACCTTGAACTCTTCGGCTACCTCATCGGCTTTGAAGATGGCGATCTTGGTCATGGCGGGACCGATCACCTGGTAGACGAAGGTCGTGGCCGCTATGACGTTGATCGCCAGCGTGCCTATCTCGGCGCCGGTGCTGCCATATGCGGCGAAGGTGTGCGAGGCATCGATGGCAAGGCCTATAGCCACCCCGGCCTGCGAGAGCAGCCCGAGGCCCAGGTATTTCTGGACCACTTGCGGAGCACGAGACAGACGCGCTCCAGTCCAGGCCCCTGCGGTCTTTCCGACGACGCGCATGACCAGATAGGTGATCCCGATGACGCCGATGCTGGGCAGTAGTGAGAGGTTGACCCGTGACCCGACGAGCACGAAGAACAGGACCATGACCGGCGGGTTGAACGCGCCACTGAGCTCGAACGCGACGCGGTTGTCTCGCGATATGTTGACCAGGGTGAAGCCCATGGCCATGTTCGCAAGGATGAGTGAGAGCGAGAGGTGGTCAGCGAGCCCTGCACACAGCATGATCATCCCGATGATGATGATGAGACGCTGGCCCTTGTCGCGCGCCCAGCGCAGGGCGAGATGAGGGATCCATCCGCCCACCATACCCATCAGCAGCGCCCCGCCGATCTCAAGCAGCGGCCCCGAGAGAGCGGACTGCCACTCGAAGCCGTCGGCGCTCAGAAGGGCTTTTGTGGCCGATGACGCGAATGCGTAGATGATCAGAGCCGCCGCGTCATCAAGGCCTACGACGCCGAACAGCGTCGTGGTGAGCGGGCCGCGAGACCGGTACTGCCACAACACGTCCACGGTAGCGGCGGGAGCCGTGGCCGAGGCAAGCGCCCCGAACACCAGGGCGATGGGCAGGCTGTGGGTCACGAGGTACACCGCGCCGCATACAAGCACGAACGCGGCACCCGCCTCGAAGATGGTGATGATCGTGATGCTCTTGCCAAGCTCCCGCAAGTCGCGGATCTGGAGCTCTCCACCGATGGTGAAGCCTATGAGCGCAAGCGCGAAGAGCGAGATCACGTTGAGTGCTTCGATCAGAGGGGCATCCAGCAGGCCAAATCCGGAACCGCCCAGGGCCACACCCACAAGGATGTAGCCCACCACCCAGGGGATGCGTATCTTGTCACTCAGTCGTGCTCCGGCGAAACCGAGCACTATCATCAAGCCAACGGTGAGAAATGGGCCAAGCTGCACGATATATCAGGACTCCCAGTGGTCTTCCATCAGGGCGCTGCAGACGTCAGCGCGGTTAACGGTTCCTATCAAGATGTCATCTCGGACAACAGGTAGTATCTTCACGCCTTCGGTCAGCATGATCTCCGAGACGCTCCCTATGTCGCGTGTCTCCGCAACGGTTATGGGGTGTTCGGTCATGTAGTCGCGCACCGCCGCGTCGCCCGCCCGATGCATCTTGCGGGCGATCTCTCCGAAGTCCATGACGAAGATTCCGGAGCGGTCACGGCTGCGCGGAGATATCGCCTCGATGATGTCCGCCTCGGACAGGAATCCCACCACGTGCTGCTTATCGTCGACCACGGGCAGACCCGTGATACGCATCAGGCTGAACAGCCTCGCGGCCTGTTGCAGGCTGGTCTCCCGGGTGAGAGCTGTGAGGTCGCGCGTCATGATGTCAGCGACTTTTCGATCAGGCATGGGGGGCCACCTCCACACGATCCAGGCATGTCTGGATATCTTCCCGGGATGTGAACTGTCCGTTGGGGGACGTTGCGGCGGCAAGCGCTGCGGCCACGCCTTCGCGGGCGATGTCCTCAAGCGAGTCGCCCCGGGTGGTCGCATCGATGACGCCGGCAAGAAGCGCATCATCAAGACGTATCCTGCCGAGAAGTCCGCATGCCGGCACCTCCACAAGAGCGACATGCTCTCCGGAGACGCAAAGGACCTCGTGGCCGGCGTTGATGACGGCGATGTTGGCGCTTTGCGCCACATGAGTGGCAAGCGCAAGCCGTCCCTCGCCAGTGGTCAGGTCGTAGCCGCCGTAGGTGTCCAGGTCACGAAGGTCCGGCTCCGCAAGGAACGGCCGGGCGTCGAGGGCGACGTTCATGACTTCCTCGCGGGCGTTGAGTGCAACTTTGACACCGTGGGCATCCGCGAGTGATGCGAGTTCCGCACAGAAGCCGGGATCGACTCCCGGAGGCAGGCTTCCTGCGATGACGACCATATCGACAAGACCCAGCATGCGCTCGAAGGTGGTGCGCAGCACTGCGATATCCGATTCGGTCACATCGGGACCGGGCGAGCGAAGCTCGGTGAGCGACCCCGCTGCGGGGTCGACGAGAACGTAGTTGGTGCGGGTCTTTCCCGGCAGGAGGGTGAACGCGGTGGTGATGCCGGCGTCACGCAGGGAGTTCTGGATAAAGCGCCCCGGCCCGTCACCTGCAAAGCCCATCGCTGTGATCTCATGGTTCAACGCGCGGAGCATGAATGCGATATTGACACCCTTTCCTCCCGGCTGGGTGGTGGTGTCTTTAGCACGGTTCAGCGTCGCCAACGCGAGTCCGGGCACTTCAAGCACTTTGTCGACCGACGGGTTCAAAGTGACCGTCAAAATCACGCAGAAACACCCCCGCATCGGGTGAACAGGTAAGGGTTGGACCCTACACACTATACTCCAGTGTCCGGATGGCCGTTTTCATGCGTGTCAACCCGGTCGCGCCACGCCGTCGGAGTGGTGGAGCCCCGCTCCGGCAAGTGGCTAGAAGTTGGCGGAGAGTGATGCGAGGAACACCAGTAGAACGATGAGGACGACCGCTACGTTGAAGCTCATGTCGCGGGCGTATCGTTGTATCTGACGTCGTGTCTTCAAGACGCTTTCGGTGCTGGAGCGGTCCTCGATCATCCAGCTCACACGTTCCTGCGTCGCGCTTTCCACGATCAGACGCGCCATGTCGGTCACCCATGTGCCGGCCCGCTCGAGACGGCTCAGTCCTTCGACTCGATAGGACGTGAGCCGGGCGGCCGATGGCGCTGTTGGAAGCGCCCCGTGAGTCGCATGCAGCAACGCTGCTGTCGGCGTGACCTGCTCGGGCACGGATTGGCGGAGCCGCTGGTCGAAGCGTTCCTCGGAGAGGATGCGGTTCATCGCCGCGGATATCTCTCGCAAGGGGTTCTCCCCGGCCATGCGCTTCTCGGCAAGGGTGAGGGCGGTCTGCCCTACGGCCTCGCGATAGACGGAGAGCGAGCACACCACGCGCTCGAACGTGTCCCGCACGGCATCCGCTTCATCGCTGCGGATGAAGTCCGAGACCACCCCGAGACGCTCTTTGAACAGTCGCGTCGCCATGTACGAGGAGATGTCGCGGACGGCATCGATCAGGCCCCGGCAGTATGCGTCATCCGCCTCGTCGGGATGTTCCCGCAGCCAGTTCACTGCCATCATCACGGCGTAGCGGACCGTGGCCTGCTTCTCTCGCTCCAGGATGACGTATGAACGCTGGACGAAGTGTTGGTTGCGGGGGCCCGGCGCTCCTGTGGTCACGGTCATGATGGTGCGTCGCCAGTCCCGCTCCAGGTGCGACCATTCCGCGCGATAGCGCAGGTGTATCCATCGCAGTGTCTTAGAGGTCAGGCCGCGCAACAGCTCGTACCACTCGTCCGTCCAGCGGCACAGACCCATGAAGCCCCGGGCGGCTTTGCGGTACCAGAAGTCCACGCCGAACCACTTTGGCGCGTGCATATGGAACAGACCGAACCTCATGCCGACAAAGAACACCGTGAAGCCGATGGCGAACGCGGTGACGACTGACATGATGTCGCCCCAGCTCATGAACGAGACCTCGAGGTAGTGCTCGATAAGGTCCGAGTGCAGGCCCCATGTGTGCAGGCCCGGCGCCACCACGCCCTCCAAGACGATCTGGGGGCGGACGCCAAGCGTGATGATGGCTGCAGCAAGCATGCCCATGGCGATCAACATGCGCGGCGGTGCATCTTTGACCTTCGGCCCGTATTCGACTTTCGGCTTGCCCAGGAACACCAAGCCGATGAGTTTGATGAAGGAGCAGGCCGTGCCCCCGCAGGTGACGATGTAGATCTTCTCGGCGATGCCGAGAGAGACGAGCTCGTGCAGCTCCCACGCCTCCACCAGTGAATGGTGGATGAGGCACTTGCTTACGAAGCCGTTGAACAGCGGCACGCCTGTGATCCCGCATGCGGCGATCAGCGTGAACAGGAAGGTGAGCGGCATCTTCTTCCATAGCCCGCCCAGGTGGTACATGTCCAAAGACCCTGTGCGGAAGAATACCGCGCCAACGCCGAGGAACAGGCAGGCTTTGAACAGCGCGTGGTTCACGATGTGGTAGAGGCCGCCGGCGTAGCCAAGTGCGCCGTGCGCACCCAGATAGCCCGCGGCACCGATGCCTGCAAGGATGAACCCCATCTGGCTCACGCTGTGATAGGCGAGCATGCGCTTGGCGTTGCTCTGCCCCAGCGCCAGGACGACGCCGATGAACATGGTGGCGATACCGATCCAAAGTACTACCAGGCCGATCTGGCCTGTGAAGTGCCACAGCTCGTGCGCGATCTCCTCGGCAAGCTCGGGGCGGAACAGGGCGGTGACCGTGCGGAAGATGCCGTACGCGCCTGCCTTGATCATGACGCCTGAGAGCAGGGCGCTGGCAGGGGACGGCGCGACCGGGTGAGCGTCGGGGAGCCACACGTGGACGGGCAACATGCCCGCTTTCACACCGAATCCCAGTGTGAGGAGCACAAACGCGACCCAGCGAAGGGTCGTTGCACCGTGCTCCACAGGTATCGGCCCGATCGCGCCGGTGCCACCCAGCGCATAGGTGATGAAGATGCCTCCGATAAGCGCGAATCCGCCAAGCACCGTCATCCAGAAGTACTTGATTGACGCCTTCTTCGCTTCGTCCGTCTCGGTATGGACCACGAACAGATACGCGACCAGCCCTAGCGCCTCGAAGCTGAGATAGAGGGTGATGAGGTCGCCCGCCAACACAACGCCCAGCATCGCCGCGAGCACGACGAGGTTGGTGATGTGGTAGCGGTCGTGCTTCTTCTCATGCTTGAGGTAGTCAAGCGAATATAGCGTTGAGCAGAACCACACAAACGCCGAGAACAGCGCGAACAGCATGTTGAACGAGTCCACCGTGAAGGTCAGTTCGCCGATGATCGCGGGCACCGAGTACGTGATCTTGTGGTGTTCTGCAATGAGCGGTATCAGACCCGCGGTCATAAGCAGCGTGATGCCGGTCACTACGGTGACGAAGACATTTCGGACGCTCTCGTTCCACTTGCCAAGCGGCCGCACAAGCGCAGCGCTCAGGAGCGGGACCGCCACGATAAGCGCCGGCAGTGCGTTCTGCGTGATATGTCCAGCGGCCTCCATCGTCTCCCCCTAGTGGAACGCTAGCTTCGCGGCCAGGCGCGCAAGTGAGAGCGGCATACCCGGAGCGGACGCGGCCAGCCCGAGGATGAGCGTGATAGCTGCCGCGGCCACCGCCGGCAGGAGCATCGAGAGCGGAGCCTCGAGTTTCTTATCGGCGGGTGTGATGTCACCGGCAGGGATGGGTTCTTTGAAGTACGCCGCATAGACGATGGGCAGCAAGTACACCGCTGCCAGCAAAGCACCGCCAAGAAGCACCGCTAGGTAGACCGGCTTATCGACATCGAGCATCCCAAGGCCCAGGTACCACTTGCTCACGAATCCTGAGAGCGGCGGCGTGCCGATCATCGCCAGCGCGGCCACTGCGAACGCTCCCATGGTCACGGGCATCCGTTTGGCGATGCCTCGCATCTCGCTCACCCTGTGGATGCCTGCATGCTTGATGAGCAGCCCCGCGCACAGAAACAGCGTCCCTTTCATGAACGCGTGGTTACTGATGTGGACGAGCGCGCCTATCATCGCCTGTTCTCCCAACAAGGAGACGCCCAGCGCCACGTAGCCCATCTGGCTGATGGTGGAGTACGCGAGCCTGCGCTTGAGGTTGTCCTGGTTGACGGCGAGGATGGCGGCGAAGATCACTGTGAATGCCGCGATGTACTGGACGTACTGCATGACGCCCAGCTCGCTTAACAGGCTCACCCCGAACACGTTGAACACGACTCGCATGATTCCGAATGACCCCGCCGCGACCATCACACCGGAGAGCACGGTTGAGAATGGCGCCGGTGCGGCCGGATGCGCATCGGGGACCCAGCCATGGAGCGGTACAAGAGCAGCCTTCACTCCGAAGCCGACCAGGAAGCACCAGAAGATAGCGAGCAGGTTGCCTTTGCCCATGCTCATGTCCAGCAGTCCTTGAGTGGAGAGCGTCTGGTCGCCGGCGAGGAAGAACGTGAACACGATGGCCAGCAGTACGAGCGATCCGCCTATGAGGATGTAGATGATGTACTTAGTACCGGCGGCCATCGCCTCCGGGGTCTCTTCATGCACCACTAGCGGATAGGTGAGTATCGAGAACAGCTCGTAGAACACCAGGAACGTGAGCAGGTTGCCGGAGTAGGCGACGCCCATGGTCCAGGCCAGGCTCAGCGAGAAGAAGGCGTAGTAGCGGCTCTTACGATGCTCGTCAGCCATATAGCCGGTGGAGTAGATCAGCGCCAGCAGCCAGAGCGTTGAGGCTGTGATCCCGAACAACGCGCCCATCGCATCGACACGCATATACATCCAGATGCGGGGCGTGAGACGGAGCAGGTAGGTCTCATAGACCTGACCATCCAGCACTCCGGGAATGAGTCCTGCTGCCACCACGACCGTCAGCAGACAGGTGATCGACAGGCCGATCGCACGCCATCGTTCCGAGGTTCGCGTCAGCGGAACCACGACCACGGCGCCGAGAATAGGTATCAGAAAAGCCAGCGGCGGTATGATCGACGCGGTCAATTGGCTGTCCATCAGCTCCAACTCCCTACATACCGAAGACGAATCGAACCGCCGCACGAGCGAGCGAGAATGGCATTCCCGGCACTTCGGCGGTGGTGCCAAGCAAGATGACGTACAGAGCGCACATGATGATCGGTATAAGCAGCGTGGGGCGCGCTTCATCGACGTGGAGCTGGGTTCCCGGGGGTGCTTTGAAGTAGGCCAGGTAGACGATGGGCAGGAAGTAAGCGGCGTTCAGCAGTGCACTGGCTATCATCACCAGGACGAACCACCAGTCACCGGCCTCGAGCGCTCCCAGCGACAGGTACCATTTGGTGACGAATCCTGCGAACAACGGGACGCCCACAAAGCTCAACGCGGCAACAGTGAACGCGCCCATCGTGTACGGCATCCGGTAGCCGATGCCCGCGAGTTCGTGGATGTTGGTCTTGCCGGTCTTGCGCTGGATCGCACCGGCTACAAAGAACATCGTGATCTTGGCGAAGGCCTGGTTCGCGATATGCGCGATGGCTGCCGTGGCCGCCATAGGCGTGAGGAGTGACGCTCCCAAGATGATGTAGGAGAGCTGGCTGATCGTGGAGTAGGCCAGTCTTCGTTTGAAGTTGTCCTGGAACAGCGCGATGAACGACGCGGTCAAGATGGTGAATGCGGCCAACCACGCCAGCCACATTGTGAGATTCAGCTGCTGGAGCAGTTCGACTCCGAAGACGTTGTAAATCACGCGCAGCACGCCGAAGGCGCCTGCCTTCACGACTGCGACTGCATGTAGCAGGGCACTCACCGGGGTGGGCGCCGCCATGGCCGTGGGCAGCCAGCCGTGCAGTGGCATGATCGCGGCTTTCACTCCGAAGCCGGCAATCAATGTGACGAACAGGATGGTGAGCGTCTGCGTCCCGTTGGCCAGTGACAGGATGCCCGGCTTGCTCAAGGTGAGCGTCCCGGCTGTCTGGTAGGTGAGCACCGTCCCGATCAGGACGAACGCGCCACCTATCAGCGTGTACGTCAGGTACTTCCTTCCTGCCTTGAATGCTTCCGGTGTCTCTTCGTGGATGACGAGAGGGTAGGTGACTATGGTCAGGCTCTCGTAGAAGAGGAACAGCGTCAGGAGGTTCTCGGCAAACGCGATGCCCACTGTGGTGGAAACGCATAGCGCGAAGAAGCCGAAGAAGCGGACTTTGGAATGCTCGGGCTCCATATAGCCGATGGCATAGATCGTCGTGAAGATCCACAGGGTGGAGGAGACGACCGCGAAGAACATGCCCAGCGCATCAACGCGGAAACCAAGGCCTATGCCCGGCGTGAAGTCCATCAGGCGGAAGACGTAGACGGTGCCGTTGATGGTCCCGGGGAGCATGGACATGACCACAGCCAGCTTGAGGACTGCGGCGCCCAGGCTCCAGAAGCGACGCCAGAATGCCTTCTGACCGGTCAGGAAGATCAGCCCGGCGCACACCAGCGAAAGCGTTGGCGCGAGTACTGGTCTGATGTCGACTACTTCCATCTCATCCTCCCAGCATGCGCGTGACGGCAGGTTCGATGAAGCTCAGCGGGATCCGGCCGAGAATGCCCATGACCAGACAGAGGGCGGCGAGGAGAAGCACAGGGAAGAGCATGGAGACAGGAGCCTCTCCAACCTCCAGGATCTCCGGATGTGTCGGGGGCTGGAAGTAGAACGAGTTAACCATGCGGATGTAGTAGATGAAGATGAATAGAGCACCGAACACCAGCGCGAATCCGAAGGCGGGTTGGCCGGCCTGGAATGCGCCCAGGGCGATATACCACTTGCACAGGAAGCCCGCCGTTGGTGGGATGCCCACGATGGATATGGCGCCAATAGACATAGCCATGCTGGTGAGCGGCATGGCTTTGCCCACTCCTCGCAGATCGGTGAGCGTGCGGTAGCCGGTCTTGTACATGAGCGCTCCGGCACCCAGGAACAGGGTGGCTTTGATCAGCGCATGGTTGAAGATATGTACCGTTGCGCCGATTATCCCGTACTGCGATGCGAGGCCGAGGCCCATCACGATGTACCCGACATTGGAGATGGTCGAGTACGCGAGCATCATCTTGATGTCTTCCTGGAAGATGGCGAAAAACGCTCCCATGATGATCGAGATCGCACCAAGCCATATGAGGGTCGTGTTCAGTCCGGCCAGCTCATAGGTTCCGGCACCATAGAAGATCTGGTAGACGCGCAGGAGTCCGAAGACGCCCGTTTTCACCACGAGGCCGGAGAGGATCGCGCTTACCGGACTTGGCGCGATGGCATGAGCGTCAGGGAGCCAGATGTGGAGTGGGAAGATCGCGGCCTTCACCATGAGTGCCATGGCCATTCCCGCAAGCGCCAGCATCACCGGCAGCCTGCTCTCGATCCCCGCGAGCCTGGTCGAGATGTCCGCCATGTTCAGGCTACCCGTGACCGCGTACAGAAGTCCGATGGAGAACAAGATGATCAGCGAAGAGACGGCCCCCATTACGAGGTACTTGAAGGCCGCCATCTCGGCTACGCGCTCGCCGCTTACCGCGACCAATGCGTAGGCAGACAGCGACAGGATCTCCATGAACACGTAGAGATTGAACAGATCGCCCGTCATCACGAATCCGATCATCCCGGTAAGGTTCAGGAGGACCAGAGTGTAGTAGTAGGGAATCCGTGGTTTTGGAATGGATTCGGCCACGTAGTGATACGAGAAGAGAAGCGCAAGCCACCCTATCAGGCAGATGATGCCAATCGACGCACTGAACTCGTCGAAGTGGAGTTCGATGCCGTACGGGCGTGCCCATCCTCCGACCAGGTATGAGAACGGTCCCTCTTGCGCGACCCGAACGATGAGGAAGAGCGCTGCCAACGAGGTGAGGCTCATGATGAACAAAGCCCATACGGGGGCTGCCTTGTCGTTCTTGCGACTGACGATGGGAGTCAGAACTGCGCCAGCCATTGGCATGATGATGGCGACGATGATCCAATGCGGCCAGCTCACCATCATTCCATCTCCCTTAGCTCATCAGCTTCGATCGTTCCGCACTGTCTGTAGATGCGGATGATCAGGCTGAGCGCGAGTGCCGTTGTGCTGACCGCAACGACGATGCCTGTCAATATGAGCGCCTGGGGAATGGGGTTGGTGAACGGGGCTCGGGCCCCTTCGCCCATGATGGGCGCGTCGCCTCCATCGACGACACCCAGTGCCACGATGAAAGCGAAGATCGCGGTCTCCATGATGTTGAGACCCATGAATTTCTTGATGAGGTTGTCCTTGGCGATGACCGCATACAGGCCGATGAGGAACAGCACCACCGAGGCCGCGTAGTCGAGGTTGACCCACAGCGCTTCTATCATCGTTCGGCCTCCATCGTCCAGAAGATGGAGGCGATGATCGCTGCCCCACCGACCCCTATGCCGATCTCTATCGCCAGCAACCACATGGTCCGGATCCAGCTGAGTGCCTCGGCAGTAGGGAAGCCCAGGTAGAAGCCTGTGTCGGTGAGGCCGGCGAGTCCGATGCCTATGAAAGTCAGCGGCGCGGCCGCCTGTAGCCATGGCTTCGGCCTCTCCGGCAGTAGTCGGCGTGCTTCGTCCTCTCCCAAGACCAGCGTCAACACGATAGCCAGCGCGCCAAGGATGGTGCCGCCTTGAAAGCCTCCGCCGGGGCTGATATGACCGTTGATGATCACATAGACCGCGAACATGGCAATGAACGGCGCCAGTAGCCGCACGATGAAACTGACAACGACGCTCACGGAGTGCGAAGGCTTATCCTCGGTGGCCGTGGAGGCGTCTCCCAAGAGCAGCACGGCCAGCACTGCGGCGAGCGCGGTGAAGATCACGGTCACCTCGCCGTTGGTATCGAAGCCGCGGTAGTTGAGGATGACGTCGGTGATGATGTTCTCGGCACCGGCCTCCTCGGCACCGTGTTCTAGGTAGTACGCCGAGACGTGCGTGTATGTGGCGTTGCTGGCGGAGCCATGCGGAGGTAGCTCTGACACAGCGAGCAACAGCGGTATAGCTGCCAAGATCAGGAGTGCCGCGACGAGAGCCTTCTTCATTTCTCTCGCCTCGCTGTTCTGCTGATGGCGACCAGGAACAACACGGTAGTGACGCCAGCGCCAACCGCTGCCTCTGTCATCGCCACGTCAGGAGCGCCGCGCAGCTGCCAGATCACGCACATCACCAGGCTGTATGTGGAGAAGATGATCGCTGCTGCAAGCAGGTCTTTGGTATGGATCACGGCTATCGCACAGGTGATCAGCAGCAGCAGCAGGACGATATCGAACGCCTGACTCATGCGGACACCTCGCGATCTGCTCGACGCCAGGGTACGAGCCCTGTCTTGTAGGCAGCTCTGGCCAGCGCATGACCGGTCGTAGGGCTTGAGAGCAAGACGAGCAAAGCGAGCAGGATGATTTTGAGCCCGGAAACGTCGAAACCGTTGTGGATGGCCAGGGCAAGCAGGAGGGACCCTGCACCCACGGTGTCACACTTCGTTGCCGCATGCGTGCGGGCATAGAAGTCGGGCAGCCTCAGCAGACCTAACGTCCCAACCAGGAAGAAGAACATCCCTATTCCCGAGAGCACCACGGTCAGAGCGTCAGTGATCGCCCAAAAAGTCGTCATGACCAATCACCGCGCAGCCTGTTTGTTTCCAGGAATCGGGTGGCAGCGATGGTGACGACGAAGTTCAGCAGCGCGTACACGAGAGCGATATCGATGTAGAGGCTTCGGCCGAACACGATGCCCAGAAGCGCGATGACCACCAGCGTCTTGGTGCCCACGATGTTCACGGAGAGAATGCGGTCGGCCACCGTGGGACCCGCGTACGCGCGCCACAGGCATAGGAAGGCGTTCACGACCAGGAATATGCCGACTCCCCAGAAGAACCCCTGCACCTCTATCACTCCTCGAAGACCCGCATGATACGGCGTTCCAGCGCGCCGTTGGCGATGCTGTCGGCAAACTCCTCTGACAGGCAGTGGATGGTGAAGACGTCTCCCTCGGCATCAACCGTCAGCGTCCCTGGTGTGAGTGTTATCGAGTTGGCAAACGCGACACGGGAGACATCGCGGCGCATCGAACACCGGTGGGTGATGATGATCGGCTCGATAGGCATGCGGGGGTCGAGGACCTTTTCGGCCACATAGACGGCTGCCACGATGATCTCTTTGAGGAGCCAGGCTATGTAGGCGAGCAGTCGTGGGAGCTGTTTGAGCTGAAGGGTGGGAGCGTCTTCTCTCCAGAGGCTCCGCGATGCCCACCAGCCGAGCAATACCGCGAGAACCGCACCCGTGGCGACGTCAAGAGGAGCCAGCGATCCGGTCATTATCAGCCAGAAGGCGAACAGCGCCAGTGAGGATTGAGCGATCTTCACGAGGGGACCTGCAGGCTATCGAATGTGACGCTCGGGCTATGGTCAGCTACCGGCTGGTGTTGACGTAGCTGGCCTGTCACAAGACGTATGAGCTCATCCTGATCCGCCGCATCCGCCGGGTACGCCGCAGACGCCGTGGAAGCGGTCACTCTCGTGACCGGGTCGATGACGTCACCCTCGAACTCGGCGATAGCGACGGCATTTTGGACGCGCTCGGCGACCAGGTGGGCCCGCTCGCTGGATGCGAATGGCAAGATCACCGCGAACTCGGTAGGGCTGAATCGGGCGACGATGTCGGTGTCACGCGATGACATGCGCATGAGGTCCGCGACATGGCTGAGCATAAGGTCGGCCTTGTAGTGCCCGTAGCGCTCCTTGAATCCCTGGTAGTCATCCACTGAGAGGACGATGAGTCCCACCGGTGTGGAGTAGCGGTCGCAGCGCCGTATCTCCTCGTTCAATCGGTTGTGCAGATAGTCGCACTTGTACAGGCCGGTGAGCTGGTCGCGGATCGACGCTTGCTCCAACACCGCAGCGTGTTGCTCCTGGCGGTGGGCCTGCAGCCCTATGACCACACCTGACAGCAGGAATACCGTCATGCCAAGAGTGAACTGGGGTATTGATGCGGCCGTTGTCGCCGATTCCCGTGTGACAGCCACGACCAGCGCAGTGACCAGCGCGCTGGCGATGAGCGCGCCGGAGATATGATAGGCGAGCGCCGCGATGACGATTGGGACGAGATAGAGCGGCCAGTAGATGCCCGGGCTGCCAGTGACCATGATGAGAGCCGTCACGAAGCCACCGGTCACCGCTATGAGTAGAGCGCTCCAAAGACGTAGACGCGGTGCGCGAGCGTCGCTCTGTGGCTCAACCTGTTCGGCTGCCCCAGGCATGAATAAGCCCCCCGATCCTTGATCAACACAAACCCCGACGTTTCCGTGTCGCTCCGGGGGTGCGGCACGGGGGCACCGCTCGTGAGTAGTCTCGATAACAATTCACGATGTCTTGCTTCCCCTATTCCCGTCATGTGACAGAAATCACGAGCGAAACAAAGCCTGAGAGAACCTGACATATGGTTGAAACTGGCTGAAGCTGTGGTTCTCCATACCGTCTCCATACAAGTCCCGTCTTGAGGGTGATAGAGTGGTCTTCTGATACACGGGGGGAGCGAGATGTCTCAGACGCGAAAGGCTATGAAGAGCCCTGTCATCCAGATTCTTGTCGCTATTGTCTGGGTATTGGCTTCATTAATCGTGTTGCTCCTTCTGGCGCACGTGTTCATTCGTCCGGTCTCGCCCGAGCAGGTCACGCCCCCGGGGCACTTCGGGGAGCCGTGCGGCTTATGTCATTTGGTGAGTGATCGAGCTGATGTCATCCAATTCGCAGAGTGATAGGAAGTCAGGCATGACAGTGAACGAGCAGAGTGCATCAGGCTCTTTGGGCAAGGGCGTCGACCTTCCGAAGAAATCCACGCGCCCGTATTCCCTGGGCGAGGAGATCGCCAACGCCATCACCCATGGCCTGGGTGTTGCGCTTAGTATCGCGGCGCTTGTGTTGTTAATCGCTGCCGCCGCCCGAACGAACAACCCGTATCAACTCGCCAGCGCCATAACATACGGCGTGACGCTCATCTTGCTCTACCTTGCGTCCACGCTCTATCACTCGATCCCCAACCCGCGGGCGCGCCGCGTGCTCAAGGTGATCGACCATTCGGCCATCTATCTGTTGATCGCGGGGACGTATACCCCTTTCACGCTCGTGACGATTCGCGATACGGGTGGATGGTGGTTGTTTGGCATCATCTGGGTGTTGGCTGTGGCCGGAGTGAGCCTGGAGGCGTTTTGGGTGTACCGCCCAAAGTGGGTATCGGCGGTCGTGTATCTGGGGATGGGCTGGCTGGTCGTTGTGGCGATGAACCCTCTTCTCGCCAATCTGCCGTCCGCCGGGTTCTGGCTTCTGGTTGCCGGAGGGCTCGCCTACACGTTGGGCACGGTCTTCTACGTGCTCAAGCGCGTGCCCTACACACATATGGTCTGGCATCTGTTCGTCATCGCGGGTAGCGTGTGTCACTTCCTTGCCGTGGTGCTTTTCGTCTTACAGTAGCCTTATGGTCTCCAGCGCGGCGGGGCGAGAAGCACGGGCACGGTCGTCTTCTGTAAGACGGTCCCTGTGATGTTGTCGAGCGTCGCTTCAGCACCATCTTCGCAACGCGGTCCCATGACCACGAGCGAGAACTCGCCGCTTGCCGCTGCCTGGGATATCAGGCGCTCTGCGTCGCCAAGCAGCATCCTGACGCGCACCTCACCCGCGCCCGCATCGCGCAGTTGATCGGCGAAGGCTACGAGCCTCGCATGCACCTCATCTGCCGAGACCTCTAGCGCTTTGCCTTGTTCAACGACGTGCAGCAGAGTGACCGCGTGCGGCGCTCGCTGGGCGAGACCCAACATCAGCCGTGTGGCGTGCTCGCAGGTGTAGTCGTAGTTGGCGGGAAACAAGATGTTGCCGAGCATGGCTGCGCACGTGCCGCCTACAGCTTCGGGGTGGTCTTCGGATGCGGGGGCTGTGAGAAGGATGGGCCTTTCGGCGATCCTGATCAGATCCGATGACACACTGCCCGACATCACGCCGTCGAAAAGCCCTTTGCCGTGGCTTCCCGCAACGACAAGCCCGGCCTCGTGCTCCACGGCTATGCGCTCGATCTCGTAAGGGGCGTAGCCTACGGCGGTGTCGATTCGCACGATGATGCCGGCGCGTTCGAGTTCCTCGGCCTGGCGCCTGAAGATGGCGTCGCCATCCGGGCCGGGCAGGGAACCCGGCCGGTCTATCTCGATGACGTGCACGAGCACGGCGTCGCTGATGCCTAGAACGCCCAGCTGCTCAGCGCACCTGACGATGCCGTCGGATGATGATGAGAGATCTGTGCATATCACGGCACTGCGAAACATCGCTCACCTCCGTCTCGTCAGTTCCCGTCGAAGAAGCTGTCGCCAAGGTCCCCTGTGTCCGAGTACCCCCGCTGCTCCCAGTAGCCGCGGTAGTCCTCGTCGTCAGAGAGTTCTATCTTCGAGACCCACTTGATCCACTTGTAGCCCCACTTGTCCTCGGCGACGAGTTGGAATGGGAACCCACGTTCGGCTGGCAGGGTCACGCCGTTCATCGAGTACGCCAGCAGTATGTCGTTCTCGTAGAAGTACTCGATCGGGAACGAGGTCGAATACCCGTCTACCGCGTGCAATATGACAGTATTCGCCGAGGGCTGTACGTTGACCTCTTCGAGCAGGTCTCGAAGCAAGATGCCCTCCCACAGCACCTTGACGCTCCAGCCTTCTACGCAGTTGAGGGTTACCACTTTGGTGTAGCTGGCATAGCCGCTCGCGACGTCGGAGTAGGTGTATTCGACGGGTGCCGAGACGAGCCCCGTCACGCCCAGGCGATAGGCGTCGCGGTCCACTTGCTGGACACCGGCTATCGAGTTCTCGCGAAAGTCCTCGACAGAACCCAGCTTGGCGCCTTCGTATTCGCTGATCTCCACGCCGTCGAGCGCTATGGCGTCGTCACGGGGGGCGTCTTGTGGTGAACCGCCCGATGACGGGCTCGAGCAGCCCGCGAGCAATGCTAGGGACAGCACTGTAATCGTCACTGTCAGGGCGGCTGCGCGTCGCATGTGTGTCTCCTTAGAGGGTAGGTGCTTCCCTCTTCATTCCCTCGGCGGGCGAGTTGCACGCTTGTGAGAGAATGGGCGCGGTCCGTCCAGTGAAAGGAAGAGCGGTGTCCAACGTCTTGGAGGTCTCAGGACTCCGGAAGTCCTACGGAAAGCACGAGGCCGTGAAAGGTATCGATTTCGCCGTCGCGGAGAACGAGATCTTCGCGCTTATCGGTCCCAACGGTGCGGGCAAGACCACCACGTTGCGGATGATCGCCACGATATTGCAGCCAAGCGCCGGCACGGCACGGCTTGATGGAATCGATGCGGCCTCCGATCCCGCGGGAATCAGGGAGAGGATCGCATACCTGCCCGAGGAGGCTGGCGCATACAAGAACATGACCGGCGAGGATTACCTCCGCTTCATGGCGCAGCTCTATTTCTCCGAGAAGGCCCGGCAGACCGAGGCACTGCAGATCGCGCGCGACGTGTCCGCTCTGGGAGAGCGCCTCTCCGATAAACTCGGCACGTACAGCAAGGGCATGACCAGGAAGCTGCTGCTTGCGCGGACGATCATGACGCGGCCCCGCCTGGCGATCTTGGATGAGCCCACCAGTGGCCTTGATGTGCTGAACGCCCTGGAGGTCCGTTCCACCATCAAGGAGTTCTCACGCCGTGGCATGGCCGTCTTGCTCTCAAGCCACAACATGCTGGAGATCGAGTATCTCTCGGATCGTGTGGCCATCATCAACAAAGGTGTCATCCACGAAGTGGGCACCCCGTCAGAGCTCAAGGACCGCTACGGCGCCGCAAACCTGGAAGAGGTCTTCGCGGAGGTGGCCCGATGAGGAAGTTCGCGGTCCTCCTACGCAAGGAGCTCAAGGAGCTGGCAACGCCCCAGATGCTCCTCCCGTTCGTGGTCACAGTCCTGATGTTCGCTTTCATCGGCAACGTCATGGGCACGCAAGGTGCCGAGGATGCGGCAAATAGGAGCGTCATCATCCTGGACCTTGACCAGAGCAGCGCCTCGGAGTTGGTGGTGGACACCATCGCCCAGGCTGGCTTCGCGCCTGATATCCGCGCCCAGGTCGAGGTAGAGCAGGTCGTCGATGAGCTGAAGTCCAAAGAATCCGCCTCCAGGCTGCTTGTGGTCATTCCGGAAGGGTTCGGTGAGCGGCTCTCCGAGGTACAGCGTCCGCAGATCGTGACCTACTCGGCGCTGCGCAATCTGTCCGCTACAGGATCGCAAGACGTCAGTGCGCTACAGCAGGCGATCGCCGGTGTCTCTGAAGCGGTGAGCGCGCAGATGCTGGCCGAGAGGGTAGGCGGCGCGGACCTCGAGGCGCTGAAATCGCCGCTCGTCGTCGAGGAGCACGTCATCGTTGGCGACAAGGAGGCCGTTGCCTCGCCAGACATGATCGGCGGCTTCATCAGCCAACAGACGATGTTCATCCCCATCGTCCTGTTTCTCGTGACGATCTTCGCAGCGCAGATGGTGGCCACCACGATCGCCAACGAGAAAGAGAACAAGACGCTGGAGACGCTGCTTGCCACACCTATATCGCGGGGTGGCCTCGTCGCTTCGAAGATGATAGCCGCGGCAACGGTCGCGCTGTTGTCAGCGGGCGCCTACATGCTCGGCATGAGCTACTACATGAAAGGACTTCAGGCGAGTCTTGGCGGGATGGAGCTTGGCGGCGGAAGCGGCGCCCTTGCGGAACTGGGCCTCAGCCTTGGGGTTGGCGACTATGTGCTGCTAGGGATCACGATGTTCTTCGCTATCCTTGTTGCGATCTCCATAGCGCTGATTTTGGGGGCCTTTGCCGAGAATGTCCGAGCGGTCCAGTCTTTGCTCACCCCGCTTATCATGATGTTGATGCTGCCATACCTCCTGGTCTTGCTGCTCGATATCGAGGCCGTGAGCCCGGTGCTGCGAGTCTTGGTGTACGCGATACCGTTCAGTCATCCCTTCATGGCAGGGCCGAACCTCTTCCTGGGGAACTACGGTATGGTCTGGGCAGGTATTGCGTACGAGGCGCTATGGTTCGTCGCGTTCCTTGTGCTGGCTGCACGCATCTTTTCTTCTGACCGCATACTTACAATGAAGCTCGACTTGGGGAAGAAGAGAAAGGGCCTTCGCCCCGGGAACTGAGTGCTTACAACTGGAGGTCGCGATGCATGCAGGCACGGAGCATTCGGAGGACTACCGAAGGCTGTTCGAGGAGAACCCCCAGCCGCTTCTGGTTTGCGATGCTGCCGCGCACGTCGTCATGGAGGCGAACGAGGCGACGCTCAGGATGTTCGGCGCTACTCGGGAGGGTCTCGTGGGTCAAAGCGTCACGAGCTTTGTGGACGCGGACGATCGGGCCGCCTTCGAAGAGAAGATGGGAACGAGCACCCTTGAGGATCAGGACTGGGGTCCATGGAGGTTCAATACCCCGGACCGTTCGTTTGATGCCGTCTGCCAACGGCGTTCGGTGGAATTCGCCGGCCGCCAGGCGCTCATCGTTCACATTCAGGACGTGACGCTTCGGGTCAGCCACGAACGGGCGCTTGGGCAAAGCGAACAGCGCTATGCGGCTGCGGTGAAGGGCGCCAACGACGGCATCTGGGATTGGGACCTTGTGTCCGACACGGTGTACTACTCGGCACGCTTCGGTGAGCTGCTCGGATATGAAGAGGGCAATCTGGGCGACAGCCCCAAAGACTGGTTCAGCAAGGTACATCCGGACGACATCGAGCATCTCAGATTGGAGATCGACCTGCATCTGCGTCAGGTGACCCCGCGGCTCAAGGTGGAATACCGTATGCAGCACAGAAGCGGGGGCTACGTGTGGATGCTCACGCGAGGGGTCGCACACTTCGAAGACGGTCACGCTGTACGTATGGCCGGGTCGCAAACCGACATATCGGACCGCAAGGCCGGTGAAGAGCGAGCCTTGCAGGGCACCTTCTACGACCGGTTGACAGGGTTGGCCAACAGGTTGCTCTTCCTCGATCGGCTTGGATTCCTGATCCGTAGGGCCGAGAAGAACAGCGACTATGGCTTTGCGATCCTGTTCATCGATCTGGACCGTTTCAAGCTCCTCAATGAGAGCTATGGTCACGCCCTGGGCGATGCACTTCTCGCGGATGTCGGCAAACGGCTCAGCAGGGTCATCGGGACGGGCGATACGCTTGCGCGCCTCGGTGGGGATGAGTTCGGCGTCATCCTTGACGGGGTCACTGATCCGGGAGCATGTCTCTACCAGGCCCAGATGCTGCTGGATGCGTTCAGTGAACCGTTCATTGTCGGTGGCGACGCCGCGCACCTCACTGCAAGCATAGGCATCGCGCTCAATGACGGCCGCTACGGGCGAAGCGATGATCTTCTCCGCGACGCGGATACGGCCATGTACCGCGCAAAGAAGAAGGGTCGGGCGCGCTACGAGGTCTTCGACGAGCAGATGCATCATGAGGCTGTCGCGTTCATGCGCGTAGAAGCCGATCTCAAAAGAGCCCTCTACGCATCGGAGTTCGAGCTCTTTTATCAGCCCATCATCGACCTCTCGGATGGTTCTATCGCGGGCTCAGAGGCCCTCGTTCGATGGAACCATCCCGAGCGTGGACTGGTCATGCCGGGCGAATTCATTCCAATCGCCGAGGAAAGTGGCCTGATAGTCCCGCTTGGCGAGTGGATCATGTTCGAGGCTTGTCGTCAGTGCAGACACTGGCTTGACCAGGGTCTGGAACCGGGGACGGTCTCGGTCAATCTGTCGGCCCACCAGCTCAAGAGCGGAAGGGTACAGGAGTTGGTTGAGGGAGCGCTGTCCCAGGCGGGGCTTGATGGCAAGCGTGTCCAGATAGAGCTGACGGAGAGCGCCGTCATGGAAGATCCCGAGGGAGCCATACAGGTCTTCCGGGACATCGAGAGACTCGGTGTGAGGTTTGGAGTCGATGACTTCGGAACCGGCTACTCTTCGCTGGCCTATCTGAAGTCGTTCCGATTCGGCGCACTCAAGATCGACCGCTCGTTCATCCAAGACATCACCACGGACGCAGAGAACGCGGCACTCGTCGCAGCGGTCATCGGCCTCTCGCACAGCTTCCGGGCAAAGTGCGTAGGGGAGGGGGTGGAGACCGCCGAGCAGCTGTCATACCTGCGCCTGCTCCGGTGCGACCTCGCCCAGGGCTACTTGTTCAGCCGTCCGGTTCCAGCCGCGGGCTTTGAGGAGACTCTGCGTTCCGGGGTCCAGGGCTGGCACCAGTTGCTCTTCTAGGAGACGCCATGGCCATCTACCCTGTGCGTTTGCTGGGCTCACAGGTCTGCGAAGGGACCGTGGGCATCTTTCGCTTCCAGAGACCCGCTGGTTACAGCTTCCTTCCCGGGCAACACTTTTCGTTGCGACTGGAGACCCCGCAGGGTCCCGTGCACAAGGTATTCACTATCTCGAGCGCTCCGTTCGATGATCATCTTGAGATATGCACCCGACAGACCGGCTCAGCGTTCAAGGTGGCTTTGTTCGCTCTGTCTCAGGGCGACGCCGCCGAGGTCACTTCCGCGACCGGACATCTCGCGCTCGCTGGCTCGGACTGCACGACCGCTTTCCTTGTTGGAGGTGTCGGTGTCACTCCCGCACATAGCATGGTGCGTGATGCGCTGGTCCAGGGGCGCCGGGAGCGAGTCGTCTTGTTCTATGGAGACCGTAGTCCCGGATGCATGGCGTATGCCGATGGGTTCCGGGCGATTGCCGGAAGGACTCGTCGCCTGCTCTATGTCCCGGTGGTCGAGACCGCCGAGGAGGGTTGGAACGGGGAGGTCGGGTTCATCACGGCAGACCTTGTCTCCCGGCACATAGACCCATCGGGCGTCTCTACCTGGATTGTGGCAGGCCCACCTGTGATGGTGGACGCGATGCGAACCGTCATTGACGATCTGGGAGTATCCCCCGGGCGGGTGCAGGTCGAATCATTCACCGGATATCAGCCCCATCAATGAAGTCACCGAGCATCGAAAGGGTATATGAGAGCCAGTGCGGGGTTGTTGTCAACGAGGAACGAGGAGGCTGGCGATGGAGATCATGGCACGGACATGCAAGTCCGAGCGTATGAACTTCCAGAGGCTCATTGCGAGGCTGTTTGTAGCAGCTGGCGGGTTGTTCTGGGTCGCCGCGGTGCTCGGCATGGACCTGGGCTACCGGGACAAAGGGATCGTAGAGGCTGCGGGCACGGCGATGATCCCGCTACTCATAACCGTTGCCGCCCTGGCCATCGGCTGGTTCTATGAGAATCTTGCCGGATTGCTCTTGCTTGTCGGCGCAGTTGGAGCAGTCGCATGGGGCGTCTTCGCGGGATGGGGCGAACTGGGTATCTGGTGGCTCATGGCTGGTGTCCTCATCGCCCCAACGGTAATTGCGGGGATCCTGTTCTTGGCTGCGGGTCGGATGCAGAGGATATGCGAGCTCCAGGAATAGCGGAGAGCAACCGCTCATCGTTCCGCTCGTCGTCAGGCAAGACCTTTGGTCGTTTCCAGTGGGCCACTCGGTTTCAAGTGAATGGCTCTGCGGCTCCAATAGGCTAGACTCGTAGCGAAATAGCGCATACGGCTGCGATGTTTGTTTGGTGTGTCTTGCGGGATCTCGAATAGGGCCCACGGTGGGAAGGCTCACGGTTGTACGATCTTGAGGGGGTCTTGGGACCCTCGGTCATGGACTTCATGGATCGCCACGTCAGGTCTCTCCTGACGTGGGATATTCTCGTGTTCTTCCACCGCAATCCGGAAGCGGTTCTCGATCTTGAGGGACTCGCCTCGCGGCTGGGACGCAGGACGGACGAGCTGGAGCCTGAAGTAGTAGCGCTCTGCGAAGGACGCGTCCTGACCAGGGCCGGTGGACTTATCCGCTATCGGCCTTCGGTGGAGATGAAGCAGACAGTCGCTCAATTCGTGGAGAGTTGCCAGGATCGAGGCAGACGGCTGGCGCTCATCGCGATCGTCTTGCACAAGATCAATCCGCAGCAGCCGACCAGACTCTAGAGATGGTCTGAGATCCTCACCTGAAGGCTCTCCGGGTCCACCGTTTCCGCTATCTCCAGGTCCGACTCATTGAGAGCCAGGTCTTTCGGGGTATCGATGGCGAGCCCCGTCGGGTCGTACATCACGCGGACACGGGGCCTGAGGGTGTCATCTGTCATGCCGCAGACGATGCCTACCGACTGGTCTGACAGGCGCACGACACATCCTACGGGGAACACACCCAGTTGTTTGACGAACATGCGGGTGAGTGTTTGATCGAGGGTGGTGAGCGTGTCTCGCAGCAGCTGCATCACGGCCTGATCCGGCGTATGCCCAAGTCCTTCTGGCAGCGGGGTCGTCAGCCGGTCATAGCGATCCGCGATCGCAACGATGCGACTGTACGGATGCGTGACATAGTCGGCATCACGCTCCGGGAACCCTGATCCGTCTCGGCCCATGTGGTGCTCGTATGCAACCAGCATCGGCGTGCGATCTTGCTCGGGAAGGCGAGAGAGCACCTCGGCTCCGATTTTCGGGTGCAGGAAGTGCGCCTTCTCGGCCTCCCCGGGGTCGTTCATGTCGAACGCGACCTTTCCGATGTCGTGGAGAAGCGCCGAGATGCCCAGGGTGGTGAGTCCTTCCTCGGGCAAGTCGAGGCCGATACCCAGTATCAGCGAGTAGATCATCGTGTTGATCGAGTGGAACAGGCTGGACTCGGAGTTGCCTGTCATCGTGGCGAGTCCGAGGACCGCGGCGCTGTCCTCCATCATGCGGGCCAGGATGCCCTCGACGATGACTCCCGCGTCGCCCACTGCAGGTTGTCCCGACTCCTGGATGCGCTGGGTCAGGGTGCGCATCACGCCGATGAGCCGGTTGTAGAGCGCATGGTCTTGCTGGCGCATCCGGTCACGTTCTTCGGCGCTCTGCGCGTCCTCGTCGACCAAGGCTGAGACCGTGACCGTGGTGACGCCGCGGCCCTCCAGCTCGTCGGCGATCTCAAGCGTTTGCGTTGCGCGGAGCCCCAATACCTCTATGAGCGCCTGCGCGTCTTGACGGGCGAACCCATCGTGCAGGGTCAGGCTCTCGATACGGTGTGACTCAAGGGTCTCGGTGATTGAGCGAACGCCGGGAGCCTCGCTCGTGAGCACCTGGCTGCCATGATAGAGGCGGCCGAGATGGACGTTGAGCGTGAACGGCCCTTCGGCCAGGCACGCAGCGCTCTCCTGGAGCAGCGCATCGACCGCTTCGATATAGCGGGGGTGTGTGGCAGGGTACAGGTGTGTCGCCTTCCGTGCGGCAGAGAGTGCTCCGACAAGCGCGATGGGCTGATGCTCGTTCATCGGGCACCTCCTTTGGTCCGGCTGTCCAGCGCCTGTCGTGACAAAGCCGCCACTTCGGTGAAGTGACCGCGTTTGATCAACGCTCTGCGTGATGCCAGGCGGGCGAGCACGTCGGATGCACGGCCGTTGGCGGAACCGGCGAGTGCCTTGATGATCTCTCTGGTCAACGGGAAGTCCTTCCCGTCGATATCGATGTCGCCAAGCAGGCTGTCCAGCGCGTCCGTAGCCCCCGGGGCAGAGCTCGCCCCAATTGCCCTGATGGCTGCCATCGCTATCTCGGCGTTCCCGCTCCTAGCCATTGATGCCAGGTGCGTCAGGGCGCTCGGGGACCCTGACATGCCCAGCCCCTTGGCCGTCTCTCGACGTGACTGTGCGTCGGCCCGGTTCACGAGCGATTCGAGGGCCTGGCGGGCACGAGGCTCGCTCGCATCGGCAAGGCGTCGTGCAAGTGGCGCAAGCTGGAACCACTGCGCTCTAGGCGCGAAGGCGGACAGCAGGTCTATCAACCGCCGGCCGAGAATCTGATCCATCAGTTCGAGTCCGTCGCGATCACGGAGGGCAAGCGCCTCCTCCAGGAGCGCGACCTGCGCGTTCTCTCCGCATCGGAGCATGATGTCGCGCGCCGTGCTGACACACGCGACATCGTCGAGCACTGCGCGGAGCAGCGCACCCATGGCGCGGCGGTCCGTTGCCCGTGCAAGTGCGGTATGCAACTGTCCGGTGAGCTCAGGCCACGGGAGATCCGTTCGGGATTCACGGGAGAGGAGCTCGGAGATGACGTCCGCGGCTAGCGTGAGGTCCCGCTGTTCGAACAGGGTGGGCACCACTGAGACAAGGCCTTCGAGGGTCTTGCAGTACAAGTCGAAGTCCTCTTGCTGGTCCAGAAGAGACAGCATCGTCGTTACCGTCCGGGCGCTGACATGCGAGAGAGAACGCCGGACCTCGTTTCGGAGCTGAGCGACTTCCTCGTCCTTTACTGCGGCGATCTTCGCCACTTTAGAGTAGTCAGCCTTGAGCTCGAACAAAGGCCGATCCGGGGTGGATGCGGCGCGGACTTCCAGCATGTGCTCTAGGAAGCTCAGCTCTTTGGCCGTGTGGCCGGCCTGCGCGAGCATGGGCTGGATCTCGGACATGATCTGGTCGAGCCGCTGCCCGATCGGGAGGTTGCTGAGCATGCTCGACATAGAGAGCATGTTCTCCCCGTACATTCCGCTCACAAGCGAGGACGCCAGGTCCGAGGTACCTATTGTGCCAAAGACGCTCGCCATCAGCTCTTCGAGACCGTCGGCCGCAGTGGCGGCAAGTCCTAGCACGGCATCGCGTCCGTCGGAGTCTTGTGCGAGAAACGCGGCAGTAAGTGCGGAGACGAGGCGGTCAAGGTCGTTAGCGCCGACTGCGGCTACGAGCTCACCCAGGCCCTCGCTGAGGGCAGAGGCGTCTCCCTTGACGACGCTTTGTAGCCAGAGCGCAAGCCTCTCAGGATCAGTGGCGAGCTGTCGCAAGAACTCGTCGACGTCGCCGTCGGGCGCGACCAAGTCGAACTCCACGGTGGTGAGGCTCACGTCGGACACGCGTACGCACTCGATGCCGGCGGCCTCAAGCGCGCCGCCGAAGCCACCGCGCTCGCGGACGGCTCCCGGGGACTCAAGCGCGACGGTGAGTGTTGTGATGATATCTTCTTCGCTGCATCCGGGGAGGATGTCCATCTCGGCCACGCCATGCGCTACAAGAAGGTCCGCAAGCTCACTGGACCCCACGGACGACACGGGGATTCCCTGGTGAGTGAATCCTTGGCGTCCAACGGCGAGCGGGAGCACGGGCTCGATCGCCAGCAGATCTTTCAGTGCCACGCAAGCCGCATACGCGCTCTGGTGGGGGATGGGGCTGGAAGGGGGGTACAGCCGTAGAGTCTTGGTTGCTGTAGTGAGGGCGCGAACGACGGTCTCGACGTTCCGCATCGTTGCAGGATCAGGCGCCAATCCGTGTTCACCCCCAGGTTCTATGTTGTGAGCCCCACATGATTCTGCTGTAACAAGGCAACATCGTCCACTTTAAGATGTGTGGGACAGGCACGTTACGGTAACCTTATCGGCATGAGCTCATATATTGGAGAGGTTCTTCTCATAGCAGCACTGCTTGTGCTGAACGGTTATTTCGCTGCCGCAGAGATAGCTCTGGTGTCAGCGCGCCGCGCCGCGCTGAAGACCGAAGCCGAGGATGGCTCATCCAGGGCGCAGAGCGTGTTGCGTCTTACCGAGGATCCGTCCCGGTTCCTTGCGGCCATCCAGGTGGGCATCACGCTCGTCGGCTTTGGCGCCTCGGCGACTGCTGCGGTCACCCTTGCAGAGCCGGTGGCAATGGCCCTGGATTCGATCGGTGTGCCCTGGGTCTCCAATATCGCAGGTGGTCTGTCGGTCTTCCTTGTCACGCTCGTGATCGCGTACCTTACCCTCGTCTTCGGTGAGCTGGCCCCCAAGCGCCTTGGTCTACAGCGCGCGGAGGGCGTGGCCATGGCCGTTGCCGGCCCCATTGGATGGCTTGCTACCGTGATGGCGCCGATCATCTGGGTCCTCTCCAGGTCAACTGATGCGGTTGCGCGGCTTCTGGGCGTCAAACCCGGGTCGGTTCGACCGGGAGTGACCGAGGAGGAGATCAAGCTCCTTGTGACGGAGCAGGGAACTCTTCTTGATGAAGAGAAGCGCATGATCCACGAGATATTCGAGCTTGGTGACACCGTCGCCAAGGAGATCATGGTCCCTCGCGTGGACATGGCGATGCTTGAAGACACGGCAACAGCTGGCGAAGCTATCGCTTTGTTCCGCCGGTCGGGCTTCTCACGACTGCCGGTGTTCCATGAGGACGCGGACTCCATCGTGGGCATCCTGATGCTCAAAGACCTTGTTGGTCCAGCCGCCGAGGGCGCCCTGGATGAGCCGGTGACGCGCTTCACCCGGTCGGCGGTCTTCGTTCCCGAGACCAAGCCCATCCTCACGATTCTCTCGGACATGCAGAACGTGCACAACCACATCGCCGTCGTGGTGGACGAGTACGGTGGTACCGAGGGTATCGTGACGATCGAGGATATCGTTGAGGAGGTCATCGGCGAGATCGCCGATGAGTTCGACAAGGAGCACCGCTTTATCACACCGCTTGGTCCCACGGAGTGGTCGATTGACGCACAGTTGTCTGTCGAAGAGGCGCAAGATCGCCTGGGGCTGGACATTCCTGAGTCCGAGGAGTACGAAACGCTTGCCGGCTGGGTATTGATGGAGCTGGGACACATTCCTGTGGCTGGAGAGGTCGTTGAGCATGCGGATCTGCGCGTCACTGTGGAGGCCGTGCGCCGCAGGCGCATAGCACGTCTGCGCGTTTCGAAGCAGGGGAGCGGTGAAGGAGGATCTCCGGATGGAGCACAGACTATATCGTAGCCGCACCGATTGCATGATCTCGGGTGTGTGCGGCGGTGTCGCCCGTGAGACGAACCTCGATCCGACGTTGGTCCGGGTGTTCGTCGTGATTCTCACGCTCATCACGCAGGGAGGCTTTGCGATTGCGTACCTGGTGATGGCGTTCGCTATTCCGGAAGAGCCACTGGTGAATGAGGCCGTTACAGGATCAGTGCCCGCGCCGCTGGCTGCAGGTGCTACTGAAGTGGAGAAGACCATGGCCGAGAACATGTCCGAGCAGACAGCGCAGGATACAGCTCCTTCGGCTCCTCCGGTGCCTCCGGTGCCACCGGCACCGCAGGTGACGGCCCCATATGTGCCACCCTCCACTCCTGCTGGACCGCCGAAGGCCTCCGGTCACGGAGGGGTCGGGTTCGGGATACTCCTGGTGCTCGTGGGCCTGGCTCTGCTCGCCAATCAGTTCGTTCCTGACTTCGACCTTTGGCGTTACTGGCCGGTCGCTATCATCCTGGTGGGTATCGTCTCCGTATTCAGGGGGCTGAGGGGCTGATGGATCTCAAACGAGCTGCTGAGGGGCTCACGATAGTGGGTATCGGAGCCATCCTGCTTGCCAATACGCTTGGATATCTGCCGTGGTCGGTGTGGTGGAACGTCCTGTCGCTGTGGCCGTTGCTCATCGTGGCGGCCGGCGTCGACATCATCGGTCGAGGCACGGACAACACCTGGCTGCGCGTTCTCTCGAGCTTGCTGGTCGTCGGCGGTCTCATCTACGGCGCTTTCGTGATGACCTCTGCTGGGCGATGGTTTCCTGTCGTGTCGTTCGAGGCGTCTCAAAGTACGGCTTTCGATGAGAGCGAACCTCATAGCGCGCGGGTCAAGATTGGCACTGCCGAGATAAGCGGGGGCTTTGGAGAGTTCACGCTTGGCGCCGGACGCGATCTTGTATCGGCCAGTGGTGAGACCCCCTTTGACGCTCCGGTGTTCGATGTCGCGGTGAGTGGCAACGAGGCGATGGTGGATGTCGGCGTGGGCGAGAGCCCTCAGGCCTGGCAAGGTTCCACGCGCTCCAGCATCGATGTTCAGCTCGACCGCAGCGTGGTGTGGGATCTTACGATCAAGGCTGGCGTTGCCACTACGAAGGCCGATCTTGGCGATCTCATGCTGTCGGCCCTTGATGTTGAAGCGGGCGTCTCGGACTCGATGATCGAGTTGGGCCGGATACGTGCGGCATCCGGAGTGACCGCGCTTCCGGTGAGGATAGAGGCCGGTGTTTCAACGCTCAAACTGCGCATCCCCAGGGGGGCTCAGGCTCGGATCAGCGTGCAAGGTGGTATCAGCAGCATCAACGTCGGTGACGGGATCGAGCGCGTCTCGGACGGAGACGACAAGCGTTATGAGACCGCTGGATTCGACGATGGGGATGCGTTCTACGACGTCGTCATAGAGGGCGGCGTGGGCGCCATAGACATCCAGCTCTACTGATCTGCCGAGGAGGCAAACATGAGCAACGACTACCCGCAGGAGCCGGTGCAGCCTGATCCGCTCAAGACCGGCGGTGGCACTCCGGCCGTGCTCATAGGCGTCGCGCTCGTCGTGATAGGAGTGTGGCTCTCGGTCTCGCGTCTGGGGCTGGTCCCGGACTTCTTCTGGACGGGCTGGAACGTCGTCCGCAATGCGGGCTGGGGTATGGCCGTGGTCATCATCGGCATCGTGGTCATCATGTGGTCGCGCGACGGTGTCGCTCCGCATGTGCCCGCGCGTGGCACTCGCCTCTATCGGTCGCGCTCTGAACGATGGGTCGGTGGCGTGCTGGGTGGTCTTGGTCAGTACTTCGGCATCGACCCGACGCTGCTGCGTCTGGCATTCATCGCCCTTGCGCTCGCCAATGTGGGTGGTCTGTTCATCGCCTATATCGTTCTGTTGATCGTGGTGCCAGAAGAGCCCAAGGTGGCTCCGGGGCAGTGACCCCGCTCACCCCGGCTCCGGCTACCAGGCCGGGCGACGTGATCGACGTCCATACGCATATGTTCTCCGTACCGCTGTTCGCCGAGTACGTGGCTGCCAATCCGGATGCGAACCCCCGGTTCAGACGGGCGCTCAAGGAAGGCAAGTTCGGCCGCCGCAACGAGACCTTGCCGGATCTGGATCCCGCTGCCATGGCCGAGTGGTACGCGCGGCGCATCCATGACGCCGGTGTCGCGAAGGCACTGGTGGTCAGTGTGATCGAGGACTCGCAGTACACGCGGGAGTTCATCTCGGCGGCCAAGGGGCACGTCCAGGCGCTAACCTATGTGGATCCGCGCACGCCTTATGCTCCTGAGCTGCTGGAGCGTGAGATGGCTGCGGGCTTCAGGGGTGTGAAGCTGCTTCCGGTCAATCGCGCCTATCGTCTTTCGGACCCGGTGTGCCGACCGTTCTTCGAGAAGGCGGCCGAGCTGCGGGCACCGATAATCGTGCACTACGGTGTGACGGTCGATCCCAACGGAGACATGCGTTATGCAGACCCCACCGATCTGTCGCCGGTGGCCCGTGATTTCCCGGATATCACCTTCGTCATCGCTCACTTCGGCGCAGGGTATCTGCATGAGGCGCTCCGTCTTTGCTACCAGTGCAAGAACGTGTGCCTGGACTCCTCGGGTACGAACAACTGGATGGACTTCGATCCGCACGGCTACTCGCTGGGTGACGTGTTCCTGCGTTCGGTGACCGCGCTCGGGCCCGAGCGGGTGCTTTTTGGCACGGATTCCGGCACCACCGCGCAGTATCGCTCGTGGATCAAGCACCAGCAGCTCAGGACGCTTGAGGAGATCGGTTTGTCTGAACAAGACCGTGATTTGATCGTGCGCGCCAACGCGGTCAGGATCTTCGGTCTGGACGGGTAGGCGCACATGTTCGAGGCGAAGCATAACGAGGAGCGCGAGTATGACCAGCTGGTGAACTGGGAGCGGCGCCTGGAGCGTGAGGCTCCGTTCTTCAGGCGCGTGTTCGAGACCGAAGGCGTGCGGACGCTCGCTGATGTTGGCGCCGGAAGCGCCCGTCACGCGATCATGTTCCGCTCCTGGGGGCTTGAGGTCACCGCGATCGACCCGAGCGTCGACATGCTCGCGCTCGCGCACGAGAACGCGCAGAACGCCGGAAGCGACATCCGGATCATGGAAGGCGGCTTCGGCGACACCGCCCGCATCGTCGGACACCCGGTCGACGCCATCACCTGCACGGGCAACGCGCTGCCCCACGTGCGTTCACTTGCGGGCATGCGCGTGGCTCTCAATGACTTCGCTGCTGCGTTGCGCTCCGGCGGAGTCCTGGTGTTGCACTATCTCAACCACGCCAGGCTGATCCGCCATTCGATCAGGACGATGAGCCCGGTCTTCAGAGAGACCCCGGGCGGCGACAAGTTCTTCCTTCGGCTCCTGGACTACACCCCTGCGCGAGACGGCATCCTGTTCGACTTCGTGACGTTGGTCCGCGACCCGTCAGTGCGAGAAGGCGGGCACACCATCGATAGCTGGCCCGCAACACTGGAGGCCGATGCGCTGGGCGGCTGGAGTCTGCGGACCCGCAGGTCGCTTCACTTCGCCATGCCTTATGACATGATCACGGGCGAGCTGGAACGGGCCGGGTTCGTCGACATCAACATCTACGGTGACCATCAGGGCAAGCCGCTGGACCCGGATACCGACGAGTCGATCGTCCTTCTTGCCCGACGCGTCTAACTTGTGCCGAGAAGCGACCTGCCAAGTTCGCACTCCACGCACCTGTCGGCATCGCAAGCGTCAAGCGGGGAGCGAACACCTGTGGGCGCGCCGATGATGTCACCCGAGGCCAGAGCCCGGTAGATGTGGCATAAGGGGAATCCGGCGACATTGCGGAAACACTCGGTCAGATCCACCGAGGCAAGGTGGCTTTCGATGTTGTATGCGCCCGCGCAGCCCAGCAGTTCGCCGCGTGCGGCCCACTTCAAGATGTCTTCTTCGGACAGCTGGTTCATCCGGACCCTGGTGACCACCGGGAAGGTCACAGGTGCGTCCATCATGTCCGAGAAGAGCGCCACGCCGGTGACCACCTGGTGTTCCTTGCCGGAGAGCGAGTGCAGCATCCGGAACGCGTCGTCTAGATCCGTAGGTTTGCCCAGAATGGAACCTTCATGGACCACGATGGTGTCGCACGCCAGCACGAGTTGTCCCGGCTGAGCATGGGCCATCGCGGCAACGGCCTTCTCGGCGGCGATGGATGTTGCCAGCGCGGGCGGGTCGGAAGCAAGCGGCGAGTCAAGATCCTCTGGGGTGTCCACTGCCGTCACATCCACAGGCACGCCTAGCCATGCAACCAGGCGTCGGCGCCGGGGAGAGGCTGAGGCGAGCATGAGTGGATTCAGGGGTGTGTTCATGCGCGGATGATAGCATCTGAACGCGGAGAGCGGCATAATCGAAGTGGCTTTGTGCGCTAGACATCGAGGGGAAGAAACGTGGCGGAACCTGAAGAGGACATGCGCGCCCCTGAACCGGTCGAGCGGTTTGTCAAACAGCTTTTGGTGACTTACAAGGCGGTGAAGCTCTACCCGCCGGGGAGCGACATACCTCGCGAGAACGCGCGTGATGCACTGCTCTTGTTACGCTACTTGCTGAGAGAGCGCGCCGATATCCGGTTCTATGTCCTCAAAGACGGGCTGGTGGTCGACGGCGGTCGGGTGTTGCCCGGTAGGTCCGCGTTTGACGAGTTCGGCCGAGAGTTCTATTCCCATGGTGTCGCCGAAGTCCGCTTCCACACCGGCATCTCCGAGCGGGAGCTCACCGAGTTCTTCGCGGTGCTCAAAGACAGTCCGCAAAACGTGCTGTCCGCGGGTGGTTTTGAGGCGAGGATGTGGGAGCGTCAGATCGACAACATCACGGTGCGCGAGGCGAACACCAAGATAGTCGACGCGGCTGTGCATCAAGAGGACCTCGATGAGTCACCCGACGAGAAGTGGCCGCCTTCCAACGATGTCATCGACGCCATCATGGAGCGTGGTCATCTTGCGCGACCCCGAGACCAACGGCTGCTCGTTCGTTTCGTGCAGAGCCCGCGCCTGGTCGGGCGATATCTCCAGGAGACGGCACACGGTCGGGGTGCGGAAGTCTCCATGAGTCGGTTGGCGACGGTCGTCACCGAGTTCGCGCGACTTGCCGGGGGAGAGCTGGCTGAAGACCAGCCGATACTGCAGCGCTCTGTGGCCGAGGCCGTCATGGGACTGGAGCCGTCCACCAGACAACGTCTGCTGGCGAATCACCTTCTTGAAGAGGCGCGCGTCGATGATGCCGTAGCTGGCATCTTGCGGCAGCTCGATCTTGGCGAGGTGTGCCGTGCACTCGTCACCGTGCTCAGCGAGGACCCGGTGTCCCAGGAGGGGTTGTCGCGCGCCATACGCAATCTCGCTGCCATCAGTCTTGCTGGCCGAGAAGACGTCCTGACCGCCGCCAAGAAGGCCATGCAAGACGCGGGCGTTTCCATGTCGGCTACCGCGGCCGTCTTGGAGGATGCCGCGCCGACCACGCTCCAGGCTCAGTCCAATGAGCGCCCCGCGGCTCAGGAAGAGCTCGCAAGTATTTTGCGTCTTGTTGACCTGGCTCCCCAGGAGCGGAACGCGGAAGACGCTGACGAAGACGTTGTTGCGCTGAAGACCGAGGTCGTTCGAGGCGTGAGCGATGGCGACATCCTCTCGACTCTCGTGTCGATCGCGTCTTTGGAAAGACGCCCTGACACGTTCGCATCCTTGCTTGCTCTGGTCGAGGACAACCTCGCGCTGTTGATCGAGTGGGGTGAGTTCGAAGCCGCGACGCATGTTGCTTCGGTTCTGGTCGCCCTTGAAGCCGACGAGACACTGGTGCCTGAGCAACGAATGCGGGTGCGGACGGCCATAGGGGCGCTTGCCAGTCCCAGGGCCATGTACCTGGTCAACCAGGCTATCCGAGTCTATGAGACGGGGACACCCGAGCACGAATCCAGTCGCCGTTTCCTTGAGGTGCTGGGCGGACACGCGATACCGCCGCTTCTTGAGGCGCTGGCCGATGAACCCGACATGGCTGGACGCAAGTCGCTTGTCGATCTGCTCTCCGGATTTGCGGGCAACCATGTGGAACGTCTGGGCTCACATGTCACGGACGGGCGCTGGTACTTCGTGCGAAACGTCGTGTCTATTCTGGGAGCGACGCGCTCATCGGCGGTCTTGCCCTACCTCAACCGAACCATCCGGCACGCAGACGTACGTGTGCGCAGAGAGACGATCCGCGCATTGTCCGGGATCCGCGACAGAATGGCCGAGGAGATGCTTGTCTCGGCGCTGTCTGATCAAGACGAGCAGAACGTCCGGCTGGCGGCACGCTATCTGGGAACGATGAGCGCGCGTGGCGCCGTTAGGGCGTTGTCTATCGTCGCAAAGGGCGAGGGTCGCGGCAACCGCGACATAGGACCGCGCGTCGAGGCGATAGAGGCTCTTGGCAAGATAGGCGATCTCTCCGCCAAGCCTGTGTTGGAGAGCCTTGCCAAGCAGCGGGGCCTCATGCGCTCCGGCCGCTCGCGTGAAGTCAGGACAGCCGCCGAGTTCGCATTGGTTACGCTCACCTCAGGTAGGTCACGCACGTCGACAGGGGAGGGCGCATCATGAGTGACGCGCATGAACCCGACAAGGCCCAGGATGTCCAAGGAGCAGGCTCCGGGACTCCGGATATAGAACACATTCTGGAAGAGGCGGTGCCCGAAGGGCCTGCACGCAAGTTCTCTCATACGCAGGTAGGCAGGCTCCGAGACGTCCTGGCAAGGCTCTATGCGTTGAGGCGCACGATTCGCTTCTATCCGCTTGACCACCCGGCAACCGCGCAGGTCATCGACGAGCTGTATCCCGCGATCACCCGCTACCACGACGAGGGCGTCGATCTTCCCATCACCTTCTATGAAGACGAACTGCTCTTGGGTGAGCAGCTTTTGGCCGAGGATAGCGTTCTTTTCGATCAATTGATCCGTGATATGACCGCCCTCAATGTAGGGACCTTGTGTTTCAAGGCAGGACTCCAGCGAGATGAGCTTCTCCGCTTCGCGTCGGTTCTGAGCAACGACTCGGAAAGCGTCGAGAAGCGCGGCGGCATCAAGGCGCTCATGGATGTTGCCGGACTCACCCATATCGAAGTGAGCCCTGTGACCGTGTTGCGGGAGACAGCGCCCGCCGGGGACGCGCGCAAGGCGGCCAGGGAGTCCTACAACGACGCTGTGGACCTGCTGCGCGAGCTGGACCATCTCGTTCGCGGCAATGAGACGCTTAACGTCCCGCGCGTGAAGGCCAGTGTTCGCAGTCTGGTGGATAACGTGCTCGCCAACCGCTACGCCATGCTCGAGCTCTCCGGACTCAAGAGCTACGACGAATACACCTTCTACCACTCAGTCAATGTGGCGATCTTGTCGCTCGCGCTGGGGTCCACGCTCACCAAGGAGTACCGTTTCCTCTCCACTCTTGGAGTAGGGGCGCTACTTCACGACGTAGGCAAGATGACGATCGCCGCAGAGACGCTGAACAAGCCCGGCCCGCTTACCTCTGAGGAGTGGGTGTCGGTGCGTCAGCACCCGGTGCTCGGTGCGGAGCATGCGGCCCTGACCCCTGGGCTCGACAAGGCCTCGCTCGTCGTCATATTCGAACACCACATGCGCTACGACCTAACCGGCTACCCGCAGCAGGTCTCTTCCCGGCCGCAGCATCTGGCAAGCCGCATCGTCGCCGTTGCTGACGCGTTCGATGCCATGACGTCCAAGCGTTCCTACAGCTCTCCGCGTATGCAGTCCGAGGCGATCGAGGTCCTCGCTCGAAACGCGGGAACCGCGCTTGACCCCACTCTTGTCCGGCTGTTCGTCAACCTGATGGGCGCGTACCCTCCGCGCTCAATCGTGCGCCTTTCAACGGGGGAAACGGCTATCGTCGTCAGTCCCAGTCCCAGAGATCCGCTGCGGCCGGTCGTGCGCATCATCGCCAACGCAGTCGGGGGCATGATAGACCCTGTGGACGTCGACCTCTCAAACCCGGAAGTCGCTGGTGCACGGGAGGTTCGGGCGTGCCTGGATCCCACAGGAGTCAACGTGGACGTGGCCGACTTCCTCTAAGACGTCGGATAGGACGCCCTACTCGGGTACGATACATCAGTACGCACCCTATGAAGGGAGACCTATGGCCGACGTCTCGCTCAGGCGACCTCGTGCCCTCACTATCGTCATCGCCGTCGTCATCGCACTGTTCGCAGTCTCAGGTGGCGTCGCCACCTTCTATACAGACCTGCTGTGGTTCGAAGACCTAGGTCAGCAAGGGGTCTTTTGGACGACCCTGGTCTCGGAGTGGGGTGTCGGACTGCTGTTTGCCGGCGTCTTCTTCGTGATCATGTACATCAACTTGCGGATCGCGCGGGCCATGGCGCCCTCGGTGGTGCTGAGCAGCACCGATGAGATCGGTTTCCGATATGAGATGGCGATCCAGCAGATCCGGGAAGTCATCGACCGCTTCTTCGGCTGGCTCCTGCTTGGAGTGAGCGCCTTCACTGCACTCGCTTCAGGAGTGTCCATGTCCGCCAACTGGGTGGACTTCCAGCTGTGGTTGAACCAGGTCCCGTTCGGGGTGACCGACCCGCAGTTCGGCAAAGACCTGGCGTTCTACTTCTTCACAGTGCCCGCCTACCGCATCGTCGCCGATTGGCTCACCGGCGCCCTTCTCATCACGCTTCTGCTGACCGCAGCGGTGCATGTGCTCACCGGCGCGATCCGTCCATGGGCGCGCCTCAAGGGCTTCGATCCGCACGTCAAGGCGCATCTCTCGGTGCTGGCCGGACTCATCGTCGTGGTGCGGGCCTTTGTGTATTGGCTCGACATCTATGACCTGAACTTCTCTCCAAGAGGCCAGGTGCTGGGCGCGTCCTACACCGATATCCATGCTCAGCTCCCGGCACTTCAGATCCTGATCGTCATAGCGGTGTTGTCGGGCATCGTGCTTATCGCCAACATCCGGTTCAAAGGCTGGAAGCTCCCCGCTATCGCCTTCGGTGTCTGGATAGCAGCCTCGATCCTGGTGGGCGGCGTCTATCCGGCGTTGGTTCAGCAGTTCCGGGTGGACCCTAACGAGGTCGCCGCCGAAGCGCCCTACATCGAGCGCAACATCGAGATGACGCGACTGGCCTTCGGGCTTGAGGAGATCGAAGTCAGGGCTTTCCCTGCCGAGGAGAGCCTGGTGGCAAGCGATATCGCCGCAAACAGCCAGACGATCGAGAACGTCCGCCTGTGGGATCCGGAGATCGTGGCGCAAAGCTACCAGCAGCTTCAGGGCATCCGTCCGTACTACGACTTCGTTGACGTGGACATCGACCGCTATGAGATCGATGGCGCGAGCCGCCAGGTGCTCATCTCCGTACGTGAGATGAACGTAGGCCAGCTTGCCGAGCAGGCTCAGACATGGGTCAACCAGCACCTGGTTTACACGCACGGATACGGTGTGGTCGTGTCGCCGGTCAACGAAGTGACCGGACAAGGGTTGCCTGACTTCATCGTGAAAGACATTCCGCCAAGCGGGTCGGGCATCCTGGAGGTGGAAGAGCCTGGGATCTACTTCGGCGAGCAGGCGACCAACTACGTGATCGCCGCTACCGATCTTGAGGAGTTCGACTATCCGGTGGGGGACCAGAACGCCACCACGAGCTATGCTGGCACAAGCGGCGTCCCCATGGGCGGGCTTGTCACGCGTGCCGCGTTCGCGCTGCGCTTCTCGGCGCCTCAGCTGTTGTTCAGCTCCTACATCACTCCGGACAGCCAGGTGCTGTTCCGCCGCTCGCTGGCCGAGCGCATCGACGCGCTGGCTCCGTGGCTCATGAGAGACGGCGACCCGTACCCCACCATCATCGACGGTCGCGTGGTGTGGATCGTTGACGGGTACACGACGTCGTCGCGCTTTCCCTATTCGGAGCCCGTGTACGGTGACCTCAACTACATGCGCAACAGCGTGAAGATCACCGTCGATGCGTACGACGGCACAACTACTCTGTATGCCTTCGATGAGACCGACCCGCTGCTTGCCACCTGGCGTGCAGTGTTCCCGGACCTGATCAGGCCCGCTTCCGAGATACCCGACGAGGTGCGCGAGCACTTCCGTTACCCCGAGGACCTGTTCCGCGTGCAGGCCGAGGTCTACAAGACCTATCACATGCAAGATCCGCAGGTCTTCTACAACAAGGAGGATCAGTGGGCCCTGCCCGGTGAGACCGCCGACGGCACAGGCGCGGCCATGGACCCGTTCTACGTCCTGATGCAGTTGCCCGAGGAGCCCGCAGAAGACTTCATGATGATGATGCCGTTCACTCCCCGGAACAAAGACAACATGATCGGCTGGATGGCCGCCAAGTCCGACCCCGAGGACTACGGGCGTCGCGTCGTCTACACGTTCCCCAAGCAAAAGCTCGTGCTGGGTCCGGAGCAGGTGGGTGCGCGCATCAACCAAGACCCGGTCATCAGCCAGCAGCTGACGCTGTGGAACCAGCGGGGAAGCGGGGTCTTGCTGGGCAATCAGCTCGTGATCCCTATCGACACGTCCATCGTCTATATCCAGCCGCTATATCTGCAGGCCGAGAAGACCGCTATGCCGCAGCTTACGCGCGTCATCGTGGCGTATGGCGACAAGGTGGCCATGGAGGCCGACCTCACCAAGGCGCTAGCCGCCGTGTTCGGGGACGGTCCTACGACTACTACGCCGTCTGTGGACGGGGGCGACACGCCGGTCCTGACGGGCGACGATGCTCTTCTCGCACAGGAGCTCTATCTGAAGGCGATCGAGGCGCAGAAGAGCGGAGACTGGGCGGCTTACGGTAGCTACCTAGAGCAGCTTGGAGCGGTGCTGGAGCGGCTCTCAGGCTTGCCTTCGGAGCCCGCAACAGCAACTCCATAGGCGAGCACGGTAGATCATAGAGCGAACGAGTGTTCGATTCCGGGCACTCGTTCGCTGGTTTTCTGGCACACTCTGTGCTAACGTACTCCGCTGTTGACTTGAAAGGGGCATCACTGGCGTTCGAATCGGCCATTCAGGCGGTTCGTCGGACCTGCGCCGAAAGTGCCCGAACAGCGAACCGAAGCGAAGCGCCCGTAGCTTCGCACCAGGATCATCGGTCCAGCCACAACAGCATAGCTTGCGCTTGTTATGGCCGAGGCGGCGATGCGCCGATCCACGCGGCCAGGTACGAGACAGCTAGCTCCTCCCCCTTCTTCTCCGCTGTCGACACATTCCGTGTCCATTCTTGTGCCTGGGACGCCGCCTGTTCTGTAGTCGGACCCGGAGGTACGTGTGAAGGTATCAAGTAGTCGAATGAAGCTGGTCCCCGCCACTTTGGCGCTGACGGGCGCAGTTGCTCTTGTGCTTGCCGGTATGGCAGGTATCGCGCTCGCACCGCTGCAGACCGCTGAGGCCGCAACGGTGTTGCGTTTGGACGAGGCACCCGAAGTGACCACAGCCGAGGGAACCACCTTTGACGCCGCCGCCAAGAGCGAGTTGCTCAAGGCCGGCAGTGAGACGAGCAAAGCCAAGACCGCTTCGGCGACCAAGACGGCAACGGAAGTGCCCAGTGCCGCGAAGCGCACCACCACCCGCACAACCACCGTTTCGCGCTCGAGCAGCGCCAGCGGTTGGAGCACCGCAAGAGTCTCGTGGTATGGCCCCGGATTCTATGGCAACACGATGGCTGGTGGCGGCACTCTCACACCTACAAGCATGGTCGTCGCGCATCGTTCCCTTGCGTTCGGGACTCGCATCGAGTTCAAGTACAACGGTAAGACCTGCGTGGCTGTTGTACAGGACCGCGGACCGTACGTGAGCGGTCGTACGTTCGATCTTGGCCCCGGCACCGCGAAGGCGCTTGGTTTTTCGGGCGTTGGCACCGTGAGCTATCGAATACTCGGCAAGTAGCACTTCTCGCACTGTTCAAAGGGGTCGGCCGCCTTCGGGTTGCCGGCCTCTTTGCTTTGGGGACGTAGCGAGTGAGTTGCGTTAGGGTATGTATGAAACGTCGTACCCGAAGAAGGGGGCATCACGCATGGCTGATCCTGATACCGCGCCTGAGGCACCGAAGACTGGCATTGAGGGGATAATCGACGCCGTCGCCGACCTGCTGCAGACAGCGTCTGATTGGGTGCGTCAGGAAGCCGAGACTGTGGTCCGCGAGAAGGTCGTGAAACCTATCCAGCGCCTGGGGCTGACGCTTGTCTCGGCCAGTGCTGCCGGCTGTCTGCTTGTCGTGGGGCTCATCTTCATCGCGGTGGGGCTCTTCGTCTTGCTCGGCGAGTGGATCACCTACCCCGGCGCGCTTCTCGCCATTGGCGGAGTCTACGTTCTTGTATCACTCGTGTTCATCGTCATCAAAGTGAGGATGATGCAGAAATGACCCCGGTCGACGCTCCTATCACGGTAGAGGATCTGCGCGGCAAAGCGATGCATATCAAAGACATGGCCGAGGGTGAGGTTCGTGAGCTCACACAAGAGAAGGCGACGAAGCTCGTTGGCGTTGGCGTTGTAGCGGCGCTCGCTGTCGTCTCGCTGGCGTACTACCTGGGGACGCGACGGGGCTGATCGTCGCGCGGTCGTTTGGGGGGTGGGATGCACGTCAACAGTGTCACGGTCTGCGCGGACCGTATCGATGTCATCGTCAGAGTCAACGATGACGAGCGCCTGCGTACTTCGGGGGATGAGGCAATGGTGCAGCGGGCTCTGGATCTTCTGCCGGGCCTCAGGCAGCATATCTGCGACAACGCTCAAGGAGTCACTTTCGCCGAGGAGATCACCGATACTGAAGTCCCGCACCTGTTCGAGCACGTGGTCATAGAGCTCATGTCCAGGGCTGGATCGCCTCGTGACCTGAGGGGCGAGACGCAGTGGGACTTCAGCCGCGATGGTCACGGCACCTTCCGGGTCTCGTTCGAGTACGACGACGATCTCGTCTGTCTGGGTGCTATCAAGACCGCGGACCGCGTGATGGCGCACATCCTGGGAGATGCGGATGCGCCTGATGTGGACGGCGAGACGGCACGCTTGAGAGACCTTAGGGTCCGGGTATCGTAGGCGGTGGCTGGCAGTCCGGATAGTGAGGCTGGTGCGGCCGGTCAGCTCGCGTTGCCCTGGCGTTTGTCGGTTTCGGCTGGCGTCTTATACGCTTTTGCAAAGAACTCGATGAACGCTGCCGCCGACGGGGTGAGTTCTCGACCCTTGGGGTACACGAGCCCGATGTCTGTGAACAAGGGCTCGGTCAACGGTATGGTCGAGATGGTCGGTTCGGTTCGTCCATGGGTCAGCCCACGCGGCAGCGTTGTGATCCCGATGTTCTTGCTCACTGCAGCCAGCAGCGGTTCATGGCGGGCATGCGTGAAGGTGATGTTCGGGTAGAAACCGAGTCGCCTGCAGTCCTCAACAAAACGGGTGTAGATAGCGGATTCCTCTTCAAGCATGACGAAGCGCTCGTCTTTGAGCTCGACAAGGGAAGTGCGACGGGTTCGGGCGAGAGGATGGGTGTTCGAGCAGACGATAACGAGCTCGTCTCGGAACAGAGGGATCCACTCGTAGTCGTCGGTGGAGAGCAGATCCGTGCGCAAGATCGCCGCATCGAGTCGGTTGATCTCCATCCGCCTGATGATCTCACTCTGGTTTCGTTCGTACATGTCGATCTGCGTCGTCATGTTCTCGATCTGGAAGTCCGCGAAGTCCGAGTAGAGATCGTACGCGCCCATCAAGGGCAGTGTTCCAATCCGTACTCTATTCTGTGCAGTCGAGTCATAACGCTCGAGGCGCCGCAAGATGCCCTCGTAGTCCAGGTATGCCTTGTGAGCGTATTCCAGAAAAGCCTCTCCTGCCGGAGTCAGGGTGGCTCCGGCAGAACTCCGAACGAAGAGCTCGACGCCCAGCTCTTCTTCAAGGGACTTGATCTGTTTGGACAGAGCCGACTGAGAAACGTATGCATGCTCTGCGGCACTGCTGAACTTCTTGTGCCGCGCGATCGCGAGGAAGTACCGCATCTGGGTGCAGTTCATCGGACTCTCTCCTTCCGACTGGGCTTCTTGGTGCGCCCCTCGGAACGTAGACGTGCTCTTTGCGACTGACCCGTGCTCGACGGCATATGAACTCTTGTCGCGCATGAGGCTACCTTGAACAATACACGCTCTTTACGTCTGTCGTGGACAGAGACTCCTGGTGAACAAGGAATCTACTCTTTCCATCGGGGCATAGCTTCGAGGCCCAACCAGGGGCTATTCCCGCGTCGCAACATGGCTTTCCCACGAAGAATTGCGCCCCCGATGGCGCTCCCTCCATCGTCGTGTGAGTGAGGATGTCGCGCCCACTCCAATGACAGCGCGATGCGCCTCAGGCCCCCAAAGAGGGCATACGCAAGCACGGAGAAGGGAGTTCAGATGGCAAAGGTCTACAAGGACCTCCGAGAGTTTCTGACGACTCTTGAGGAGCAGGGCCAGCTGGTCCGTATCAAGGATGAGGTGAATCCGGAGCCCGATATCGGTGCCGCGGGTCGCGCTGCATCGAGCATGCCCAATGGCCCCGCGGTGCTCTTCGAGAACATCAAGGGTTACAAGGGTTCGGTCGTCACCAACGTCCATGGCTCGTGGCAGAACCATGCGCTCATGATGGGCATGGACAAGGATACTCCCACCAAAGAGCAGTTCGAGGAACTGAACGCTCGTTGGGACAAGTACCCTGTTCCCCCCAACGTCGTCTCTCGCGAAGAGGCGCCGTGTAAGGAGAACGTCATCACCGAGGACATCAACCTGTTCGAGGTGCTACCGCTGTACCGCATCAATGAGCAGGACGGCGGGTTCTTCATCTCCAAGGCATCCGTCATCTCCGGTGATCCGGAGGCGCTCGATGACTTCGGAAGGCAGAACGTCGGTACGTATCGCATTCAGGTGAAGGACAAGGACCGTATCGGCATCCAGGCGCTGCCCATGCACGATATCGCGGTCCAGCTCGCGAAGGCCGAACGCAAGAACGAGCCGCTGCCCGTCGCGATCGCTCTTGGCAACAGCCCACTCGTGACGTTCATGGCCTCGACTCCCGTCGGCTACAGCCAGAACGAGTACGAGTTCGTCGGCGCGCTGCAAGACGGTGTGGCGACCGACATCGTGCCGGCTGACACCGCGCCGCACCTTCTCGTACCGGCCGGTGCCGAGGTCGTCTTGGAGGGCTACATCATCCCGCGCGTGCGCGTTTGCGAAGGTCCTTTCGGCGAGTTCCCCGGTTCATACTCGGGCTCCCGTCTGCAGTGTGAGATCCAGATCACCCGCATCACGCACCGTACGGACCCGATCTTTGAGAACCTCTACCTGGGTATGCCCTGGACTGAGATCGACTACCTCATGGCGCTGAACACGAGCGTGCCGCTCTATAAGCAGCTCAAGGAAGGCTTCCCGGAGGTCAAGGCTGTCAACGCTATGTACACCCACGGCATCGGTACCATCGTTTCGATCAAGCCCCGATACGGCGGTCACGCCAAGGGTGCGGCCATGCGGCTGCTCTCGACCCCGCACGGTATGCCCTATGCCAAGATCGTAATCATGGTTGATGACTTCGTGGATCCCTTCAACCTTGAGCAGGTCATGTGGGCGCTCACCACGCGCGTCCTGCCGCACAAGGACGTCACGATGATCGAGAACGCCGCCGGCATGCCGCTCGATCCTTCGAGCTATCCCGCCGGTATGACCACCAAGCTCATCATCGACGCGACCACGCCGGTCGCTCCTGAGCCCAATCCGCGTCCCGTCGAGTTGCTGAAAGACCCGGTTGGGACCGCGAAGTACACAGAGATCATCAAGGGTCTGATCCAGGCCGCAGAGGAAGAGTAGCCACTAGTTCACTCGTTCATGATTCGTCCCGATGATGGGACGGTCCAGAACACTCAGAGGAGGTACTACATGAAATGCCCGCGCTGTGATAGCGAGCAGACTCGTACGATGGTCAAGTCGCCCGTCGGCGATGTATGGGAAGTGTACGTCTGTGAGGTTTGCTGGTACTCCTGGCGTTCGACAGAGACGCCGGTGGTTCTTGAGAAGTTCAAGCTTACCCCTGAGAAGATCACGGAACTCGGAGTGATTCCTCCGATTCCGCCGCTCGACTAGGTCTTCCGGATACGACGCGGCCCAGGGGTGGAGTTCAGCGAACACCCCTGGGCCGGATTCGGGATCTGTTGGTTGCGGTGAGTCGTCTGATCTTGGAATGCGTTCTAGCCTCGGTCGGCAGGCGTTGGATCAGGCGAGGCTCCGCTCGGCACGGGGTACCGCTTACGGAAGTGATCGATGAGCTTTTCGGTGTAGGGCCCGAGCTCTTTTCCATGAACCACTACTAGGCTCACGTCAGTGTAGATCGGGTCTTGGAACTGTACGCAGCTTAGGCCGGATGGGTTCCTCGATTGGGTCAGTTTCTTCGGCAGGATCGATATCCCTAGACCTCGTGAGACAGCAGCAACAAGCGGTTCGTGGCGTTGATGTGTGTAGGTGATGTTGGGAACGAACCCGGATTCTCGACACAGGCTCATGAACCGGCTCGTGATGGCCGACTGCTCGTCGAGGACTACGAAGCGTTCGTCCTTGAGATCGATAGGAGTGACACGCTTGCGCCGCGCGAGAGGGTGGTCGGTGGAGCAGATCACGACGATCTCATCGGTGACGATTGGAAACCAGTCGTACTCGTCTTCTGAAAGCAGGTCGGTTCTAAGGATGGCAGCATCGAGTCTATCCATCTTGAGTCGGCTGATGATCTCGCCCTGGTTGCGCTCGTAGAAGTCAATCTGCACGCCCATGTTGTCAACTTGATAATCAGCGAGAGCCGCATGGAGATCGTAGACACTCATAAGAGGAAGTGCTCCGATGCGAACCCGGATCGCAGCACCGGCAGTGTACTTCGCGAGGCGTGCAAGCACGCGTTCGTGGCTGCGGAGGGTGTTACGGCTGAAGTCGAGGAACGTCTCGCCAGCAGCGGTGAGCGATGTGCCGCTTGAGGTCCTGTAGAACAGCTCGACCCCCAGCTCTTCTTCCAGCGCTTTGATCTGCTTGGAGAGGCAGGACTGAGATACATAAACGTGTTCCGCCGCTGTGCTGAATTTCCTGGTCTGTGCGATTGCCAGAAAGTACTCGAGTTGCGTGATGTTCATGAGCTTCGTCCTTCCTAGAAGGTTGTGCGTAGCCCGTTGCGAGAGTCGGATCACTGCCGTTCAGGAGGGATCCTGGAGATGGACGAGCTCGTCCAAGTATACCGCTGCGCCGGATGGCGTATCCGTGCTCAGTGTTTCCGAAAGTGAAACAGCCGTTTCCCAAAGTGAATCTGGAGGTGTGTCTACCAGCGTCTATTCCATAGCTGCAACCGTCCTGTCTTGGTTGGAATTGCAGCACCCCGAACGCGCCCAGCATGGTCGGTACATAGGAATCCGGCCCGTTCCGGATGAGACCGATTGGAATGTGTGGGACTTGAATCCATGCGAAACCTAGCTTTCTGCCTGGTGCCAAAGCCCTTCATGGACGCTTTCGGGGAGGCGATGCGGTGGTTGAGATGTGCAACGCAAGAAGGCACGACCGCTATGTAGGCACACGATCCGTTCTTTTTGAGGAGTAATGAATGTCTGAGACAACTGACAAGAAGGCCGTGGACATGCGCTCGATGTTGGAGCTGCTGAAGACCATACCCGGCCAGTACCTGGAGACCGATGAGTTGGTAGACCCTAACGCTGAGCTTTCCGGCGTCTATCGGCACGTCGGTGCCGGCGGAACCGTTATGCGCCCCACGCAGATCGGCCCGATGATGGTCTTCAACAACGTCAAGGGTCACGAAGATGCACGCGTTGCCATCGGTGTCCTCGCAAGTCGCGAGAGAGTCGCACACATGCTGGGCGTCGATTCTGACAAGCTGGGTTTCCTGCTCAAGGACGCTGTGCACAACGCGATCGCTCCGGTTGTGGTTCCTCAGAGCCAGGCCCTTTGCCAGGAAGTGGTTCACCGTGCAGAGGATCCCGGCTTTGATATCCGCAAGCTCCTGCCTGCGCCAACCAACACGCCTGAAGACGCTGGCCCCTATGTGACGATGGGAATGTGCTACGCCTCCGATCCTGAGGACGGCATTTCGGACGTCACTATCCACAGGCTCTGTCTCCAGAGCAAGGACGAGATATCGATGTACTTCGTTCCAGGCGCGCGCCACCTGGGTGTCTTCCGTGAGAAGGCTGAAGCTGCCGGAAAGCCCCTGCCTATCTCCATCAGCATCGGTGTCGATCCGGCCATCGAGATCGCAGCTTGCTTCGAGCCCCCCACAACGCCGCTTGGCTTCAACGAGCTCAGCATCGCCGGTGCGATCCGGAATCAGGCAGTCGAGCTTGTGGAGTGCCTGACCATCGGCGAGAAGGCTATCGCGAACGCCGAGTACGTCATCGAGGGCGAGCTCATCCCCAACGTGCGCGTTGAGGAAGACCAGAACACCGGCACCGGCAAGGCAATGCCTGAGTTCCCGGGCTACACCGGTGGTGCCGATCCGTCTCTGCCGCTCATCAAGGTCAAGGCGATCACGCATCGCATCAACCCCATCATGCAAACGGTGATCGGACCCAGCGAAGAGCATGTCAACATGGCCGGCATCCCCACGGAGGCAAGCATCCTCTCCATGGTCGAGACCGCCATGCCTGGACGTTTGTTGAACGTGTACTCACACTCCGCTGGCGGCGGCAAGTACATGGCCGTCATGCAGTTCAAGAAGACGATTCCATCTGACGAGGGCCGTCAGAGGCAAGCCGCTTTGCTTGCATTCTCGGCGTTCTCTGAACTCAAGCACGTCATCCTGGTCGACGAAGACGTCGATCCGTTCGACAGCAACGACGTCCTTTGGGCGATGAATACTCGCTACCAGGGCGACATCGACACCGTCTTCATCCCCGGTGTGCGTTGCCACCCGCTCGATCCTTCGCAGAGCCCCGAGTTCAACCCGGCACTCCGCGACAAGGGCATGTCTTGCAAGACGATCTTCGACTGCACTGTGCCCTTCAACCTGAAGGACAAGTTCCAGCGCAGCCAGTTCCTTGAGGTCGACCCCAGCCGCTGGGCACCCTCGATGTTCGAGGCCAAGTAGGTAGGACCGACCGTGTCCCGGAGGGCTTCAAGCGCCCTCCGGGGCTGGTTCGGGCTGTTTGACATAGCACGTCAGCACTAACCGCCACTTCGGTCACACCAAAGTGGTTACCCGCGAGAAGGAGGAGAAGTGGACGCAGTAAAACGTAAGATCGGCAAGCGCGAGATAGGCTTCGTGCTTGGAATACTGGTTGGACTTGGGGTGTGGCTTGCCCCGATCCCAACCGCCGACCTGAGTACCGGCGGACATATCACGCTGGCGCTTACCCTGATGACGGTTGTCTTCTGGGCATTCCAGATCACACAGCCCGCATATACCTCAGGGTTGTTCCTGGTTCTTCTGGCAGTCTTCGGTGTCGTGGAGGGAGTGCCCGCGACTGAGACAACCAAAGCGGTCTCTGCCGCCGCCGCGACTGCCGCCGTTGCATTCAGGTCATGGACCGGCACAACGATGTGGCTCGTCGTTGGCGCGTACCTGATCGCTACCGCGGTCAAGACGTCTGGTCTAGGCGAGCGCATCGCCTACAACTACATGCTCCGGTTCGTCAGCTCGTTCAAGAGCATCATCATCGGTATCTTCGTGCTGACGTTCGTGCTGAGCCTGCTCATCCCGCATCCATGGCCTCGTGCGCTGCTGATCATGTCGGTCATGGCCGTGATCATCAAGTCTTCGAACATACCGAAAGAGGACGGTCTGAAGATCGGCCTCACGGTATTCGCAGCTTCTGTACCGGTCTCGCTCATCTTCCTGACCGGTGACGCGACCATCAACCCGCTTGCTGTTGCGTCTTCTGGTCAGCAGATGGGCTTCGCAAGTTGGTTCATCAACATGGGCCCACCTGCGATCGTTGCAAGCCTGCTTACCCTTGGACTCATCCTTGTCCTCTTCAAACCGACCAAGGAAGTCGACGTCAACAAAGAAGAGATCCGTGAGAAGCTCAAGGCTATGGGTTCGTTCACGGCAATCGAGAAGCGCACATTGATCTGGCTGAGCATCGCCATCGTACTGTGGATGACCGACACTATCCACGGCGTGAACATCGGATGGGTCACCCTGGGTATCGCAGTTCTTATGGCAATGCCAGTTATCGGTGAGGTACTCACTCCCAAGGACTGGGCTGCAGTACCGATGCAGACGCTCCTCTTCCTGACGGCTGCCATCGCGATCGGCGTCGTGGGTGGAACGACCGGCATGAACGCTTGGATTGCATCCACGCTCCTGCCGTCAAGCGCTCCCTCGAACCTGTTCTTGCTTGCGGCAGTTATCACGGTCATCGCAATCGGTCTGCATATGCTGCTTGGTAGCGTTATCGCCGTCATGGGTGTCGCCGTTCCTGCAATCATCGCCTTTACGGCACCTATGGGCATTAACCCGATCGTCCCTACGATGCTTGCGTATATGGCGATCGCGGGTCACTATATCCTGCCGTTCCAGCATCTGAACATGCTGGTGGGCGCTAGTGAAGAGACGGGTGGATATACGCAGAAGGAGACGATCCGTCTGGGTGTGCCGCTCATCGCGGTCATGTTCATCGTGACTGTCGGCGTCATGATTCCTTGGTGGAACGTCACCGGCCTTCTGTAAGTCGCGCGAAGTAGTCCTGCAACGTCAGAGAGTGGATCAGGAGACACGATCATGCGCATCATCGTTGGGATATCGGGAGCGACCGGGGTCGTGATGGGTTACTACCTCGTCTCGGCGCTCAAGCAGCACGAGGACGTCGAGGTGCATCTCGTCGTGACAGAAGGAGCTCAGAAGACATGGGATCTCGAGTGTGACATCCCGCTTCTCGAACTTGTGTCAATGGCCGATGTCTACCACAACGACAAGAATCTTGGCGCTTCGATATCCAGCGGGTCGTTCCAGACCGATGGCATGATCGTGATCCCCTGTTCCATGAAGTCTCTTGCAGCCATCACTGCAGGTTACGCAGCGAACTTGCTCGTAAGGGCGGTCGACGTATGTCTCAAGGAGGAGCGCAAGGTCGTGCTCGTGCCTCGTGAGATGCCCTTCGGCAAGATCCATCTGCGTAACCTGCAGGAGGCCGCCAACCTGGGATGCAGCATAATCCCGCCGCTGCTCACCTTCTACAACGGACCGGAGACGCTTGAGGATCAGATCAACCATGTCATCGGCAAAGTGCTGCGACAGTTCGGTCTGGAGCACGCCAAGTTCGTTTCATGGAAGGGTGTCGAGGTTCTATGAAGTCCATATCTGTCGCTTACGGCGAAGGTCGATACTGCGTCGAAGCAACTGTCGTGCGGTGCGGCCGAGACCTTGTCGTCTGCCTTGGTGGAGGCGATTCTCCGCATGTAGGCGCAACGGCCATGGCAACGCCACGGCCGAGCTTGGCCGATAAGGCCAAAGTGTCCGCCTCGGCGAGCGTCCTGTGCGTGACAGGACACAAAGAGGACCAGCTTGCCCGCGATGCCGCTCTCCGGCTTTCGAGCGCGTTCCAGTGCATCGTGGTCGTCACAGTAGGGCTTCATGTGGACGATGCCTCCGCCGAGGAGATCCGTCGGCTTTCAGACAACTACCAGGCAGCCCTCGATGAAGTGCAGCGCTGTGTGACCACGCTACTGGGTATGGCCGCGTCGCTGGGAGAACGGGAGTAGTGAAGTCATGGATCGGATGAGCCCCTTCGCCACAGTAGAAGAAGGCATCCTGGAGATCGCTGCAGGACGTATGCTCGTGGTCGTTGACGACGAGGATCGTGAGAACGAGGGCGATCTTCTGATGGCGGCACAGATGGTGACGCCTGAAGCGGTCAACTTCATGATCACGCACGGCCGCGGGCTCGTCTGCCTTCCACTGACCGGCCAGCGATTGGCCGAATTGGGGATCCCGCCCATGGTGGAGGTCAACACTTCCGAACAGGGCACGGCTTTCCATGTATCGATAGAGGCAAAAGGCAAGGTGACGACCGGTATCTCGCCGCACGACCGCTGTGCCACCGTGCGGGCGGCCATCGATCCTTCCACTCGTCCGGCCGATATGTCCATGCCGGGGCATGTCTTTCCCTTGCAGGCCCGACCGGGCGGTGTGTTAGAGCGGGCGGGTCACACCGAGGCTGCGGTGGATCTTGCCGGGCTCGCCGGGCTCACTCCGGCGGGTGTGATCTGCGAGATCATCAACCCGGATGGCAGCATGGCCCGCAGACCCCAGCTTGAGATGTTCGCCCGTAAGCACGGGCTGAAGATGATAACAGTGGCTGACTTGATCAGGTTCCGTCGGCGTACCGAGAAGCTTGTCGAGTGTACTTCTACGGCTGCCCTGCCCACGAGGTTTGGGGAGTTCGTCGCACACGGGTATACCTCGGCTGTGGACGGACGCACTCACCTGGCTCTTGTTGCCGGAGATGTCACGGATGCAGACGAAGTCTTGGTCAGAGTGCACTCCGAATGCCTCACAGGCGATGTCTTCCACTCGCTTCGCTGCGACTGCGGCTCGCAGCTTGAGGAGGCGATGCGCAGGATCCAGGCAGCGGGGCGGGGCGTCATTCTCTATATGGTGGGGCACGAGGGCCGCGGAATCGGTCTAGGCAACAAGCTCAAGGCCTACGAGCTCCAGGAGCACGGTCACGACACGGTGGAGGCCAACGAAGCACTTGGCTTTGCAGCCGATCTTCGGGACTACGGTATCGGTGCCCAGATACTCGTCGATCTGGGTCTGAGGTCGATCAGGCTGCTTACGAACAACCCGCGGAAGATCGCGGGGCTTGAAGGGTACGGGCTCAATCTGATCGAGCAGGCCCCACTGGAGATACAGGCAGTGGAGTCCAACCTGGAGTACCTGAGGACCAAGCGGGAGAAGATGGGGCACACGCTCACCTACGAGGCGGTGCCGTCCAGAGAACGCGGATCGGTGGCGCCATGACATCCCCGGACGCACACTACTTGCCTGCCGGTGGAGCCGCACGTGCAGCCTGGCTGGAAGACGAGCTCGTCGTTGCGGTTGACCGAGATGACAACGAGATGGGACTTATATCCCGTGGTGTCGCACATGAGTACGATGGTGTGCTTCACAGAGCGTTCATGGTGCTGCTGACAGATGAGAAGGGGCGCTTTTTGCTGGCCCGTCGGAGCAACCATAAACGACTCTGGCCAGGAGTATGGGCGGACAGTTGCGCCGGACACCCCCGTCCGGCGGAAGACACCGTGAAGGCGGCTCGCAGACGCGTGCATGAAGAGCTGGGATGCGAAGCCGATATCATCAGGGTGGGCAGTTTCGTGTATCGCACGACGTACCCGGGCAGGGGCTGCGAGCATGAGTTGTGTCATGTGATGGTCGGTCGGGCCATCGGCGACTTCCAGCCGGACCCGGCGGAGGTAGCAGGCGTGCGTGCGTTTCGGCAGGATCAACTCGTCGCTGACATGGAGAAGTGGCCCAATCTCTTTGCGCCGTGGCTTGTGGAGTGCGTGCGAACCCTGTTATTTGACGACATGATCGTCGGTAGTTCAAGCGCTTCTCCAGTGGTTGCCATGCCCATTGAACTTGACCCCTGGCCGTCGACCGCTGTAAGGTAGCGCCCAACCTGGCTGTCGGCCCGGTGAGAATCGCATAGCACCATGTGGACGTGAGGGAAGAGGGCACCATCTGCCTGGCCACCCCTCCGCAGTTCCCCCGCCAGTGCGTCTCCGGTGAGACGAAGGAAGCGGGCGGCACCCGAGCCGATACGACGGGACTTCGAGATCCGACGGAGGCGCGTTCGAGCGTCGGATGAAGATAGGTGGTACCGCGAGCGGCCCTCGCCCTATCGAAGGGGAGGCCGCTTTTGTGCATTCCGGGGACGGTTCGCCGTCCGGGACGGGTGATGGATGATGGGTACCGCAAGAATCGTCTTCGACAGGTGGGACGGACGCTACGCGCAGCGCATGGGCGACGTCCGCTCCTCGGCAACGCGCGACCTGTTCGCTGCAGCGTCCCGCTCCGATATCATCTCCTTCGCAGGGGGTATGCCCGAGATAAGCCGCGTGCCGGCTGACGCCGTGGCAAGTGCTGCCGCCGAGGCGATCCGAGACTTCGGCTCCGAGGCTTTGCAGTACGGCTCCTCGGAGGGCCGTCCGCAGCTTCGCGGGACCATTGTGGAGCTCATGGCCGAGATAGGCGTGCGCGCCAGGCAAGAGGACATCATCGTGACCGCCGGTGCTCAGCAGGCGTTGGACCTTCTCGCGAAGATCTTCCTCGACCCCGGTGATGTCATCATCACCGAAGGCCCCACCTATCTTGGCGCGCTGCAGGCCTTCTCGGCATATCAACCCCGTGTCATCTGCGTCCCCATGGACGAGCAGGGGATGGACACCGACGTGCTCGCGGCCGAATTGGCAGCGCTGGGACCGCGTGGGGCGAAGTTCATCTACACGATCCCCAATTTCCAGAACCCTGGCGGCGTGACGATGTCGGCCGAGCGTCGACGCAAGCTGCTGGAGCTGGCGCGTGAGTACGACATCCCGGTCATCGAGGATGACCCCTACGGGCGACTGCGTTTCGATGGCGGGCACATGCGCCCGTTGCGCGCGTTGGATGAAGATGTCATCTATCTGGGGACGTTCAGCAAGATCTTCGCTCCGGGGCTGAGGCTGGGCTGGGTCATCGCGCCGCGCCCCATCCTGGGCAAGGTGTTGCTGGCCAAGCAGGCGGCGGATCTGTGCGGCAGCGCGTATGCGCAGATTACCGCCGAGCGGTACTTCGCCGGTACGCGCTGGCGAAGGGTGCTGCGAGACCTCACCCGCGTGTACGGCGAGCGTCGCGACGCGATGCTCGAGGCGCTTGAGGAGCACTTTCCTGCGGAGGCGGAGTGGACGGTGCCCGAGGGCGGCTTCTTCGTGTGGGTGCGGATGCCCGTCTTCCTCGATCTCAAGGCGCTGCTGCCCGAGGCGATAGAGCACGGCGTGACGTACGTGGCGGGAGACGCCTTCTTCCCCGACGGGCGGACCGGTCGCAACTGCATGCGCCTTGCGTTCTGCTATGCCGCCCCGGATGCGATACGTGAGGGCATTCGCCGCCTGGCCGAGGTGGTCGAAGACAGACTCGAGCTCTACCGTGCGTTCCAGGTGGCCGGTGCGTTGCCGGACACGATGACGGCAAGGGAGGTACCGGCGTGAAAGAGAAGATCGCGGTGCTCATGGGCGGACGTTCGCTGGAGCGGGAGGTGTCGCTTCGCAGCGGACAGCGGGTGACCGATGCGCTGACCGACAACGGGTATCGTGTGCTCCCGCTGGATGTCACATCGGAGCTCGTGCCCACACTCCGCAGCGAGCGGCCGGACGCCGCCTACATCGCACTGCACGGCAAGTACGGCGAGGACGGCACCATCCAAGAGGTGTTGGAGTTCCTGGGAATCCCCTACACAGGACCGGGCGTGGTCGCCTCGGCGCTCGCCTGGGACAAGTCGGTCTCCAAGCGCTTGTTCAGCGAGAACTCGATTCCCACACCCGCGTGGGTGACCTTCACCGCGGACGCCTTCAAGGAGATGGGCGCAGCTACTGCACTCGACCTTGTGCCCGATGCGGTGGGAGGTTTGCCGCTGGTGGTCAAACCTGCCGAGCAGGGCTCAGCGCTGGGACTCACGCGCGTGATGGCTGCGGAGGAGCTGGCCGACGCGCTGCTGGGAGCGCTGTCGTTCGGCCCCTCGGCCATCGTGGAGCGTTGGATCGACGGCATCGAGCTGGCGGTGAGCGTCCTTGACCTGGGCGACGGACCGCAGGTGCTTCCACCTGTCGAGATGGTGGCGAAGTCGGGGCTCTTCGACTTCTCGGCCATGTACACGCCGGGGGAGACCGACTACTACGTGCCGGCGCGTCTGACTCCTGAGGTGGAGAGCGAGGTGCGTCGACTCGCCATGGAGGTGCACACGCTGCTCGGCTGTAGGCACGTGAGCCGCGTGGACATGGTGGTTGCCGCCGATAGCACCCCCTATGTGCTGGAGTGCAACACCTCTCCCGGCATGACGGAGACGTCTTTGCTGCCTATGGCGGCCGACGCGGTGGGCATAGGCTTCCAAGAGCTGGTAGAGAAGCTGGCTCGCATGGCGCTCGATGGGCTAGACTGATGGGTACATATCTAGAATGAAAGACCGCGCAAGTCCCGGTGCACAGACATCGTTCACAGAGGAGTGATCGTATGTATGACTATCGCAGAGGTGAGAGCATTCTTGGCGCGTTCGTGCTTGGCGGTATCCTAGGCGCCGTTCTTGGTTTGTTGTTCGCGCCGCGTTCGGGCAAAGAGAACCGTGAGTTCATCGCCGAGAAGGCCGACGAGTACTGGGGCGAGGGCAAAGAGATGTATTCCACCGGTCGCGAGAAGCTGACCGAGGCGTACTCCAGCAGCAAGGAAGTCGCCACCGAGAAGGCCGAAGAGCTGCGTACCAAGATCGATGCCGCTCGTGACCGTCTCAAGGAGCAGGTCGATACCGCGTCGAAGGACGCTCGCGACAAGTTCGCCTCGGCAAGCGTTGCCGCCAAAGACAACGTGGCCAAGGTCGCTGAGGCAGCCAAGGGCGCTGTTGACAAGGCCGAGCACGCCGCTGAGAGCACTCTGGACAAGGTCGCCGACAAGGCCTCCACTGCGGAGACTGAGCCGCTCGTTTAGAATCAGCATCATCATAGGTAGGTTCCGTCGGCCGCCTTTAGGGCGGCCGACGTGCATTACGGAGGGATTCGCCGTGCCACGCATCACTGAACTCGCGGGTCGACAGGTGCTCGGGTCCAAAGGCAAGCGCCGGGGGAAGATCATCGACGTGCTCTTCCATCCGTCTGAAGCCCGTGCGGTGGGCTATGTGGTCAAGCCGTCCAACATCCTCTATGTCCTTGAGCGACGTCCGCGCTACCTGGCGCTGAGCGCTGTCAGCTTTGACGACGAGGGCAACGCGGTTCTTGCGTCCAGCGGGCTCCCGTCGTCGAAGTCCGGGCAGAGGGCGGCCGGATTGGGCTGGGACGAGAGCTCCTACTGGCGGGGGATGGCTGTGCGTGCCGAGGACGGCGAAAAGATCGGCGCTGTTCAAGACGTGGTCATCTCACTCAAGACCGGCGCGGTCCGTGGGCTGCGCGTCTCAACCGGTGTCGTGGGCGATGTGGCGGTGGGTCGCCTTGAGGTTCCCAGGGAGTACATCGTGGGCCCTAAGGCCGACGCGGTCGTCTTGCGGGCCGGATACGATGAGCTCGAGTCTACCGGGGGCCTTGCGGCAGCTTCTGCCAAGGGGGCTGCTGTGGCGAAAGTGCACGGCGAGAAGGCCGCGAAGAAGGCATACGATGCGAGTGTCTCGGCTGCGGTCAAGGTGGGTCGCTCGTTCAAAGACGGCTCCGGGCGTAAGATGATGGACACGCTCAAGAAGTGGACCGCCGAAGACGAGGAGTGATCGGACTCCCATGACGCGTCGATTCAAACCCCTCACAGGCGAACTCGTGGCTGCACTGCCCACGGGTTGTCCGGGATGCGTCTTCTGGGAGTCCCCCGAGCCTTTGGAGCCCTTGTGCGGGGTGAAGTGTGACGAGGCCCTGGCAAGTGGATGGATGGATCGCGTGCGGCTTGAGTGGGGCGACTGCGGTCGAGCGGCCGTGGAGGACGGCGTCGTTCTCGGCTTCATCAAATACGCGCCGCCAGGCTTCTTCCCTCAGGCACGCCTGATGCCGGCCGGGCCTCCTGACGACAAGGCCGTGCTCATCGCATGCATGCACATCTCACCGGATGCCCGGCAGAAGGGTCTGGGCAAGATCCTCATGCAGGTCGCCTTGCGGGACCTGGTCATGCGTGGCGAGAAGACCGTGCAGGCGTACGGAACGGTGCGGCAGGGGAGCTTTGAGACCTCGCCTGTCGTGGGAGTCGAGTTCTTGTTGCGCATGGGCTTCACTGTTGCACGACCACATCCCAGGATGCCGCTCATGCAACTGGATCTTCGGTCGGTAGCATCTTGGACAGAAAACCTTGAGGCGGTCTTGGAGTCGCTCCGTATCCCGATAGGCGTGACCCGGCGAAGGCCGGCTATCAACTGCAGGAAAGGAAACTCATGACTGAGGCTACACCGTCTATACGCGTTGCACGCAAGCAGGGCTCTGCCGAGCGAGTCCGGGCCTACCTGGAGTCCCATGGGCTTGCCGAAGGCATATTCACATTCGAGCAGTCCACCAAGACGGCCCAGATGGCTGCGGATGCGATGGGCTGTGAGCTTGGCCAGATCGTGAAATCACTGGTGTTCGTGGTGGATGGCCGTGCTGTCCTCGCGCTGGTTGCGGGCGACAAGAGGGGAGACACCGCCGCCATTGCCGCCCTCCAGGGCGGGAAGAAGGCGTCGTTCGCCGACGCGGATCTTGTCCGGGAAGCCACGGGATACGCGATCGGCGGAGTCTCGCCGTTCGACTTGCCCGATGATCTTGCGGTGCTGATCGATGAGTCTTTGAGTCGCTACGAGACGGTCTATCCCGCCGCCGGCACGCCGTCATCGATGGTCCGGATGACGCTTGAGCAGCTTCTGGGCATCGCGGGTGGACGGGTAGCGGCGATCACGCAGTGACAGGAGTCTAGGACTCCGGGCGATAGACGCGGCTTGGCGTGACGATCATGTCGACAGGGGCGTCGTTGTCGCCGTAGGGAAGCTCCTGGAATACCTGCTCGTCAAACGCGATGCCGATCCGGATGACAGACGGATCGAGCTGGCGGAACAAGACGTCGTAGTAGCCCCCGCCAAAGCCCAGACGGCGACCGTGAGGGTCATATGCCACGCCCGGGGCCAGCACGGCGTCTATCTCCGTGACAGGGGCGTGCGGTGCAGAGGCCAGAGGCTCCCGATGCCCGAAGTCTGCTTGGAGCAGTTCATCGCCTTCTTCGTGCCAATGCAGCTGGAGCCGTGCGGGACCTATGATGCGCGGAAGCGCGATACGTGCACCGCGAAGGCGCAAACCTTCAACGGCCAGGTCCGGGTCGATCTCCTCGGGCATCGCGGCGTAGGTCAGGAAGCTGTGAGCCTGCTGTAGCTCGGGAAGCGCAAGGATCGTCGAGGCTACCCGGGCAGCAGCGTCCTTACGTTGTTCGGGTGTGAGAGCGCGCCGTGCTGCCCGCGCCTTCAGGCGCAGTTGAGACTTGGCGCGCACGACGTTCTCGGCAGTTTCCACAGATGACCCCCCAGGAGTACTTCGCACACTATAGCGCAGAAGGCTGAACCGGCATTGAACAGGTTTCTACCCCAACCTGTCCATTCGTGCTAGCCGTAACCAAGGATGGTCATACCCAGGAGCAGGACGGTCAGGCTGATAGCGATGACGATCGTTCCCCAGGCCAATACGTTGTGAACCGCGCCGTTCACGTAGCGACCCATGACACGCCTGTCGCTGATGATGACCATCATGAAAAGCAGCAGGAACGGGAGCATCATGCCGTTCACGACCTGCGAGACGAGCATGATCGCGATCAAGTCCAGTCCCGGTATGAGGATCGTGGCAGCGGCGGTGAAGATGACGAACGTGTACAGCCCGTTGAAGACCGGCGCCTCAGACCAATTCCGGTCCAGCCCGGACTCCCAGCCGAACGCTTCGCAGATCGCGTATGAGGCTGTGAGCGGTAGAACGGCCGCCGAGAGGACCGATGCGGCCAGCAAGCCGATCGCGAACAGTATCGTGGCGTACGAGCCGGCAAGCGGCGCGAGCGCTTCTGCTGCCTGACGCGCGTCGGTGATGGCGATACCCGCCGGGTGCAAGACCGCGCCTGTGGTGATGATGATGAAGATCGCGACGACGTTGGCCACAAGCGCGCCGGCCATCACGTCGAACCGCGCGATGCGCCACTCCTTGATGCTGGTGCCCTTGTCTACGATGTTGCTCTGGACGAGGAACTGCATCCACGGGGCGATCGTCGTACCGGTCAGGCCGATGGCAAGCGCGACGAATCCCGCCTCGGGCACCACCGAGGGCACGACGAGCGCCTGGCTCACAGCCATCCAGTCGGGCTTTGCCATGAAGGCGGACACCACGTAGGCCACGAACACCGATGAGAGCGCGAGCAGCACCTTCTCGACGTTGCGGTAGCTGCCGCGAACGACCAGGAGCCACACGATAGCTGCCGCGATGGGTACCGAGAGCAGCCGCGACACGCCGAACAGCTCCATCGCCGCAGCGACTCCCGCAAACTCGGCCACCGTGGTGGCAGCGGTGCTTCCCAACAGCAGGAGCATCGCAAGAAACGTGGGGCGCACGCCGAATCGCTCCCGGATGAGCGCCGAGAAGCCCTTGCCGGTGACGGCTCCCATGCGTCCGGCCATCTCCTGGATGATCACGAACGCTGGTGTCATAAGCACCATCATCCACAGCATCTTGTAGCCGTATCGCGCCCCCGCCACAGAGTACGTCGAGATGCCGCCGGAGTCGTTTCCGGCGGACGCCGCGATGATGCCCGGCCCGATAACAGCCAGCACAGCGAGGAAGCGGGTCTTGTCGGCCTTTAGCTTTTTCACCGCCGTCTTTCAGCTAGAAGCGAATGGTGCTTTTGAGATAGGTGGCGAGCAGAAGGTATACAGCCAGGCCGATAACGGCGAGCCCGGTGGAGAACAGGACGGACGGTGCACGCCAGCCCGAGCCGTCTTTCTTCAGCGCAAGATAGGGCACCAGCGTGCCGATGGCGGTCGTGGCGAGCACGGTGCCGCCCACGGAGCCGGCGACGACAACCGAGGTATCCAGCGGCTCTCCCAGAGCCTCAAGCATGCCGAAGGCGAGCAGGCCGCTCACCAGCCCAAGACCGATGCCCACCAAGACGTCAACGAACAGGCGCCGCATAAACGGCGGACGGTCCTCCGGGTCGCCGGCTTCTATGAGCATGGCAAGGGAGTGACTGGAGATCTCCTCGGCAAGACGGATGACAAGCGGGATGAAGAACACCAGGGCGATGGCCGACTCCAGTGTGTTAGTGAAGCGACTGATCAGGAGTGAGGCAAGCACCCCCAGCACGGCCCACACGGTGACCCATCCCGACTTGCGACCAAGCCAGCTCCACGCGTCGGAGGTCTCGAAGCTGCGGCTTGCGCCGGTGGCGAGGGCGAGGTCTTCTGCGGACTCCTCCTCCAAGACGTCGAGGGCGTCGTCGACCGTGACGATGCCCAGCAGCTTGCCGGTCTCATCAACGACAGGCATGGCGAGCAGGTCGTACTTGCTCATGAGCTCGGCGACGTCTTCCTGGTCGTCCTCCACGCCCACATTGAAGACATCCCGACTCACGATGTCGCTCACCAGGGTGTGTGGCTCAGAGATCACGAGGTCGCGCAGCGAGATCACACCGGTGAGGTGCATGTCGCCCTCGACGACGTAGATGTAGTAGATGCTCTCGGTGTCCTCGGCTTCCTCGCGAAGGTGCGCGATGACCTGCTCGAGCGACATCTCCTCGGTCACGGTGGTGACTTCAGGGGTCATGATGCCGCCGGCTGTCTTCTCGCGGTAGCCCAGAAGACGCCGGATGGTGCCGGACTCCTCCACGCCCATCAGGCGCAGCAGGGCTTCGGCTTTGTCGTAGGGGAGGTCGCCGATGACGTCGGCCGCATCGTCCGGGTCCATCATCTCGAGGATGTCGGATGCGCGCTGGCTTCCCAGGTCATCGATGACATCAGCCTGGTATTCGTCTTCCAGCTCAGCGACCGCAAGCGCGGCCTGGGTGTTGTCCAGGTGCTCGAAGACGCGCGCCCGCTGTGCCGCAGACAGCTGCTCCAAGACGTCGGCCACGTCGGCGGGATGCAGCTCGTGCAGGCGCTTGTGGGTTACTGATAGCTGCACGTGCGAGAGGTCCCGGTCGAGCAGGTCCATGTAGTTCCAGGCGATCAGGTTCTCGGGGATCCCGGTGCCGAAGACACGCGCGATGCGCTCAGCGGCGCGCTCCAGCCATGGCGCGAGGCCGCGCAGGATGCCGCGGATGCCCACCTCGGCACCCAGAAGACGCAGCTGGTTGCGGCTCTCGGAGAGCTTGAGGTCGTTCACGCGGACGACCTTCATGCCCTGCGTGTCGACGATCTGTTTGTTGAGCAAGTCGCGGTGCAGCAAGATCTCGTCGGGCTGCAAGTAGCTGAAGCGCAGACCTGCGCGTTCCGAGTTGAGCATCACGTGCTCGTCGTCTATCTCGGCGACGTACTTGCGCCACGACAGCATGAAAGGCGTCTTGTCAGGGCCGAGGAATGCCAGCGATGTGACGCGCGGGAACACCTCGCCGGTGGCGATGGCAACGTCGCTGATCGTGCCCACGGTCTCGCCGGCGGCATCCAGCACCGGCTTGCCCAGCATCCGGGTCAAATAGTACATATTGCTCCCTCCCTCCCGGCAGTAGCCGTGAAGGTTCACTCAGCGGGCCCCGCGCCCCCGAGTATTCAGGAGCCGGGACCTACGGACTTGATGGAATCACGTAGACCCTCTTCACTTGGAAACATGACTGACAACGAAAAACCCCAGGTCCGCATTGGACGAGGGGTTGCAGGGTCGGGTATCAGCGCACCCGCAGCTGGTCCGGCCGCAGTCTTTCACGGCCGATCCGGTCCCTTCCCTCGTCATGGTTTGAGCACTGTCCGACGTAGGGCGAATGATGCCCAGCCACCTTATCCTTCGCCTTAAGCCGGCGAGGGCTGTTCTACCCATTGGCGTCTCTCGACATTTCCGGGCAGTGGCCTATGTTCGAACAGGAGCCGCACCTAACGGAACGGAGCCTTACACGTTGTCAAACCCGACCAGGCGGGCAACGCGGATTTTACGCCACGAGCAGCGGTTATGCAACGATTACAGCGCGCGTGCGGCCACCCAGGCGCGCGCGAACTCCGCCCAGCCCTCGTTCCTCTTGGCGCGGGTTCGCAGCAGCAGTCCGGGACTGGCCTGCTGCAGCCGGGCAAGCACTCCCGGACTGTCGAACGCATTGTCCACCAGTACCATGGCTCCGACTGCGGACGCCATCTCGATGTCGGTGGCCGAGTCGCCTATGGCGACCGCGTCTTTGCGGCTCAGTCCGCGATGTGCGAGGTCCAGCTCGATCGCTCGAGCCTTGGACACGCCCCTGGGTACCACGTGGTAAGCGTGCGGATCCATATCCCTGCAGGTCAGGGTGCCGTAGCTGCGTACCGGACCGTTGTCCACGATGTCCATTCTAGGGTGCACCGTGTCCAGCACGGTCTGGGCTTCGGCCAGATTCAGGCAGCCGCGCAACAGTAGTGTGACCTCCCGCACGAGCTGCCAGGGGGCGAACTGTTCTATGCGACCGGGGAACGCGGCCTCCAGTGCTTCGTAGCCGCCGGACATAGTGATGGCATCAAAAGGCGTGATTCCCTGGGCCAGCAGCCCATCCGGCCACTCGCCGGTATCAAGAGCGACTTCAGCGGTCAGTCCCGTTCCGCGCACGGTGATGGCGCCGGCTTCTGCTATGTAGGTGTGCCAGCCAAGCAGCTGGGTGAGCTCGCGCAGCTGCAGCCGGTTCCTTCCCGAGATGGGCACCACGTCCAGGCCTGCGCGGTTAACGGCCACGATGGCCTCGGCGGTGACAAGGGAGGGCTCACCAGCTGCGTCTGCCAGCACGTTTCCACCCCTGGCCACCAGCGTCCCGTCGAGGTCTGTGTAGAGCACCGAAGCGCCCCGTAGCGCCGCTTGTGTGCGCTGGGATTCGTCAAGATACGGGACGTTGGGGCTCATAGGTGCTCCTTGGTCGTTTGCACTGCTCTTACTATTCTATAATGTGTCGGGTGTGTCCGTCCGATGCGGCACGCGCGTAGGAGAGGAGCCACCATGGGCCCCGAGGTGGATACCGGTCTGGAGATGCCATACCCGCAGTACCGCTGCGCGGTGTGCGATAAAGAGCTCCCGCTCACAGAGGCGCGGCTCACGGTGACCTGCCGTGAGCACCGCCCGTCGTCACATCTCCACTACGTGGTGCGTCAGGCCTCTGCTGCCGACCGCCACAACATCGAGGAGATCTGCGACCGCGCGTGGGGCGAGACCGACATCGACTCCTTTGGTCGGACGTTCGACGTGCTGGGCTCCGATAACCTCGTGGCCGAGACGGACGACGGCGATTTTGTGGGGCTCATCTCGCTGGCGCTCGACCGTGGCGATCTGGCAGTGGTCCTGCTCTCCGTGTATCCGGGCCATCAGGGCTCCGGGGTGGGCTCCGCGCTTGTGGACGCCGCTGTCGAACAGGCTCGCGCCAAAGGGGTCGCATCGTTGAAAGTGGCCACCACTAATGACGACATCCCGGCGCTGGACTTCTATCAGCGCCATAGCTTCGCGATCTATGAGATAGAGACGGGCATCATGATCGACCACCACGGGGGAGCGATCCCGGGCTTTGCGGGTATCCCCGTGCGTGATGAGATCCGTCTTCGCCGTCCGGTCTGCCCGTAGCAGGCCCACCAACAGTTAGGAGCGTCAATGTCCCGCACCACCCGCTTGGTCGCCTGTGCACTTTCACTTGCTCTTGCGATGACCGCAGCGACCGGCTGCGCCAAAGATGAACCGGAGGATATGACTGACAACGGAACCGTCATCACGGCGGAGCCTGTTGCAATCAAGATAGGCACACTTCCTACCGAGGATGCCCTTCCGCTCTGGGTTGCTGAAGCCCAGGGCATGTTCGCCGAGGCCGGCCTCGAGGTTGAGATCACCACCTTCCAGGCCGCGCAGGAGCGCGACGTCGCGCTTGCCTCAGGTGCGATCGACGCCTACATGGGCGACATCATGGCTTCGGCGGCGCTTGAGGCCGGCGGTTCCCCCGTCTCGCTCGTCACCGTGATGCTGGGTACGACGCCAGCCGAAGGCCGCTTCGGCATCGTCGCCGCGCCCGGATCGGATGCTACTTCGCTTACCGACCTGGCCGGAGTACCCATCGGCACCTCATCGGCCTCTATCCAGGAGTACGTGGTGGACGGCCTGATGGCCGGTGCCGCGGTACCGGCTGACGATGTGAAGAAAGAGATCGTCCCTAAGGTGCCGGTCCGCTTCGAACTTCTCATGAACGGTCAGATCGAGGCCGCCGCGCTTCCCGAGCCGCTGCTCTCGCTTGCCGAGCTTCAGGGCGCCAAACTGCTCGCCGACGACACCACGGGCGTGAACCTCACGCAAACGGTCCTGGGTGTCTCGGATAAATACCTCGCCACTCCCGGTGGCATGGTCACCGTGAGCCGGTTGCTCGATGTCTGGGATCAGGCTGTGGACGTCATCAACGCCGACCCCACAGCGTGGCGCACCACGCTGGTCGACAAGGCGAACCTGCCTGAGGTGCTGAAAGACAGCTACGCGGTGAACACGTACCCCAAGGCCACGGTGCCCACGTCTCAGCAGGTCGAGTCAATACTCGCCTGGATGCGTGCCAACGAGCTGCTGACCACTGCGCTCACCTACGATGACCTTGTGCAGGAGATGCCTCAGTAGTCATGGCAACTGTCGAGGCATGTGCAATAGATGTTGTTTACGAGGGTGTGGACAGACCTGTCCGCGCCCTCGAAGCGTGCTCCCTGACAGTGGCCGATGGCGAACCGGTCGCCATCATCGGTCCATCAGGCTGCGGCAAGTCCACTCTGTTGCTGGCCATGGCCGGACTGGTGTCGCCCACCGGCGGTGAAGCGCTCATCGCGGGTGAAGCGGTGCGCGGGCCCCGGCTGCGGACAGCGCTCATCTTGCAAGACTTCGGCCTGCTGCCCTGGAAGACGGTCTTCCACAACGCGGCGCTGGGCCTTGAGGTGCGTGGCGTCTCGCTGCCTCAGCGGACCGAGCGTGTCGAGGCCGCGCTTGCGCGTGTGGGGCTGGCCGACTTCCGCGACGCGTATCCGGGCGAGCTTTCCGGTGGCATGAGGCAGCGGCTCGCTCTGGCGCGTGCGCTTGCGCTTGATGCGGACCTGCTGCTCATGGACGAGCCTCTCTCGGCGCTGGATGCTCTTACCCGAGAAGACCTGCAGGGCCTGCTGCTGGATATCTGGCGGCAGCGTCAGCACACGGCGGTGCTGGTCACGCACTCCATCGAGGAAGCCGTCTACCTGGGCCGACGGGTGGTCGTCTTGTCGCCGCGTCCGGGACGGGTGGCTGCCATCGTCGATAATCCCGGGATGGGCGCCGAGGGCTACCGTTCCACATCCGCGTTCTATGAACGATGCAACGAACTTCGCGGGCTGCTTGCCGCCGAAGGTGCCTTCGATCAGGACCCACATGTGGGCGGTGAGGGCTCATGAGACGCTTGCTGGGCTACGTTGGAGCCGTTCTGGCACTCCTGGCTGGCTGGTGGCTGCTCTCGGTCGCAGTGGGCTCTCCTGCGCTTCCGGGGCCCGCACCCGCGATCAGCGACTTCGTGCGCCTGTGGTGGAGCGACCTGTTCCCTCAGTTGCTGCACAGCGCATGGCGCGTGGTGGCGTCGATGACCATGGGCGCGCTGCTGGGCGCGCCGATCGGCCTGCTGATAGGCCGCAGCCCCCGTCTGGACTCGGTGGCGGCGCCGATGGTCTTCCTCACGTACCCTATACCGAAGATCGTGTTCCTGCCGGTGCTGCTCGTCTTGCTCGGCATAGGGAACGCGCCCAAGATCGCGCTCATCACGCTGATTGTGTTCTTCCAGATACTCGTGACTGCGCGGGATGCCGCCCGCGGGATCCCGGCAGCGTCGCTGCTTTCCGTGCGCTCGCTTGGCGCAACGCGCACGCAAGTCTTCCGGCACGTCGTATTCCCTGCGGCGCTGCCCGACATCTTCACCGCTCTGCGCATCAGCACCGGTACGGCCATCGCTGTGCTTTTCTTCTCGGAGTCGGTGGCCGGAACGAGCGGTTTGGGCTACTACATCCTGGACGCGTGGGGACGCATCGCCTACAGCCAGATGTTTGCCGGCATCATCGCCATGGCGCTGCTGGGTGTGGTGCTCTACGAGATCCTGGAGATGGCCGAGGCAAGGGTGTGCCGCTGGACGCGAGTGGGGCGCTAGCCGCATCGCGCCCTAAAATTCCAGCGCCCGCTCCACCACGCTCCTGAGCACTTTGGGCTCGAACGGTTTGACCACATAGTCGATGGCGCCCAGCTCGGCTCCGCGCTTCTTGTCGGCGGTCTGCGCGGCCGTTGTGAGCATCACGACCTTCACTCCGGCGGTCTCCGGACGTTTGCGCAGAAAGCTCAGCACCTCGAACCCGTCGAGCTGTGGCATCTGGACATCGAGCAGCACGAGGTCGGGCAGCTGTTCGTTGGCCACCTTGAGCGCCTCTTCTCCGTCCACGGCCATGAGCAGTTCATGGCCGAGCGAACGAAGCGCTGCCGAGACAAGCATGCGGATCTGTTGGTTGTCGTCAGCGACGAGTATCTTCACAGGTGCCAAGCGCACTACCCCCTAGGCGTCCTTGTCGCGATGCATGATCTCGACGATCTTCTGGAGCTTGGCTTCGCGCTTGCCGCGCTCCCGCTCGAACGCCTCACGCTTCTTGGGATCAAGCATGCTTTCGATGTGGTCCGCCACTTCGCCCGGGCTGAAGGGCTTGGGCATGTAATCGGCGTTGCTGTCCTTCATCTGCGTGGCCTGCTCCTCGTACGTACCTGCCGCCGAGAGGAACAGTATTGGCGTCTCTTTGGTCTCCGCGCGCTCGCGCAGGTGATCGTGCACCTCATGCCCGGTCATACGGGGCATCATGACATCGAGACAGATGAGGTCGGGCTTCTCTGTCTTTGCCAGTGCGAGGGCTTCCATGCCGTTGTCCGCGGTGATGACCTCAAACCCGCGGTTGCTCAACGTGACGGTCAGAAGTCTTTGGATGCTCGGTTCGTCGTCCACGACGAGAATCTTGCCCTTCATGGCCCCTCCCTTTCGGTTCATGTAGTCTCCTGGCGCCCAAGAGGCGCTACTGAGACTCCTTTTGCGTCACAACTTCTTGGATCCGTGCAACGAGCTCGTGCTCGTCGATAGGCTTACAGATCCTCGCCGCGGCGAGGTCGAGCAACGCGGCGCGAGAGTCATCAAAACGGTGAGCCGTCATGATGACAACCGGGATATCCGCGGTGGCCGGATCGGTCTTGAGCTGCTCGATCACCTGGTAGCCGTCCATTACCGGCATCTGGATGTCCAGCAAGATCATGCTTGGCTTCTTGCTGTGTACCGCGACCATGGCTTCTCGGCCATCGTAGGCCGCGATGACCGCGTAGCCCAAAGATTTCAGGTTGGCGCACAGCAGGTCGTTGATGCGCTTGTCGTCATCGACCACCATGACCACCGGGGAGGCCACCGAGCCCACCACGTCATCGATGATGGAGGCGAGCTTGTCTTTATCGATGGGCTTTTCCAGGTAACCCGACGCACCCATGCGCTCGCTGCGGCCTTCGTCGCAGATGATGGAGAGGACCACAACGGGGATGCGCGATGTCATGGGCGTCTCGGTGAGCTTCTGTAGCAGACCGAAGCCCTTGCCGTCCTCCAGCATGACGTCCATAGTGATGACCGCCGGCGACTCGGCTATGGCCAGGTCGAAGGCCTCCTCGGCAGAGTGCGCCTTGATGACGTCGTAGCCACGCTTGAACAGGTAGGTCTCCACCAGGTCGGCGACCTCGGGATTCTGGTCGACCACCAGGACGGTACCGCCAACACCGCCAGGGCCCGAGATGGTGGGCGTGCGGACAAGATCCGCCGAGGCACGCGGCAGCGTGAACCAGAAGGTGCTGCCCTTGCCCGGCTCGCTTTCACAGCCTACTTGCCCGCCCAGGAGCTCGATGATGCTCTTGACGATGGATAGTCCCAGTCCGGTGCCGCCGATCTCACGCGTGAGCTTGGAGTCCACGCGGTAGAACTTGGTGAACAGCTGCGCCATATCCTCCTCGGCGATACCGATTCCCTCATCGGTCACGCTGATGCGGACGAAGTTGTCGTCGCTTTCCGAGCGAACCCACACGTTCCCGCCTTCAGGCGAGTACTTGATGGCGTTGCTGATGAAGTTGATGAGCACCTGGCCAACGCGGTCGGGGTCGCCTGCTGCGCGGGGGAGGTCGTTGGGCACCTCGACGGTGATCGAGCGGCCGTTCTGCTCAAGCACTGCGCGGAACGTGTCCACGGCACCCTTGATCCGCTCGGCCACCTGGAGCGGCTGCACCTTGAGGTGGATGCGGCCGGACTCGATGCGCGAGATGTCCAGCAGGTCGTTTATGAGCTCCACGAGCCTGTCCGAGTTCTCCTTGACGATGGAGAGGAACTCGCGCTGGATCTCGTTTATCTCGCCGGCCTCCTCGTCCAGGATGAGGTCGACATAGCCTTTGATGGACGTGAGCGGCGTGCGGAGCTCGTGGCTGACCGTGGAGACGAACTCGTTCTTCATCTGGCCGATCTCGCGTTCCGCGGTGACGTCGTGCAATGTCGCCACGAAGCCCAGGTACATACCGTGGTCGTCGATCACCGGGTCTGTGCGGACGTCCACAACACGGTGGACGGGCTCTTCAAGCGTGACCTCGCGCACCTGGCTGCCGCCCCTGCGCGGGTCGAAGGTGTCCAGCGGCTCAAGGCCGCAGATGGACCACAGGTCCTTGCTGCTGCCGAGCAGGTCATCGACTGCGATTGCAAGCATCAGTGCTGCGGTGTTGTTCACGAAGGTGATCTTGCCCGCCGAGGAGTAGACGATCAGGCCGTCTGCGGTGCTTTGCAGGATGGCCTCGGCGCGCTTGCGTGAACGCGCCAGCTCGGACTGGTCGCGGATGGTGATGACCACGCCGCATGCGTTCTCATCGTGATACGGGGCCAGCGTGCAGAGCAGGTCACGACCGTTGAGGACCAGGGAGACCGACTGTGGCTGCGAGCAGTCTCCCACCGCGATGACGGATCTGGCTGTCTTCGCGATTTCTGCCGGGCCAAGGGATTCGATAGCCTTGCCGAGGAATTCACCGCGTGCGCAGCCGAATATCTCCTCGGCCACCTCGTTCATGAGGCGCACGTCGCCTTCCGGCGTGAGGGCGATGAAGCCTTCGCCGGTGTGGGTCATGAGCGCGCGAACATGTGTGAAGGCCCGACGTTCTCCGCGGTTCTCGTCCATTGCGGCCACCCTTCTGGGAGCACACTTCTCCACTAGCTCTATTCGTCTTGCGAGAAATGAATCCCTGCCAGGAAGCGGCAAATGGGTGCAGGGGAGCGGGAAGAGGCGACAAGCGGATGAAACAAGGCGCCCGATGGATAATCGGACGCCTGTGATGTGTGGTGCCCCCGGCATGATTCGAACATGCGACACCAGGTTTAGGAAACCTGTGCTCTATCCCCTGAGCTACGAGGGCGCTCGGTACAAACTCGCAGGTGAAGAATAGCGATCGTCACTGTGATCTC
>JAFGVD010000011.1 GCA_016938135.1 Coriobacteriia bacterium
GGGGATCACCCGCTCGTCGGCTTCAGTGGTGCCGGGACGCAGTACCGCCACCGCGATCGTGTCCTTGTGCACGTCGAGCCCGATGTGGGTAAGCTGTTCCATGGCCGGTCCCTCCGTATGTCGGCACCGCGGGCCTGGTCCCGCGGATGAACCACGTATATATGCGGATTCGGACCGGCCATCTCATAGTGACTCGACCGAATCCCAAGATTCTCTCCGGGCTCGAAGTCCATCGACGCATGACAAGCAGAATTGACAGAATGTCAACTTGGGTTGACACTGGGGACATGACACTCCTGAACGTCATCAGAGAACAACGTGTCGCCAGGCGTTTGACGCAGGACGAACTCGCGAAGCTGGTGGGCGTCAGTCGGCAGACCATCGTCGCGCTCGAAAAGGGCGAGTACACGCCCTCGACGCTGCTGGCGCTCAAGCTGGCGCATGCGTTCGGTGCCTCGGTGGAGGACCTGTTCCGTATCGAGTAGCGGGGGGACGCATGAAGCTACGGCAGTGGTGGGCGGACCACCAGCAGGATGAACGTGAGCGCAACTACCACGGGCGTGCAGGCATGTGGGCCTTCATCGCGATGTCATTCGCATGCGTGGCTCTGGAGACGATCTACCTCGCCCAGGGCCGCCTGGAGCGCGTCCTCGACATCATCCCGGTGCTGGCCCTCGGTCAAGTGGTGTACTTCGGCCTGCTGCTGGGCTGGCGTGTGACTCGTTAGACGATCGGCCTAACCCGCGCGTCCAGCAGTGTCGGCGCGGTGACGGTACACTCCGTGTGAGCGCTCGGCCGCGCCTCGCAGCTGAAGCGCCACGCGTTAGGTACAGGCGGGGGATGCCCGTTGGCGCACGAGAGCCCCATACCATACATGGCCGACATGGCAGGCTTCGGTGAGTACGCCCATTGTTGCGCGTCGTGTGCCTGGAACGAGTGGCGCTACATGCACTTCGTGAACCGGGGGATCCCGCGCGAGGAGCAGAACGCCGGCCGGCAGTGGTGGTGCCTCCTGCGCCAGACGCCGCTACCGGAGAGCGCGATCAGCTCAGTCGTGTGCAACGAGTACCAGCAGGCGGTCGCCGGGCTGGGGCTCTGCCCGCTTGAGGCCATACGCTCGCTTCCGGACCATGAGTTGTGGGCAGTTTTCGGGGAACGACAGAAAGGGGAGTGGTCCAGGGCAAAGGTGCCGCCACCTGTCCGTGACCCCCTTCAGGGTCTGCGCCGTGCCTAACCCGTGCTTTTAGCCGGCTCACGCATGCGCTAGGTTGACATGGAGCCGCTCGTTCGCGGCTAATGCCCAAGCACCTTGGCCGCACGATCAGCCGGGTCGACTACCTGTCGTCGAGGGCGAGCAGTTCCGAGACCGTGACGAAGCGGTAGCCTTCTGCCTCAAGGCGCTTGAGAATCTCGGGCAGCGCTGCGCGAGACGGCTCACGACCGTCGTACATGACGTGCATGAGCACGATTGAACCGGGACGAATGTTGTCCACCACGTAGTCGGCGAGCGCGTCTGCGTCATCTGCAATCTCTGAAAGTGAGTCAGGCTCTAGGTCCCAGGTGACGGTCGTCCGGTCGGTGCTCGCCAGATACAGAGGGGTCGTAAGCAGACGCTTGCAGCCGGGCGGGCGGAACGTGATCGGACCGGAGTAGCCGGCCGCCCTGAATATCTCATCGGTCTGCTCGATCTCTCGCTTCACCATCGCGGTCGAGATGAAGTACATGCGGGGGTGTGAGTAGGAGTGGTTCCCGAGTTCATGACCCGCTTTGACGATTGCGGCCACGAGATCCGGGTGGTCCTCGGCCGCCGTTCCAACGAGATAGAAGGTCGCGGCGGCGTCGTGCGCCTCGAGTTCTTGCAGCACCTGGTCGGTGTACTCGGGTGTCGGGCCATCGTCGAACGTGAGGGCGACGACGCGCTCCCCCGTCTCAACTCGGTGCACGAGCTCGCCGACCAGCTGGAGACTCCGGGACTTCGTCAGTTGATAGAGACCCACCCCGGTCACGATCATCGCGACCGCCAGCGCGAGTCCCACTCTCGCGGCGAGCCGCCACTTGCCTGACTCCGACCCCCTCGCTCGCTGCCAGACGAGCAAGAGGACGACGGTCAGGCCACCACACGCAGCGAGTGCAACCAGATAGTCCACCATTCCCCAAGCGTAGCAGACGTTCGGCACTCAACACGGCGGCTAACAAGCGCTTCCACACAAACCGCGTGCCTCGTGCGGTATGCTCAGGTGGAAAGCGCTCGCTGGCGCGCAGCTGAAGCGCCGAGACGTTAGACAGAACGCGGAGCAGGCACCTGCCATGGCAGCTCACACCACTGATCCTGCGCGGAAGCCCCGGGGACTACTCTCCACCATGGCCATAGTCTTCGGCGCACTAGCTGTTGGCGCAGGATTGTGGCTCGTCGGCGCCTACGTTTTCGGCGCGATTATCGACCGGATCGGCGAGCCTGATCAGTCGCTCGCCTTCTGGCACCTGCCACTCGTGTTCATCGGCGTTGCGACCATGGGCCTTGGTGGTGCCGCAATCGCGTTCGGGATCCACTGGCGCCGTCGAGGATCCTTCTAACCCGCGCACCAGCAGAGCGTCAGCAGCTGCAATGACCTCGAAGCGCGTGGGCGTCTGCTCATGCGCCACAGTGTTAGGTGTGTTCCCTCGGACAATCAACAGGTGCTACAAACAGCACCATGATACCGATGCTGTTTGGGGGTCCATTGATGCGCCGTCCCGCGGTGAAGTTCTCGGAGGACGTCGTCCCGCTCGGGGACATGAAGATCAATCCCGGCAAGGTCGTGCGCCGCGTCGACGAGACCGGCAGACCCGTTCTGCTCACGAGCCACGGACGCGGAGTCGCTGTCGTCCAGGGGCTCGACGAGTTCGAGGCCGCCCAGGTGGAGCGCGACTTGATGCGCGCTGTGGTCGCCGGCCTCGCGGACATCGAAGCTGGCCGGGTCATCGCGCTTGATAAGGTCGTGCACTCACTCGGACTTGAGTGATGGGCGCACGCATGCGTGTCGAGTTCGCGCAGTCCGCGCGAGACGATCTGCGCGACATGATGGCCAGGTATGCGTCGCAGGGCGTCCCCGAGGCTGGGCGGCGTCTGGCGATGGAGATCATCGACCGCGTTCGCCAGCTCGAGATGTTCCCTGACAGCGGCAAGGTGGTCCCGGAGTTCGACGCCGCGTGGCTGCGCGAGTTGGAGCATGCGCCGTTCCGGATCGTTTATCGTTGCGCTCAGGGAGTCGTGACAATCGTCCGTGTGTGGCGCGGTGAGCGGCTGATGGATCCTGGCCCCGGAGGAAACGCCTGAGCTCGAGTTCGAAGTGCGCTACTTCGATTTCCCGAGCGACCTCCTACGATTGCGCGTAGCACCCCTCCGGCGTCTTGTAGCCGCGCCGCTTCCTCGGGCATGAGTTGAGCTTCGCGGCGATCGCATCTAGACCGGCTTGCGTGATACTCGCCATGCCCTGACCCTTCGGCAGGCACTGACGGATCAGCCCATTCGTGTTCTCGTCGGTGCCTCGTTCCCATGAGTGGTACGGGGTCGCGAAGTAGAACTCCACGCCTGTGGCCGACTCGATGTCGCGGTAGTTGTGGAACTCAGTGCCGTTGTCTGCGGTGATCGTCATGAACGCATCTGGCCGCGTCCTGATGAGCTCGATGCAGCACTCCGTGGTGTCGACGGCGCGATGCCCTTGGGGCTTACCCATCCGCAAGAAGCCGGTCGCACGCTTCACGATGGTCACCACGCTCTGTCTCGCCTGGCGTAGATGGCGTCATAGATCGCCTCCGGCGCGCTTGTCGGCCCACACGTCCGAGAATCAGCCCTCGATGCCCTATAGCTGGCGTCGGCACACCGGTTGCGGCGGACCTCGCGTGAGATCGTGGAGGGGGAGCGTCCGAGGTCGCGCGCGATGACCGACAGGGAGTGCCCCTGTCTCTGGAGTGCCGCGATGGCGTATCTTTCACTCGAGGTGATCTAGCGAAACTTCATGTTCGGCTCCCCTGTTCTTGGCGGAGTGGAGGAACCCGGAGTATCCCAGATTGCCTCGCCCTCGCACCCGGGGGGTGTTGCGTTCAGTATCTGAATTCGCGGCAATCTGGTGGCGCGCAGCGTACGCGCCGAGACATTGGATACAGCCTCAAGGAGAGCGATGCGCGATACCCTGGTACGTCCGGAAACGGCGAGTGATATAGATGCGGTTCGTAACGTCAACGTCGAGGCGTTTCGTGAACACCCCATCAGCCGGCAGACAGAGCACTTGATCGTCGATGCCCTGCGCACAGCTGGCGCCCTCGATGTGTCCCTCGTGGCAGACGCCGAGGGCCGGATTCTTGGACACATCGCGCTCTCGAAGGCAGGCGTGGGAGATTCGGATAGCGGCTGGTACTTGCTTGGCCCAGTTGCAGTCTTGCCGGACTCCCAGGCCCAGGGCATCGGCTCGGCACTGGTCGAGACCGGTCTGGCGGAACTGCGAGCGAGAGGTGCAGCGGGCTGTGTCCTAGTTGGAGATCCGGACTTCTATGGTCGTTTCGGCTTCACGACCTTCCCTGGCTTGGCGCATGAGGGTGTCCCAGACCAGTATGTCCTTGCGCTGGCATTCTCTGACGACAAACCGTCGGGGCACATCCGCGCTCACGAGGCGTTCGCGGTTGAACCAGAGCCTGACGCGGGGCGTGTCTAACACACGCTTCCATCATGGCAAGATGAAGCGTGCGAGCTACGCTTGGCAGAAGATGCCGTTCGGCCTCATCTTGCAGCTGATGCGCAAACACGTACGACCCAACCATGCCGGGCGTTCTGGATCCCGGTAAGAATACGGTAGACGGTACGTAGTAACGTATCTTATCGGAGGTGTCCCATGGCCCAACTCCGCCCGTCAACCGATGTCCGTCCGGTCACTGAGTTCCGTGCGAACACGTCGGCCGTCCTCGATCATGTCCATGCCACCAAGCGGCCGGTCATTCTCACGCAGCACGGTCGTAGCGCTGCTGTGCTGATGGGTGTCGAGGTGTACGAGGGTCTGCTCGATGAGGTCGCACTCCTTCGAGCCGTGCGCTCCGGGGAGCAGGAGATGCTCCAGGGTGACGTGGTGCCGCACGACGAGGTCGAGGCGCGCGTGCGCGCGAAGTCCGCCAAGTGAAGGTCGTTTGGACGCGTCAGGCGGAATCGATGCTCGACGAGGCGGTCGAGTACAGAGCGGCTGAAGCGCCGAGACGTTAGGCGAACCGTGGTCTGGGGGGGGCTTGTGGAGACGAATCGCGGCAGATCTGGCGTGCGTTGCCCATCCTGCGGCTCCCACGTGCCTGTCCATCGGCTGGCCACCATGCCCACCTACGCGTCCCGTCATACGTACGCTTGTCCGGCGTGCGGCGCGACGTACCGGGTGAGCTTCCGCAATGTGGTTCAGGCTGCCCTTGGGGCAGCAATCGGTGCCGTCGCGGGTCTTCCACTGTGGTTCGTCGCTGTTGCGCAGTCTCAGCCGCGCCACTTCGCACTCGGCTTCCTGCTCGGTCTCATCGCCGTATCGCTTGTGGCGCTGGTCTCCGGAGTGCTCGCGGGTCGAATCGCGTTTCGGCTCGTCCCGGTCAGTGAAGCGACGGCACGGGGCGCAGAGTCGGAGGGGAAGGGGCCGGTCGCTTGACCCGGGTGTCGAGCGTAAAGCGCGCCCGCGTGCGTCAGGCTCGGGCAGGGGATAGGGCGAGGGACGCGCTTCAGTTCACGCCCAAGAACGTTGGGCGCACGCCCTGGGGCCTTTGCTGGGGATACTCTCACCGTCGTACACGCATAGCGTGGAAGTGAACCCGATGGACACCTCGTCAGATGACCCCCAAGAGACAGCAGGCCCCGTGCTTCTTTCAGGCGGCAATCCCCAGATACCGAAAGGAGATGGAGACGCCGTCGTGCAGGACTACATCTCAGCGATGCCTGGCTGGAAGAGCGACGTCGGACGCCGGCTGGACTCGACCATCGAGAGCGCCGTGCCTGACGTGCAGAAGGGAGTGCGCTGGAACTCCGCTTTCTACGGTATGGAGGACACGGGCTGGTTCCTGAGCTACCGCTGCTACACGCAGTATGTGAAAGTCGCCTTCTACAACGGTGGATCGCTCGACCCGCCGCCACCCGGTGAGTCCAAGCACGAAGACGTCCGCTACCTGGACATCCACGAAGACGACGAGTTCGATGCGGCCCAGTTCGAGGATTGGATCAAGCAGGCCAGCCAGTTACCCGGCTGGGACGGTTCGTAGGCTGCCCCGCAGCAGTCTGGCGGCGTAATCCAGGTCACGAGCAGCGGTGGAGGATCATGAGCGACATCGTGATCGGCGGGATGAAGCACGACCGGCCATCGAGATGGACTTCGACGCACGGGTGATCCACTGCGTGAACCCGGACACAGACATCCCCTTCGTAGACAATCTTGAGCCGATCCTCGTCGTACACGGTGCGCTCGGCTCGGAGCGATGACGCGGGCGCGCCCCCGGTGAAGCGCAAACACGTCAGACCTGAGCAGACACCCCGCCACCTCTCGGATTCCCGGGACCCGTCACCGCGCCTCGGAGAGCTCCGCAGTCGCGAGGAACTCCGGACGCCGCGACAAACGTTCCTCGATCTTGACCGTGAGCGCCCAGGTGCCACCGGCAACCCATATCGGCCAGCACCAGAAGTCGGTACCGGAGAGGCCATTGAGCAGGGTTGCCCCGAATACGACACCCGCCCACACCAGTAGCGCCTTGCGGAACCGCGCCTTGTACACGAGGTCACGATTCTCGACGGCCTCCGGGGATTCCGCGTAGCGCGTGTACGCACCCCGAACCCACCAGAATCCAAGTCCGAGCATCGCCAGCAACGAGAAGCCCGCACCAGGGTGGACCAGCTCTGTCCAGGCTCCAAGAGCAGTGCTGCCGACCATCACCGCAGCGCCGATGCTGGCGCTGATGGCGATCACATGCAGGTCCAGGCGGGTTGCCAAGACCGTTGCCATGGGCACAAGCTCGGCTGACTCGCCCGCGGGCTCAAACTCCGCGACGAGTGCCGACAGGTCGCCCACGGATGCGATCGCCACTCCGAGCGCCTCCTGCTCGGACTTGCCTTCGGCGACCAGGTCCGCGACCTTCGCCGTAAGGTCGGCGATGAGCTCCTCCTGCTGCTCGAGCACTTCGGGCGTGACCTTCACGCCTTGGAATGCGCCCATCACGTAGTACCTGATTGCTTCCATGATTACTCCTTCTCGGCTTCGCCTGAGACGAGGCGGTCGATGAGCGTGCGTGCGCGCTTCCAGTCGGCCAGATTCTGCCTGTAGGCCTGTCTGCCATCGGGCGTGACCGCGTAGTACTTGCGGCGGCCCCCCTGAGATTCCTCGCCCCAGTAGGAGCGGATGAGTCCTTGCCCCTCCAGGCGTCGTGCGGCTGAGTACAAAGTCGGTTCCTTGAGCTCGTACTCGCCGTCCGATAGAAGCGATACCTGCTTGCAGATGTCGTAGCCGTACCGGTCGCTGGTACTCAAGAGGCCAAGCACTATGGTGTCGATGTGACCTCTGATGAGATCGCTGCTGATCGGTGTCTCACCCATGCCCCGCACCTCCTTCTGGAAGCAACATGACGCATAGTACTATGTCTGTCAAGGTAATATGCATGACAGTACTCCCGTGCGAGAGGTCTGGCGAGTGAGGTCTAGCAGACGCTTCCAGCTGACGCGGCCCCACGATCAGCATCACGGCCGCGACCGCGATCAGGATCGCCGCGGCAAGCCACAGAGCGCCCATGGGGCGCGATATCGGCTAGTTACGCCAGGTAGAACGCCTTCGCGAAGCCGAGGACTGAGACTAACCCGCTCGCGGCCAGCAGTGCAGCGAGTGCGTACTTCATGACGGAGGGCCTTCCGCCGCCACCGAAGAGTGCCCTTGGAGATCGATCAAGTGGGGCCGGAACACCTCAAGGATGAGGCGCCCGCCACGGCGTATGGCTTGCTCGTCCGTCGCTTCACCCATCGCTTCGAGGTAGGTGAGCCATTGCTCTCCGACGACCCAGCTCGCGAGCACGAGGTCGTCGAGTTGGTCGTCGGGCAAAGGCCGGCAAACCCCAGCAGCGATCCACGCCCTGATGAGGCCGTGGTAGTACGCGAGTCGCCTGTGCATGACGTCACGATACCGCACTCTCAAGGCCTCGTTCGTCTGTACGAGCCACGACATCTCGCGCTGCAAGAACCGGTACCGCCACTGTGCGCCAAACGTCTCCTCAAGCAACTCCAGGATCGTGTGCGGCGATGGGGGCGCGGTACCGGCGTTTGCCCAGGCCTGGTCGTACGCGCACAGCGCCCGCTCGTACGCCTGCAAGATGATCTCCTCCTTGTTGCGGAAGTGGTAGTAGAGGTTGCCCGGGCTTATGCCGGCGGCTTCCGCGATGTGGTTCGTGCTCACTGCGGCGGTGCCTCGTTCGTTGAACAGCGCAATCGCCACGTCCACGATGTGTTCCTTGGTGCTTCGGCGGGCCACTGTGTCCTCCCGGTCTCCGGATGCGCTCCTACGTGTAGAGTGATTGCACTACTCCAGCTGGTCAACGGGCTGCTACGCTTGCACGACGACGGGAGCGCGCCGCATGCTCGGCGGCTGTTCCCGTGTCGGATACCCAATGCGGAACGCAAGGACGACTTCGCCGGCGCCACCCAGCTCTGTAAGGCCCGCCGAGTAGACCTCGGGCGAGCCAGCGACGACTTCGCGGTCTCGGATCGCGAGTGCCTGTGAGATCGGGTGCGTCGAGATGCCCCTCATGGCCCCGGCAAGCTGGATACGCTCATAGGTGCGTCCGGCCTCGACCCATGCGCTCTTGTCGCCGGCGTTCTCGACGACGAGCATGCCGAAGGCCGGTGCCGTGCCGCAGTGAGTGTCGCGAGTGGCCTTGGCCCAGCCCGCGTCGAACGAGTCCGGCGAGGGAGGGAAGAGTCCCATGATGAGACCGATGGCACCAGGCAGATTCGCCCCGGACACTGTGATCCCATCGCGATACTTCTCGGCGTCTGGGCGGCTCATGCGATACCAGCGATGACTGTCGCGCTGGATCTCTGCGTCAGCGATGTGCGCCTCGGTCGCAGTCATGCTCAGGTCGGCGAACCGCGCTCGGGCCACAGGGTCCGTCAGCCACACCACGCGCACGTTCTCAGAGGCGAGCGAGTCCAGCGCGGTGAGTTCGGAGGGGGCGACCGTACGCGCCTCGTCGAACGGACCGCGGTTGGTGCGCCGCAGGGGTATGGCGTCTGCAAGGTCCGCGTTCGCGTCGGCCCCGGAGCCCTGCGCAGCGAACCGCAGCCTTGTGAGACGGCCGCTCGGAGTGCCGGACACCTGATCGGCAACCACGGGCGTACCGGCGCTGGCGGCCGCGATCACGGCGTTCTCGAGCGCGCAACCGAGTGAGACGTGCAGCTCACGAAGGCGCGGGTCGGCCTTACCCATGGTTCTGTCCATGTCGGCCAGGACATCGATGCCCTCGGGGTCTGCACGGAACCGCCACGGCTGTGTGTTGTGGGAGCTGGGCGCCATCGTGGCCGCCAGCAGGATCCGGTCGATTCCGGTTGCCGCGTTCCATGCCTCGACCGGGCCTTCCGGCTGCGTCGTCCGGTCCCATATCATGATGCTGCCGGTTCCTGCCACTGCAGCTACCGCTGCTGCCCCAGCCGCGGCCTTCACGAAGTCTCGTCTCGTCATGGTGCCGTCCTCTTCCTTCATCAGGAGCCCTCCTCGGTTCACGTGTAGAGCATTTGCTCTATTCTGAGAGTAGAGTAATTGCTCTATTCGGTGGCGTCAAGAGGCCTTGTAGAACAGGAGAGGTGTCGGGCACGTACATGCAGACCGGATCTCGGTCTGTCACGCGCGTTGCGAAGAACCACCGTTCGATGTGTGGCTACCGACGAAATGGTTCACGAGCGCTGCAAGTCCCGCGTCGAAGTCGGCATCCCAGTCGGGTCCGGGAGTCGAAGAGAACACCGACATCAGATTCGGGAACTCGGTCGGGTCGGGTTTGACACGGTCGTCGTGGTACTCCGAATCGATCAGATGGTTCACGTACATGGTCGTGGTGCCGATGACGAACTGGCCAAGCACGTTGACCGCCTGCAGGGCGCAGCAAGGCGAGAGTCCCGCATCCAGCAGCACCCCGAGCATCACCTCGACAGGGCGCAACTGCGTGGGCGTGCGCAGCGGTTTCTGCGCCACCAGGGATGCCGCGTGCGGATGCTCGAGGAGAGCCGTTCGGTACGCGCGGGCCATCTGCTCGATACGCTCTGTCGCCGGAGCATCCGAATCGGCGATCGTAAGATCGATTCCGCCCAGAATCGCATCAAGGACGAGGTCGTAGAGCGCCGACTTGTCTTCGACGTGGTAGTACAGCGACATCACGCCCGCGCCCACCTCGCGCGCGAGGTTGCGCATCGACAGCGCCTCGAGACCATCGCGATCCACGAGGCGAAGCGCTGCTGCGACTATTTGATCGCGGGTCATCGTCGGGGTGTTGGCTCTTCGTGGGGTCACGTGATCACCTTCGGCCGATTACACGCGGCGGGAGCAGGAGAAAGCCGTTCAAAGAGATTCTCTCCAACCGATTGACGAGTCATTCAAGTGAATAGTACGCTGTACGAAACAGAACGGCAAGTCGGGCCTTCCAAGCGCCTTGCCGGGGTTTCGCCAGGCAGCGGTGATCAGTTTCGCGGCACGAGATAGAAAGGCTACGGTGCAGATGTACTTCAGTATGATCCGCAACGACTTCCTGCGCAGCAAGACGACGACGCTGATCACGATGCTGTTCGTGGCTGCTGCGGCCACGCTTCTCTCGCTCGCCGCAATCCTCGTGGTGAGTCTTCCGGCTGCCATCGACACCCTCATGACACAGGCCAAGACGCCTCACTTCACGCAGATGCACGCAGGCGAGGTCGACCTGGATAGGCTCGCGGCGTTCGCCACCGAGCGGAGTGAAGTCGAGGACCACCAGGTAGTCGAGTTCCTCAACATCGACGGCGCGAGGATCGCCTTCGAAGGCAGGTCTTTGGCCGGAAGCGTCCAGGACAACGGTTTCTCGGTGCAAAACGAGAACTTCGACCTGCTTCTGGACTTGAATGGCGACGTCATCAAGGTCGCGAATGGCGAGGTCTACGTCCCGATCGCCTACATGCAGGAGGGGCTCGCGGGGATGGGCGACCGGGTCGACGTGGCCGGGAAGAAGCTCACCGTCGCAGGCTTCGTCCGTGACTCTCAGATGAACTCGCTGCTCTCATCGTCGAAGCGGTTCCTCGTGAGTCCCAGTGACTACGCGGCAATCCGTAGCTACGGCAGCATCGAGTACCTGATCGAGTTCCGGCTCGATGACCTTTCGGCACTTGGCGCGTTCGAGGCCGCCTATGCCGATGCCGGACTCGAGGCCAACGGGCCGACCCTCACGTACCCCCTCTTCAGAACCCTCAACGCCATCTCAGACGGACTGATGATCGCCGTCATTCTGCTGGTCACCAGCCTGGTCGTGGTCATCGCTTTCCTGTGCATCAGGTTCACCCTGCTCGCGAAGATCGAAGAGGACTACAGCGAGATCGGCGTCATGAAGGCGATTGGCATTCGTCTTACCGATATCAAGCGGATCTACCTTGCGAAGTACATCGCAGTCGCTGCCACGGGCGCTCTATTGGGACTTGCTCTCTCGTTCGCCTTCCGCAGCATGGTTCTTGAGAACATCCGCCTCTACATGGGCGAACCGGAAGGCTCGACGCTGGCGGTCGTCGTCGGAACGGCGGGGGTCGCGATCGTGTTACTCGCCATCGTGGCCTACGTGAATCGCGTGCTCAACCGCTTTCGAACGATATCGGCGACCGAGGCTATCAGGTTCGGCAAGTCCCAGGACCAGCCTCCCAGCGCACGGCGGTTCCGCCTGGGCGACAACCGGCTGCTCGATACGAACGTGTTCCTGGGCGTCAAGGACGTTCTTGCGCGAAAGAAGCTCTACGTCACCATGCTCATGGTGCTCGTGGCAGCGGCCTTCATCGTCGTGGTACCGCAGAACCTCTACAACACGATCGCCTCACCGAGCTTCATCTCCTACATGGGTGCCGCGGACTCTGACATGCGCCTGGACGTTCAACAGACCGACGACATCGCCGCGAAGACAGCCGCTGTCTCCGCGGCGCTGGAAGACGACCCCTCGGTCTCCAGGATCTCCATGCTCCTCACGCGGGCATTCAACGTGAGGACGGATGACGGTACGGATGAGCGGATCAAGGTCGAGCTGGGTGACCACTCGGTGTTCCCGCTCGTCTATTCGCAGGGTAGGGCACCAGCCGCAGACGATGAGATCGCACTGTCCGTCATGAACGCAGACGAGCTGGGGAAGTCCACGGGCGACACCCTGACCGTGCTGGTTGGGGGAGAGGCGAGGAGCCTCACCGTCACCGGCGTGTACTCCGATGTGACGCAAGGAGGCAAGACCGCGAAGGCCGCGTTCGACGATCCATCGGCCGAGGTCATGTGGGGCGTCATCAATGTCGAGCTGGCGAGCGGTTCGATCCTTGAAGACAAGATCGCCGAATACGGGGAGAGGTTCGCCTTCGCGAAGGTCTCCTCGGTCGACGAGTTCGCGGCCCAGACGTACGGGGGCACGATACGCTCTGTGGGACTCGCATCGGGAGTCTCCATCGCGGTCGCGCTCATCATCAGCGTGCTGATTACGCTTCTGTTCATGAAGATGCTGGTCGCCAAGGACCGGCACTCGATTGCCACGATGAAGGCGCTCGGCTTCAGGAACGCAGACATCAGACGGCAGTACGCCGCGCGCTCGGTTCTCGTCGTGGCCACAGGCGTCGTCTCGGGAACCCTGCTTGCGAACACGGTGGGCGAGGCCCTTGCGGGTCAGGTGATCGCCCAGTTCGGCGGCTCATCGTTCGGCTTCGTCGTCGACCCGGTTGCGGCCTACGTGCTGTCCCCGCTGCTGATCGCGGTCGCGGTTCTCGCGGCAACGCACTTCGGAACACTCGGCGTGAAGATGACGACCATAGCGGACAACATCAAGGAGTAGAGCCATCAAGATGATCATCACAGCCACAGGTATCGTGAAGGCGTTCGGCGCGGGAGATGAGCGGCGCAATGTGCTCGACGGTGCGTCCGTCGAGATCCGCGAGGGCGAGTTCGTTTCGGTGATGGGCCCTTCGGGTTCGGGCAAGTCGACGCTCATGTTCACGCTGAGCGGCATGGATCGCCTGGACGGAGGGCAGGTCCTATTTGACGGCCGGGATCTCTCGACCCTGAGCGAGAACGATCTCGCTGATCTGCGACGAGCTGACATGGGGTTCGTGTTCCAGCAGCCGACGCTGCTCAGCAACCTGAACATCCTCGACAACGTCATCCTCGCGTCGATGCATGACAACAGGCGCGATGTCGACTCGATCAAGCAGCGGGCGATGACGCTCCTGGAGAGAGCCGGCATCGCTGAGCTGGCGGATCGCGACATCACGCAAGCCTCGGGCGGGCAGCTTCAGCGCGTCGGTATCTGCCGTGCGCTTATGAACGACCCGAAGGTCTTATTCGGCGATGAGCCGACCGGTGCTCTGAACTCCAGCGCAGCCGACGAGATCATGCGCCTGCTCGCCGAGATTCATCGGAACGGGACGACCATCATGTTGGTCACGCACGACATCAAAGTCGCCGCCAGAACACAGCGCGTCCTGTTCCTGCTCGATGGCAAGATCGCGGGGGAGTTCGAGGCGGGGGAATACCGTGGGGCTTCAGAGGAGTTGAAGGATCGCGAGGAGCGACTCATGGCGTGGCTGACGGAGATCGGTTTCTAGGAGGTCAGTGTGAAGAAGAGCGGCATGCATGTGATGTGGAAGTACGTGATGGTCGCATATGGTCTGTTCTGGATCATGGTGCTCGCAATAGGGGGAACGGCCTCGATGGTGTTGGAAGTATCCCCGTTGACGATGCGTTGGATCGCGAACCTGTGCGCCTGGTCGCCGACGTTCGCACTCCTGCTCATGTTCCCCAGGCTGAGGCCGGGGATGACCATCACGGAGTTCTACCGCAAGGCATTCGGGCCGAAGCTGCGATTCGACTGGCTGTTCTTCAGCACGATCGCTGTCATGGGCGGGGTCCTGCTACCGGTATGGATTCTCGCGGTTGCCGAGGGACAGGCGTTGACTTCGTTCTTCCGCCCGAGCGCCTACGCCCTGCCCCTCACCTTCGTGCTGTCGCTCCTATCCGGCCCGACCGGTGAAGAATCCGGGTGGAGAGGCTACCTGCGTGTCGAACTGAACAAGCACTACGGATTCGTGAAGGGTTCCTTGCTCTTGGGTGTGGTCTGGGCGTTCTGGCATGCCGTCTTGTGGTTCATAGACTCCGATTTCCAGGGGCTCGCGCTCATCACGTACATCGTCGCGAACGTCATCGTCATGACAGGATTAACGCTCATCATGAATGTGGTGCTTGAGAGGAGCGACAACCTGTTCAACGCGATCTGGCTGCACCTGTGCTTCAATTTCCTCTACGGTTTCTTGGTAGTCGGCATCGACTTCTATGTGGTGCTTTCGATCGTGTATGCGGTCATAGGGGGCGGCTTCCTGGCCTACCATCTGAGAAGTGAGAGTCGCGTGATGGGGGCCGCAGAAGCGTGACCACGAACCGTGCACGGCTTGCCTGGAGGATGGGCCGGTGTGGATAGAGGCGGTGACCCGGCCCGGCATCGATTCTCTGGAGAGTCCTGGCACCGATTGTCTGCTCGGCATGGGGTGCGCCGAACCCGTGCGTCAACCAGACAGCGAGGCGCGTGAGGTATCCTCGGCCACGACAAGGCACTAGCCGCCATGGATGTGCTGCAGCGAGCTGCTTCTATCGCTCCACCATCATCGCAGCGCGCTTCTCGGCGATCGTCTCGACATGCCACTCCAGGTGTCGGATCGCATGCAGCAGCAACTGTCGCAAGGTCACCAGTCCCGTCTCTGCGTGGACCGCCACTCGAGCCCAGGCGTCGGAGTCCAGCGCGTCAAGGTCGTGCGCCATCTGCGCACGCGTGGTACGAACCAGTTCCAGATCGAGCTGCACTTCACGCCTCCAATAGTGCAGGTGTTCGGGGTACAGCCACCCGTCTGCGGCTAGAAGCAGCGGTCGGTCCATCGCGATCGTGCGCTTCATGCGGTCGGCGTAGAACTGCTCGCAGTCTGCTATGTGGGCAAGGACCTCCCGCGAGCTCAGCTTCCCCGGTACAGGGCGAGAGTCCAGCTGCGACTCATCGAGGCCTTGCAGCGATCTGTGCAGCAGTTCGTGCCCAGCGCGGTAGCGGGCGATGAGCTCGGTGACCGGCGTCCCGTCGTCGTCCTGGGCCGCCACGATCTGCTGGTAGTTCGTCTGCATGGGAACCTCCACAGCCGCGCATCTTGACTGGTCCATCCTCGGCGAGGGAGCGCTCTCTCACAAGTGCTTCCAGTCGACTCACGCACGCGCTAGGCTGACATGTGGCCGCTCAGCTGCGGTTGATGCGCAAACACGTTGGGTCCAACGAGGGGAGGGCATTTTCCCGAAGGCGCGAGCGGACCGAAGTCGTCAGTTGCACTTGAGCCGCTGGTTGTGGGCCGGCGCATCCCGATGCGGCGCGTATGGGGCATGCTGGCGTTGCGCTCCGCGCTCTCGTTCGGGCTGCTCCTCGGCCTTGCGGTCGTCTTCGCTATCACCGGCCGTCCGGATGCCGTCGCATCCTCGGCGGCATGGTGGCTCTGGTTCGCGACCGCTGCGAACGTCGCCTGCATCGCACTCATGGTGCGGTTTGGTCGCCTTGAAGGCTTGCGGCTCCGCGACATCTACTTCGCCAGCCGGTCGACCTGGAAGGGTGACCTGCTGTGGGCACTCATCTTCTCGGTGGGCACCGCGGTGTTCGCCATGTTGCCCGGCACGTATCTCGCTGGCGCACTATGGGGGGACGCCGCTTACCCGAACGGGCTGCTGTTCCAGGCTCTTCCGCTACTGGCGGTCTACCCGCTCTTCCTGCTGATGCCGGCCACGCAAGCGCTCGCTGAGCTGCCTACGTACTGGGGATACGTCGCCCCGCGGCTTCGCGCTTCCGGACTCGGCCGGTGGGCGGTGATTGGGATCGTGGGCGCAGCTCTGTCTGCCCAGCACATGTTCTTTGCATTCCAACTGGACTGGCGCTACGACTTATGGCTGGCCCTCAAGTTCCTGCCGTTCGCGCTGTGGACAGGTTTCATCGTTGACCGTCGCCCCACGGCTTTGCCGTATCTGATGGGCCTGCACTTCTTGATCGACGCGAGTCTGCCGCTTCTCCAGTTGCTCGCTTCGAAGGGTGTGCTGCTCTCCTGACTTGGATGTCGGTGGAATGTAGGTCCGACAAGGGCATCTACGCGTACGAACCGGCGATGTGAGGTATCCTCGGCTTGGAACGCCGCGTGGTCGGTTTGTCGACCATGCCTGACACCCTAGACACACCATTGGGGGCAAGCGTGGCATTTCCAGGCTGGTATGCGGTTATCGTCGGGGCACTCATGCTCGCGCAATGGGGCTTCTCTATCGCGGCTGGGCAGGTCCCGGAGCTACAGTCCGAGCCTCTGCGGATAGCCTTCCACCTCGTGGCAGAGGGTACGACGGCCGTTCTGCTACTCGTGGCCGGCGTCGCACTGCTCCGCGAACGGACCTGGGCACGAGACCTCGCGCTTGTCGCGTTCGGCGCCCTGATCTACACGACCATCGTCAGCCCGGGATACTTCGCGCAGCTGGGCCAGTGGCCCTTTGTGGCGATGTTCGCAGCACTTCTAGCGCTCGCTGTGGCATGCATCGTCATTCTGGTGAGGTCGCCGAAGGGTGTCTGACAGGCACTTTCACCAGTGTTCGGACTACGAAGAGGGGGCTTCGGTGCGCGGCTGAAGCACACAGGCGCCAGGCGCATCGGACGGGAGGCTGTGTGGACGATCGGCGGGCCGGCCGGATGCTGACTTCCCTGAATCCCCGGCGGTTGTATCATCGCGCCGCTATTCACGGTGCTGATCGCATCCCTGCTGCGGGAGGGGCCGTTCTCGTCAGCAATCACGGGCGCCTGGACTTCGACTCGTTCCTCTTGATTCGTCTCGTTCTTCGCTCGCGGGGCCGACTGGTGCGCATGCTGGCGGACCACATGTGGTTCAGACTGCCGGTGACAGACCGTGTGTTCACTCTGGCGGGCGCGGTCGACGGAACCCGGGAGAACGCCGCGGATCTACTCGAGCAGGGGGAGATGGTACTCACTTACCCGGGCGGTGTCCGTGAGATCACGGGTGGGCGTTTCGGGCGCGAACACATCGACTGGGAGGGCCGCTCGGGCTTTGCCGCTGTCGCGATCCGCGCCGGGGTGCCCGTCGTCCCCGTGGCAGGCGTGGGCGTGAACAGCGGCTTCGTCTTCGTCTCCAGCGGACGGATTCTCGGCAGACTGCTCTTTCAGCACGTACTGCGGCTCGGCCCACAGTACTCCGGGTACCGCAATCCGCTGGCCATCGGCATCATCCCCGTGCCGCTTCCGCTCTCGGTGGCTGTCGCTTTTCCGCTGCCATGCCGGGTCACCTACTTCGTCGGAGAACCCATCCACCCGCCCGTGCCGTTTGAGGGTGAGAGCGCACAGCAGGTCGAGCGGCGTCTCGCCGAGCAGGTCGCGCGGGCGATGTGGGATCTGATCGATCGCAACGGCAAGCGCCTGCCCCCGGTTTCCAGCTGACGCGGGCAAGTTGTCGCA
>JAFGVD010000012.1 GCA_016938135.1 Coriobacteriia bacterium
CCGCCTAACAAGGGCGTCCAGCAGACGCGGCAAGCGCTAGAATGAGTGGAAGAAGATGGGCGCGCTGCTGACGCCCACTCACGTTAGGCAGGGAGACCTCAGATCGTTTGCTCGCGCTTCTCTGTTGTTCGGCCAAATAGGGGGACATCACGCGCATGGGCATGACAGCTTCGCGATCCGCACGCCTGCTCGTTACCGCGTCCTGCATCGTCTTGGGTGCAATGATCCTCGCGGGGTGTAGTGAGGGTGGAACCCTCGAGCGTCCCCTCAAGGATGCGTACGTCTCGAGTCGCCTGGACCATATCGTTCTCCCAATTGACTCGCCTGAGGAAGTGGATTTGGCCGTTGCGGTGTACCTACATGATGTCTTTCCTGAGTTCATCAACGATGCCCGTGTGACCTCGGTCAGAGAGGGCATCTCCGATTCATCAGATGAGTCCGGGCCGGTGTACGTAGTCGAACTCGAGAGCTCGAGTGGGGATGCCGTCCTGGTTGGAGAGGTTGAGGTCGAGGTATCCAGCGGCTTCGTGGTCGGAGACCGGCTGGTTCGTATGCCGTCGACCTCGGAGTAGCGCTGCTGCTCCTGCCTAACCAGCGCATCCAGCAGAACGCTGGGAGCGATAGAATGAACGAAGCGCAAAGCGTCTGCTGATGCGCAAACACGTTAGGCGTAGTGCGGATCATGGTGGGCTTGGGGGGATCGATGAGGCTGAAGCACTTTGCAGTGATGCTCGGTCTCGTCGTGCTGAACTCCGCTGTGGCGCGCGGGACGGCAGCCGTCGGTGCTGCGAACCCTGCTATGCGCCTTTCTTTTGCTGCATCGATCGGCTTGCCCCTTCTCCTCATGGTCGTAACGCACCTTCTTGCAGCGTTGCTCGTAGCAGGATGGAATGGCGTCCAGGGTCTTACGAGGTTCCTTGCCGCAGCGGTAGCCGCGGTTGCTTCCATTGGTGCGGCGAACTTCTTCATTCAGCTGGTCGACCCGCTGCTTGAGCAGCTGCGTGATGCGCTATCTCCGTCGGGATGGCTTGGCGGGCTGTTGCTGGTTGTCTTCTGGTCTGTGGCCACCGTCTGCCTCGCGCATTGGATTTCTCGCGGTGTCATCTTCAGGCGTACACGCCTAACCAGCGCATCCAGCAGAACGCTGGGAGCGATAGAATGAACGAAGCGCAAAGCGTCTGCTGATGCGCAAACACGTTAGGCCGAGGCACCTAGGCCTTGTCGTGGCTCTGAGCAAGGGTATACTACAAGTTGTACATCCTAGCGTACAAGGAGCGACATTATGCGCCCACTCAAGCTTGATGAGGACATCCGGCCCCTCTCGGAGTTTCGCGCTGAGATCGCGTCGTTCATCAAGCACGTGAATGACACCAGGCGTCCGCTCGTGCTCACGCAGCACGGCCGTGGCTCCGTGGTCGTCGTCGACATCGCGGAGTATGCAGCGATGCGCGAGCGGCTCGAGACTATCGATGACATCGCCGCCGCACGTGCGCAGCTTGCCGCGGGCGAGGGCATCGTGCATGACGAGGCCAAGGCGCAGGTACTCGGCAGGCTTGCCTAGGATGCGCGTCGTCTGGTCACCGCGCGCCATCGACCGCGTGGTCGAGATCGCGACCTACATCGCTCAAGACAGCTCCGCCGCCGCACGCGAGTGGGTCGAGCGGATCTTCGCCCATGTTGACTCGCAGCTCGCGGCGTTCCCGCTCAGCGGCAAGCCCGCCCGTGACGTGGACGCAGATGATGCGCGCGAACTTATCTTCGAGTCCTATCGTGTCTTCTACGACGTGGGGGATACGGTCGAAATCCTCACGGTCAGGCGTGGCAGCGAGCTCATCGACGCAGATGAGCTGCACTCGGGCCTGGCCCAACCAGCGCATCCAGTAGAACGCCAGGAGCGATAGACTGAAAGAAGCGCAAAGCGTCTGCTCAAGCCGAAATACGTTCGACGCGGCCGAGTGTGCACATTGGAGGACGAGACTCCCATGGCGTCATCTTTGAACGTGTCTGGGGCGGTTAGCACCGTGAGCGAGGACCGGAGCGAACCCATCGTCCGCATTCGCGGCTTCCGCATGGACTTCGACGGGCATGCCGTTCTTCGTGACCTGTCGTTCGATGTGGAGCGCGGCGAGACGTTCGGGTTCCTCGGCGCGAACGGTTCCGGCAAGACCACCACCATCCGCGCGCTCCTCGGCATCTACCAGCCGACTGCGGGAGAGTTGCTCGTGAACGGTCGGCGGTTCGAGCCTGCGCTCGGAAGCAACCTTGGCTACCTGCCCGAAGAGCGAGGGCTTTACAAGAAGGAGTCGGTCATCACCGTGATGACCTACTTCGGTCGGCTCAAGGGTCTCGGCAAGCACGCCGCAGCGTCGTGGTCGATGGAGTACCTGGAGCGGGTGGACCTCGCGGACAGGGCGAAGGTGCGCGTGGACAAGCTGTCAGGCGGTGAGCAGCAGAAGGTTCAGCTCGGTGTGACGATCATGGGCGAGCCGGAGTTGCTCATCTTGGACGAGCCTACCAAGGGGTTCGATCCTGTGAACAGGCGGCTTCTCCTGGGCATCATCGAGGAGCGGCGGCACGCGGGGGCCACCGTGCTGATGGTGACCCATCAGATGGACGAGGTCGAACGGCTCTGCGATCGCGTGCTTCTGCTCAAGAACGGAGTCGCCGAGGCCTACGGGACCATCTCCGAGGTTCAGGCGCAGTACGGCGGCACGACGGCGAAGGTAGCCTTCACTGGAGACATTCCGGACTCACCCCGCTACCGCGTGATGCGACGCGAGAACAATTATGCCGAGCTCGACCTCGATGAAAGCGTGGACGAGGCCGCGGTACTTCGGGATCTGGTTCAGGCCGGCGTGAGGGTGCGCAGCTTCGCCACGGGCCGACCGTCGATGGACGACATCTTCGTGAGAGTCTACGGTGGCCACGACGAACCGGACGAGGTGTAGACGATGGCGCGACACAACATGGGCACCATCGTCTCGTTCGAGGTCAAACGCACGCTCTCGAAGACCGGCTTCTGGATCGCCACGCTGGTCGTTCCCGTCATCATGGGCGCGGTGATCGCACTAATCGTGGTGTCCAACACGTCTGCGGCCGCGGGAGCGGACCAACAGGCACGCGCACAGTTCACCTTCACGTATAGCGACGCCTCCGAGTACGTGATTCCGGCCGTGGCCGAGGCTTTCGGCGGCATTTCTGTGACCGACGACGAGAAGTCGATCGCTGACGTGCAGGCCGGTAGCCTCGACGCTCACTTCGCGTATCCGACGAATCCCGCCGAAGAGCCGACGAAGGTCTATGCGGCGGAGGCAGGCATCTTCGCGAACGGCAAGTATGCAGCCATTGCATCCGAGGTCCTGATCGCGAGCGCCCAAGCGGCCCTCGACGACCAGTCGCTCGCCACGCTCGTTCGTGGTGACTTCCAGGTGTCCTCGACGACCTTCAAGGAGGGCCGCGAGTCGGCCGGCCTCGCCGAGGTTATCCCGCCACTCCTAATCTTGCTTGCCTTCTACGCGAGCATTCTGCTCATGGGAAACCTGATGGCGACCAGCCTCCTCGAGGAGAAGGAGAACAGGGTCTCCGAAATGATCCTGACAACGATGAATCCGACGACAATGGTCTCCGGCAAGGTCGTGTCGCTGTTCATGGTCGGTGCGATTCAGATGGTGGCGATCTCGCTTCCGGTCCTCGTCGGCTACCTGTTCTTCCGGGAGGAGCTCAGACTGCCCTACGTAGATCTTGCGTCCTTGAGCTTCGAGCCTTGGCCGATGCTCGTGGGCGCGCTCCTCCTCGTGGGCGGATTCTCTTTGGTCACGACGACGTTGGCGGCGGCCAGCGCGATCATGCCGACCGCGCGGGATGCGGGTGCGATTGCCGCTCCGGTGTCGATCGTGTCGTTCGCCCCGCTGTGGGTAGGCGCGCTCGTGTTGTCGAACCCGGAATCCTTCGTTGTGCAGATCCTGACCTACTTCCCGTACACTGCGGCGCCCACGGCGATGATCCGCAACGCTCTGGGAACCCTCGGTGCGATGGAGGCGACGATCGTCATTGTCGAGCTGTTCGTTCTCAGCTCCATCATCTTCCGCATCGCGGTCAGACTGTTCCAGTACGGATCGATCGAGTACTCGCAGAAGGTCGCCCTCAAGGCGGCGTTCGCCAAACATGAGTAGCGCCGCCGGCAACCTGGACGCTTGATTGCCTTGCAGCCGGCGCGTCGAACCTGCGCTTCCAGCCGACTCACGGTAGCGCTAGGCTGAGGTCAGGCCGCTCGTTCGCGGCTGAAGCGCAAACACGTACGTTAGCGTGACCTCTTGGGACGTCTCCACTCTCCGGCGTTCGGGGTTTTCAAATGTACCAATTGTGGTACACTCGTTTCATGAGTGAGTCCCATGACAGGAAGCCCATCCTCTCAGTGCGGTTCTACTGCACCGCATCCGGCACCGAGCCGGTGAGGGAGTGGCTGCTTGGACTCACAAAGGATGACCGGCGGGCAGTGGGTGAGGATATCAGACGGCGCAGTACGGCTGGCCGCTCGGGATGCCGCTCATCCGCAAGCTCGAGCCGGGTCTGTGGGAGGTCCGCTCGCACATCGCGGCGGGCATCGCACGGGTGCTCTTCACGGTTGAAGGACCGGTCATGGTCCTGCTGCATGGCTTTGTGAAGAAGTCCCAGAAGACGCCCGCATCCGATCTTAAGACCGCGCAGCAACGGATGGCGGATCTGCGAAGGGAGTGAACACGGTGGACAAGAAGCATATGGGAAGCGACTTCGATGACTTCCTCTGTGATGAGGGTGTCCTCGACGAGGCGGAGGCCGTCGCGACCAAGCGCGTCATCGCTTACCAGTTGGCGCAGGAGATGGAGCGCGCCAACATCTCGCAGTCCGAGCTTGCGCGCCGCATGAATACCAGCCGCTCTTCGGTGGAGCGCCTACTCGATCCTTCCAACCCGTCGGTCACGCTCGTCACACTCGAGCGTGCGGCCAGCGCAATTGGTAAACGGCTAAGGGTGCAGCTGACCGCATAGGCGCGGGCGTTCTAACCAGCGCATCCAGCAGGCGCGCAGGAGCGCGCCAGTCGCTTCGCGAAGTACAGCGAGGGCGCGCTGCTGATGAGCTCATACGTTAGGTGGACGACAAGGGGGAGCGTTTCATGGCAGGAGCAACCAGGCACCGCGTGATCATCGCCGCCGGCATGATGGCGATATCGATGTTGTTGATGGGCTGTATGCTCGAGCAGGTATTCGAGGAGTACATGGGCAACGGCTCATCGACCTGGATTCAGCATGAGGATGTCATCCAGGATGCCGCGCAGAAGGAGTATCAGGCCGAGCCTGATCAGACGCTCGCTTCCGGCCAAGTCCTTTCGGTGCGTGTCAACTACGGGAAGAGCGAAGCGTCGCAGTGTCAGGTGCGCGTCGAGAACGAGCGCAACGGCTGGTACGACGAGATTGAGGACACAGCCGAGGCGGGCGTGCTCGGCAGTGGCGAGAAGAAATACGGCGATTATCCGTTCGGCTTCGAGAACTTCAACAGGCAGCTCACCCAATCGGAGTACTACGACCCCAAGGACGCCAAGGGCGAGTACCGGGTAACCGTCACAGCCAGTACAGGCTACAGCGCGACGGCAAAGGTCACCTGGGACGGTGAACGGTTCAGCCCCAATCTGCTTGCCTTCTCCCTGGACTGAGGAAGCAGCGCGGTGCGCCACCTAACCCGCGCTTCCAGCCGACTCGCGCACGCGCTAGGCTGACAGGTGGCCGCTCGTTCGCTGCTGATGCGCAGATACGTTGGGCAGACGTGGGGCGCGCGCTCGCAAGCCCCGTCGTTCGTTCGGGGGAGGAGACGGCAGTGGGTGCGGCAGCTAATCTGAATCTGGCGCTGGCGTTTGCCCTTGAGTTAGCCATGTTGGCGACGTTTGGCTTCTTCGGGTTCCGGTCTCTCGACCACCGCTGCTTCGCTGGGTGTTCGCGATCGTGCTGCCGTTGGCTACTGCAGCCTTGTGGGGCTACCTGCTGGCGCCAAAGGCGGCTCACCGCCTCAAAATGGTGCCTGGGGTACTCCTGTCGCTTCTGCTGTCCTTCCTCGCCGCGTTCGCGCTGTACCGCGTCGGGCAACCGACCTTGGCGTGGGTGATGGCGGGTGCAGCGATACTACACGCCGTGCTTGCATCCGTGTGGCACCAGTGGTGAAGCTACCGTTGGTTCGGGTTTCGGCTCGCTGCCCAACAAGCGCTTCCAGCTGACGCGCCGGAGCGCTCGGCTACACTGTGAGGTATCGGCGCGCTGCTGATGCGCAAACACGTTAGGCAGAATGGTGCGCTGAGCCGCGTTGACTCTTCGTTGCATCTCGTCATTTGGACGCCCACTTGCTAGATGATCTGTCTGCCCGCAGGCGACGGAGGGACCAGACGATGCATCTCCCACGTGTACTCTTCCTGTGTACCGGTAATACTGCTCGCAGCCAGATGGCAGAGGCGATTCTGCGGCAGCGCAGCGGCGACAGTTTCGAGGTTCACAGCGCGGGCCTCGAACCCAGCGAAGTGCGGTCGGAGACAATTGCCGTGCTGAAGGAGGCTGGCATTTCGACAGAGGGCCTACGCAGCAAAGGTGTCGATGAGTATCTCGGCAAGATGCACATCAACTACCTCGTCACGGTATGTGCACACGCGGAGGAGAGCTGTCCCCGGATCTGGCCGGTCGGTGGGCATAGGCTCTTCTGGTCTATCAGCGACCCGGCAGTCGTTTATGGGTCGGATGATGAACGTCTCGCGGCCTTCCGCCGTGCTCGCGATGAGATTGCACGCCTGATCGATGAATGGCTGGAATCGCAGCCAGGTTCCGACTGACTGGCGCTGTCCCTGATTCGTTCTGAGGCGTCGTCATCTGCCTAACCCGCGCTTCCACTCGACTCGCGCATGGTTGACGCATAATGGGAGCGCAAGCACGCGAGTGAAGCGCAAACACGTTAGGCGTGTTCCCTCGAGTCTCCCGCAGGTGCTATACTCGGCACCAGAATGCCGGTGTGGTTAGGAGGCTCCTATGGGCACCGCTGTCAAGTTCTCGGAAGACGTCGTCCCTCTCGGCGAGATGAAGATTAATCCCGGCAAGGTCGTCCGCCGCGTGGACGAGACCGGTCGCCCGGTACTGCTGACGAGCCACGGACGCGGTGTCGCCGTCGTGCAAGCGCTTTCTGAGTTTGAGGCTGCCCAGGATGAGCGAGAGTTCATGCGCGCGGTCGTCTCCGGCTTGGCGGACATCGAGGCTGGACGCGTCAGTTCGATCGAGGACGTGAAGCTTCGTCTGGGAATCGCCTGATGGCCGCACCGCTCCGGATCGAATTCGCGAAGTCCGCAGAGGGTGATCTGCTCGAGATCATCGGCTGGTACACGTCGCAGCTGGCGCCTGAGGTCGGCAAGCGCCTCGTTCGGGCGGTCTTCGAGCGCGTCGAGCAGCTTGCTGTGTTCCCTGACAGCGGGAAGGTCGTGCCAGAGTTCGAGACACCCTGGCTGCGCGAGCTTGAGATGCCGCCGTTTCGAATCGTCTATCGCCGTGACGAGGCACTCATCACCGTCGTCAGGGTTTGGCGAAGCGAGCGCCTGATGGATCCTAACTTCGGGGAAAACGCCTAACCAGCGCATCCAGCAGACGCGGCAAGCGATAGACTGAAAGAAGCGCAAGGCTTCTGCTGATGCGCATACACGTTAGCCACAGCGCATTCTGTGGTACCATTGGTTGTACCTTAGGAGGTGCGTCCAATGAGTGCATTGCCCGCCATAATCCCCATCTCCGATTTGCGTCAGGATACCGCCGGCGTCATCAAGCGTGTCATCGCTACTGACGAGCCGGTCGTCATCACGCAGCGTGGTCGTGCCTCGGCGGTGCTCGTGAGCGCAGACGCCTACGAACGCACCCAGTATGAGATCGAGCTTCTGCGAGTGCTCGCTCGCGGTGACGCTGAAATCGCGGCCGGTCTCGGACGCGACGCAGACGACGTCATGGCTGAAGCCCGCGCCCTGCTGGGGACGGACTAGTCTCGATGCGCGTGCGATTCACGCCCCAGGCAGACCGGCAGTATCTCGAGGCGCTCCGCTACATCCACTCGAAGAATCCGGCAGGAGCCGTCACGGTGATGCATCGCGCTGAGGCCGTCATCGCACAACTGCGCAAACACCCGTATTCGGGCCACGTGATCCCCGAGTATCCGGATCTGCCACACCGTGAGTTGCCGGTACCGCCGTATCGCTTCTTCCACCGCGTTGTCGATGACACCGTGTGGATCACCGCGGTCTGGCATGCGCGTCAACTGCCGGAGGAACCTGGAGAGTAGGCGCCGTTTAACAAGCGCATCCAGCTGACGCGCACGAGGTAGACTGATATGGAAGGCATCGGCACGCTGCTGATGCGCTCATGCGCTAGGCAAACACGAACGCTTGGGGGACGCCGTGGATGTAGGTACCGACGCTGACGGACGACCAATCACCTATGACGAATCCACTGCACAGTTCTCAATCGGGGGGATCGTAACCAACATCGAGCGGCTGTCGGCCTACGACCGCGGTGGCTAGGTCAATTGGATCTCCGACGCAGTGCGCGACTGGGCGAGGCAGTTCAACGACAGTCGTCAGGAGTTCGCTTCACAGCAGCGGGCGGCCCAGGCAGAGGTTGCCGCGCAGCATGCAGCTCAACAGCGAGGGGCGGCACAGCGCGCGCGCCGCATCGCGTACGGATACAATCCTGATTCAATCGTCCGCTTTGCGAGCAGCATCAAGGGCTTGGCAACCGTCATCCTTGTCCTGCTGACCGTTGGTGGCGCGTCAGTTGGTGCGATCATTGCCTCTGTCCTTCAGGAATTCGCACCCGCACCGGCCTTCCTCGTCTTTGCGATCTTCGGTCTCAGCGGTTTTGTCCTCGGCTACCTAGCGAGCGTGTTCATGAAGGTCAGCGCCGACGTGATGCTAGCGGTCGTCCAGACGGAGATGAACACGCGGGATTCCGGCCTCGATGTGGGTGTTGCCTAACCAGCGCATCCAGCTGACGGCCAGGAGCGCTAGACTTATCGGAAGCGCATCGGCGCGCTGCTGATGCGCTCATGCGTTAGACCGAATCCCTGAAGGGAACGCAGGTCGCTGTGTTTGCTTCGGCGTATCGTATGGGATACACTCATCGTATGGTCGAGATTCGGCAGACAGGCGAGTGCGAGTCGTGGTTCGAGTGTTTGCGCGACCGCGAGGCGCGGTTCCGCATCATCGCGCGGATCCGTCGGCTCTCGCTCGGCAACCGTGGCGATGTGAAGCCGGTCGGTGAGGGCGTCTCCGAGCTTCGGATCACGTATGGGCCCGGCTACCGCGTCTACATCAAGCAGCAGGCGACACGCTGATTGTGCTGCTTGCCGGAGGCGATAAGTCGAGCCAGAGGCGCGACGTCGAGCGGGCGAAGCAGCTCGCTCGCGATCTGTAAGGAGGTCTCCATGTCTACGACAAAGACGCACACCCGCCCCTGGGACCCGACCCGCTACCTGGAGAGCGATGAGGATATCGCGGCATACCTCGATGCTGCCCTCGGAGAGGACGATCCGGCGCTGCTCGCCGCCGCGCTCGGTGATGTCGCGCGCGCAAAAGGCATGACCGAGATCGCCCGCGAGACCGGTCTCGGCCGTGAAAGCCTGTACAAGGCGCTGTCGACTGACGGGAACCCTGAGTTCGGGACCGTGCAGAAGGTGGTTCGCTCGCTCGGACTCAAGCTGCGCATCTCGGCGTGATCGGTCTAACAAGCGCATCCAGCCGGCGCGACAAGCGATAGACTGAACGGCAGGGGATGGGCCCGCAGCTGATGCCCAAACACGTTAGGCAAACCGTAGGGAGGTGATGGGACTGGTGTTTCCCGCATGGTACGCGCTGATCGTGGGTGTGTTGATAATCGCGCAATGGGGATTCTTCTTGGCCACTGGGCAAGTCCCAGAGCTTCAGAGTGAGCCGTACCGAATCGCGTTCCATCTTGTCGGTGAAGCCATCACGGCCATTGTGCTTATTGGCGCTGGCGTTGGGCTATTGAAACGGTGCCTATGGGGTCGCAGCCTAGCTTTGGTCGCGTACGGATTGCTCGTCTACACGATGATAGTCAGCCCAGGCTACTTCGCTCAGTCCGGAGACTGGCCTTTCGTCGTGATGTTTGTAGTGCTGCTTACGATGGCTGTTGTAGCGATTGTCCGCCTTCTTCGGACGGGAGAATAGGCGCTCCGCAGGTTGCCTAACCAGCGCATCCAGTAGACGCGACAAGCGATAGACTGAAAGCAGAAGATGGGCGCGCAGCTGATGCGCTCATACGTTAGGCGGAGCAGGCCGGTTGGGGGGATACCGTGGACGCTCTGATCGTCGTTCTATTGCTCGTGGCCATAGCGGGCTCGCTCATAATGATCGGTCGCGTGCTCGATCGCATACGCGCCGTTCGAGATGATGAGAAGTTCGCCGGGTGGTATCAGGGCAAGACCCATGACGTGTCTCAGACCGGTGGCACGAAGAGTGGCGAGTACGACTCCATGAATGACCATGGATATCGTGGACGATCGGGCGGACTGTAGTCTGGCGTTGTGCCCACCTAACCAGCGCATCAACCTGACGCGCAAGGGCGCGTCAGGTTGATGCGCGCAATACAGTGAAGACACGCAGCTGATGCGCTCATACGTTAGAACGAGACCCCGCATCCGTCACATGGGCCGCGTCATGTCGTAGTAACGCTTGACGTTATGTACGCGTGACGTTACTATCGGCACATGATCGTCGCATTCCGTGACTCCGATACTGTGGCTCTGGCCGGTGGCAAGCGCGTAAAGCGCTTCGTCGCCTTTGAATCGGTCGCCCGGCGGAAGCTTCGCCAGCTCGAGATCGCCGGTCGGCTCGACGACCTGAGGGTTCCGCCGGGGAACAGGCTTGAGGCGCTCAAGGGTACCCGCGCCGGACAGCACAGCATCTGCATCAACGACCAGTACCGGGTGTGTTTCGTGTGGACCGCCACGGGACCAGAAGACGTCGAGATTGTGGACTACCACTAGAGGTGATGACTATGGCGACCACACTTGCACCGGTGACCCCAGGCGAGCTGCTGCTCGAGGAGTTCCTGCTTCCCATGGGCATCTCACAGTACCGCCTTGCGAAGGAGATCGGTGTCCCTGCGACCCGTATCGGCGAGATCGTCGCCGGGCGTCGTTCGGTCACAGCTGACACCGACTTGCGTCTGTGCCGCTTCTTCGGGCTGTCTGACGGCTACTGGCTGCGTGCTCAGGTGGCCTACGACACCGAGGTCGCGCATGAGCGGCTCGCAGACGAGCTGAAGAAGATCCATCCGTGGACGGTCGCATAGGGTTCGGGGTCCGTTCTAACCAGCGCATCCAGCATGCGCGGCAAGCGATAGACTTGGTGTCAATCATCGGCGCGCTACTGATGCGCTCATACGTTAGGTGGAACACGGGGAAAGCGCGGGGGTGCAGAATGCGGTCTGTTGTCGTCGTCCTGCTTCTATCCATGATCCTCACGGGCTGCGCCATAGCACCGGCCGACGAGACTTCTTCGGATGTTGGCCATCGGAACGTCGTAGCCGCGATTGACGACGGCATCTCGCCCGATGATCCGAATCTTGCGCGCGCGGACGAGTCCGGCCGCACTCCGGAAGACGTCGTTCTTGCCGCGATCGCTGCGGCCAACTTGCAGGACTGGGAGACTGAGTACTCCTTGTATGCCACTCCCAACATCGACTATGAGGCTGCGGTTGCAGAGTGGGAAGTCTCCGTCGAGACATATGACTCTTTCGCAGTGCATGAGACTCGAATCATCGATGAAGCGACCGCGTTGGTACGTGTGAGCTACATGGTAGAGACCACGCCGCCTGGGGGCGATCGCTACTCAGTGAGTGTCCCAGAGCCCGGTGAATGGTGGGCCCTTCACAAGGTCGATGGAGTGTGGTTGGTGCAGTGGATGCCCAAGCAGTAGGCGTCTACCCAGTTTCAAATTCGAAGTGCAACACTCTATCCTCTTGCGCTCCCGTCTGTCGCGCAATCGAGGCCCGTTGATCGGGTAGCTGGGAGGTTCGCGATGCAGGAGTCCATTTCGTCGAGAATCCGGGAGGCGAATGCCGCCATCCACGCAGGCGACTACGCGGGCTTCCCCGCAACGGGGCGTCGGGTCGTGTGGCGCGACATGGTTACCAGTCGGATTGAGGATGGCTCGATTGTCGAAGAGTGGGTCGTGAGCGACCTTGCAGAACAGCTGCCTCGAGCATGCAAGGGATGGACGAGGATCGGCGATGAACCGACCCACATTGCAGAGTAGCCTCGGATCAAGAGTCTGGGTTCGGGACACGCCTAACACGCGCTTCCACGCTGACAAGATGAGGCCCGTGAGCTTATGCTCGGTAAGTCGAGGCGGGTCCGGTCTCATCTTGCAGGTGAAGCGCAAACACGCTAGGCGCACCCATACGAAAGGAACCGAGCAAATATGCACCCCAAGGATCTTCGACGCTACATCAAGACCACAGAGAAGATGGTTGTACCCGAGAAGGTGGCGACCACGACCCAGGGCAGCGCTTTTCTGCGCAAGTTGCCCCTTCGGCTCCAACGTTACATCGCCGAGCGAGGGGCGCGCTCCAACCCGTACATGAGCTTCATTGTCGAGCCGTATGCGGTGTTCCTCGCCTTCGAGATCACCGACCCAGAGGCAGCCGAGCGGCTACTGCCTCCCGGCTACAGCCTGTTTCCATCGGCGATGTTCACCGACACTCCCGCGCGACCCTGTGCGATCGTCAGCGCCTTTAACATACACACGAACGTGTTCTGGGGAAGCCGCGTTGAGTTCTACCTGATCGCCGAGAACTGCAAGACCGGCCTTCTCTCCTGGGTCATCGAGGAGTACGAGAGCAACACGCACAGCTACGAACCGAGTCGGGGCTTCATCGGTCCGAGTACATCGCCTTCGGTGGTCACGACATCATATGCCGGTGAGATCATTATCGATGTCGCGAGCGCACAGTGCGGCAACAGCCTCGCGCTTATCGCCGACCTGAACGAAGGCGTATCCACTGATCTGGATCAGCGACTCTGGGTCGAGGGCAATCTCTCAGTCGATTACGGCGGCAAGTTGCAGCAATGCACCAAGCCGTTCAGCCTGATATTCGATCCGAAAGAGATGGCTCGCGCGCTCAAGCTTCCACTTGAAGACATCTCGCTATGCACCAACACCTTCGGCGCTGGCATACTGGATCCGATGCCGTTCGAGGCAGCGTGCTTCCCTTACGCGCAGCACTTCGTCACCACAAGCAGGCCGACGGCTACCACGATGCGGACGGCCGCTGATCTCGAGGAAGCGGTGACCCGCCTCATTGAGAAGCCGGATGGTCCCTGCTAGATGGCGATGCACCTCAGCCATTTCTCGGCCAGATGAAGCTCGAGGATAGGGAGAATCTCTTGAAGTTGCGCCAGTTCGCAGAGCGCCACCCATACAGGTTCGTCGCTGTCATGGAACTCGTAGTGTGCTCGTCTACCTCTTGGCCGGGACCACCGCCCACTTCTTGCATCTCTCGAGCCTAGGGCTCTTCGGGCTCACCCATGCCATGAATGTGCTTGCCGGCAAGAGTGCGCTCGCCGCCGTTGCACTCATCTTCTACGCGACGGCGATTGGTTTCGCCTTCGCGGCCTTGGTCCTGAAGAAAGGCGTTATCTGGCCGCTGGTGATCGCGCACTTCCTGATCGATTTCGCCGGTTTCATGCAGCGCCCGGGCTTCTCGTTTCCGCCTGGATGGAACGAGGCGATTACTTTGGGTATCGGTATCGTTTTCACGGCCTATGGCCTGTTCGTGATGCTGCGCGTCTCTGAAGCGCCGTGCGGCGAAGCGGCGTCGTCGTGACTGTGATGAGGCGCTTGTCATTGTTGCCAGGGTTTGACGAAGCGAGCGGCTCATGGATGCTGGTCTCGGTGGAAACGCCTACCCGGCGCATCCAACAACGGCAAACGCTAGACTGATTCGGGGCATTGCGCGCGCGTTGTGCGCAATCGCAGTAGACACAATCGTGGGGGTACCATTGACTCGAATCGAGATACGTCCCGAGATCGCGAGTGACATCGACGATATCCGCGAGATCAACGTCGAAGCGTTTCGCAACCATCTGATCAGTCGGCAAACCGAGCACTTGATTGTCGATGCATTGCGCGACAACGGCGCGCTCGAGGTGTCCCTTGTTGCTGTCACTGATGGTCGGACTGTCGGACACATCGCCTTCTCGAAGGTCGGCGTCGGTGACTCGGAATCCGATTGGTACTTGCTTGGCCCGGTGTCCGTTGAGCCTGATATGCAGGGCCAGGGGGTCGGTTCTGCGCTTGTGCAATTTGGGCTTGAGGAGTTGCGGACCCGACACGCGAGCGGTTGTGTCCTGGTGGGAGACCCAGGCTATTACTCTCGTTTCGGCTTCAGCACTTTCCCTGATCTGTCGTATGAAGGCGTGCCACATGAGTACGTGCTCGGACTTTCGTTCAGTGCCGCGATCAGCCCGTGCGGGCTGATTGTCGCGAATAAGGCCTTCGATATCGAGCCGGACTAGGGTGGGAGGTGTGTCTGACATCGGCATCATCGACAAGGCCGGACTCACGTTCGACAGCGTTGCGCCATCGTTGGCACTCATGTTTGGACCCACTGCTGCAGGAGCAAGTAGTGTCCCTGTCATCAGCACCTACAGCGATACGCTGGCCATCACAATGGGGTGCCACGACTCACCGAGAGTCATCGCATTTGTAGAGGGACTTCTCGCCTTCATCGAGCGCGAGGCTGACTCGGTAGGCGCATGAGTGTGTCTAACCCACGCTTCCAGCTGGCTCATGCTAGCGCTAGGCTGAAGAGAGGCGCCCGTTCGCGGCTGATGTGCTCACACGATGGACGCACATGTGGAATGGGGGCAGGCAACTCCGACCGGAATGCCTAGTAGGCAAGGCGCACACATGAACTACAGCGAGTGCATCATCGAGCAGTATCGAGGAGACAAGCTGGTGCGCTCTTTCACGCCGACAGGGGATCAGAAGTTGCCGTGGAGCATGAACGTGAACGGCAAGAGCTACCTGAGGACGAGTGGCTGGGTGCTGTCGAAGGTACTGCCGACCCTCGTTGAAGGTTCGCCGTTCACAACCAAGGTCATTCCGATTACGGAACAGGCCTCAAGAGACGACTCCGAAAGTGGCGTCAAATAAGCGCATCCAGCAGACGCGATAGAGCGTTAGACTGAACGGCAGGGGATGGGCGCGCAGCTGACGCGCGAATACGTGAGACAGGGGACGGTGTCCGACCGGGTCGTTCGATGGAGCGAAGTAGGGGGCCGGCAATGTTGTCAAGTGCCACACGCAAGGTCTGCTCGGTTCTGTTGTTGACGCTGTTCGTATGGACACTGGGTGCCACCTCGGCATTCGCCATGCAGATCTTCGTCAGGACGCTTGACGGAACGAACATCACACTCGAGGTCGAAGCAAGTGACTCGATCGAGAACGTCAAGGCGAAGATCCAGGACAAAGAGGGCATCCCGCCTGAGGCTCAGCGCCTCATCTTTGCAGGCACAGAGCTAGAGGATGACCACACGTTGTCCGACTACAATGTCCAGAAAGAGGCGACACTTCACCTCATCGTAGCCCCGCCTGTCACGCTCAGCGATTGCCCTGTGGAATGGCAGAATAGTGTGGTGACTCTGACGCTGAGCGTGGCGTCTTCTCCGGTCGACCCTGCCTTTATCTCTACGTTCTACTCGCTTCAAAGTGGCCCGTTTCAAGTCTACACGGGGCCCTTTGCGGTGCCCGAGGACGGCATCACCACGCTCGCCTTCTACTCTGAGGCTTACGGCTCTACCGAGTTGACCCAGACAGCCGAAATCCGCATCGACCGTGCATCTCCGGTTGATCCCGACCTCAGTCCTTTGTCACATCAGCTCAACGTCGGCTCGATAGATCCCGTCGTTCGGGTGGGCTTGAGCGGTGCTTCTGATGCCCTGTCGGGGGTGCAGGGTTACTCCGTTTCTTGGTCCCAGGATTCGACAGCGTTGCCGGATGCCGTTGTTGATCTTGCTGCCACTGCCAGCGAGGTAGTGAGTGATGAGCTCGAACCTGGCATATGGTATCTGAACTTGCGCACCGTTGATGAAGCCGGTAACTGGACTTCAACTGCACATGCAGGCCCGTTCGTTATCGTGGCCGCGTCCGAGACGACCGCAACTCCAAATGGCGAGTCGCCAGAAACTGCAGGGGGCGAATTGCCAGCAACCGGCTCAAACGGCGTACTGCTCCTGGTCGTCGCGACTGGTTGCGCGGTTCTGGGCATAGCACTCAGGTTCCTCGCACGGCCTGACGAGCACGCTGGATCGGCACGCTGAGCTTGCCGTGGCTAGCCGGCGCATCGAGCAGACGCGATGGGCGATAGACTTGGCATTGAAGCATGGACGCGCTGCTGATGCGCACATACGTTACGGCGACGCCTGATTTCACAGTACGAGGGTATATCTACTCCCGTATCGGGTGTGGGGCTACGCGTGAAATGGGGGCGCCATGACTTCTGAAGAGCTGAAGGCGGCCGTACTGAAGGCCAACGAGGATTCGTGGCATGCAAGGGATCTCGATGCGGTCTACGAGATCATGGCGGACGAAGTGGTGTTCCACCGTCCACCGTTCCCTCCGGTGTCTGGCAAAGAAGCCAACCGCGCTGGCGACGAAGCGATGCTTTCGGCCTTCACTCAGACCGAGTCGATCGTTCACGAGATCTTGTCGGCAGGCAGCACTGTGGTCGCACGCTGGACTTGGAGCGGCACGCATACAGGACGGCTGGCAACCCTGGGACTCCCGGCCACTGGCAAGCGAGTTCAGTTCTCGGGCTGCACCATCTATCACTTCGGCAACGACAAGATCGTTGAGCAGTGGGAGTACAGTGACATGCTCGGTCTGTTGCAGCAACTGGGCGTCATCCCAACACCAGAGTGATTTTCCGCAACCGCTGGGACACTAGCGGAGGTCGATACTCAGCTCGCGCTGGCCGCCTAACAAGCGCTTTCAGCAGAAAGCGCCCCGGCGAGGTAGTTTCGGCGGGAAGTGTTTGGGAGGGTGCTTCAGCTGATGCGCAAATACGTTTGGTTGATTTGCGTGTCGCGCAGGGGAGGTGCGACGTGATGACTGCGGCAGCGACCACATTCACGCTCTTTGGAATCGGCAGCCAGCTGGTGCTCGCTGCGTTCTTCGCGGCGCGGTGGTGGGCTCCCGATCGTGCGTTGCCAATCGGCGGGGTCGCCTACTCCGTGGCCGGGCTCGGTCTGCCGCTAGGGGTATGGCTCGCGATCGAGGGGCAAAGCTGGCGGCTGTGGACCGGTCCGCTCATCCTTGCGGCGTGGGCTGCCTTCGGGGCCACGCTCGACCTGTGGCGCAAAGTGGAGTGGCGCGACCCGATCGTGCCGCGCTTGTTCGCTCCCTTCGTGACGCTGTACTTCTTCGGGCAGATGTTCCTGTGGTGGCCACTTCTGGACATCGCCCGCGGCGCGTGGGCTGTCTTCATGGTTCTTTTCGCCGTCAACACGGTTCTGAACCTCGTCGGCCATTTCGGCAAACGCTCATCGCGACCCACCTAACTCGTGCTTCCGGTTGACTCGCGCTAGCGCTAGGCTGAAGACAGGCGCTTGCTTCGCAGCTGATGCGCAAATACGTTAGGTGGACCTCCTGCGAGTAACTGTGTTCAGAATCAGGCTGTGTTGAGTGGGCGAATGTCACTGGTCTTGTCGTTGGTTGCGCTGGCCGCGTGGATGATCAGCTTGGGCGCGATTCGAGGCGTCTCGGACGTGTTCGTCGGCATGACCAATCGTCGCATCACCGGTATAGGATACCGGAGTCACGAGATAGAGGGAGACGCCGAGTCTCTAGGTGCAGCCGCCGCACTCGCTAGCAGGCTCCTGGAGCTTCATACTCTCCTGAATGAACGTGGATAGTCGCAGCTCCCGGTCGTCAGCCTCATGGCAGACCTCCCTCGGTTCTCTAATGATCGTCGCCCGGTGTGCAGATCCTATGGGTTGAGGATGTAGAAGATCTGTTCCACGGCCGCGGAACCGACGGCTGCTTCGCCACCGAGTACGAACCACATGGTGGTTCCTGGTCTGTGCGCTGTGATGTAGGCCATGCTCGTCGCAGGTACGCTGTCGCGCTTGACCAGGATGATGGGGTAGGGGCCTGTCGCGGCAAGCGGTGCAGCCGAAAGTGCGTCGGGGAACGTCTGGCCCGTTGCCGTGTACAAGATGACATCGCTCCCACCCCCGGACAGCCCGTGCTCAGCGATGATGACCGCCGTCTCGTAGCGGTCGATGCCCCCTAGTCGGGTTGCGTTCGGCAGTTGTGAAAGGACGCCGTTGCCTACTGCGGCGGTACCGCCAAGCACATAGGAGGTGGTGAGCGCGAGTCCCGAGATGGCCGCCTGGGTGGGTGCCGGGATCTGATCGCGCTTCACAAGTAGGATTGGTCGGCCGAAGGAGGCCCCGAACGGTCCTGCCACGAGCGCGTCCGGGAAATTCTCGCCTGTCGTGAAGTACGCCGTATCGACGTCGTCCATGTCGTAGTTCTCAATGAACTGCGCGATGAGCATCGCCGTCTCGTAGCGGTTGTTCCCTGCGATCCGGGTGATGCTGGCGGGGTTGATTCCGGCCGCCACGAGCTCGGTTTCGACGGTTGGGTCGACCACGGATGCTCCCCCAAGGATGTAGGCGCTTGTCGCACCCATTGATGTGATCGCGGAAGCGATCGGCGCCGGCAAATCGTATCGGCGTGTGAGAAGGATTGGTGCGTCGAGCTTCGCGGCGAGCGGTCCGCCGGCCAGAGCATCCGGCCAGTTCTCTCTGGTCGTGACTACGACCGTGGTCGCCGTTCAATAGGCGCGAGTTGCGATAGCGGCGCAGGTTTCATATCGGTCAGAGCCCTGGAGTCGCTCGGCTTCGATTGCAGCGAAACAGGGCGAGGAACTGACCAGCAGAAAGACGATCACGAGCAATAGGACGCTCCCGCACTTCGACCGAATCGACATCAGAGACACCTCCAATCGAGCAAGACTGCTTCTTCTGCTTCCTTGCACGTATTCACCAGGTCGTTCCTATATACCCGCGTTGCCGAGGACGGGGTCGTGCGGTTCGCAGGCAGGACAACGCATTCGGCGGAGGGCTAGGAGCGATAGACTAGAGGAAGGGCAAAGCGTCTGCTGATGCGCATATGCGTTTGATGCACTCGAGGTCGGCGCAGGCTGAGTGTGGAGGAGTGGTTTTGATGGACGTTGCTTTTGAGTGTATTCCCTGCACCGTGAAGAGCTGCCTACGCTTGCTGGATGAGGGATGCGTCAGCGAGGACCAGCGGGAGGAGTTGCTGCGGCTGACGCTCGGCTTCCTGGCTGTTGCCGACTGGGCGCAATCACCCCCGGTTCTGGCCCGTGAGCTGCATGCACAGTTGCGTAAGGCGGCCGCGGATGCGGATCCCTATCGCAAGATCAAGCGTCGCAGCAATGTGGCGATGCTTGAGCATGCCGGTGAACTGCGAGACGAGCTAATGCACGCCTCCGATCCTTTCACCATGGCCGTGCGGCTCGCTATTGCCGGCAATGTCATCGATTTTGGAGCTCAGCATCTGTTCGACCCCGTCGCGACCATCCGGCGCGTTCTGACCGCTGATCTGGCTATCGACGACATAGGGCGCTTGCGTGAGGATATGGCCTGCGCACAGACGGTGTTGTATGTCGGGGACAATGCCGGGGAGATTGTGCTCGATGAGCTCTTTCTCGAGACGATGGCGCACAACGATGTGACCTTCGTTGTGCGCGGTGCACCTGTCATTAACGATGCCACCCTCGCCGACGCCGAACTGGTCGGCATCCCGGCGCACGCACGTGTGATCACTACCGGCGATGATTCTCCGGGTGTGGTTCTGGAGCGTGTCTCGGCAGAGTTTCAAGAGTTGTTCGACCGTGCAGATGTGGTCATCTCCAAGGGACAGGGAAATCTTGAGGGACTATGGGGCGCGCCCCGTGATATCTATTTTCTGCTGACCGTGAAGTGTGAGCGTATCGCCCGGCTTCTGGGCGTGACTGTGGGTGATTTCGTGGTTTGGAAGCATGAGGCGGCGGTCCTATGATCGCCTACGGTCCTGTTCCGTCCAGACGGCTGGGTCGCAGTCTGGGCATCAACAACATCCCGCCCAAGAGTTGCACCTATGCCTGCACCTACTGCCAGGTTGGCCACACGCGTGACATGAGTGCCTATCGCAGGGAGTTCTACGATCCAAAGTGGCTTGTGGACCAGGTCTCCGAGAGGGTCACAGAGGTTGATCGTGCTGGTGAGAAAATCGATTACCTGAGTTTCGTGCCGGATGGCGAGCCGACATTGGATATCCATCTTGGCAAGGAGATCGCCGCTTTGCGCAGGTTGGATCTGCCGATCGCCGTAATCACCAATGGCAGCCTTGTCACGCGTCCGGACGTACGGAAGGAATTGGCCACGGCGGACTGGGTCTCTCTGAAGGTCGACTCGGTGGATGAGAGAACCTGGCGCCAGCTGGACCGACCACACAGGTCTCTCGATCTGCAGTCCATCTTGGACGGGATGATGGCTTTTCGTGCTGAGTTCTGCGGCATCCTCGTGACCGAGACGATGCTCGTGGCTGGTGTGAACGATACCGAGGAGCATGCTGAAGCAACGGCTGATTTCCTGGAGCGCCTGAAGCCGGATACGGCCTACGTCTCCGTGCCGACGCGTCCCCCCACACGCAAGGATGTGAGAGCGGCATCTGGAGCGGCAGTCGTACGTTACCATGAGAGGATGGCTAGCCGGCTTGATCGTGTGGAGTGTCTGATCGGCTACGAAGGAAATCAGTTCGCTGCCGTGGGTGATCCGATCAGCAATCTGCTTAGCATCACCGCGGTACACCCGATGCGGCACGAAGCCGTAGCCGATTTGCTCGAGCGGGCAGATGCGCCGTGGAGTCTGGTGGAGGAGTTGGTTGCAGAAGGTCGACTTCTTGTGGTGGAAAGCTCGGGTCATACCTACTACCTGCGCCGTCCTCGGGCGAGCTGACTGAAACGCTGATCCGGATGTCTTGCAGGTGAAGTACTCATCACGCTCACCCAGACCGGGCGGGGCTGGATGCGACTGCCCGTGCGGATGGTCCGGTCACTCCTTGGGCAGGTTACTTTCGACGACACAGGACTTGAGGGAGTGCGACATGCCACGCCTAGTTCGTGTTGCCCCTGTCACTGTTGCTCGTCGGCGCCGCGGCACTCTATCGAATCGAGTGTTTCTACCCCGCATTCATGATCGTGCTCGGCGCGCACTATCTGCTATTCGTCACCCTCTATGGGATGCGGATGTTCTACGCATTGGTGGGTATACTGATTGCGGCCGGCGTCGCCCTTGCGCTGTACTTGCAGATGCCGTTCAGCACAGGCGCGTGGTTCACGGCAGCGGTCTTCGCAGCCTTCGCCGTCATGGGTCGTATTCAGGTTTCACGAGAACTCAGCAAGTTGGAGCGAGACTGACGCCTATGGTCGACAAGCCGGTTACCACGTACAGGAAGTATCACATGGGCAAGGGTGACGAGGGCCTCGGCCTCAAACCAGGGACGGGTTCTGCGCGAAGCCGACAAGCAAACACGCTGGACGTACCGTAGAGTAGACAGCCCATGCATGTGATGGAGGTGCCTTCGTGCCGGATTCAAATCAGCGTAACGATCTTCCGGCCGGACTTTCGAGTGCGGCCCGGCGTGCCCTTACACGCGCAGGCTACACCAGCCTTGACCAGCTCCCACGGGTCCGGGTATCGGAACTGGCCCGTCTTCACGGTATGGGTGCGAAGGCTATCGGCCAGTTGCGTGTAGCGCTTGCGGCCAGAGGCCAGGGGTTTGCCGAAGAGTAAGCGATGAGCCGTTGAGCGGGTGTCTGACGGCGCATCAAGCTGTAATTAGTCGATAGACTGTACTTTGCGGCATTGGCGCACACCCATGCGCAAAGACGTCACCCGTGTGAGGGGGAGAATGTGAGCGAAACCGTCAGTCTGCGGCCCTGGGTAGCGTCCTGCAAGATCAGGTGCTCTACGCGATGGTCAGCAGCAGCTGACAAGCGCTTTGAGGCCACAACCATCCGTCCTATCGGTGCTCTTGCTACTAGCCGAAGAGCAGGATGGGAAGCTCTGCGAGCTCTATCGCTGTGTACACGAGCGCTGCGGCAAGTGCTGCAGCGGCTACGGTGCGCTGGAGGTCTGTTTTCAGCCACCTGCGAATACCGGCTCCCGCAAGCGCCCATGTTGAAGTGGCAACGAAGGCGAGTCCGGCCAGTGCTGCGGCGCTGATGAGGACCAATGGGATGCTTCGGACCAAGTCCGAGAGAAACGTCGAGTACATCACCAGGGCGTAGGTCATTGCTTTGGGGTTGACGAACTGCAGTGCGAAGCCACCGAAGAAGTCCTGACTTCGGGTCAGCCCGGCGTCACTCTGTGCGCCAAAGCTGCTTCGATGAGACCAGGTGACCCACGCGAGCCACAGGATGTATGCAGCGCCGAAGTACTTCAGGAACGGTTGGATGGTCGGCATCCATGCGAGCAAGGCGTTCGCCACCACGGCCCCCAGAAGCATGATGACCGCAAACCCGCATACGACACCCAGTATGAACCGCAGAGCCTTCGGATAGCCGTGCATGAGGCCGAGGGACGCACTCATGATGTTATTCGGGCCGGGGCTGAACGTCATGGTCATGCTGAACACGAGGGCTGCGGTCACAGGATCTCTCCATTCGCGAGCTCTCGCTCAAGGATGACAAGCTTGCGGTCGACTCCCCAGCGGTACCCGCCGAGAGCCCCTGTCGACCTGAGCACACGATGACAGGGAATAACGAAGGCGATCGGATTGGCGCCCACTGCATTAGCGACTGCACGTGTGGCCGAGGGGACAGAGAGTCGCTTTGCAAGATCGCCATAGGAGATAAGGCAGCCTTCTGGAATACGTAGAAGGCCCTCCCAGACTTTGAGCTGGAAGTTGGAGCCTTTGAGGAGAAGCGGGAGAGTATCGGAGCTCGACTCGGCTTTCTCAAAGATCTGATGTGCGAATGCCGTTGTTGCGTCCTGGTCAGGGACAAGCCTTGCCTGGCTCCACTCGGCCTGAAGTTCGTCGACCGCATCCCTTCTCTCGGCCTCATCCAGGAATCTCAACGCGCAGATCCCGCGTTCAGTCGCCCCGATCAGGCAGGAGCCGTACAGAGTCTCGTGTATCCCATAGCGAATGGTGATTCCTTCTCCCTGGCTCTTGTACTCTCCGGGGGTGGTTGCCTCGGTTGTGACGATCAGGTCGTGCAGACGGCCTGGGCTGCTGAGCCCGACCGCGAACGCGGTATCGAGTACGGGCGTAGAATCCCGCAAGAGGCGCTTGGCCCGGGCGGCCGTCACGTGTTGCAGGAATCGCTTGGGGCTGACGCCCGCCCACCGTCGAAACAATCGTTGAAAGTGGTATGGGCTGAGCCCAACGTGCTCGGCCACATCGTGGAGTGTCGGCTGACTGGATGAGTTCTCGTCTATGTATACGATCGCATCCCGGACACGCTGATAGTCAGTATGCAACGAAGGGCTCCTTGTCATTCGGACGTTTCGAACAGTAGCATCGAAGCTGACGGGGGAGCTACCCGATTCTTGCTCAACGGGTGTCAGGCGCAGAAGCCCTTGCTCACGCGCAAGCGTGCTGTCCGTGCCCGAGGGAGTGAATGTATGAGGCGTGATCTCAAAAAGGAGCTTCGCCATCTGTACCTACCTTCGCCGAAGGTGGTTCAGCAGGTGGACGTGCCAACGCTGCGATTCTTGAAGATCGATGGACAAGGCGACCCCAACACGTCGTCGGTTTATGGTGAGGCCGTCCAGGCGCTTTTTGCGCTCTCGTATGCTCTGAAGTTCCGGGCCAAGAAAAGCCCGCTCGAAATCAACTATGCCATCATGCCGCTCGAGGGCTTGTGGTGGGCCGACGACATGTCCTCATTCACTTCCGGTGATCGCTCTCAATGGCAGTGGACGATGATGATCATGCAGCCCGATTTCATCGATGGCGATCTCATCGAGCAGACACGTATCGCCGTCATGGCGAAGAAGGATCTTCCCGGGCTGGAGAGGGTCCGTCTCGAGTCGTTCACCGAGGGTCTCTCGGCACAAACGATGCACGTCGGGCCCTTCTCGGCCGAGGGACCGACGATCGAGAGAGTCCACCGGTTCATCGAGGAGTCGGGGCGAGAACGGATTGGCAAGCACCACGAGATCTATCTTAGCGACATTCGAAAAGCGGATCAGTCCAAGTGGAAGACCGTCATCCGGCAACCGATGGGCGTCCGCTGATGTGGGGATGCGCGGTCTCGCGGCGTTCTACGGACCTAGCGATAGGCCGGGAGCGATAGACTCAAAGAAGAGCGAAGTATCAGTTCATGTTCACATACGCCAAGCGAGTCGCTCGTGGTAGCAGGGAGTTATGAGTATGAAGAAGATAGGCATCATAATCTGCAACCGCTATCACACGTGTGCCGGCGGGAAGTGTCTGCGAGCTATGCGCGATCGTGAAGGTGCTTTCTCTCCGTACAAGGGAGAGGAAGTCGAGCTCGTGGGCTTCACTACCTGCGGGGGATGTCCTGGTGGGAATGTAGAATACGCTCCAGCAGAGATGAAGAAGAATGGGGCCGATGTCATCCATTTGGCTACCGGCCTAGTGGTCGGTTATCCACCTTGCCCACGTTTGGAGGCTTTCAACAGTTTCATTCCCGCAAAGTATGGCTTGGAAGTGGTGATCGGCACCCATCCGATTCCACAGAACTACTATGTGACTCACGAAAGACTAGGCACTTGGCAGTCCGACAAATGGCAGGATCGAATCCAACTGGTCATGGCGGATGAAGAAATGCGACTGTCATACGATTGATCACCTATCCGGGGAGGTACTCGTGGGGGGTTTCTTCGAGGAGCTCAAGCGAGGCTATAAGGGCGATGATTCGCAGCACTACCGAGTGGCTGGCATTCAGGTCACGTGTTCACACTGCGGTGGTCAGGAGTTCGATACCGGCTCAGCGCTTCTCAATACCACGGGTATGACACTGTTAGGTCTGGACTGGGCCAACAGGGATGCGTCCCTCTTGATTTGCGCCAAGTGCGGTCATGTTGAGTGGTTCCTTGCGGAGCCGGAGCGCATCTAGCCGATCACCCAACCGGCGCATTCAGCACAACGCCAGGTGCGATACTGGCCTGAGAGTGGTCTCCGCTGCCGGGGAGGTGACGCATGAACAGAGTCGCGGTGTTCGGTAACGCAGGTGGAGGCAAATCCACGTTGGCGCGGAAGCTGTCAGAGCTGACGGGTCTGCCACTTAGGCGCCGCATGCCAATGCGGGATCAGGGCCTATGATGATCTCATCGGCAGTCTTCTTGCTGCTGCTCGTCATGGCAGCATTTGGCACTATCCCGTGGTGCGTCCTGTTGGTATACGTCGTGATGAGTGTTGTGACGTTTGTCGCCTATGCGCGGGATAAGCGCGCCGCGCAACGGGGACAATGGCGAACAGGCGAAGGCACCCTCATATTGCTTGGAGTGCTGGGCGGATGGCCGGGGGCGCTGATCGCCCAAAAGACGCTTCGCCACAAGACGCGGAAGCAGCCGTTCCGTACGGTCTTCTGGGCGTCTGTCACCATCAACATAGGCCTGCTTACGGTGCTCATAATCCGGGCGTAAGCTTTGGGTGGCACTTGCATCAAGGAAGAAGCGATTGGAACAGACTTAGCCGTGGATACCCTGGAGGACAACATGCGCATTCATGATGACGAGGCGGACCGCACTCTCGGGAGCATCGGCCTGTTTCTGACCTACGATGACATCGACCAGCTGATAGCGGCCTTGACCGCACTTCAGGCCGAGGACGCCGGCAGTCATCATCAGGTTCAGGAGCGAGAGCCGGCGCTTCGAGACTACATCCGTGAGATCAACCTGGTCCTCTATGAGGAGGGCAACGCCCCGGACGGATCGTCGGAGCGGGTCACTTCGATCATCCTCGATGACGAGTAGCGTGATCGATGTCCTTGACGCGCCAGGAAGGTGATCTTGATGCCTGTTTTCACAAGAGACGAGGCCCTCGCCTTCGTTGAGGCGATACGCCTCAACCTCGTTGGCAAGACGGGCTACAGGTGGTTTGTGGAGCGGTTGGTTTCCCTTTCCGAGTATATCGAGTCCATCGCCGCCGAGAACGCACGTCTGCACGCTTATCTTGAGGAGTCCGGGAGTCGCGAAGACTACGATGACTACTGTGAGAGCGGACAGTAGCGGGCCGCGACTTCGAGGAGTCCACCAGGGTAATGGGTACCAAGTAGCGTGACGGTGACCAACTAAGGAGGTCCCCCGTGGTGAAGAAGCAGCCGGAAACTCCCGCATCGGATGCCGCCCGGAGCCCTTCGAAGGAGAGTGGGTTCTCGGCGGAAGAACGCGCCGCGATGAAGGAGCGCGCCAAGGAGCTGAAGGCGGAGTCCCATAGCGGCAAGCGCTCCAAAAATGACGGGGAGAGCGATGTGCTCGCCAAGATCGCCGAGATGCCCGAGCCGGACCGCGCGATGGCCTTGCGGTTCCATGAGCTCGTCATGGCCGTTTCGCCAGAGTTGGCCCCGAGGACCTGGTATGGGATGCCTGCGTATGCGCTTGGGGGTAAGGTCGTTTGCTTCTTCCAGGGGGCGCAGAAGTTCAAATCCCGCTATTCGACCGTTGGATTCAGTGATACAGCTCACCTTGATGAGGGAGAGATGTGGCCTACCTCGTTCGCGCTCGTCAAGCTGACGCCGGTCGCCGAGAAGCGAATCGCTGCGCTTGTCAGACAGGCCGTGAGCTGAGACGCACTATGCGAGGCGGCGTGGCCATCGGGGTTTGTGGGCAGGCAAATCGCGGGATGTACTAGCCCGGAGGGAGTTTGCCTTCCAGTGCAGGAGGAGGGATTTGCCATGTCGGATTCAAGAAGCAGTCAGCTGCACGGCTCCGGCGTTCAGGTCAAGCGTGACCTGGTTCCTGCCAGTCCGGTTGGTCGATGGGCCGTAGTGCTTGCAGTCGTCGGGTTGGGCGCGTGGGTCGTCCTGCCTCTGATCTCCATGCAGTTCCGGGAAACCTATCCTGTCACCGACACCTGGGTCATGCCTGCGATCGGGGTCGTCGTGAGCGATGCGGCTGCGGTGTTCAACATCTTGGCTGTCTGGCACTGGGAAGAGCGTTCTGTGCTCAATATCGTCTCGGCGGTCCTTATCGTTGTTGCTGCGGTGTTCTTCACGTTCATCGTGGTCGCTGAAGGCTTGGCCGGCGTGTGAGAGCCGGAACGCCTCGGTGTCATAGGAGCCGCAGTGTTCCGCGCAGGATCGAAGCCGGATCAGAGGGTCGATGAGCGGTGAACCGTCTGTCCCAGAAGCTGTATTCTCTTTCCAGCGGTTGGATGGTGCTTGCAGCACTGGGTCTGTTTGCGCTGTTTATCGTAGTCGTCCTGCCTGCCCAGGCAGAGGTCTCGGAGCAGGAGCTTAGCGGTTTAGGCTCGCCTGACACGTCCCTGTTCTACTCGGCGGACGACATCTACGATTGGGCCGAAGCCTACGGAGTCGACGGCCGGGACGCGTACGTGCGTGCAAGATGGACGTTCGATCTGGCTTGGCCGGTCGCCTATGGCCTGTTTCTGGTGACCGCCATCGGCTGGACCGGGAAGTTCGTCTATCCTGTGGGTAGTCGGGGGCGACTGCTCAACCTTGTTCCGCTTGTTGCGGTGTTGCTCGATTACACTGAGAACGTACTGACCTCGATGGTCATTCTTGCATACCCGCGTGAGAGCATCGTTGCGGCTACGCTGGTTCCGTCGGTGTCGGCTGTGAAGTGGGCCTTTGTGACCGGCAGTTTCTTCGCACTCCTTGGAGGGCTGCTCGCCTTGTCTTGGAACCGTGTTCGGGGGTAGCGGCCGTGCTCGTACTCGCCTGGACCGGGGTGGTCTTGAGTGGGAGCGACGACTGTGGCCAGTCTCAGTGGAGGGGATAGATGATGGAGTTCGCGGCGATCGGCACGATCCGTAGTCCGTTCAGCAGCAGGACCGGCATGCCTATTCAGCCTGCTGCAGCTGTGGGTATGAGAGGTACGGTCGAGGTCCACGACGAGTATGCCGAGGGGCTGCACGATCTTGATGGGTTCTCTCACATCATCTTGCTCTATCACTTCCATCGCAGCGAGGGGTTCGATCTTAGGGTGGTCCCGTACCTGGACTCCGTCGCGCATGGCGTGTTCGCCACCCGCGCGCCAAGGCGCCCCAACCCACTGGGGATGAGTGTCGTCAGGCTCGAGAGGGTGGAGGGCTCCGTGCTCCATATCACCGACGTGGACGTGCTCGACGGAACGCCGCTGCTCGATATCAAGCCGTATGTGCCGGCGTTCGATTCGCAAGGTGAGATCCGCGTCGGTTGGGTGGAGCAGCACGGCGGCAAGGTGCCAGCAACTCGCTCAGACGACCGCTTCCTGTAGTACCTGCGCTCGCTCGAGTCTGCGTTTCATGCGATTGGATGGAAACTGCTTGACAGATGAGTTTCCATCATGGAAACTGCAAGGGTAATGAGTTTCCTCTCGGAATGGGCCGACATATGAACGCACTGGCGCAGCAGATAGTGGACGTGTTCGAGCATGCCGTGAACGGCAGCGGTTATGACAAGACCACGCTCGATCAGGTTGCTCGAGAGCTCAAAATCTCCAAGAAGACGATCTATGTGCACTTTGACGGCAAGCGCGACATATATGCGCACGTGGTCGCCAGGCAGGCGCTGCAATACAAAGCGCAGCTGGCGGCTTCGGTCGCAGCGCTCCCTGGTCACACTGCGCGAGTGGAGGCGGTTGTGCGGTCGGTGCTGGACATGGGACGGACCCACGTTGAAAAGACCAGTGAGAAGGAGTGGCTCCACGAGTATGAGGTCGCAGCTGATGCGTTCCGCAAGGCAACGGGCGACTTGCTGAGAGAATTCGTGCAGGGTGGGATGGACTCAGGCGAATTCAGGGCCGGAGATGCGGTGCTGGTGGAGAAGATGGTCGCCGCGATGATCGTGGAGTATCTCGTGCTGGTCAATGCCGATCCGTCTTATGACCGAGATGCCGAGCTGACCCGGCGTATCAGTGGGTTCATCAACTGAACGACCCTCAACGGATGAGCGGAAGTCGCTCATTTATTGTGTCCCATGGAAACTGACGGCAATATGAGTTTCCAGTCGATCGAAGGAGTGTCACATGAACAAGACAATCATGATCGCATTGCTGTTACTTGGCGCGCAGGTCAACCTGAGTGCGCTCGTCCCTGCCGCGCCAGGGCAGGCTCCGCCTCCGCTCTGGGTCGGCGGCGGCTTTCTCTGGCCGTTTTTCAGCGACACTAGAACGCTATTGCCCGCCGGCGCTCCGCGCGATGCGCTCACGCCCGTTCTTGGTGCTGTGGCGGCAACGCTGTTCCTGATGGCCGGAGCAGCCCTTCTCGGGTGGCTGGTCCCTGCCTCATGGATCCCCTGGCTTGTTGCGGCTGCGGCTGTCTGCTCCGTCGCTTTGCATGTGATCTGGTTCTCAGGATGGGCCTTGTTGCCGCTTATCGTTGATACAGCTTTGCTGTGGTCGGTGTTCGGGTCGCATGCCACCGATCTCGGTCTTCGTCTCTAGGCCGATGCGCTGCCAGACGAAGCCCGCCTCACCGGTCTCTACTGCCGAGAAACGCCTTCGATGACCGCGGCGACGAAGCATGCGGTGTCATACAGGAGTTCGAAGTCCACCTCGCCGGGTGTGTCCGCAAGCGTGTGAGCGATCGTGCCGGAGAATCTCTCGAAGTCCGCTGTCGTCAGCGCCAGTGAAGGTGTGCCGCGCGTGGCGAAGACCATGTGGTCACTGGCAGGCCACGGGGGACCGGCGATGACCGTAGATCCGCTCGCTGCAATCATTTTGACCAGGTCCTGCTGGACCGCTGTCAGCCCATAGCCGGACCAGGCAGTGGGAGCGTTTCGCAGTCCTACGCCGTCGAGGTTGATCATGAGCACCACGTCTGAGAGGTCCGGGTGCGCTTCGAGGTACGCAACCTCGCCGGGAGAGCTCGCATGGTCTTCGCCGTTGAAGGGCACGAACTCGACGGTCACGCTGCGCCTGATGCCGGCAAGGAGTTCGGCCACGGCAAGCAGCACGGCCACGCCGCCTGCATTGTCCAGCGCCCCGGGCGTCTCAGGTTTCGTGTCGATGTGAGCGCCCACCACCACGCGGCTGGCCCCGGTGCCCTGCAGTCGTCCCACGGGCTGCATGCCGGGGGACGGTACCGTCCCGGATGCGATGTCGATGGCTGCGACCTCGCCCAGATGCTCCAGCAAAACGGGTGAGTCCACGGCAGGCAGATAAGCGGTAGGGACGGCGAAGCCCGGGTCCTCGATGAGCGGAAACGGTGACATACCCGCTGTCATCGCCGGGTTCTTACCGGTTGCCGAGACGACCGCCACGGGAGCGAGCCGCTCAAGCGTGTCTATGATCGCGGTGTGGGCGTCGTCGGTGTACCAGGGATAGCCGCGGGGCGTGAGCTGGATCCGCGCGATCTCACCATGCAAGAGCAATACGGCGCCCCTGGCGTCCAGGTCACGTAGTTCCAGAGCGCTTGATGCGGCAGCAAGTCGACCCGTTCCGTTGACCCGCTGCGAGAACGGTCCGGGATGGATCGCAAACGATCTTCCCCCGATGTCCAGTGTGGACGCCGAGAAGCGCCAGTCCGGCACCTGGAAGGGAAGAGTCTCCACCGCAAGCCCTAGGGTACGCATCACGCCGGTCACGTAGTCGGTCGCATCGCGATTGTGCTGATTCCCCGGGTGGCGGTCAGCTCCCTCACATAGCCGCAGCACATGCTGTCGGATGCGGCCTGCCAGGGCTGGTATGGAGTCGAGCTTGTGCTCCGTAGCAGCCATGTTCTGGTCCCCTGATCGGCCGGTCTGTCCATGAGTTCATTCCCGGGTCGATCGGTCGCGCACCTGACAAGGTCAGGAGAAATGGTTGATCTGTCCCGACGGGTAGGCACAGTACGGGTGTGAGATCACTCCACGATCAGCAGCCCTTCTTGGGCTCCTCCTCCGCACAGGATGTAGTACTCACCCGGATCCAGGGCCGGTATCTGCACGGTCCCGCCCTCGCTGATGTCCTGCGCTATACCCAGTGCGGGAAGACTGACGGAGGTGCGACACGCCTGTCCGGGCGCGAATTCAAGTGAGAGCGGAACGCCAGAGGCTGCGAACACCACGTTGGGGTCGAACCCGTATCCGCTGTCTCCAAGGTACGCAGATTGCGACGATCCGTCTTCGGACAGCGCGGCCGCCGTGCCATCGGAGGCTACCGGGGCGATGTAACCCGCGTTCACCAGGTGGGACCGGATGGTGCCCGCATCGATGGCCAAGTCGTCATACGTCACGGTGAGGGTGAGGCCCTCCGTGTCCAGGCTCGCCTCGCTGATCCCGGCCAGTACCTCCAGTGCCTCGAACATGTGAGTGGACTCGTGTTCGGCGTCCGTGCCCTCTATGGTTCTGATGCTGAACGAAACGGCGGTGTTGGCTTCGGCGGTGCCGATCACCTTCGTCACAACGCCGTCTCCGGATGTGAGTTCACCTGTCTGACCAAAGCCTCCGATCGCCACAAGAGACGCAATGAATAACAGCGCGACGGACGCGAGTACGATGTGCTTCGGTTTCAGGCTGGCCATATGCTCCACTCCTTGCAAGATGTCGTCACAAGACGCTAGCTTGTATCGTGCCAGGTGATCCAATGCCGATCCGGAAGGGCGGGTGACCACGATGACCGGTCGCTCAACCGCTGAGTCCATCGATGCGTACATCGCCGAGTTCCCGTCGGATGTCCAGGTCGTTTTGGAGCAGATGCGGACCATCATCAAGACGACCGCCCCGGGTACCGTGGAGACGATCAGCTACGCCATCCCGACGTTCGATCTCAACGGGAAGCATCTGGCGCATTTCGCCGGCTACCGCGGACACGTCGGTTTCTATCCGACCGGCCGAGGTATCGAGGTCTTCGAAGACGAGCTAGCTGCGTACAAGACGGGCAAGGGCTCGGTGCAGTTCCCGCTGGGGACCCCGCTTCCCGCAGATCTCATCGAGCGCATGGTCCGCTTTCTGGTCGAGCAACAAAAGGTGCTGTGAGTCTTCGCAGGACTAAATGGGACTACCGCGCAGGATCCGCCACACGAGAGCGCGTCCCGGGTGACGCATGCGTTGCCCATGCATCCAACTGAACACGCGGCTGCCTCATAGCTGCTGGTAGATGCATCTTGGCCCGATAGGTGCTATACTGCGCAAGGCGAGTCATATGGGCTCGTAGGATTGCGACGTGACACACCGCGATTTCTGGTGATTGTCGCGTCGTTTTGTTTTGCCCCGTTGGGGCGAGAGGATGGATTTGAATGGCAGAGGGTAAAGTCAAGTGGTTCAACGCTGACAAGGGTTATGGCTTCATCGAGCGCGAGGGTGGCGAAGATCTCTTCGTACACTTCTCCGAGATCCAGTCTGAGGGCTTCAAGACCCTTGACGAGGGTCAGGCCGTTTCCTTCACGGAAGCCACTGGTCAGAACGGCAAGAAGCAGGCGACCCAGGTTCGCGCTCTCTAAGCGACCTGTATCAATGCTTTAAGAAAAGGGCGGCCCTAGGGTCGCCCTTTTCTGCTTTTCGGTGGCTGCTACGTCATGCTATTGCGGCCGCGCTCTGCTGTCGGTCCCCTAGAACGGCGCTTTCGCGGGGTCGTAGTACCAGGTCTCTCTGATGATCTTTTCCTCCGCGATCTCGAGCAGCGTGGTGCCTCCTACCTGAGCGAGTCTGCCTGAGGTCGTTTCAGTCCCGTCCGCAGTCCACTGGATGAGTGCCCAGTCGTCTCCGATGAGGGTCTTTTCAACCGTGAGATCGAATCCTGCGGTGGAGAGCAGTGCGTCCAGCGCCGCTCTGATCTCCACGAGCCCCTCGTAGGTCCTGTCAGTCGCGACATCTCTTAGCACGCCGTTCTCGGCGTAGAGCGGCACCAGGTCCGCGACGTCTTTAGTGCTGTCACTGCCGGCGTACACCGCTGTATAGGAATCGACCACCGCAGAGACGGACCGCTCACCACTATCGGCGATCCACAGCCCGGCCACGAAGCTCAGTGCCACGATCAGAAGCGCTGCAACGACTATGTAGAGCCACTTACTGCGCCAGAGACTGCGTTTCGTCTTTTCCATTGATTCGTGCCCTCCTTGGGGGTGGATCCGCAGCTGTGTCCTACGTGTGATTCTGCCCACTCGGGCACCGTCGGCAACGCCTCGGCTTGCTTGCGGGTAACGCTTCGGTGGCGACCTCTTTACGTAGACCTTCGCGAAGCCGATGCTTCTCGCTTCAGACCGAATACACGCATGAGAGCCAGGACGCCCGTGACCACTGAACAGATCAAGCCGCACCTAGAGAAAGCCGTGTTCGGCTTCGGTATCATCAACCCGCTGATGGCACTTCCACAGCTGCATCTCATATGGGTCCAGCATCATGTCGGCGGGCTCAGCGTGCTCACTATCGGTGCCGCTCTGGTGATGTCGGTGTTGTGGACCGCGTATGGCTTCATGGGCCGCCAGACGGTCCTGTGGGTCACTAGCGCTGCCTGGGTTGCCATGAACGGACTCACGCTTCTGGGAGTGGCCGTCTTCGCCTAGCGCGTCGCACGCTGTCCGGTCATCCCGTATCATGCCCCCATGGCACTTTCGCGCGCGGACATAGGTGTACTGCTCTCCTCGGCACGTGTTGTGCTCGGGCCGATGGCAGGCGTGACCGAGGCCCCCTTTCGCGGCATCTGCAAGCGCCTGGGCGCGGGCCTTACGTACACCGAGATGGTGAGCGCTAAAGGTCTGCACTACAATCCTGACGCGGCGATCACGCGGGGGCTGCTGGCGTTCTCACCTGCGGAGACTCCGTGTGTGGTGCAGCTGTTCGGCTCGGACGCGAAGATGATGGCCGAGCAGGCCCGCGGCATCGTGGAGCGCCACGGCGAGGATATCGCCTTCATCGACATCAACATGGGTTGTCCGGTCACCAAGGTGGTGGCAAAAGGAGAGGGGAGCGCTCTTATGCGCACACCCGATCTTGCCGCAGAGATGGTGAGCAGGGTCGTCGAGGCGACCGGCGTGCCCGTGAGCGCGAAGTTCCGCAAGGGTTGGGACCAGGATTCCGTCAACGCGGTCGATTTTGCGAAGCGGATGCAAGATGCGGGCGCCGCTGTCTTGTGCGTACACGGTCGGACTCGCGGTCAGTTCTACCATGGTAAGGCCGACTGGGACGTCATCGCGGCGGTGAAGGATGCGGTGGACGTGCCCGTCATCGGGAGCGGCGATGTCTTCTCGGCGGATGACGTCGTTTCGATGCTGGAGCGCACGGGCGTCGACGCGGTCATGGTCGCTCGCGGAGCACAGGGCAATCCCTGGGTCTTCGCGCAAGCGCGAGCGCTTGTCGAGCGCGGCGAGAGGCTTGCGCCTCCGACGGCGTTCGAGCGTGTAGACATGGCTCGCGAGCATGGAGCCGCGCTGGTGGCGTTCGCCGGCGAGCAGGCGTTCGTGCGGATGCGCAAGCACGTGGCCTGGTACATCAAAGGGATCCCGGGCGCCACCCACGTCCGGGAGCGAGTCTTCCGGGCTGAGGACTATGCTGCGCTGGATCTGCTGCTGGTGGAGTATCGAGATTACTTGGGGAGCCGGAGCGCGGGCTAGAGGGCTTGAGACGCGCCATGTCAGTGGCGTCGGCTTCCGCAATGTCGCACTCATCAGGTAGGATGTAGCCACTACAGGCCTTCAGCATGGCCCAGATCCTTTGCTGAGAATGACCGGAGGCGCCAAACGGGCTGCCCGGCCGCAATCAGTGAACCGTGTAGCACATGTCGGTTCCAGGGGTGGAAGGAATTTCAATAGTGAGTACACACACAGACGACCATACGCCCGGATCGAGAGCGGGCATTGAGACGACTGCAGAGACACTGGATAGATGGAGTAGCCTCTCCGAGGCAAGCAGCGCGTTCGACCCTGCGCTGTTCGTTGAGTACGACGTGAAGCGCGGCCTGCGTGACCTTACCGGCAAAGGTGTTCTCGCCGGTCTCACGCAGATCGGCGACGTTGTGGGTTCACGTATCGAGGGCGATTCGCGGGTACCTGCGGCAGGCCAGCTGATCTATCGCGGAATAGACGTGAGGGATCTGGTCAGCGGGTTCATCGCCGAGGGTCGTCTTGGTTTCGAAGAGACAGCTTACCTGTTGCTGTTCGGCACGCTTCCTGACGCCAGTGAACTGCAGCTTTTCGGGGACAGTCTTGCGTCATATCGAAAGCTGCCCCGCAACTTCATCCATAACTCGATACTCAGCATGCCAAGCAAAGACATTATGAACGCGATGTCGCGCAGCGTGCTCTCCATGTATGTGCTGGACAAGCGCGCGGATGACACGTCCATCGCTAACGTGCTGCGTCAAAGCCTCCATCTGATCTCGAAGTTCCCGATGCTGGCGGTCTATGCATATCAGGCGTACCTCGAGGAGTTCCACGGTAAGAGCCTTGTCATCCACCGTCCCATGGCTGGATTGTCGACCGCCGAGAACTTCTTGCACATGCTGCGTCCCAACAGCGAATTCACCCCGCTTGAGGCGCAGGTGCTCGATCTCTCGCTTGTCTTGCACGCCGAGCACGGTGGTGGTAACAACTCATCGTTCACTGCGCATGTGGTGACCTCCACGGGCACCGATACCTACTCGGCCATGGCCGCGGCACTCGGCTCACTCAAGGGTCCCAAGCATGGTGGCGCCAACATCAAGGTCGTGCACATGTTCGACGACCTCAAGTCCAAGGTCCGCGACTGGGAAGACGACGACGAGATCCGCCGCTATCTGCAAAGAGTCCTGGAGAAGAAGGAGTTCGATCACTCCGGGCTCATCTACGGTATGGGCCACCCGGTCTACTCGGTGTCTGACCCCAGGACCCTGGAGCTCCGGCGCTATGCCGAGAGGCTGGCGGGGGAGAAGGGCCTGCTGGCTGAACACAAGCTGCATGCCAAGGTCGAGATGCTTGCTCCTGAGACGATTGCTGCCACGCGCACTGTCTATAAAGGTGTCAGCGCGAACGTGGACTTCTATTCAGGCTTCGTGTACCAGATGCTCGATATCCCGCAGGAGCTCTACACCCCGTTGTTTGCGGTCTCCCGCATCGTCGGTTGGTGCTCGCACCGGCTTGAGGAGCTTGTGAGCGGCGGCAAGATCATACGTCCCGCTTATAAGAGCGTGGCCTCCCGCACCGAGTATCGGTCGCTTGACGAGAGATAGGCGCTTCTCGGCGAGGGTGTATCAGACGGCATTTCGCGGGTAGACTCTCTGCACGCAATCACGCGTCGCGTATAATCGCGTCTCACGGTCAGCGCCGGACGCTGTGATCCGGCACGACGAAAACAGGAGGAATGAATGGCAAAGCACCTGGTTACCCTCATCCCCGGCGATGGTATCGGTCCGGAGATCACCAAAGCGATGACGCGTGTGGTCGAGGCCACCGGCGTGGATATCGAGTGGGAGTCCGTTGAGGCGGGCTCAGACGTCATGGAGAAGTACGGCACTCCGCTGCCGCAGCACGTGCTCGACTCGGTGCGTAAGAACAAGGTGGCCATCAAAGGCCCCATCACCACGCCCGTCGGCACCGGCTTTCGCAGCGTGAACGTGGCTCTGCGCAAGGAGCTCGACCTCTATACCTGCCTGCGCCCGTCATTCTCCATTCCCGGCACCGGCGCCCGCTACGACAACGTGGACCTCGTCATCGTCCGAGAGAACACCGAGGACCTGTACGCGGGCATCGAGTTCGAAGAGGGCTCTGAGGCGGCCAAGGCGCTCATCGAGTTCGCTGCGGATCACGGCGCTGGCGTCATCCGCCCCGACTCGGGCATCTCGCTCAAACCCATCTCCATCACCGGCACGCGTCGCATCGTGTAGTTCGCCTTTGACCACGCCATCGCCACCGGCCGCAAGAAGGTCACGGCAGTGCACAAGGCCAACATCATGAAGTTGTCCGACGGCCTCTTCCTCGAGTCGGCGCGGCAGGTTGCCGCGGAGTACGCCGGGCGGGTCGAGTTCGAGGACCGCATCGTCGACAACATGTGCATGCAGCTGATGCAGAAACCGCAGGAGTACGACGTGCTGGTGATGCCTAACCTCTACGGCGACATCGTGTCCGACCTCGCCGCCGGCCTGGTCGGTGGCCTGGGCGTGGCGCCCGGCGCGAACATCGGCGAAACGGCGGCCGTCTTCGAGCCGGTCCACGGCTCCGCCCCCA
>JAFGVD010000013.1 GCA_016938135.1 Coriobacteriia bacterium
ATGGGCGGCGCTCCCGGTGGTGACTCCGCGGGCGGACCTCCCAGTGACTCGGCGGGCGGACCTCCAAGCGGCTCCTCAGACGAACGGCCCGAAGGCGGACCCCCAAGCGGCGAGTCAGAGGGCGGCATGGCTGCAGCGGCGCCTGCTGATGGCGAATCCGGCGGCGGAGCACCGGGCGGCGAATCGGGCGGCGGCTCGATGCCCGGTCAGTCCCAAGGCGTCCAGGTAGGAGGCGCGGCCACCGGGCTGGGCATCCACAAGGCTGAAGGCGTCTGGCCCACCGACATGACCGGTGCAAGCAACGTGCCCGGCCTGTGGGCCGCCGGTGACGGACTGGCCTCCATGCTCTGCGGCGCTTCGTACGCCGGTGTTGGACTCTCCAGCTCCGGCTCAGCCGTGCAGGGTGCGCGCGCCGGCGCGGGTGCGGCGGTCTACGCCGCGAAGACCTCGGCGCCGAACGTCTCGGACAGCACGCTCGATGCTGCCAGAACCGAAGTGCTCGCCCCGCGCAACTGCGAAAGCGGCTACTCCCCTGCGTGGGTGACGCAGCTGCTGCAGAACACGATGTTCCCCTACTACGTGCTCCACGTGGCAAAGGAAGACCGCCTGCAGGCCGCGCTCACGCAGATCATGTTCCTGCAAGAGCACATGGTCCCCATGCTGGTCGCCTCTGACACGCACGACCTCAAGCTGGCGCACGAGACCAAGAACATGCTGCTGAACGCCGAGATGAAGCTGCGGGCGTCGCTGTTCCGCACGGAAAGCCGCGGCACGCACTACCGCGAGGATTACCCCGCCCGCGACGATGCCAACTGGCTCGCCTGGGTGCTGATCCAGCAGGATGAGAACGGCGACATGGCGCTGAGCAAAGAGATGATTCCGGAGAAGTGGTGGCCGGACATGACCGTTGACTACCAGACCCGTTACACGTCCAGGTTCCCCGGAGAACTCGCGTTCCTCGGACTAGAGTAGAGAGGAAGACAGATGGCCATCCAAAACATCGATGTGCGGCGCTGTATGGGATGCAAGACATGCGTCGTCACCTGCCCCACCGACGTCTTCCGCTTTGACGAGAAGTCCAACCAGGCGGTGGCGAAGTACCCCAGCGAATGCCAGGTCTGCCAGATGTGCGCCAACTTCTGCCCGGTGGGCGCGATCACCGTGACTGCCGAGAAGTACACGCCGATCCTGACAGCCTGGGGATAGGCGCAACACCGAAGAAACGAGCCGGGCGTCCCGACGTCCGGCTCGTTGCGTTTCTCAGCGCTTCTTGAAAAAGTCGAACTCCGGCTCGTAGACGACGCCTGCAAGGTCGAAAACCGCGCTTTCCATGTGCTTCTGAGCGTCGGCGATGGCCTGGTTGTAGATGCTGGGGCCTATCTCACGCGAGAAGTAGTCAAGCACAAGACGCGCCTTGAGCTCGCCAATGTCCTCGTCGAGTTCCTCGGCGAAGAAACGCTGGATCGACTCAAGGAGATAGGTCTCCGTATCCTGGTCCAGCTTCACGTCGATCACCGGTCCAATCCCGTTGCGGCCTGCTGGCACCACTCACCCTACACGGCAGCTATACTCGGGGGCAACGAACGTCTCGCGACAGAAGGCCACCTGTGTACGAACACCATTCCGGTCTCCACCGGGTCCGCGTCATAGACGGCAACGGCGTACGGCTGCTCAAGTTCGAGCGAAACGAACAGTCCTCCATGCGGTTGGACGACCCGTTTGAGACCGACATCCAGTACGTGGGCTACCTTCACCTCACCCTCGCCGTGAAACCCAACGCCGCACGCGCGCTTGCCATCGGGCTGGGTGGCGGCTCGGTGGTCAAACGAATGTGGCGCGATTACCCCGCCATGCACATCGATGTTGCCGAGATAGACCCCGAGGTCATCGAGGTGGCGTACGCGTTCTTCGAGCTGCCGGACGACGAACGCCTGCATGTCACCGCCGCCGACGGCCGCGACTTCCTGTTGATGACCCCGGCCACCTACGACATCATCATCGTGGATGCGTTCAACGACGATCACATCCCGCGTCCTTTGATGACCGAGGAGTTCTTGCGCTTGTGCCGCGACAGAATGAGTGAGGACGGCGTGATCGCCTACAACACCATCGGCTCGGTGTACGGCAGCCACAGCAAGCCCTTCAGGAGCCTGCATCGCACCGTCTCCAACGTGTGGCGCAACGTGTGGACATTCCCTACAGGCATCGCCGAGGATACCCGCGACAACACCCGCAATATCATCCTGCTGGCCAGCCACGCGGATCTCACTGAAGACGAGCTGCTGGCCCGCATCGCAAGCCGCGTGGACGGCCTGGTGACGGTGCCCGCCTTCGAGCGCTTCGGTGAAGACCTCTACCGCGGCAAAGTGCGCACCGGCGACGTGCCGCTGCTGTTGGACGAGCAGCGGGGGCGCTAGCACCCTGTCACTTCGCCCATAGCGGAGAACAACGCCACGCCGCCGTAGTAGATACACTGGAGTCGCTGAATCTCGCCTGCCAACGGAGTGCTTATGCCCGACGTTATCATCAGACCGATGACCACCGCCGACCTACCCACCGTGTCCGCGCTGCTCAACGCCACGTTGGGCGCGGGCTTTTGGGACATCGACCTCAACTCACCCGGAAGTCACCAGGTGGCCGAACGCGATGACACCGTCGTAGGTGTTGCCTCGGCGATCCTTGCCAGTGAGCTTGCCGAGGCACCCTCCCTGCACGGGCCAATCAGCCATCTACGCATCGTAGGAGTATGCGCGGACGCACGCGGGCTGGGAGTGGCCACGCGGCTTGTGGAGACCGTGAATGAAAGCTGCGCGCGACTCGGTGCGGTCTCGTCCGCAGCCTTCGCCTGGGTGTACAGAAACACCGGGCGATGTGCGCTTGCGGGAGTGCTGCTGCGGTCAGGATATGCCCGTGAACGCCGGATAGAGGGCTTTTACGCTGGTGCAAGCGGTCCGCCGTGTCCGGCATGCCACCAGACACCGTGCATCTGCGCGGCAGACCTCTACGTGAAACGCGTCCTATAGGCTACTTAGCCTCAAGCCAAGCCGGTCGACGGCATCTTGAACCGTGGCCACACCCAGGGCGTCTCGGCAGCTCAGGGCCACATGAGCACAGGCCAGGGCATCGGAGGCAGCGTCGTGGTGCTGCAGCACGATGCCGCAGTGATCGCACACCGTTGGCAGCTGATGATTCCGCAGCTGCGGGAACGCACGTCTTGCCATCTGGCACGAGCATGTGTACAGCGTCTCAGGCAACGGGATCCGGTAGTGGCTGTGCAGCGCACGCAACACCGAGATATCGAAACTGGCCCAGTGCGCCAACACACGGCGCCCCCGCAAGAACGGCTCGATCGCCGAGAAGAGCTCCGCGTACGTGGGTGCATCTTCCGTACGCGACGGCGTGATGCCGTGGACCTCGATGTTGCGGTGATCGTAGCGGTTGCCCGGAGGCCGGATGAGCCAGTCCGCGGTACTGACGACCGTCCCCTCGGCTATGACCGCCATCCCCAAAGAACACGCGGAGTCACGCTCAGAGGTCGCGGTCTCGAAGTCGATGGCTATCCAGGTATCGCCCAGATCGACGGATGCGGGTCCGGCCCCGCTCTCATTCCGCGTCTGCGACATCCGGCTTGACCTTCTTGTTGAGCAGCACCCGTCCGACGCCGGCGATCGTCTTGGTGAGCGGTCCTTCAAGCTCCCTCTGGACTTGCTTGAAAACGGTCCGCACCGGGATGGACTGCGGACATTTCGCCTCGCACTTGCCGCAGTCTATGCAGCTTGATGTCCAGTGCGGCTCGCCGTCCGCGGTTTTGATGCCCATGTACGCCGCGTGATAGATCCGTGCGCTCGACTTGGAGAACATATGCGCGTCGTTGAGGTTCTTGAACGCCGCAGGGATATCGATGCCCGCCGGGCACGGCATGCAGTAGGCGCAGCCCGTACACCCCACCTGCAGCAGGTCGTCATACGCACCGCGCACATCGGCGATGATCCGCTCTTCTTGCTCTGTCATGCCGCCGGGCAGCGCATCCGAGACGATATCGATGTTCTGCCGGATATGCTCGTCTTGATTCATGCCCGAGAGGACCATCGTGACCTCGGGATGGTTGAGGATCCAGCGCAGCGCCCAGTCCACAGGCTCTCGCTTTACCTCGGCGGTCTTGTAGATCTTCTGCACCTCGTGCGGGATCTTGCCCACGATGGAGCCACCACGCAGCGGCTCCATCACGATCACGCCCATACCTTTGGCATGCGCATGCCGGATGCCCTCGATGCCGGCCTGGAACTGCTCGTCCAGGATGTTGAACTGCACCTGAGCAAAATCCCAGTCGTAGGCATCGGTGATCCGGATGAAATCGTCTTTCATCCCATGGAACGAGAAGCCCATCTTGCGGACCTGACCGCTGGCCCGGATGGAATCCATGAACTCCATGATGCCCAGCGAGACCATGAGATCCCATGTCTGACCATTGAGCGAATGCAGAAGGTAGTAGTCGATCATGTCCACCTGCAGCTTCTGAAGCTGCTTTTGGAAGGTGGGCCTGATGGCCTCTTTCTTCCTGATGGTCATGCACGGGAGCTTGGTGGCAATGTTGACCTTGCTGCGAAGCTCGGTAGACAGCACGTACTCGCCAAGGAAGGTCTCCGAAGCGCCCATGTGATACGGATACGCCGTGTCCAGATAGTTCACGCCGCCTTCGATGGCAAGCTTGAGCTGGCGCAACGCCGCGTCTTTGTCTATCAGGTTGGCCGCTCCCATGCGCGTAGGGAAACGCATGCAACCATAGCCGAGAACAGAAAGCTTGTCGTCAGAACCGGGCATCGACCTGTACTGCATTCAGAAGCACTCCCTGGGCATCTTGAGAACGGTCTGATCTGTTGTCTTCCACTCCAGTCTAGTGCTTCGGTGGCATCACTCGCCGAGATACACCACTTCGAAGCGCTCGCACACCACCGGCATGTCTAGTACCGGCTCGCGGCCCAGCTCGGCAAGCTCCTTTGAGAAGTACGCCCAGTGCCCCTTGCGCCAGTACTCAAGAGAGCCGTCGCCCTCCCCTTCCGTAGCGGCGAACTCCTCGGACACGTCCTCAAACGGCACTACCTCCACAGACAGCGTGCGGATCACGCACTTCGCGGTGCCTTCCCAGTCTGTGATGACACTCAGGTCGCCCACACGGGGGATGTCTTCGCCTTCCGCCTCGTAAGACCACAGCGCCCCTGCCGTAGCGCGCTTCACTCCTGCAAGCACCAGATCCGCCAGTTCATCCGCATCGGCCTTTGTGCTGCAGAAGTGCCACGCCGAGCAAGTAGCCGCCTCCTGCATGAGCTGGGGATGCGCTGCGGAAAACTCACTCCACATGGCCTTCACAGATTCCGTATCACCCACGCTCACACCCGTCCTCTCAAGACTACTGGTACGTCACACCCTCATGCCTGAGCCATCCGCCCTGATGGTCGCCATCCGGGTCATGGTGCGTCCAGTGCACCAGGCCTCCCTGGTCGTTGTACTCATACACCCCGCTGAACGCGACGGGGTCGCCCGCCTGCAGACCCTCGATCCGTGGCGCGATGTCTATGTTGTGAGCGACAAGCAAGGTCTGACCCGAGGCGAGCATAAGGACGAAACGCTGGTGCCTGTCGCCTTCTGTGTCATCCGACAACGTTCTTGTGACCACACCTTCGCCGGTGACCTGCACATCGCTTAGCTGACGTTCAAAGGCGCTTGCGATAGCCGCATCTCCCGAGGAGACCGCGGATGTGGGGCTTTGGGTCTGGAAAAGCTGACCGCCCGGGATGAGCAGGGCCGCCAAGACGGCAACAGTTGCGACAAGGACGAGAACAACGCCAACAGCCATGACCAGTACGCGTCGGCCCTGTGCAGTTGTGTCCAACAAGCGCCTCCCGGAAGCCGAGTCCATCCGGGGCAATCTTAGTAGTGGCTGTGACCGGTCGTCCAGCCAGCGGCGCTCCAGTCACCGATGACCGTGCCGGTTGCATCGACCATGTAGTACAGACCGCTCTTCGGGCACTTGGGCGCAGCCTTCACATAGTTGGGCACAAGCTGGTCAACGCTGTTGGCCGTGTTGTTGCCGTTCAGCAGACGGGTCTGCGTCCAGAGCCCGCCATTTGTCATCGCATACTGTTGAGCGGCACCCTCTATCAGGCGCTGGTTCGACTGGCAGGTACGCAAGCGAGCCGAGTCCGAAGCGTTGCTGAAGACAGGGATGGCAATAGCCACCAGGATTCCGATGATGAGCACTACGACCATCAGCTCTACCAGAGTGAAACCGTCTTCATTCCTGTGCATGCCGAAAAACCTCGCAGTAGTTGGATCGGTCATCTCCAGATAATCATCGTCGCCAGAACGCGATTCCTTGAATGTGAGGGACGCCGAACGCAAAGCTCAGGAGATGCGAGCCCGCACCCGCACGGTGTCCATGAAGCGGTCCTCCTCGGCAGGTGAGACGCCGTAGAGTCCCTGTTTCGTCTCGATGAGGACGACGCCGGTATTCATGCGAGTAGAGCACATCTTGATGGTTCCGAGCTTGCTGTAGGGGACTTTGAACAGCGCAAGCCCGGGCCACCGCATGCTGGACCACGCCTGTGCGGCCAGGTCCTCGCGACGAACTCCCGTCACGTCCGAATACGGAATGCGGTAGCGCAAGATCGGCCCGTAGCTGATCACCAGCTCGTCGGGGGTGAACTCGTAGCGCATCGACGGGAAGTACGCAGCGATAACCGCGAACAGCGCGACAAGCGGCACTTCGATGACCAGGAGCATAAGCCAGATGGCAAGCGGCACCTGCTCCTCGGGTTCCAGGTAAGACATCACCACTACAAGCCCAAGAGACGCGGCGACAAGCAGAGCAAAGCCCAGCGACCACAACCAGCCAAGGGATTGTTTTGGCTTGAATACGTCCACTCAAGGGCTCCTTTGCGCTAGCAGTTCATGCGGACAGGGCTAGTAGCCGGATGCCACCGGGGCAAGCAGCGCGACTCCAAGAAGCGAGAGGACGAGGCTGATGGTGCCCACGATCGCGCCCACGATAAGACTGAGCGCCAGCAGGTGCCCGTATATGGCCCAGGCGCGGGTCCAGAACTTGGGACTCACGACATTGGTGCGCGGCATCCGCGCTTCAAGCGCCGCAATCCGCTGCTCAAGATACGAGACGTACTGCGGGTCATTGCGAGGCTGCATCGTCTGTTGCGGCATACCGTAGCCCATGTTGTCCATCTGGTCTCCCCCTCGGGGTCTTGGTGACGTGTTGCATCCACGATAGCAGAGGGGCATTGAAGACCAGGTGCGCTACTCGCTCGCCCCGTCCTTGATCGCCTTGCCGATATCCCGGCCCCAAGCATGCGCTGCCGCGAGGTCGTCTTCAGTGGGACGGAACTTCTCGGAGAAGGGCTCTATGGGCATCTCGAAGCCTATGGCCTCCATGCGCCCGGTGATTTGCTTGACGGCTCCCCCGCCCCAGCCATAACTGCCGAAGACCGCGCCCATCTTGCCGGCGGGATGCAGTCCCTCAAGCCAGGTGAGATAACCGCTCACTTTGTAGAGCATGCCGTGATGCAACGTCGGAGAGCCCAGCACGAGCGCCCGGGCTTCGAGGAGCTCGTGGGTCACTTGCGCGATGGCTGTGCTGGTGAGGTCGCACTCGTAGACCTGGACGCCCTCGGCAGCGATGCCGTCGGCGATGCTCTCCGCGAGCGCTTTAGTGGAGCCCCACATCGTGGCGTAGGCGACGACAGCCTTCTCGGTAGTCTCGCCCTGTGACCAGCGTCCGTACGCCTCCAGCACGCGACCAAACTCCTCGCCGCGCCAGATCACACCGTGGGCAGGCGCTACCACATCGATCTCCCAGCCCGTGGCGACGACCTTCTCGACCGCCTTGGTGACCTGCTTGCCCAGCGGCATCAAGATGTTGGCGTAGTAGATGGCCAGCTCCTCGAGCGCCAGGTCCATGCCCACCTCTGAAGCGAAGCGCGCCGAAGACGCCATATGCTGCCCGAATGCGTCGTTTGGCATGAGCGTGCGGCTCTCGGCACAGTACGTGAACATCGAATCGGGCCAGTGCACCATGGGCATAGGCAGGAACTGCAGCGTCTTGCCGCCCAGGTCGATGACGTCGGTGGCGCTCACGGGATCCACCACCAGGCCGTCGTGGTACTCGGCCACGCCGCGCACGCCGGAACCGGACGCGACCACACGCGCGTTGGGGCACGCGGCCATGACGGCAGGCAGTCCGCCGTTGTGATCAGGCTCTACATGATTGACCACGATGAGGTCTATCTGGGCAGGGTCCATGACATCGGCGATACGTGAGAGCAGCTCGGGCACGAACGGCGCCTTCACCGTGTCGATAAGCGCAGTCATATTCTGGCCACGCACGAGATACGCGTTGTAGGTGGTGCCGCGGGGCGTCTCGTACCCGTGGAAGTCGCGAAGGTTCCAGTCGATCGCGCCCACCCAAAAGATGCCGTCAGAAACCGGGACTGCGCGCATGGGGTGCTCCTATCCGTGTGAGATTCCTTCGTAGAGGATACCCGTTGTCAGGGCTCACATCGCAGTCGCACCGCACGAAACGGCCTACCGGAGGCGCTAACTGCTGCGCTTGACGAAGAAGTCGGCCATCGAGAGAAGCAGATCGAGCGGCTTGCTTGGCGGCAGCGCCGCAGCAAGACGGTCTTTTGCCGAGATGACCAGATCGCACGCGTAGTCGTTGGCGTAATCGATCGAGCCTGCCTCGGTCATGATTTCCACGATCTCCTGCAGCTCCGCCGGGTCGGTAGTGCGCGAAGACAGCAGCTCAAGCAGGCGCTCACGCCGGACCGAGAACTGCAGCGCATGGATGGCCACCAGCGTGCGCTTGCCCTCCGTAAGGTCGCTGCGGAAGTCTTTTTTGGTGGACTCTTTGGTGCCCACGAGGTTCAGCACGTCGTCTTGGATCTGGAACGCCAGACCCGTCGCCATGCCGAAGTCACGCAGCAGCTCCACCTGCACATCGCTGGCGCCGCCCACCATGGCACCCACGGCGAGCGGGATCGCTCCCGAGTAGAACGCCGTCTTATGGTTGGCCATGACCAGGTAGTCATCGACCGAGAGGTCGAAGCGGTCGTCTCGCGCCCAACCTATGTCAAGCGCCTGGCCTTCGATGGTGCGGGTAGTCATCCCCACGAGCTCGGAGAGGACGCGCAGCTTGATACCGTCTTCAAGGCCCTCATCGTCGATGACGGTGCCACAGACGAGTGCGAGTGCGAGGTCGCCGGCGTTGATGGCGAGTCCAAGGCCCTCGGTGATGTGCATGCACGGCTCGTCTCGGCGGGTGAGCGAGGAATCCTCGATGTCATCGTGGATGAGTGCGGCGGTGTGGAAGTGCTCGATGGCTGCAGCGGAAGGCCACGCCGTCTTGGGATCGCCGCCTACCGCCTCACACGCAAGCAGGCAGATGAGCGGGCGATGCCGCTTGCCCGCGTTGTCGGAGAACTGCCGTAGCGGAGAATAGAGATAACGCTCCATGTCGGCGTGGGAGCCGTTCTTAAAGAACGTCGCAAGGTAGGCGTCGAACTTCCTGGCATTGCGTTTCAGATAGAGCTCGAAGCCGGTCATGAGTCTCCTTGACGGGGCAGATACGGCCAAACGGGCCACCTCTGCCCGGGCTGCGCGCACAAGTAGTGTATGTGCGCGCGCCGTATCGGGCAAGCGACACGAGACCGTTTACTTGGGTTTACGCCCCTGGATACGCAAACCCTTTTCCAGATAGACGCCCTCATCTGTGAAGCGCTTGCGATACATGAGCATCACAGCCGATATCGCGCCTATCGCGGTGGCCGCACTGATCATGAGCATCACGACTATCTGGTACTTGGTGGCCTCCAGCGGATCGGCGCCGGCCAGGATCTGTCCGGTCATCATGCCGGGTATGAAGACCACGCCTGCGGCGGCCATCGAGTTGATCGTGGGCATCATGCCTGCGGTCAGCGCGGTGCGCACAGAGGGCCGAGCGGCCTCCCACGCGGTTGCGCCCAGCGCCGTCATGGCCAGCATCTCGTCTCTCCTGCTTTCCATGTCCGAGAAGACCCGCTCAACCGCCAGAGCGATGCCCGTCATGGAGTTGCCCACCACCATGCCCGCGATAGGCAGCACGTAGCGCGCCTCGTACCAGGTGGGCACGCGCACCACGAGCGCCGTCACCGCGAAGGTCACGGTGAACCCGGTGAGCGCCATGGAAAGCGCCGCGTTGCCGAACAGGCCCGGCGGCGCGTCAGGAGCACGCTTGAGGACGACGCGCGCAGCGGCGGTGATCATCACCAGCATGAGCGCGATGACGATATACCACGTCTGATTGGCGAACACCCAGCGCAAGACGAAACCGAGCGCCATGAGTTGCACGTACGTACGCACCGTAGCGATGGCGAGGTCCTTTTCAAGCTTCAGGCTCATGGCGATGGAAAGCCCGCCTGTCACGAGCACGAACAGCATCGCAAGCGCGAGCTCCCACCAGCCGATGACGATGGCGCCGTCCGCGCTCATGCGCTCACCTGCGTCAGAAGGCCATGCTCCAGGCGGTAGCGAGCACACGCTGCTGCGTCCGCGCGCACGTGGCTGATGCGGAGCACCGCCCCGCCCGCTGCGGCGAACGCGGCGGTCTTGCGCGCGACCTGCGCGGCCGAAGCATCGTCCAGGCTGGCGTCCGGCTCGTCGAGCAGCAGCACCGAAGGCTGCGTGAGCAGCACGCGCAGCAGCGCGATGCGCGACGCCTGTCCAACCGAGAGGCGGCTTGCGTCGCGGTCAAGCGACACGCCGCCAAGACCCACATCCGTGAGCGCATCGCGCAGGGCGCCGTCGCCCGGCGCTTCATCTTGCGAGCGGACCTGGAGCTCCCAGGGAAGCCGCAGGTTGGTGGCGACGGTGCCCGGCACGAGCGTGGCACGCTGCGGCAGCAGCGCCACGCGCGTGCGCCAGCGTGCGGCGGGGATGTCGCGCGCCGCGACGCCCACAAGGTGCAGATCGCCGGTGACTCCGGGGAGCAGGCGCGCGAGTGCGAGCAGCAGCGTCGTCTTGCCCGCCCCCGAGGGGCCGGCAAGCTCGACGACGTCGCCGGCGTTCAGCGTGAGGTCGATACCGGCCAGCACGGCGACGGGGCCATCATCTCCGGGACGCTCCGCCCGCAGGTCGCGAGCGGAGAGGAGGGCTGTCTCGCTCACTCCCACCGGTCGATCCGGATCTTCTCGGCATCGTAGCGATCGATGGCCGGCTTCTCCTCGGCGGGATGGCCCACCGCAAGGACCGCCATCGGCTCTACACCGTCCGGCATGCCCATTACGACCTTGAGCGGCATGACGCGCTCCTTCTTCGGCCAGAAGCCGAGCCAGACCGCCCCAAGACCCATCGCGTGGATCGCGAGAAGCGCGTTTTGCGTAGCGGCCGAGCAATCCTGTTCCCACATCACAGCGTGCTTGAGATCGTGGGTGTCTGCAGCGATGACCAGCGCGAAGGCGGCTTCTCGCAGCATGGCGCCATACGGGGTGGTCTGCGCGATGGATTCCATCATGGCGCGGTCCTTGACCACCACGAACCGCCAGGGCTGCTGATTGCCGGCAGATGGTGCGGCCATCGCGGCGCGCAAGATGACCTCTATCCGCTCATCACTGACAGGCTCATCCGTGAACTTGCGGACAGAGCGCCGTGTCATGATCGCTTCAAGTGCATCCATGAGTGCCTCCTTATTGGGTGTCCGTCTTCCGGGCAGCCTGTGCGCGAACGCGTCGCACGTCCCGGTAGATGACCGGGCTGGTGCCGAACAACAGGTCGTTCTCAAACGCCACGCGCTCCAGAGAGGTGAGCTCGGCGGCTATCGTCGTCACATTGCGCCGTACCTCGGGCGAGTTCACGGTGAGGTCGTGCAGATCCACGCCTTCAAGCTTACCGTGATTCTTAAGGTTCGCGTAGGTCTTCCACAGCGCCTGCGTGGCCCGGGCGCGCGTTGTGGGACGCTCAAGCCCGTGCAAGATCGTCTTGCGGTGCTTCTCCAGCAGCTCCGGCGGCGCATTCTTGGGCAGCCCGGCCAGCGCACGGCCGACCTCGTCGGCGAAGGGCCGATCGGTCTCCTGCACGATGAACTTCACCACATGCCACGCATCGGTGAGCTCGCCGTTGGTCTGCAGCGAGCGGTCGCTCAGCCACAGCCAGGCGTGCAGACGCCTGCGCCAGTCCCACCAGGTGAGCGCCGAGTCGAACGCCTTGTCCGGGATGAGGAACCAGCCTTTCTCTCGCAGCATCGCGCCGAAGACCCCGCTGCCGGTCACCTGTTCGCGGCGCTTCTTGCCGATGCGTGCCTTGAACAACCCGCACGTGGGCGACTCCTCTTTGAGGATGACGGCACGCACGCCGGCCCGCTCCAACGCCTCAATGCTGGCCTGGCAACCCGCGATGAGATCGCTGGTGACATTGACGCCATGGTGATTGCGCGCTGCGGCGGTGCCGGCGAGCACCTGCTGGCCGCTTCCAGTGAGATGGATCGACTCCCGGGGAACGCCAAAACCGGCCATGCACTCGGGGCACACCGGTGTGAACGCGAAGTCGGCCCGCTCACGGCCCAGCTTGCCCACAGCGTTGAGCTTCTTGCCGTTGTAGCGCACGGGGCAGTTAAACAGACACGCGCTCACACCCACTGACGGCTTGTTCGTGATGATCTGGACCACATGTTCTCCTCGGCCGAAGATGCGCTCCATGGGTTGATACCCGAGCACCGCTGCTGGCATCGGCTGAATGAGTCGCTGGCGGATGGGCAACTACTCTGTAGGACCCAGTTACGCCGGGTAAAGGATCCATGATGACCAGACGCGCGATCGTGATGTTCAGAAACGACCTGCGGCTTGCAGACAACCAATCGCTCTCCGCCGCGCTTGCGTCTGCCGAGCGGATCATCCCGGTCTACATCCACGCACCGATAGCGCACGGTGACTGGCCGCAGGGAAGCGCCTCCCGCTCGTGGCTGGCGCGCTCGCTGGCGTCGCTGGATGCCGACTTGCGTGCGCGTGGTTCGCGGCTCATCATCCGCACGGGCGATCCCAACCAGATACTCCCCTCTCTTGCCGCCGAGACGCTGGCCGGCGAGCTGCACCTGGCTCGCAGGCATGGACCCGCACTGCGTCGCGCCGAGGCAAGCGTGGTGGCGCACCTGGCGGGTGCCGGACTCGAGGTACACTCGCATGAAGCGGCACTGCTGCGCCGGCCTGACGACCTGCGCAACAACCAAGGCGAGCCCTACCGGATGTTCACGCCGTTTTACCGTGCCGCCCAGCAGCTGGGCGAACCGGCCTCCCCGCTTCCAGCGCCGTCACACCTGCCTGCTCCCGAGGTGTGGCCGAACGGGCTACCGCCGGAAGCCGTCCTGGAGCCGGGAGACCGCGCCCACCTTGGCAGCGACGACGGCTGGCAGCCCGGTGAGACCGGAGCGCACGCGCGGATGCGACTCTTCTTCGACGAGCTCGTCGGCTCCTACATCGAGGGCCGTGACCGTCCCGACATCGATGGCTCCTCTCGGCTGTCTGCGCACTTGTCCTTTGGGGAGATAGGCGCCAGGCAGCTGTGGCATGCCGCAAGCGACGCGCTCGCAGCCGGTGGCGGAGACATCGGCCAGGCGCAGGTGACCGCGTTTGTGCGGCAGCTCTACTGGCGCGAGTTCGCCTATCACCTGCTGGTGAACTTCCCGCTCACTCCCGAACAGCCGCTGCACGAGCGATTCGCGTCCTTCCCCTGGGCTGACGACCCGGAAGGGATGTCCGCCTGGCAGGAAGGCCGCACCGGCTACCCGATAGTGGACGCAGGGATGCGCCAACTTGCCGAGACAGGCTGGATGCACAACCGCGTACGCATGGTGGCCGCTTCCTTCCTTACCAAAGACCTGCTGCTTCCGTGGCAGGACGGAGCGCGCTGGTTCTGGGAGCACCTCACCGACGCGGACCTGGCGAACAACACGCTGGGCTGGCAGTGGGTGGCGGGGTGCGGCGCGGACGCGGCACCGTACTTCAGGGTGTTCAACCCTGTGTTGCAGGGCCAGAAGTTCGATCCCGACGGTGCGTACGTGAAGCGCTGGGTGCCGGAGCTCGCCAAGATGCCGACGCGCTGGATCCACCGCCCCTGGGAGGCGCCGGACGAGGTTCTCTCGGATGCAGGGGTGGCGCTAGGCCAAAGCTATCCGCGCCCCATCATCGACCATGCCGAGGCACGCAAGCGTGCGCTCGCCGTCTATGAGACGACGCGCAAAAGCGTTGGCAGGCAAGAACCCTTCTAGGCATGTCCGGTCCTGGCTAGGCCTTCCTCGCCCACTTCAAGCCGCCGAACTGCCCTGAGACCTTCTCCATGAAGTCCGGCAGGCCGCCTTCGTACTTCAGGTCCCTGAGCCGTGATTCAGCTTGCTCAGGCGTGAGGTCCCCGCTCTGGACATCTTTGACGACCCGCATGCCTTCCTCGACGTTGGGCGGCAGGTTCTTCATCTCGTAGCCCTGCGCGTCATACCCGTCACGGACGCACTCCAGCGAGTGAACCGCCTTGTTGGCTTGCGCGTACGCGTCGAGGCGATTGCCCTCGTGATAGGCCTCGGCCACCTTCGTCTCGTACGTCTTGCCGTAGCCCTCCGGGTCGATCAGCGTGGACTTGCCCTGCTTGACGAGCTCGGCATTCGGTGTGAGCTGGGTCTTCTCCCACTTGCGGGTCTTCTCGTTGTAGATCGTGCCCTGGTCGGCCATGTCCACGCTCGCTTCGGCGTGATACTGATCCGTCGCCAGCTGCTGGTGGTCTTTCGCCCACTTGGCAGCGCCCTTGGGATCGGTGGGACCGCCGGTCTCCTTGGCGAAGATCCGCTGGGACTCGCCCGCCCACTTCTCCTTCTTGAACTCGATGAATCGCTGCTTCCCGTCGGGACCTTCAGTCACGTAGCCGGCACGATAGTCGCGATCCACGCCGTCTATAGTGCCGACGCTGCGGATCTCGACCCTTCTGCCTTCGGCCTCGGGCACGTTCTTCTCGATCCAATCCTTCAGCTCGGCATCGTGACCCTCGTAGACCTTCGCGCGAGTCTCGTTGATCTTCTTCCAGGCCTCGGGGTTGTTCTTCTTGAGCTCGCGCATCGCATCGGGATCGACCATGATCCGCTCCACGGTCGCCCGGTCAAGCGGCTTGCCGTCGGCGGTCTTGGCCGCGCTGTCATCGGCGATCGACGC
>JAFGVD010000003.1 GCA_016938135.1 Coriobacteriia bacterium
CCCACCATGGCTTTCTCGCCAACCTGGATGACCGGAACGCCGTACTGACCGGTCATGGTGACCATTCGCTTGCGACCGCCCATGTCGGTGATGATGTTGACATCGGTGTAAGGGATCTTGTTCTCGGCGAAGTACCTCTTCGCGTATGTGCAGTACGGTCATGTGGGCGTCGTGTAGATCGTGACGCGCTTCGGTCGGGCGGCCTTGGCCGTCATGGCGGGTCTCCTCTCGCAAGTGCGTGGTGCAGCAGCATGCCTGCATCAGATGTTACCTCCCCAAGGGGCACGCGCGAGAAACCCCGTCGCCTTCGGGTACACTCATTGCTGTTGCGTCAGCAGCTTTGCAAGGAGGAGCGATGGGCAAGGAACGCTACGACGTGATCGTTGTGGGGGCAGGCCCGGCGGGCATCTTCGCCGCCATAGAGCTCATCCGTGCACGCAAAGACATGCGGATCTTGCTTGCCGAGCGGGGCAAGCCCATCCCCAAGCGCAGGTGCCCGGCGCGCGAGACGCACTGTGTGAGCTGCGACACCTGTGCGATCATGACAGGCTGGGGCGGCGCGGGCGCGTTCTCCGACGGCAAGCTCACGCTCACCACCGAGGTGGGCGGGTGGCTCGGCGAGTACGTGGGGCACGACGCGCTCGAGCGGCTGGTGGATGACGCCGACCGCATCTGGCTGGAGTTCGGCGCCACCACAGAGGTGCATGCGCCGGACGCCGTGACCGCGGAGCGCCTCATGCGTGAGGCGACGCTTGCCGAGATGCGCCTCGTGCCCATGCGCATCCGGCACATCGGCACCGACCGCTCACCGCAGGTGCTGCAGGCGATGCACGACTACCTGGTGGCCAACGGCGTGGATGTGCGCACTGGCACGAAGGTGGCGCGGATCCTCTCGGAAAGTGGACATGTCACCGGCGTGGAGCTGGAAGGCGGCGAGACCGTCATGGCGGACGCCGTGATAGCCGCGCCGGGCCGCGATGGCGCGGACTGGCTTGCGGAGCAGTCGCGCGAGCTTGGCATCCATCTGGTCAACAACGCTGTGGACATCGGCGTGCGCGTCGAGGTGCCCGCACCGGTGATGGAGCGCCTTACCGATCCGCTCTACGAGGCCAAGCTCATTTACTACTCGAAGCAGTTCGGAGACCAGGTGCGCACCTTTTGCATGAACCCCTACGGCGAGGTGACCACCGAGAGCTACGGCGATATCGTCACTGTGAACGGCCATTCCTTTGCCGAGCAACGCACCGGCAACACCAACTTCGCGGTGCTGGTCTCGCAGAGTTTCACGCACCCGTTCCACGAACCCATCACGTACGGCTCGTCGATCGCGCGGCTGGCGAATCTGCTGGGCGAGGGCATCATCGTGCAGCGTCTGGGTGACCTGCGCGCCGGCCGCCGCTCCACCGCCAAACGCATCGCGCAGTCGGTCGTGAGGCCCACCATGCCCGCTGCCACGCCGGGCGACCTCAGCTTCGTGCTGCCGTACCGGCATCTGGCCGACATCCTGGAGTTCCTGGACGCCATGGACGTGCTCGCTCCCGGCGTGGCAGGCGACGGCACGCTGCTCTACGGCATCGAGGTGAAGTTCTACTCCTCGCGCCTTGAGCTGGACTCCACGCTTCAGACTCAGGTTGCCGGGCTTTACGCGATCGGTGACGGCGCTGGTGTCACGCGCGGGCTGGTGCAGTCCAGCGCAAGCGGTCTGGTGGCGGCGCGTTCGGTGCTGCGCGGAGGAATCGGGTAGAGGCCTGGGCTAAACGTGGGGCCGCTTGAGTCAGGCTGCCCGCTGTCCTCTCTTGCAGATCAGATGCGGCGATACTTCCTCAAGGCGACTATGTTGCCGATGAAGAAAACCGCGGCAAAGACCCACAGCACAGCCAGTTCCGCCGCGACATCGCCAAAGCCGGCGCCGCGGAGCATCACCGCGCGCATCGCCTCGGCTCCGTAGGTCACCGGGAAGGCTTTGCCCAGCATCTGCATCCAGCCGGGCGTCTGAGACAGATCGAACATCCCTGAGAGCAGTATCTGTGGGATGACGATGATTTGCATGAGTTGCATGACCTGAAGCTCGGTGTTGGCGAACTCCGAGACCAAGATCCCCAGCGTCAGCGATACGAGCGCCATGGATAGGGCGATCAGTAGCACGAGCCAGAAGTTGCCCAGGTTGGGAAAGCCCACCCAGTAGATGCTGGCAGCGACCACGATCGCGCTCTGCGCCAGCGTGAACAGGCCGAACCCTGCTACGTATCCCAGGACGAGTTCCCACCGGTGGATGGGAGTGGCCATCAGGCGCTCGAGGGTGCCACCGGTCCGTTCCCTGACGAAGCTGATGCCGCTAGTGATAAACACGTAGAAGAACACGAATACGCCTATGAACACCGGGCCATAGAAGTCGAACACCCGCATATCCTCGGAGCCGTGGACGTAGGCCACCTCGGGAGCGGCAGGCGGCTCGAAGGAAGGGAGCGGCAGGTACTCGGTGACGTCTATCTCAAGGCCTCCCGGCAATGTGATGGGCTTGATATCGAGCTCGACCGACACGAGCGCCTCGATCTGCGCGACGTTGATCGCCCGCAGAACCGCGCCTGTCTTGGACGGGTCTGAGCCCTCGATCCAGACGCGCAGTACGTCTCCGTCCTGCGTGACGAAGGCGTCGGCCTCTCCTTGCTCGACAAGATCGAGCGCCTCGACGTCTGACGCCGTGGCGATGCGGGCGCCGGCGTCTTCAAGGGCGCTCACGAAGTCGCTCGGCATGTCTGCTGTGACGATCAGCGGCTCATAGTCCGGCGAGCCGAAGATGACGTTCAGCAAGAACAGGGCGAGGACGGGCGCGACGATCATCATGAACAGAGTGCGGGGATCATGCTTGAACTGCCGAAGGATCCTCAGGCTCACGGCGTATGCGTTACGCATGCGCGCCACCCCCTTCGGCCGTTGATGCCATCTCGACCCTGGCAAAGTACAGGAAGGCGTCTTCTAGAGTGGCCGCGCCAGCGCGCTGGCGGAGCTCATCGGGTGAGCCCATCGCGATGAACACGCCGTCCCGGATCATAGCCAGGCGATCGCAGCGTTCTGCCTCATCCATCACGTGTGTGGTCACGATCATGGTCTTGCCCGTCTCGGCCATCTGTCGGAAGGCCTCCCAGATGTCCACGCGGTGCAGTGGATCCAGGCCTATTGTGGGCTCATCAAGGATGAGCAGATCGGGCTCGTGCAGGATGGCGGTGGCCAGCGACAGGCGGCGACGCATGCCGCCGGAGTACTCTCTGGCCAGCTTGCCTGGTTCCACCGTGAGGTGTGCCGTTTCAAGCGCTCTCTCGCCTGCGTGCTTGAGCGCGTTGCCGGTGAGCCCGTAGATAGCGCCGAAGAACGCGAGGTTCTCGGCGGCGGTGAGGTCTGTGTAGAGCGCATCGGACTGCGCCATGTAGCCCATACGCCGCATGAGTTGCAGCGACGGCATCGGCTTGCCGAACGCCTCCACGATGCCGGACTCGGGCTCGGTCACTCCGGCGATGACATTCACCAGTGTCGTCTTGCCTGCACCGGATGGTCCCAGTAGTCCCAGTATCTCGCCGCGCTCGACGCCTAACGAGACACCATGCAGCACCTCTTGCTGGCCGAACCGTTGGACGATGTCACGGGCGCTTAGGATGGGCATATTCACTCCTGGGCATTGATGGTGTTCTTTGACAGCCTACCCCGAGTGGCATTTGCCGAGAAGCCCGCGTGCTCTCGCACAAGCGATGGCTTCACGCTATCGTGATGCATAGGAACCGCGCACTTTTGAATCAATCCAAAGGAGAATCCGATGATCAAGGTCGCTGTTTGGGGCACCGGGATGATGGGGCAGGGGCTCTTGGGCTTCCTGCTGGATAGGCCCAACGACGTAGAGATTGTTGGCGCCATCGTCACCAACCCCGCCAAAGAGGGCAAGACGATCGGCGAGTTGCTTCACCGTGACTGTGACGTTAAGATGACGACTGACTTCGCAGCCGTACTGGCCACCAGGCCGGATGTCGTATGCATCTGTACGCAGAGCAATCTTGATGAGATCACGGCACAAGTCGAGCCCAGCGTTCGCGCTGGTGCCAACGTGTTGTGTATCGCCGAGACGCTCTCATACCCGTGGGCGAGCGACGAGGAGTGGGCCGACCGCTTCGAGGAGTTGGCGCAGGAATACGACGTCTCGATCATGGGCACGGGTATCAACCCCGGCTTCATCTTGGACGCGATGATCGTTGCATGGACCTCTATCTGCCTGAAGGTGGACAAGATCGAAGCGCAGCGAGTGAACGACCTTTCGCCCTTTGGCCCCACGGTCATGGCAAGCCAGGGCGTAGGCACCACCGTCGAAGAGTTCGAGGCCGGCGTTGCAGACGGGACCATCGTGGGCCACATAGGCTTCCCCGAGTCCATCGGCCTGATTGCGGATGCGCTCGGCTGGAAGATCGATCGCATCGAGGAGACGCGCGAGCCCATCGTCACGACTGTCGAGCGCTCTACTCCGCATGTGACAGTGAAGCCCGGCGACGTTGCCGGCTGCAAGCAGATCGGTCGCGGGTATGTGGGCGACGAGCTCAAGATCGAGCTCATCCATCCCCAGCAGATCCATCCCGAGAAGGCAGGCGTCAGCACCGGCGATTACATCAAGATCTTGGGCGATCCTGAAGTGAACATGGTGAACAGCCCAGAGATCCCCGGTGGCAAGGGTACCTACGCAAGCACCGGGAACTACATCCCGCTGCTCGTGGATGCGCCTGCAGGTCTGCTCACTGTTGTGGACATGCCGCTGCCAAGGTTCTGGGCCCCGACCGTCTAGAGGTGACCGATGATGTCTGAAGCCGAGCGCTGTACTGTTGGTGACTGGGTGGAGATAGAGCGCGTCTTGCTCGAGCCCGCCGATCGCTCCACCAACTTGCCCGACGACACCGCGGCGCAACCGCTGCTCGTGTGGGTGAAGGGCTTCGCACGCGCCGACGCAGCTGTCGGTGCGGAGCTTGAGGTGGAAACGATGACGGGCCGTGTGGTGGCAGGGCGGCTGACCGAGGTCAACCCCGGCTACTTCCACACCTTCGGCAAGCCGGCGCCTGAGCTCACACACGTGGGTCGTGACCTGCGTGCGCAGGTTGTGGCGTATCGCGCGAAGGCGGGTGAGTGACATGGCGGGCCGCACCGAGGCGATCCTCGCGCGCAAGGGTGAGATCATGAAGCGCGCGCTGGGCATGGACTACGCCGAGTTCGAGCGCAGCCCCATCGCCTTCGACTACGAAGGTCTCATGGGCGCGCACGGCTACTCGCTGCAAGATATCATCGGCATCCAGCTGGCGGCCGGCGTGGGCTCAACGCCGCTGCTGGAGTTGCGTAACCTCACCGATCTCGTGCGTTCATACGCCGGGCCCGGTCACGGTGCGCGTATCTTCGTCAAAGACGAGGCGGCCAACATGGCTGGCTCGTTCAAGGACCGCCGCGCAAGCGTGAGCATCCACGTGGCAAAGGAGAAGGGCTACGAGGGCGTCATCGCCGCCACCAGCGGCAACTACGGTGCCGCCGTCTCCAGCCAGGCGGCACGCGCTGCGCTTAAGTGCATCATCGTGCAGGAGGCGTTCGACTCCCGTCACGTGGGTCAGCCCGAGATCATCGAGAAGTCGCGTATCTGCGAGGCGTTCGGCGCCGAGGTAGTGCAGCTTTCTGTGGGTCCGGAGCTCTTCAGCCACATGCTGGAGCTGTTGGATGAGACCGGCTATCTGGCCGCTTCGCTCTACTCGGCGTTCGGTGTGTCCGGCATCGAGACGCTTGGGTGGGAGCTTGCGCAGGAGATGACGGCGGTGACCGGGGCGCCTCCCACTCATGTGGTAGTCACGCACGCGGGCGGCGGCAATACCACCGGTACCGCACGCGGCCTGAAGCGTGCCGGCGCCACTACCGAGATAGTGAGCGCAAGCGTGGACCTTAGCGGCCTGCACATGGCGAGCGATCACGACTTCAACCGCAAGAGCTTTACCACCGGGCACACGGGTTTCGGCGTGCCGTTCGCAACCTGGCCGGATCGCGCAGATGTGCCGAGAAACGCGGCACGTGCGCTGCGCTATATGGACCGGTATCTCACGGTCAGCCAGGGCGAGGTCTTCTATGTGACCGAGGCGATGGCCAAGCTCGAGGGTCTTGAGCGCGGGCCGTCCGGCAACACCGCGATGGCTGCGGCGATGTCGCTTGCGCGAGACCTGCCTCGTGACGCTACCGTGGTGGTGCAGGAGACCGAGTACACCGGCGCGGGCAAGCACCACTGGGCGCAGCTCAACTTCGCGCGAGAGAACGGTGTGGAGGTGCGATCAGGCGACCCGGCGGACAACGTGCCTGGCAAGAGCATCATCATCCCCGAGCGTCCCGAGCAGATCCGCGCGAAGGACTTCGACCTGGGTAAGATGCGCCGCAGCTACGTGCGCAATGCGCTTGCGCATGCGCCTGAAGGCTACGTGCCCACCGCCGAAGACATCGTGTTCCTGGCCGAGGATGCCAACACCACGCCGGCCACGGTGGAGGAGATCATCGCCGGGTTGAAAAGCGCGTAAGCGTCCCGAACCGTACTGCACACTTTGCGAAGGGTGCCGGAACCGGCGCCCTTCGTGTTGCGCGCTGATTCACCGCGGTGCGTGGGCCCGTCTTGCCGCGCGGACCGGCCGCCCGTAGACTTCGAAGTACGTCGAAGGCGTGAAGGGTGTGAAGATGGACGTGACAAGCAGTGGTTTGGATGAAGCCGGGGTGGACGCCGCTCTGAAGGCGCTCGCTTCTGCGCAGCGCAGGGAGATCCTTCGCATGCTCACGTCGGACGCAGGGGCCTCGGCCAAGTCGTGTTGCGCTCCTGAAGAAGTGTGCGCCTGCAAACTCTCCGAGCACCTCGACCTTGCGGCCAGCACGGTGTCTCACCACATGGCCATCCTCCGTGAGGCCGGTCTGGTGACCTCGCGCAAGAGCGGTACGTGGGTGTATTACACTGTGCGTAGAGATAGGCTTGCTGCTGTCTCTGAGGCGATTCTTGGACTCTGACCCCCCCCCGGAAGGGTGCCATGTGAAGCAAGACAAACCGACGTTTCCCTCAGAAGTGGTGTCCCATACATCTAAGAACCGGACGGTTATCATCCTGATCGTCGCGATCATACTTCTGCTGCTGGTCATCTCCCAGCTTGTTCGCGGGAGTGCGGAACCGGTCTCCTCGGCGGACAGCCGCGCGGATGCTGTTGTCGCGTACGAAGAGGCGCTGGATGCCAAGCGGCCCATTTACGTGATCTTCCATTCGCTCACTTGTGAACCTTGCATGACCATGATGGTCGCGGTGGGCGAGGTGATGCCCGAGTACAGTGATCGCGTGACGCTGGTCGATGTCTTGAGCGACACCCCGTCCGGAATCGAGCTGGCCCGGCGCTTCGGGTTCCAGTTCATCCCAACGTCGTACTTCCTTGCCCCCGACGGCACCGTGCTTGACTCCTACACAGGCGCGATGAGTGCTGAAGAACTGCGTGCCCGGCTGGACGCGCTCCTGGATTCTGCATCCTGACCTACCCCGCTGAGGGGCATGCCACTTTGACGCTATCTTCTCGGACGCTATGCTTGCATCATCCGTGATACATTCTGCATATCCGGTTGAGAGGAGCCTACGTGGCACGCGAGGATACCTTCCGAGAAGCGCGGCAGCATCTGCAGGGGATGAGTGATGCAGATCTTGAGGCGCGGTTCTGGCGTCTGACGGAAGAAGCCGTGACACCGCTGGTTGATCTGGCCCGGACCCACACCTCTCCCTCCATCGAGCGCAGTGTCCTCATGCGCATGGGGATCGACTCGCGCACCTGCATGGCTGTGGTGGCTGAGTGTGAGAAGCGGGGGCTTCTCGGCCATGGTGCGGGACACGTCGTGTACGTCTGCATGCAGGCGTGGGACTGCGATGCACCCGCAGCGGCGCGTCGTCTCGCCAAGGGCGACGGGTGGGAGATCGCAGACGCGAAGTGGGGTGGCGTGAGATGAGCCATCGCCTCCCGCCGCTTGATCCCAACGTGAAGCTCGATATCGAGGCGCTGCTCGACGGCCTGTCCGAGTACCGCCCGCGTCGCCATGGCTGGACGTGGCGCAAGCAGGTGCCGGACCAGCAGATGTATGAGTTCACCTACCATGAGACCTCCGAGCCGGTGGAACGCTCGATCCCGCTGCCGGCAGCACACTACTTCGAGAACATCGATCCGCAACCTGACTGCGTCATCACCACAGAGATTGCATCCGGACGCCCGGAGGACGACATCCGCCGCATGCGCATGGCCGCCTGGCATGGCGCCGACCACATCATGGTGATCCGCACGGCGGGCCAGTCACACATCGACGGACTGCTCGAGGGCACCCCGGAGGGCGTGGGCGGCATCGCGGTGACGCGCAAGCAGTGCCGGTTGTCTCGGCGGGCGCTGGACCTCATCGAGGACGAGGTGGGGCGGCCCATCAACTACCACAGCTACGTGAGCGGCGTGGCGGGCCCGGAGATCGCGGTCATGTTCGCCGAGGAGGGCGTGAACGGCGCCCACCAGGACCCGCAATACAACGTGCTCTACCGCAACATCAACATGTATCGCAGCTTCGTGGACGCGGCCGTGGCCAAGCACATCATGGCGGCGGCTGACATCCTGCAGATCGATGGCGCGCACAACGCCAACGCCACGGCGGTCAAGGCGTGGAAGGTCATGCCTGAGCTGCTCGTACAGCACGCCATCAACTGCGCCTACTCGGTGGCGGTTGGGATGCCCAGGCAGAACATCGCGCTCTCCACGGTGCCGCCGGACGCGGCGCCTGCGCCGTGCATGCGCATGGACCTGCCGTACGCCATCGCGCTGCGAGACCTCTTCGGCGAGTACAAGATGCGCGCGCAGCAGAACACCCGCTACATGGAGTCTGATGGTCGAGACGCTACAGTCTCCCATGTCATGAACCTGATGATCTCCCGGCTGACTTCCGCCGACATCCAGTCCACGATCACGCCCGACGAGGGCCGCAACGTGCCGTGGCACTACAACAACGTGGCCGCGGTGGACACCGCCAAGCAGTCGCTGCTGGGGATGGATGGCCTGCGCGAGATGGTGAAGATCGACCGCGAGAACCCCGAGCTCAAGTCCCGCGTGCGCGAGATCAAGGAGCGCGCCGTGCTGTTCTTGGAGGCGATGATCGCCGACGGCGGGTACTTCGCCGGCGTGGAGGACGCGTACTTCGTCGACAGCGGCGAGTACCCGGAGACCAACGACGACGGCATCGCCCGTTGCAGTGACGGCGGAGTGGCCGAGGGGACCATCGTGTCCCGCGCCGACGACTACATGGCGCCGGTATGCCACCATTTCGGCGAGAACCATCTGCCTGAGGGCTTTCGCGGGCGCGCGTTCCAGGAGGCCGCACCGTGCGACCTCATAGGCGGATGCACGCTGTGCGATGACACCAAGGTGCCGTTCATCGGTGACCTGGACTCGGTGGACAACGCGGAGACGCGGCTTACGCAGACTGCGGAAGAGCGCAAGCGCGGGCTTATCAGGCCCGAGGTGGAGTGGACCGGCGACGGCGTGGTGGTCGTGACTATGTTCCTGCCCGCGGGCGAGCAGGTGGCCGAGGCCGCCGCGCTGGAGCTTGGCCGCGCGATGAACCTCACCGACTGCGAGGTCATCCACAAGCGCGTGATGCACCCGGCCGAGGGGACGCATCTGGAGCTCAAGGGTCGCCTGGACGTGGCGATCGACCCTGCGACACTCGTCATCCCCGAGCCGCCCGAGGTGCTCACCGATGAGGAGATCCGCGAGTTCGTTGCCGAGCGTAACCTGCGCGTGGTGGCGGCGACTGTGGGCAGCGACGAGCACTCGGTGGGTATGCGCGAGATCATCGACATCAAGCACGGTGGCCTGGAGAAGTGGAGCTTTGGCGTCACTTATCTGGGCACGAGCGTCCCTATCGACAAAGTGCTGGACGCGGCCATCGAGCACGCTGCCAGCGCGGTCCTCATCTCCACCATCATCACGCATGGCGAGATCCACCGCGTCATGATGGAGAAGCTGGCGGACCTGGCTGCCGAGAAAGGCGTCCGGGACAAGCTGCTGCTCATCGCGGGCGGGACTCAGGTCACCGACGAGCTTGCGCGTGAGTGGGGCATGGACGCCGGGTTCGGTCGCAGGACCAAGGGCCTTGATGTGGCGAGCTTCATCGTGAAAGCAATGCGTGAGTGAGGGCTGTAGGCTCTAGATCTCAGGCACCAGGTACACGTAGCCCAGGTGCCTCTCGGCGTCCGTTGAGATGTGGATCTGCAGATCCTCCTCCGGCCCGCCGAACAGGTAGTCGGCCTGCATGACGCCGCCGGTCGCCTTCCAGCTGTAGAGTTCGGCGATATCGCTTGCGTCCTTGCCCACGGCTTCGATCATCCGCTTGGCGAGCGCCATGAACTCGGTCTTCTCGGCGTCAGTGAACGCATCCGGAGTCACGCTGTCGATGTCGACACCGTCGTCGGTGTAGGTCCACTCCCACTCGCCGTTGATGTCGCGGTGCGTGATGGTGATCGACATGTCCTCTTTGGTCCACATGATCGTGCCGTACCCCTCCATGCTGGTCATCACCGTGAAGGTGCCGTCCTCGATCGTGAGGTCGTAGCGCTCCAGGCCGATCGCCAGCAACGAGCGGAAGGCGTCTTCGTTCTCGAGCGGGAGCATCTTCTCGGCGGCAGGAGCCTCATCGGATACAGCCGGCTCAGTTGCTGCGGGCTCCGTAGTCTGGCCGCTGCACGCGCAGCCGCTCAGGGAGGTGAGTGACAGGACGCAGGCAAGCGTCAGGACGAGCAGTGTTCGAGTGCGCACGTGTGTCCCCCGTTCGTCGTGGTCGCTCCAAGTCTAGCGGAACTGTTCTTTCGACGTTGGGTCGGACCGGGGAATCTGCTTAGACCGCGTGGCGCAAGGTGGCAAGCTTACGGAGCAAGGTCCGCTTTCCGTAGCAGCCGAAGTCGATCGTGATGGTCTCATCGCTCACCTTGAGGACGTTGCCCGTCCCCCAGCTCGCGTGAAAGACGTACTCTCCTGTTTCAATAGGATCAGTGGGGTTGATCTCGGCAGAACTCGAGTGCTCGTTCGGTGCAAGCGCCGCCAGGAACTTGAGCGCCGCGGCATTCTGCTTACCCTCAAGGCTCTCGGCGAGTTTGGAGACCGAGTTCGCCAGGCTGGCAACCTCGTTCTCGCCGAGATCCCACACGACGGCCGGTTTGAGTCGCCGGACGACGTAGAGTTTCAGAGTGTCCCTCACGGAGTCAAAGGCTCGCACAAGAACCAGAGCGCCACCCAGACCCTGTTTCGCCAGGCAGTTCACGGCTGCTTCCGAGAGGTTGGAGCGCCTGCCCGCCGCCACAACGGCGACTGCCGGACCCACAAGCGGATCATCGTGGCGGTGGTCGTCCCCCATCGCTTCGGCATCGATCGACGCGGTGATCCGACTCGTGATCACCCGGAGACACTCGCTCATGAGCTTCATCATGGTCTCGTCATCGGCGGGTGCTTTTTTGAACATGGCGTCCAGCACCGCGCATGAGGCCTCGGGCGATAGCCCCGGCTTCTGACGGGCGGCCTGTATCACTACAGGAGCAAACGTCGTTGCGTTCTCTTTGAGCCAGAGCGCAAGAAGCGACATGGACTCCTCGTCATGTGCCAGGAGGAGGTCGAGGGGAGAGTCGTCCTCGGTGATTTCGCTGGGGGCAGGCTCCGCGACGCCGCTGGCGTCGATGGGTTCTTTGTGGGCCATAGTTGTTTCGCCTCTAAGGCTTGTGGTGTGGCGTCACTGCATCAGAACCCCTGCTTGCGGGGAAGCTCCCCATGGAGGCGTTCTGAGACGCTGGATACTACATTCTACCACCTGGGCGACCTTGAGTGGACGGTGACGGGTCGAATCGCTGACAATGCTCTTGGTTGGATTCGCCTGGACGGTCAGCAGCGGGGGCGGACGGAACGGACATGTCACAAGAGATGACACCTGCAAAGAGCTCCGCGATAGAGCAGCGCACGTTGTCTGATGTCGCAGAAGACCTGCGTACGTCCCTGAACGTCGTGGCCGGCTTGAGCGCCAAGATGCTTGATGAGCTCTCGGGGACCGTCTCGGAAGAACAGTCGGTACAGCTCAAGATGGCGCTGGAGGCTAGCTCGTATCTGTGCGAGCTTGTGGACAGCGCTATCCAGCCCGGCGATCTGCCGCCCCTGAGCGCGGTTGACGCGGCGGCCGTCTGTCAGTCTGTAGCGGGTTGGATGAAGCCGCGCGCCGAGGCCAAAGGGCTGCTGTTTCGCGCCGACATCGCAGGATCCGGGGCCGTGGCCCGCACAGACAGGCTGTCTTTGACTCGAGTGCTGGTGAACCTGCTCGACAACGCGATCAAGTTCACCCAGACGGGCAGCGTCGTTGTCTCTCTTCGCGTCTGCGACGATACGCTGATCCTGGTGGTGACCGACACAGGGGTGGGCATTGCGCCTGAGCGCCTGAGCGAGGTCTTCAAGGAGTCCTTCCAGGCGGACCCGCAGGCGTCAGCAGGCGTGGGGCATGGTCTCGCGGTGAGCCGTCGTCTTGTGGAGGCCATCGGCGGCCGGCTCACCGTGGACAGCGTGGTCGGCCAGGGTTCGACGTTCACGGTGCGGTTCCCGGCAGTCTCTGATGCGCAGCGCCCCTGAACCCGGCGATCTACTTCGCTGCTACGCGCTCCGTCATCAGCTCCCGCATGCTCCTGGGCGGTGTGCCCGTGATGCGCTCGATAGCGCCGAGACGGACCTCCATCCTCTTCTCGGCGATGGAGATGTACATCGTCGCAAGGATGGTCGCCAGCTCTTCGGAGACACCTTCCTCAAGGCATATCTCCACGTAGTCGCCGGCCTCGGCCGGGACGTAGACGACGGCCTCCCCGGTCACCTCGGCCACGGTCTTGCATAGGTCCTCGGTGCTCAGCAGCTCGGGGCCGACCAGGTCGTATATCTTGCCGGTGTGGTTCTCACCAACCAAGATCGTCGCAGCGGTGCGTGCGATGTCGTCTCGCGAGACATAACCCGCCTTCCCGTTGCCGGTGGGATAGGGGACGGTGCCCAGTTCGATGATCGACGGCAACCAGTCCACCACTTCGTCAGCGTAGGGACCGTTGCGCATGATCGTCCATGCAATACCGCTTTGAAACAGCGACATCTCGGCGTAGACGAGTGCGGGGTTGATGGCAAACGGATTGCCGGGAGACGTGCCGGACACCGTGAAGGTCAGCAGGTGCTTCACGCCGGCATGACGCGCTGCGCGGACAGCATTGTCCTGCTGCTCACGGCGCTCGGCGGGCACGGCCTTGGAAGGCACCAGCAGCAGCCGTTCCACTCCCTGGAACGCCGCGATCAACGATTCCTCGTCTTCGTAGTCGCCATGACGCACGTCCACGCCCCGTTCGGCATGCGCAGCCAGCGTCTCAGGCGTGCGAGTGATCGCGATGATGTCTTCGGCAGCAGCGAGGTTCATCAGGTGGTCGAGCACAAGGCGACCGAGTTTGCCGCTAGCGCCGATGATGCCGATCTTCACGGTAGCCTCCTTGATGGGTGTCGCGCACAGCGTACCGCATCCGACGCGCCGGTGGCGAAGCACTCGTTTCGCCGAGAGGAGGATCCCGCCAGGCTGCTGCTATCGGCAACCCGGCGGGGTGGTTCTTAGAAGACGTGGACTGACGAACTCTTGAACGTGGCCCAGACCTGTGCGCCTGCGGCGAGGTCTTGCTGCTCCAGTGATTGCGTCGTCACGAAGCTCACCAGCGGGACACCCACATCTACGGTGACACGCGCCAGTACGCCCTGAAGTGCAACCTCGGTCACGGTGCCCTTGAACGAATTCCGTGCCGATGATTCAAGCTCTTCGTAGGAGAGCAGTATGTCTTCCGGACGGACTGCCAGGTTGACCTGGCCGCTGCGGTCTCCGCAGGATGCGGCTACGCGCAGCCCTTCATTCAGAACGACCTCGTCCGCACCATCTGCTAGACCCATATATATGTTTTCCATGCCAACGAACTCGGCTAGTGCGCGGTTGCAGGGTCGGCGGAAGACCTCTGTGGGAGTGCCCACCTGCACGATAGACCCGTCGTGCATCAGCGCGATGCGGTCTGCAAGGCTGAGCGCTACCGAGAAGTCGTGCGTCACATGGATGACCGTTGGCTTCAGCAGCTGGTGCACTCGCTTGAGCTCACGTTTGAAGCTCTCTTTGCTGCGTGGATCCAGCGCTGAGAGAGGCTCGTCCAGAAGCAGTATCCGCGGTTCCACCATCAGTGCGCGTGCTATGGCCGCACGCTGCTGTTCGCCGCCGCTCAGTGTGCCCGGGTAGCGATCAAGCAGGTGAGCGATCCCGAAAAGCCCGGCGATCTGCTCCACCTTCGCTCGTATCTCGGTGGTGTCTTGTTTTCTGAGCTTCAGCCCAAAGCCGATGTTCTCTCCCACACTGAGGTGCGGGAACAAGGCGTAGTCTTGATACACGAAGCCGATATCACGCTCTTCCGGCGGGACGTTTTGGAGGTCTCTACCCGCATGGCTGATGGAGCCGCCATCCGGCCGATAAAGGCCCGCGATCGTCTCCAGGATGAGCGTCTTGCCGGTACCGGTGGCGCCGAGGATGACGAAGTACTCGCCGGGCTCCACCGCCAGGTTGATGTCTTTGAGGTGGAAGACGCCCAGATGCTTCTGCACGTTTTTGAGTTCGATCATCTCGACCTCCAGCCTGTACCGCGCGTGATGCCGGCGGGTGAGCCACCCATCGCTTCGAAGATGAAGAGCGACAGCACCGAGATGACGATGAGGATGGATGCGGCCGCAAGCGCAAGTTCTAGGTCTCCGCACGACATGTTGAGGTACAGCGAGACAGGAAGCGTCTCGGTCTTGAGTCGCGTGGCGCCTACCAGCATGAGCGCGGCACCGAACTCGCCTAGCGCCCGGGCCCACGTGATGACCGCGCCGGCCACGAGACCATTCTTGGAGAGCGGCAGGGTGACTTTGAAGAAGGCCTGCGATCGGGAGCATCCCAGGGTGCGTGCGACGAACTCCATCCGCGCGTCGATGTCTTCGAAGGTGGAGCGCATGACCCGCAGCATGTAGGGCATGTTCACGAAGAACTGCGCTACGACGATGCCCTGGACGGTGAAGACCAGAGGAAGTCCTATTGCAGTCAGCCATCTGCCGAACGCGGTAGTCCCGAACAGTAGGAGCAGCGCCACACCGGAGACGATAGGGGGCAGCGCCATAGGGATATCCATGATCATGCTGAGGACGCCACCGCCCTTGATGTTGAAGCGTGTGAGGCCGTACGCCACGGGCACTGCGAACAGGACGCAGAGGGCGGTGGATGCGAGCGAGGTGAGCAGACTCAGCTTCATCGCAAACATGATCTCTGCGGTGTGAAGGCTGGCCCACAGGTTGGGTAACCCGCGGGCCAGCACCATATACAACGCAAGGACGATGAAGCCGGCCAAGATCGCGATGCACAGTGACACGATCGCCGAGAAGACGGCGTTCTTTCTTTGTGTGGGCTTGATCTTGTTGGCTTCTGCGGTCATGTTACTCGATCACCCTGAAGCCATGCTTCGTGTAGATATCCTTGCCTGCGGCGCTTGTCACGTAGTCTGCGAACGCCTGTGCAAGCTCGTGGTTGGTCGTGCTCGTGAGAACGCAGATCGGGATGGTCTGGATCTTGTTCTGGTCCTCAGCGATCTCCACGATCTCGGCGTCTTCCACACCCACGACGTTGTCTTCCCAGATGATCGCAGCGTCCGCCTGCTTCATGGAGACGTACACGACGAGTTCGTTGACGGTGGCGGTCTGAGCGACAATGTTCTTGCTCACTGACTCCCACAGGCCAAGGTTCTCAAGCATCTTCTTGCCTGTCTTGCCGATAGAGGCTGATTCCGGGTCTCCCAGAACGACTTTGACGCCGTCTTTACCCAGGTCCTCAAGACAGGTGATCCCGGCCGGGTTGCCCTTTGGAACCGCGATGACCGGGATGTGATAGGCGATGTCGGTGCCTTCTTCGGCAAGGCCCTTCTCAACGGCGGAGTCCGAGTAGTAGATGTCGCCGGGGACGTATAGGTCACCTTCACCACTCAGTTCGATCTGTGACAGGTTCTGTGCAGAGCCTGCGTAGCTGTACTGCACCGTACAGCCGGTCTCTTCTTTGAAGACCTCACCGATCTCATCCATGGGCTTTCGCATACCGGCACCGACGTAGACCATGAGCGTCTCGCCCTCGTAGGGCAGTGCTTCAGCTGCGGTGGTTTGGTCCACTGCATCTGCAGCTGGCTCCTCAGCATTCGCCGAGCAGCCAGCAAGGCATGCGAGAGCCAGAAGATAGACGATAAGGATGGATCCGATACGAGCGATCGGTCGATGCTTCCCTGTGTGCATAGTGCGCCCCTTAATCCCGATGGTAGATTCCAACGCGACAAAGGACGGCATGCCCTCAAAAGGGTACCTGTGATGCAGGCACTCCCATGAGCGTCTTCGCTCCAGTCGGCTCCTTTTCAAACACGGGAGGCGACGACGTTTCCATCGGCACCCTATCGGCCAAACACCATGATCTTGGGATTTTAGGCGTGTTGGCTCGGAGCAGACCGTCCACTATCACTAAACCTTAGCTGATACAAAGGCTAATACAAAGTATGTTCGATGTCATTTCGTTAGTTCCTGCTCGAAGTCGTCGGATCGCTTCGCTCGTCAAAGCAGCGATCCGCGAGGAACCTGAAGGCGCATCCTCTGTCTGAACGTTGTTGGAGAGGGATGAGGGTTCATGATGGGACAGGGGGCATGATTCAGCAGCTTAGCGGCCTGTTTGCAGGTGCATGTGTGGAGCTTGCGGCCGCTCATCAGGAATCAACTCATCTTCGGTTACAGGCAATCATTCCTGGGTCAACACAATCCTGAGGCCGATTCACGGCTGATGAGGGCGTAGATCTGCCGGATCACACGGTCACCGCATATCCGGCAGGGAGCGAATGGTGAGACCGACTCAGAGCGATGGGTCGGTCTTTGCGCCTTTTTATGAAAGCGCATGCGGTGGAGGGCCGCGTGTAGCTGGGCTGCCCGGGAGGACGAACGCCCTGGCAACAGCATGTCGAGGGAGGGGACCATGAGGTCGTTGGGTGCTTCAGCCATCTCGCGAAGAGGTCGATCTCGGAGAGTGATTTCGGCATTGCTCGCACTGGTACTTGTGTTCTCGGTTGTTCCAGTGGTCTTTGCCGAGGATGTGACCGAGCCCGCCGACTACGGATCGGGCAAGTATACGGCGGATCTACTCGCGGGGGCGAAGCAGCTGGATGTGGGGGAGGTCGAGGTCTTCAACGACCAGAACAACCTCTACATCGACATACTTCCCGATGGCTGGGAGATCAAGAAGGTCCAGATATACGTCGGCTTTGATGCGATCCCCGTGCACTCAAAGACGGGCCAGCCACTGTTCCAGGACTTCCCGTATCAGACCCTGTACAAAGAGCTCGCGGCTGAGCATCACGAGGAGCTCAAGCTCAAGGTGGACCTCGATATCCCATGGGGTCGTCCGTTCGAGGCCCGACGCACGCAGAACATCGCGGTGCGTGTGGAGATCGTGAACAAGACGACCAAGATATCGGAGAGCGCCTGGATGGGGGCGCCACGGTGGTTTGTGGAGACCAAAGCTGCTTCGACTCCCAAATCCAACGGCCTGCCGGTATCCAACAATCACGGCATGTGGATGCGCTATTACATAGACAAGCCTACGCGTGGCCACTTTGTGGACTCCCCGGTTGGCGGGTTGGAGTACAAGACCAAGACCTTCAAAGTCACAACTGATGAGACAGGGTCGTTTTTGTACTTCCCAGGTGAGAGTGTGGAGTTCGCTCTGGCTGGCTATCCGATCGGAAGCTCTGCCACGAAGTTCCGTGTGACACCTCTTGATTTGTTCGGCACCTCTGACATAGGCGATCCGCGTGTCGGCAACCTGGCTCGTCTTCTGCAGAGCCTTGATGCCGACGGCAACCCCCGGGACCGCATCTTCATCCCGCAGTCGGTTCAAGACGCGCTTGCAGCGACCATTGTTGAATGGGCGGATGCGGAAGACGATGGTGAGTTCGCGGGCTATGACTTCACTGATTATCAGATGATCGAGTTCCTCATCGATGGCACCATTGCCAAGATGGAGGGAGTCGAGGGTGTCACGCTCACCAAGGTGAGCACGGAAGAGGCGCTCGCCAACCTCGCCAAGACCCTCGAATCCACCAACGTCAAGTTCCAGAAGAACATATCGAAGACCGAAGACCTCTACACGACGAAGTCCCGTATCATGCCTGCGGACTTCTATGTGCCTGCGAGGCAGTCAAATGGGGAATCGACAGAGATCGAGTACTACGACGAGTACGGAGACCTGATCGAGACCCGTGATGAGGCTCAGCCGATCGTCGTGGCGTATCTCGACGAGCACCCCGACGTGGAGGGCTCCCTGGACGTCTACGCAGCGGTCTCGCTCGATGATGGCAGTACGTGGAAACGTCGGAACATCTCGCGCACGGCCGACATCTCTTCGTTCACACTGGCCAATGGCGAGGAGTACCCGGGTACTTGCGAGAAACCGTCGCTGCACGTCAAGGACAACAAGATCCTTATCGTGTGGACAAGCAAGTACGCCAAGGGAGGTCGTCCTCGCTACTCGATCGAAACAAGTGCGACCGATCCCACCGACACGTATCCGTACGACGACCCCTACTACACGGAGGACATCTGGGGAGTTGGCGGACCGCAGCGCTCCACGGACTATGCGGAGCTTGGCTTTGAAGAAGTGGGGGAGCTTCCCTACAACGCTGTGTGGACTCAGCGTGGCGTGATCGACAAAGACACGGGCGATGTGACCTGGTACAAACCGGAGCGCCTCACTTCTGCTCGTCGCAATGCCATGCAGCTGGTGGAGGCCGCTGCGGGCAATCTGGCGGGCTTCGCCGTTGCCTGGCAAGAGGATCCGGAGGGCATCCGGCCAGGTCAGGGCAAGGGCTCCGGAGTGGGCTGGAGTGGAGCGATCGCCAGCCACGGTACCGACATCTGGTACAGCTACATCTCCATGGAAGATTTCGATGACGTGGACACCAACTGGGTGTCACCGGGTGAATCGAAGCACGACGAGGATTCTGATATCGTCGGCAGGCTCAAGGTACTCGTGCCGTTCTCGCTGCCTGTGCGCCTTACGGACAACGAGACCATCAACACAGACAACATCAAAGTCGAGCTGGGTGAGGATGGGTATCCGGTCGGGGAGGAAAACGACCCAACCACCTGGACTCCGCTGCTTGATGAGGACGGCAAGGAGATCGGGACACACAGCTACGCGTACAAGCTGAACAAGATCGCCGACTGGTACGAAACAGTGAACAAGAAGGGTGTTCCTAAGAAGGTCGCGATAACCGCCGACGGACGTCTGCTCGACGGCGATACGGCCTCAACGCGCCCAGCACTGTTCTTGCAAGGCTACAAGAAGTCGGATGGGACGCTCAGCGCCTGGGCGATCGTGGGTTACGAAGAGAGTAAGGGGTTGGGTGGTGGCATGCCCAACGCTCACAGTGATACCGATGACCCTGACTTCGAGGAGGGAGACTACGTCGAGTCGGATTGTGACGACGTGCTGGAGACGGAGTCCTGCTCTGATTGTCACGGGATAGTCCACGAAGGCAAGTACGATGAGGAGCAGTGCTACAGCTGCCATGGGATAGTCCATGAAGACCAGGTCTCGGAAGAACCGGAGCACGACGGCAGCGGTAGTGGCAGATACAAGCCTGACATCGGCAAGAACATCGTGTACCACAGCTTCGACTGGAAGGCACCGGAGACCGTAAGCGGAGGTACTATTCTCAACCTGCAGGCGACCGATCCTGACACGCTTGAGCCGGCATGGGTCCTCAATGAGGATGGAACGCAGATGCTGGACTGGCTGGGGGAGCCGATTCCGGCGTATGAGAACGCTCGCCGTCCGCGCTTCCTGGTGCAGGGGAAGGAGCTGGCCCTCAAGAAGAACACGATCACCAAGCCCAAGGGTACCGTGATGGTCATGGTCTACAAGCAGGGCGAAGCCGGTCGTGGTGGTCCCTCGGACATCTACATCCGACGGTGGGAGATACCAAACACCGCCAAAGACAATCCGTACTCAACGAAGTACGTCGTGCCTGGAGCCACCAACGTTAGCGCGGTCACGCCAACGGAGTTCTGGGAGAACCCGGATCAGCTGGATGACCCCGACAAGGGCATCAAGCTGATCCGATGGACCCAGGACGAAAGCAACCTGGCCGACTACTCATGGGAGTACGCCAACGACAACGCGCAGGCTCAACGAGGTTATCTGCGAGGAGACCTGCTGGTCCTTGGCTACACCTGGACTCCCAACTGGAAGTCGGCGCGCAACGGAAATGACGTCTACAACCTCTACATCCGCCGTTCGTTTGATGGCGGCGCGACGTTCACGACCACGCCGGCCAGCGACCCGTACGGCGTTTACGAGTACAACGGTCAGGGCGCTACCTGGTCCGAGGTCTTCCGCAACCCGCAAGAGGGGACTACGGAGGTTGTGGAGGAGTTCATCGCTGCGGGTGATTTTGAGCCCGCGCGCAACATCACAACTCTGACCAACAACAAGGTGAACATCATCGAGCCGCGGATCGTGCCGCCAGGGTCGCCGATCGCCGATTCAGGTCACCCCGAGGACGAGCAGGACTTCTCGGCGATGTGGTTGACCTGGGGTACCGGCGAAGTGAACGCCATCTCGCACGGCGAGGACGGCGATGAAGAGGAAGACGTCGGCAAGGTCCCGCTCGACTTGCAGTACACCTACAGCCTGAACTGGGGCGATACGTGGGTCTTTGAGGAGAAGACCGTGCCGACAGACAGCCTTGGCAATCATGCCGGCGAGACCGTCTTCCGGCCCTTCTACCTGGCCAAGGGCGATTCGAGCCAGGGAGAAGTGCAGGTCAAGCTCAGCGCAGACGCGTCCAAGGCCTACATGGTGTGGAACGACGAAGGGCCAAAGGGAGTCGGTGAGATGGACGTGCACTTCCGTCGGATCATGCCCTACGCGTTCGACCACAACCGGTCTGAAGCGCCGGCTATCACGCAGCTGATCCCGTAGCTGCAGGTACGCCGGTCCAACAACAGAGCGCCCCCTGCCATTAGGCGGGGGGCGCTTCTGATGTGCAGTGCCTGGGGTCGAGTGCCCTATTCCGTCTCAGGGATCACGATCACGCTACCCAGTCCTACGTGCACGAATCGCTCCCCGTAGGACTCCGCGAACAGGGTTCGGCCGCGATCACCCGTACAGTGCGTGGGCGCGACCCGCACTACGCCCAGTTGCTCCAGCTTCGCTATGACCGAGGCGATCTGTGCGTCGCTTGAGTCCTTGAGGTGGAAACCGCCCATTACCAGGGCGAGGCCGTCTTTCTCGGCTATGCGGGTAGCGATCTTTGCGATGCCGGGGTGGGCACAGCCGGTGATGAGGGCGGGGCCGTCGGCGGTCTGCACCACGATTCCCTGCTCGATGATGGACGAGCCCATCTCTCCCGTGCTGGTGATCCCCGGGGCGATCTCTGTGGGTCCCGTGACCTCTACGACACGCATTCGCTCGCCTAGCTGTGCTTTGAACTCGGCGGGGAACGCCTGTGGCATGAAGACGGAGTCCGGCGTGCAGGCGTCAAGCAGCGCGGCAAGCCCACCGGTGTGATCGCTGTGGAAGTGCGAGAGCACCACGATGTCGATGGAAGCCGGGTCGACGCCGAGCTCCTGCATGTTGTGCAGCAAGGTGGGGCCGTCACCCCCGGTGTCGAAGAGCACCACGGTGCCGGTCGTCTCGACCAGGCATGAGAAGCCCCAGGCTGTTCTCAGAGCGTCGCCTCCGTCCGTGACGGGTGTGTTGTTGTCATAGACGATGGTGAGTGTGGTCGTCTGAGACGGTTGCATAGGGGTCTCCTCTTCGGTAGTGGTCGTCGTGAGTGGTGCCGCGGCGACGGTGGTATCGGGTGTCGTCTTTTCGCGGACAGGCGGTATGGGCTCGGTCCCGCTGCAGCCCGCCGGTACGAGCGCAGCGATGCACAGCGTCAGGATGGCGAATACGCGTAGCAGCGGTCTCAAGTCCTCACCCCCGGCGTCCATTATGTCACCGCGGTGCAAGCGGTCGCAGTGCGAGAGGTTGCCCTGCTGCCTCGGAAGGTATGGAATAGAGGTGCACATCCCGCCGAGAGGAGAGCGTGTGACGCCCGGGTCCGGACGCATCGATGCACTGGTTGCCGAGATAGGCTCCACCACCACCGTGGTGAGCGCGTTCGACGGGCTTGCACACCACCCGGAGACGATGCCGTGCCTTCTGGGGCAGGGCTTTGCGGCCACAAGTGTGGCGCAAGGCGACGTGGGCCTTGGGATAGACGCCGCGCGAGCCATGCTGGAAGCGAAGCTGGGGCCGCTGGCTCCTGACATCACCGTGGCGACCTCCTCGGCAGCTGGCGGTCTGCGCATGACCGTGCACGGCCTCACACAGAAGATGACCGCGATGGCGGCGCGCGAGGCGGCGCTTGGCGCGGGCGCCGTGGTGCGCTATCAGACCGCCGGCAAGCTGCGCGACGCGGATCTGCGCGAGATAGAGGCGGTCTGCCCCAACCTGGTCTTGCTTGCCGGGGGAGTCGAAGGTGGCGACGCCGAGGTGGCGCTCTTTAACGCCCGGCGACTTACTGAGCTGGTGGTGCGTCCGGTGGTCGTCTATGCGGGAAACTCCGTGGCCGCAGGGGAGGTCCGCACTCTGCTGGAGAGTGCGGGTTTCCGTGTGCGCGTCACCCGCAACGTCTACCCTGCTGTGGATGAGCTTGATATCTTGCCGGCGCGCCTTGTCATCCACGACGCGTTTGAAGAGCACATCATCCACGCACCCGGTATGGAGCGCATCGGCGAGTGGGTCACGGGACGCATCCTGCCTACGCCCGGCGCTGTTCTGATCGCCGCCGAGCTGTTGTCTGACGTCGAGGGAGACCTCGTTGTTGTGGACGTGGGAGGCGCCACCACCGATGTCCACTCGGTCACCGACGGCAGCCCCGAGATCGCGGTGATGGCGCTGGATCCTCAGCCGCACGCCAAGCGCACTGTTGAGGGCGACCTGGGGACATTCGTGAGCGCCGCCACTGTGGCCGAGCTGTTGCCTGCCGAGCAGCGCCCGGATCCGTTGCCGTCTGCGCTGCCGGTGACCCCCGAAGACATCGCGGCCGCCTCGTTGTTGGCGGTCACCGCCACGGTCACTGGCATGCATCGTCACGCGGGCGCGCTCACGCATCTGTACACACCCACGGGCCGCAAGACCGTCGCGCGCGGTCGTGACCTCACCGCGTGTCGGGTGGTGGTGGGCACCGGCGGCGCGCTCACGCGGCTGCCCGATGGCGAGGGGATGCTGCGTGCCGCTATCGGCGATCATGCCGAGCGGTTGCTGCCGCCCGTGGACGCGCGCATCGCTCTTGACCGGGACTACGTCTTCGCGTGTTGTGGCGCGCTGTCCGCGCACTTCTCGGCGGAGGCCGTGGTCGCGCTTATGCGTCGGAGCATGGGGGAGTAGCCGGTCCCGGGACACGAACAGGGCGCCCCGCTTGATCGCGGAACGCCCTGTGGTTGTGAGTTTGAAGTCCTACTCGGCGGTTGCCGGTTGCGCCTTGCCTGCCAGATGCAGCAGGCGTTCCTTCTGCGTCTCGAGCAGGTCGTAGACGACCGGCACCACAATCAGCGTCAGTGCCGTGGAGGTGGTTAGACCGCCAACCACGATGATCGCCAGCGACTGCGAGGACATCGCGCCGCTACCCATACCGGTGGCCATCGGGATGAGCGCCATGATGGTGGTGAGCGCTGTCATCAGGATGGGCCGCATGCGGTTGGTCCCCGCGTCGAGGAGCGCGTCTCGGCGTGATAGCCCGTCGCCGAGCCTCTGGTTCACGCGTTCGATGAACATGATGGCGTTGGTGGTTACCAGACCGATCAGCATGAGCGCGCCGATCATGGCCGGCATGTCCAGCGGAAGGCCGGTCACGAACAGACCGATGATGCCGCCGATGACCGCCAGCGGCAGCGAGAACATGATGGCGAGCGGGGCGATGGCCTCGCCGAAGGTCAGAACCATCACCAGGTAGACCGCAGCGATGGCGATGAGCATCGCTATACCCAGCTGCCGGAAGCTCTCGTTCATCATGCTTGCGATGCCCGAGGTCTCAACCTCAACGCCTGCCGGCAGGTCCAGCTCGGCAACCGCGTCCTCCACCGCGCTGATGACGGTGCTGGTGTCGCGTACGGTGACCGCGGCCGAGACGGAAGCGAACTCCCGCTCGTCGCGCGTCAGGACCGAGACCGGCGTCTCGATGACCTCGACTTTGGCGATATCGCCAATGCGCACCGTGTCGCCCAGCGGCGTGCTCAGCGTGTGGTCCGCGATGGTGTCCACCGACGACACGTCGCCTAGCTGCGTGATGTAGACGACCTCGGTGTCGCGTCCCTCAAGCTCGATGAACCCGGCGCTTTGCTCGGCCACGTAGCCGCGCACCATGCCCGCGACCATTGCGGCGTTCAGGCCTACACGCGCCGAGGCGACCTGGTCCACGTCGATCGTGATCTGTGGGCGCGTCTCGCTCAGGTTGGTGGTCACGTTCTGGAGGCCGTCGAGGCCTGAGATGGCGTCTTCGATCTGAACGGTCGCTTCGCCGATAGCTTCGATCGACGGACCGGTGACCACCAGGTCGACCGAGTTGGCCGAGCCGCCCATCGATGAGATCTCGCCCACCTTTACCTCTGCGCCGTCGTTGGCGAGCGGATCGGCCAGGGCGTGCATCCGCTTTCCCGCGTCTTCCATGTCCGAATCGGGATCGAAGGCGACGAAGATGGTGCCGCGGTTGCCGCTGATCACGCCGCCCCCGGCCATGTTGAAGCCGCCCGCGCTGCTGACGTTGGTCGTGTAGAAGATGACCTCGTCGTCTTTCTCCAGTCCTGTTTCGATGGACTTGAGCGCGTTGTCCACGTCCGCCGCGTTGTAGCCGGCGGGGTATTCCACGTCTATCTGGATGTAGGGCTCAGACATCGAGCTCATGAAGCCCATTCCCACCGCCGGTATGAGGGCGAGCGAGCCCACCAGCATCAATGCGGCGGTCACCATGACCGTGCCCTTGTGGTCGAGTGCCCACTCAAGCGTGTTGCGGTACCAGCGTCCGGAGCGCGTGTTGGCCTCGTCGCGGTCGTGGACTTTCGCATCCAGTAGCGACCACTTCGCCAGCAGCGGGACGACCGTCACCGAGACGAGCAGCGAGGCTGCCAGTGCGACCGCCACCGTCAGCGCGAACGGCGTGAAGATCTTGCCTACGATGCCTTCCACAAGCGCCATGGGCGCGAAGACCGCCATCGTCGTGATGGTGGACGACGTGATCGCGCCGGAGACCTCTGCGGTTGCGGCGCGGATCATCTCGGGAGTGCGCTCAGCGCCCGCCTGGATGTGGTTGAAGATGTTCTCGATGACCACGATGGAGTCGTCGACCACCCGCCCGATGGCAACGGTGAGTCCGCCAAGGGTCATGATGTTCATGGTGACGCCAACAGCTTTCATGGCCAGAAGCGCGATGATGACCGAGAGCGGGATCGATATCGCCGAGATGATCGTCGATCGCCAGTTGCGCAAGAAGAGCAAGATCACCAGGAAGGCGAACAGCGCGCCCATGAGTCCTTCACGGATCATGTCTGATATCGAATCCTCGATGATCACCGAGCCGTCGTATGTGTAGGTGAACTCGGTGTCCGCGGGGAGCTGGTCGCGCACCTCGTCCAGAGCAGCCCGTACGTCCGCGGCGGTATCCACGGTGTTGGCTTCCTGCGTCTTCACGATGTCGAACAGCACCGCCGGCTTGCCGCCTGCGCGGCTGAAGGAGCCGGACGAGCCGTCGTCATAGCTGATGTCCGCCAGCTCTCCAAGCGAGACCAGCTCGATGGTGGGCTCGGCCATCTCCATGTCTGAGGAGGCACTTGCCGAACCGGATGGCATCGACATCGATGGCATGCTCGCCGAGGAGGACGGTGTGTTGGCCGCAGAGGACTGGAGCGCCGCAAGCTGGGCCTTGAGCCCGTCCACCGCGGCGGTCAGTCCCGGGATCGCCTGGGTCTCAAGCGCGTTGACGGTTGCCTCGGCGGTCATGTACTCAGGGGTGTTCGTGGCGTTCTGGCTCTCCAGGTCGCGCATGAGCGAGCTTGCGTCGGCCACCTGGATCTTCGCGTCCAGCAGCTGCGCCTGGACGTCTTGCAGCGCAGCCACCATGCCCGCCTGCATGCCCAGACCTTCGGCCATGTCGCCCATGCCCGTGCCGATATCGCCCACGGCGCTGCCCAAAGCGCCTACGCCTTCACCCAGTTGTCCCACGGCGCTGCCCAAAGCGCCCATGCCCTCGCCCATCTGTGCGAAGGCGTCAGCGTACAGCGCGTTCGTGTTGGGGTAGATGGCGATCTGCAGGTCTTCAAGGTCTTCGAGGCTGCCTATGTTGCCACCGACGCGGATGGGGTTGTCTACCGAGTCGATCTCAACGGAGCCGATGGGGAACGAGAGGTTGGTGGCCTGCAGCTGCTGGATCACCGTCGACTCCGTGAGCCCCTTCTCGTCCAGGACATCGGCCTTGAACTCGATCTTCACCGCGCCGGCGGTGTCAGAGCTGCTGTTGATCTCGCCGACGCCGTCTACGGATTCCAGCGCAGGAACGACGACGCTGCGAACAGCGGACTGGAGCTCTTCGGCAGAAGTGCCGCCCGACACGGCGAACTTGAGGATGGGCTGCGAGCCCATGCTCACGCGAGACGTCGTGGAGTCCATGACGTTCTCCGGCAGTTCGAGCCCTTTGAGCACCTCGTTGATGTCGGTCTCGGCCACATCCATGTTTGCCGAGTAGCTGAACTCCGCCACGACGACCGAGACCGAGTCGCTGGATGTGGACTGGACCATCTTCAGCCCTTCGACCTGCCCGAGGGCCTGCTCGATGGGCTCGGTCACCTTGTCGTGGACGTCTGCCGGCGCCGCGCCGGGATACGGCGTGACGATGGCCACGATGGGGATGGAGACATCCGGCATCGTTTCTTTCTTCAGCAGCGTGGATGAGTAGAGACCTCCTACCACTACCATGATGGCCGCCATGATGATGACGGCGGCGTTCTTCAGACTGAAGCCAGTGAGACGATCCATGTGATTCCTTTCGGTGACAGGCTGCCGCCTGCGGACGAGATGTATCGGTGCAAGGGCGGCCTAGCCGTTCTCTGCCGCCATGGAGTCGATCAGTGTGCGCATGATGCGCGCCATCGTGCGAAGGTCTTCCGCCGGGAGCATGGCGGTATAGCGGCGCATCGTCTCGCGTCGCTCTTGTTCTGCATCCTCAAGCCGTGCAAGTCCTGCATCGCTGAGCGTGACGTACACGACCCTGCGGTCGGACTCGTCATGTTGCCGGGAGATGAGCTGGCGTTCCTCAAGCGCCTGCAGCGCCATGGAGACCGCAGAGTTCTTCATCCCGCATGACTCGGCAACGTCCGAGACACGCATGGGGCCCACATCGCGCAGCGTGCGCAGGAGGAGGTAGTGGGGAAGCGCCAGATCGGTTGAGGCCGAGCCCAGACCGTAGCGCCCGTTCATCATCCGCGCCATGACGATGGCCCCCGCGCCGATCTCATCGAGCAAGGCGTTGGGATCCATGTCCTCGAAGTTAGGTTCATCGTTTGAATTGTTCATGCGTTGAACTATATGGCTGTTGAAGTGTCCTTGCAAGAGAAGAGCGCCCCGCGTGCTTGCGGGACGCTCTTGAACCAGACAGCGAGTCCGGTTTCGACGCTAGACGACGTCGGCCAGACCGAGGCGCTCGACCGTTTCGGCGGTGGGAAGACCGGTCGTCAGATCCCAGCCCATTGCCGTATAGAAGCTGTCGAGCGAGACGTCTATGTTCGCAACCTGTCCTTCGCCACGTCCATCGGGAGCAGGCTCAGTGGTGAGGCGTACGGGTAGGGTGTCGTCAGCACGCGTGAAGCCGAACTTCGCGTTCGCGAGACGCTCAAGGTCGATGACCCTCTCGGCGGCTTTGAGCAAGCGCTCCTTGTCCCAATCCGCACCTGTGGCGGCCGAGAGGAGCGCCGCGTACGTCGATGGCTGGATAGCCAGGGTGATCACCGAGAAGAGGCACGTACCCAGGAGGTTGGTGGTCATCGAGAACTCCATGAACGGCTTGACCCACCACTGGTTGTCGTCATCCAGGAAGTCGATGTCGCCCTCGATACCCAACTCGGAGTTGCGATACGCGAACGCATCGACAACCGACGCGTAGGGACGCAGATGGTCGGCACCGCGCGGTGAGACCGCATGGCTGATGCCCTCGCCTTTGCTTGCGCGGACTCCGCAAGACGCCAGCTCCACGCCTTTCACCGTCATCACGTAGTCTGCCGCGTCTCCGCCCAAGGCCTCAGCCGCACGCTTTGATCCCTTCGCGAGCAGGTCGCCGATGCCGTCGCGACGTGCGATCTTGTCCAGCAGCACGGGGAGAACAGCGCCGTTGCCCCAGGAGAGATCCAGGCCGTCGGCCTTCTCGGCGGGGAGGATGCCCTTCTCCTGCCATTCCATCGCGGTGGCGATGACCTGGCCGGACGCGATCGTGTCCAGACCGAGGTCGTTGCACAGGTGACCCGCTTTTGCGATCGCGCGGATGTCGTCTACCAGGCATTTTGAGCCGAAGGCACCCATCGTCTCGTACTCGGGGCCGCCGCCATGGCTGCCGGCGAACGGGCCGTCCTTCACGGTGGTCACACGCCCGCAGGCAACGGGGCAGCCGGAGCACGCGTAGGGCTTCACTTCGAGGATCTCGTGGTACGCGGCGTGGCCGACCTTGTCCATCGTCTCGTCCCAGGTCGTCCGTCGCCAGTTCTGCGTCGGCAGTAGGCCAAGGGCGCTGATCGAGTCGTAGAAGCTGGGTGTGCCAAAGGGCTTCATCTCGTCTTTGACGAACTCCTCGGACAGCAGCTCTTCACGTGCCTTCTTCGCAACCTCTTTGAGCCTGTCCGGATCCGCCGTGGGCAGCGCTCTTGTCCCGCGCACGATGATCGCCTTGAGGTTCTTGGAGCCCATGGCGGCGCCGCCGCCTCCGCGACCGGCTGCACGTTCGCCGTCCGTCATGATGGCCGAGAACATCACGCCGTTCTCGCCTGCCGGACCGATGGACGCGATCTGGAACGCCTTGCTGTCCACTGTGGCCTTGAGCGCGGCCTCGGTATCGGTCACGCCAAGTCCCCAGAGTTCGGCGGCGTCTTTGATCTGGATGACGTCGTCGTCGATGTGCACGTAGACGGGTTTCTCGGCACGACCGGTGAACGCGATCATGTCATAGCCGGTCTTCTTGAGCGCGGGCGAGAGATGCCCGCCCACGTTCGCAAGTCCCAGGCCGCCGGATGCGGGGGAGCGGAAGACAATGCAGGTCCTGCCCGAGGTGGGCGCGGCGGTCCCGGTGAGGGGGCCGGTGGTGAAGATCAGGGGCTGAGAGGGATCGAGCGGTGGCTTGTCCGTGTCCGCAAGATCCATGAAGCTGCGGACTCCGATGCCTTCACCGCCCACGTAGTCCTCGAACCATTCGTTGGGCACATCATGAGTTTGGATAGTGCCGTCGGAGAGGTTCACGAGCAACGAACGATGCCAGTAACCATCCATGCTGCAGCTCCTTCACTCGCGTGCTGATATTGCATAAAGCACCGGATCCCCTGTATGTCGTACATACCCTTACATGCGGGTACACTGGTTGGCACGGAGGGTTTTTCTGGAGAGGACGCCCATGTCCGAGAAGGCCACCATCACCATCGATCTGGCCAAGATCACCGAGAACGCGCGCCGTGTCATCGACGCGCTTGGCGGGCGCGAGGTCATCGGCGTCACAAAGGTAACGTGCGGGTCTCCTGAAGTCGCTCGTGCGATGCTGCTTGGCGGCGTGAGCGGACTTGCGGACTCGCGGCTGGAGAACCTCGCCGGCCTTCGCGCGGCGGGCATCACCGCACCGTTGTGGCTGCTGCGCGCTCCCGTTCCTGCACTTGCCGAGAAGACCGTGAGCCTTGCTGATGTCTCGCTTGAAAGCGAGATCGAGACGGTGGTGGCGCTTGATGCTGCGGCCGGGCGTCTGGGCAGGTCGCACTCTGTCGTGGCGATGGTGGACCTGGGCGACCTGCGCGAAGGCATGATGCCCGGGGAGCTGCCGGCGTTCGTGAAGCGCGTCGAGGCGCTTCCCAACATCGTTCTTCACGGCATTGGTGTGAGCCTCACCTGTTATGGAGCCATCGTGCCCACAGCCGAGAACCTCGGCGAACTCATCCAGCTTACGCAGACTGCAGAAGCGCTCACCGGGCGCCATCTCAACGTGAGCGGAGGCATGTCGAGCTCGCTGGACGCGCTCGTGGAGGGCACGCTGCCAAAGCGGATGGACGGTCTTCGCATCGGCGAGAGCATCATCCTGGGCGTGAGCACCGTGACTCGAGAACCCATCCTAGGCCTGCACACTGACGCGATCATCGCCGAGGCACCCGTTATCGAGGTCATGCGCAAGCCTAGCAAGCCTCGCGGCATCAGCGCACAGGATGCCTTCGGCGGTCGGCCGGTCTTCGAGGACTGCGGCGAACGGTTGCGTGCTATCTGCGCTGTCGGCCGCCAGGATGCGCCTCCCGAGGGGCTGCGACCCCTGGATGCCGGCGTAGAGGTGCTTGGTGCCTCAAGCGATCATCTCGTGCTGGATGTAGACGCGATGTCTACGCCGCCGCGCGTTGGCGACACACTGCGCTTCGTGCCCGACTACAGCGCGACCTTGCGGTTGTTCACCTCGCAGTATGTGGACCAACGATTCATCTGATCTCTTCTCGGCAAATGCTCGCCGTATGAATGACCCAGCGTGAACGAGCCGTTCAGGCTTGGATAGATTCGCGCTGCGGCGCGTGCCTGCCTCCCTCCTCGGGTACCAACTGGATTACTCACGCTTCTAGGCTCGCAATCGCAGGAGGGGCGCGCCGTAGGCCGCGGTCAGCGGCGCATGGCACGTGGGGAGGCTCGTATGCGAGGAAGAATCAGGCAGTTCGTTGCGCTGGTGGCTGTACTGGCGCTCATCGTTCCTGCAGCCGCCATGGCTGCGGTGCCCAGAGATGTGGTGGACACACCGGGCTGGAAGGTGAAGAGCGACAAGCGCTCGCACCCGCTGGGGGACAAACAGGCCGACCTCAAGAAGCGAGCGGTTGCGGCCTTGCTCAGCGGCAAGGCGAGCGGTGGCGTCTACGAGGTTGAGGAAGGTGAGTTCGTAGAGCTTACGCGTGAGGGTGAAGGCGAAGTGTGGACCGTGCCCGGTGAGTTCGCCGACTATCTGCACAACTCCATTCCGGAGCCCGACCGCACCGTGGACAACTCTACGATCTGGGTCAGCGACTTCAGCCGGGACTACTATCTCGATCTGTTGTTCGCCGAGGGCGACGAGGCCAACTCGATGCGCGAGTTCTTCCTTGAGCAGTCCAGCGGTGCTTACACCGTGAAGGGCGATGTGACCGAGTGGGTCCCGGTTCCCGGCGACGCGGTGGAATACGATGACGGCGACCCGGGTCCCGGCACGGCCACCAACGTGTGGCAGTTCCTGGCGGACTCGCTCGACGGCTGGTATGACATGCAGATCGCGGCCGGGATGTCGGATGCGGAGATCGACGCATACCTGGCTGGATTCGACGTTTGGGACCGCTATGACTTCGACGGTGACGGCAACTTCGATGAGCCCGATGGTTACATCGACCACTTCCAGAGCCTGCACTCCGGCGAGGGCAACGAGGCCGGCGGTGGCGAGCTGGGCGACGACTCCATCTGGAGCCACAGCTGGTATGCGTACTACACGTTGATTGGCCAGGAGGGGCCGATCGTCCCCAACCCTGACGACCCGACCGAACCGCAGGAGAACTTCTACGGCGGTATCCAGATCGGGGACAGCGACTACTGGATCGGTGATTACACCATCCAGCCCGAGAACGGCGGCGTGGGCGTGTTCACGCACGAGTTCACCCACGACCTGGGTCTTCCGGACCTCTACGACACCTCCGGCACCGGCGAGAACTCGACCGGTTTCTGGACGCTCATGTCATCGGGTTCGTGGCTCTCGGACAACGAGTACGATATCGGTTCCATGCCGAGTCATCTCGGTCCATGGGAGAAGCTGCAGTTGGGGTGGCTCAACTACGCGCAGACTGACTCCACAGCGCCTTCGGTACATACACTCGGTCCGGTGGAGTTCAACAACACCAAGGCGCAGGCGCTTGTGGTGAATCTGCCTGACAAGCTGGTTGAGGAGAATATCGGAGAGCCGTACGCGGGCGAGTGGTTCTACTGGAGCGGGACCGGCGATGACCTGGACAACTACATGTACAAGGCCATGACGCTGCCCGCGGGTGCCACCTTCACCGCGAAGGCGTTCTATCAGATAGAGCTTGACTGGGACTACGCGTATCTTGTGGTCTCCACAGACGATGGTGCCACCTGGGAGAGTGTGGAGACGAACAAGTCCACCACCACCGACCCCAACGGTCAGAACTTCGGTTTCGGTATCACGGGTTCTACGAAGAAGTGGACCAGGCTCACTGCGGATCTCTCGGCGTACGCAGGAGACGTGCTGCTGGGCTTCAGGTACTGGACCGACGGTGCGATGACCGAGCCCGGCTTCATGGTGGACGACATCGCTATCACCGGTATGGCTGTGGATGGCGCTGAGAGCGAGGCAGACTGGACATTCGATGGCTTCAAGCGGACGACCGGCCACGAGTCTGGTCTGTATACCAACTACTACCTGGCCGAGTTCAGGCAGTACTGGGGCTATGACAAGACGTTGGCTAATGTCTACAATTTCGGGTTCTTGAAGGGCAAGGACGCGGCGGTCAACTGGGTGGAGCGCTTCCCGTATCAAGATGGGCTCCTTGTCTGGTACTGCGATGATTCGCAGGCCGACAACAATGTGGGCGTGCATCCCGGCAGCGGTTTCGCGCTACCCGTTGATGCGCACCCCGTGCCGCTGCTAAGGCCCGACAAGAAGGTGTGGCGCAACAGGGTGCAGACCTATGACGCGACGTTCGGTCTGGATCGCACCGAGTCGATCACGCTGCACTACAACAGCCGTGCGTCCTATATCCCGAAGCTTGCCGCGGTGCCGGTTTTCAATGACACGCTATCGTATTGGAGTGCGAGCAACCCCACCGGTAGTGTGATCACGCCGAATACGGGAACCCAGATAGAGGTTCTGGGTGTGAGCCGTGACAACATGTATATGGACGTCCGAGTGGCGCCGGTGAACTGACCCTAGCGTCACTGCCTGGGATGGACGAGACCCCCGGATGGAAGTCGGGGGTCTCGTCGCATCCTCTTGCGTTTTGGTCTATTGCGCCACGATGCGGTAGATCGTGCCGCCGCTGATATCCACGACGTAGAGCTCGCCGTCATCGTCTTCCCCAAAGCTTGTAAGCGGCATGCCGGTCTCCAGTAGCAGGCGGTTTTCAATCGTACCGTCGCTTGCGCGCCGCAGCCCCCACAGCGAGCCACTCCCATAGTCGCCGTAGAGGTAGGTGCCCCACATCGCTTCATATGCCGCACCACGATAGACGTAGCCGCCGGTGATCGACTGCCCGGCTTTGCGGCCGTACTCGATGACCGGTGGCGTGAAATCGCCGGAGGCAGCCGTCGCTCCGGGCGGATAGGGGTGTGTGGCTTCGTAGAGGTCCCAGCCGTAGTTCTCCCCGCCTGCTGAGGAGGCCGGCGCGAAGTCGATCTCTTCGTACGCGTTTTGCCCTACATCGCCGATCCACAGGTCGCCCGTGAGGCGGTCGAAGGAGAAGCGCCAAGGGTTGCGGAGCCCGTATGCCCAGATCTCCGGTCGCGCACCGCTGGTGTCCACGAAGGGGTTGTCGTCCGGCACGGCATACCCGGTGTTCCGCGTCTGGCTGCCGTCGCGCGCCACGTCGATGCGCAACATCGCGCCAAGCAGCGTGCCCAGATCTTGCCCGTTGCCTTCCGGGTCGCCCCGACTGCCGCCGTCGCCCATGCCTATATAGAGGTCGCCGTCGGGTCCAAAGGTGATCATCCCGCCGTTGTGGTTGCTGTAGGGCTGCGGGATGGTCAGCAGCCTCTCCTCGCTGGTGCGATCAGCCACGCCGTCGCTTGAGAGGAATCGGGAGACGGTGGTGGCGCCATCACGATCCGTGTAGTTCACGAAGAACATGCCGTCCTCGGCATATGACGGCGAGAAGGCGATACCCAGCAGTCCTCGCTCGCTTTCGGTGCTCACAACGTCGCTCAGGTCCAGGAACGGCTCTGCCGAGCGGATCCCGTCGCTGACTATCCACGCACGGCCGGTCTTCTCCAGCACATATAGCTGGCCGGTTTCGTCTCCGGCGCTCGTTACGTAGAGCGGGAACTCGAAGCCGTCGACCACCGGATCCAGCGAGATGGTGAGCTGATCCAGCGGCATGGGTTGCGGTTCGTCGGGCTCAGGGGTGGGAGTGGATGTGGGTTCGGTCGGCGTCGGCGTCACGACCACCGGTACGCTCTCTCCTCCACCGCATCCCGCGAGTGCGACCAGTAGCCCCGTGGTCAGCGCCGCCAAGAGTACGTTTCTTCGTATCGTCGTCATGTCTACCTCCATACCGGGCCGCCTAGTGGCGGCAACCGCGGCTCTTCAGGGAGTATGTTCCCAAGCGAATCGCGCGGATTCCGCTGCCAAGCACGGTGGTATAGTCGGAATATCAATTCATCCGGGTGCAGAGGGGCGCCGAGATGATCGCCTCCTCTAATACCTGGGCACATGGGCGGAGGAGACCATGGACGAGGATCCCAAGGACGTCGCGGCAGACTCTGAAGAACCGAAGGTGTTCCGCATCGCGCAGATCGACACTCCTGGCAGCTCGAAGATGGATCGGCGCAAGTTTGTCAAGGCGACCGTGGCAGGTGTCGGAGTGGCTGCGGCCGCCACGATGCTCTCGGGATGTGATCCAGAGCCCGATGACGAGCCGGCGGCGGAACCGATCGAACCGGTCGAACCGATGGAGCCCGTCGAAGAGGAGGCGCCGATCGCCGAGGAGCCCGAGGAGGAAGAACCCAGCGACGAGGACAGCGACACCATCGGGATCATCTGCACGTGTGACACCGAAGGGTGCAGTTGTGTGGGGAACTGCACGTGCAACGCGGTCAGCACCCCGGGCAGCCACTACTGGTACCCGAGCTGAGACCCGGGATGTGCACGCGGGGGGCGAGATGAGCGTCTCATGGCGACCGCTCGGTGATACCACCTTCCTGATCACGCGACAGTCCCGTCTGCCATTGCTGTATGCGCCACTGCAGGATCTTGTCATGGAGGTGAACGACGCCTACGTGCGCTGTTTCCAGGCTGCGTTGGACGGAGATGCGGAGTCTGCTCGAGCCATCGGAGTCGAACCAGGGATGATGGAGGCGTTCGCGGTCGTCTCGCCCAAGGTGCGCAAGAAGTTCGACCCGTCGTGGCCGGAAGCGTTCGAGCCCACTTCGGTCACGCTCTTCCTGACCCACAAGTGCACGCTGCGCTGCGCGTACTGCTACTGCGAGGGCGGCTCCGGCCGCGATATCGACTGGCCGGTGCTTGAGGCATCGGTTCTGTTCGCCCTGGAGAATGCGGTCCGTCTCGGCCGCGAGCTCACTGTCGCATTTCACGGCGGGGACGTGGGCGCGGTCTGGCCGCTGTTCCAGCGGGCCATTGAGTTCATAGAGGCAGCCGCCGCCCAGGCGGGCGTGAAAGTGACGATGAACACCGGCACGAACGGCTTCTACTCCGCGTCTCAGGCGGCCTACATCGCGGAGCACATGCACAGCGCCACCGTCTCGATCGACGGGTTGCCCGAGGTGCACGATCGCTATCGCGTGACGCCCGGGTCGGGTCCCTCGCTGGAGACGGTCCTGCGATCGGTGCGTATCTTCGAGGAGAACGGGCTTGCGTACACCATCAGGATGACAGTGACTGCCGAGTCGCTGCCGCTACTGGCCGAGAGTGTCGAGTACCTGTGCGAGCACACCAAAGCACAGGTCATCCGTGCTGAGCCGATGTACTCACGGGGCCGTGCGAGCGTCTCGGAGCTGGAGACACCCGAGCCCCATGCGTTCGTCGAGGCGTTTCGCGAGGCAGGTATCGTCGCGCAGACCCGTGGCCGCCTACTCACCTATTCCGGTGCGCGCCCCGGCGGTGTCGTGCCGGCATTCTGCACCTATCCCAGTCCCACCTTCGGTGTCACGCCCGATGGTGATCTTAGCTGCTGCTACGAGGTCCTTCGCCCCGATGACCCGCTCTCAGGGGAGTTCTTTTACGGCCATGTCGAGGCGGACGGCTCGGCGATCTGTGTCGACCGCTCTCGGATCGCTGCCATCCGCAACGTTGCCGCCCAGCGTCGTTCGGCGTGCGCCGAGTGCTTCTGCGTGTTCTCATGCGCCGGCGACTGTGCGGCCAAAGCGTTCGACAGTGGCAGGCTTGCAGGTGAGATGTCCTCGCGCTGCGAGATCACCCGGGCGCTCGTGCTCGACATGCTTGAAGCCGCGCTTGGGGGTGCGTGATGGATACAGTCGCGATGATGTTCCAGCCGGAGTGCCTCACCGTGTTTCTCAGTAACCGGTGCAACCTCGCTTGCAGCTACTGTCACTCGGTAGCATCGGCTAGACGGGAGCCGCCACTCTCGAGCGAGGTCGTGGCCGATGCGGCCCGAATCGTCGCCCGGTCGTGCGCCGAGCGCGGAGTGCCTATGACGCTGGTGTTGCACGGGGGTGGCGAGCCGCTGTTGGACCGGGAGGACGCGGCGCGCGTGCTGGGCATCGTGTGCTTGCAGGCCGAGAGTGCCAGGGTGGCGCTTAGCACCTATGTCGCCACCAACGGGGTTCTGCCCGAGGCGACCGTGCGATGGGCTGCCGCCGGGTTCGATCTCATTGGCTTATCGTGCGATGGCCCAGCTGACGTGCAAGACGTGCAGCGCCCGCGCCGCGACGGCGGATCCACATCGACGATCGTCGAGCGTACGGCGGCGATCTTGCGAGAGGGCGGTGCGCACTTCCACGTACGCGCGACTATCACAGCGGCCACGCTCACCAGGCAACGAGACGTGGTGGCGTATGCCATCGAGGTGCTGAAGCCGGCCGAAGTGCGCCTGGAACCCGTGTACGACAACCCGTCCCGGGTGCCGGGTCTCATGGCCGAGGACGCCTCTGCTTTCGTGGAAGGCTTCTTGGAGGCCCGGCGTTACGGTGCGGAGCTGGGGGTGCCGGTGACGACGTCGTTGCTGCGGCCCGAGGAGCCGCACGGCCCCTACTGTAATGTGCTGCGCCACGTGGTGAACCTGGCACCGGGCGACTTTGCGACGGGGTGCTTTGTGGAGTCGCGCGCTCAAGGCGCGCTCAGGCGCGGCGTGCACATCGGCTCCGTGGGCATCTCGGGTCGCTTCGAACTGGACGACGCGCGCATTGCGGCGCTGATCGCCGTTTGTGGTCGCGTGCCGGAGGAGTGCATGGGCTGCCCCATCGAGCACGCCTGTTCGCGCGGCTGCCCGGACGTGTGCATCGCCATGCAGGACGCCGTACGCCTGCACGATACGTTCCGCTGCCGCGCTCAGCGGCTGTTGGCGGGAGAGGTGGCGCTCGCATGAGCCACACGACTCCCCATATCGACCCCGAAGAGGTGTACGTGCTCCCGCTCGCGGACCGCTGGCTCGTCTTCGCGCCCGGGACCTGGAGCGTTGCCGTCGTCAATCACCTTGCTCTCGGCGAGTTGGCGCAGTGCTGCGAGCCGGGACACGTGGCACCGTCGCTGGACTCGCTGGAGCTGTGGCAGGCGCTCACGATTCCCACGACCGACTCGTCCCGGCACCGCCCGCCAGAAGGTGGCAAGCTCGTCATCATGCCCACCCGGGCGTGCAACATCAGCTGTGTCCATTGCGACTTCGGCTGTCCCGATGCTCCGCTCACCGTGCTTGATCCGCGGCTCGCCTATCCGCTGATCGACCGGGTCCTCGCGCAGGCGGTCCGCAATGGCGAGCCGGTCATGCGTGTTCACTTCTTCGGCGGTGAACCGCTCGTGGCGAGGCGGTCGGTGGAGGCGATCGTCGCCTACACGCGCCGAGCGTGCGCGAAGGCGCACATCACACCGTGGTTCGAGCTCACCACGAACGGCGTGTGTGGCCCGGATGCGGTGGAGTTTCTTGGCAATGAGATCGATTCTGTGGTCGTGTCGCTGGATGGGGACGAGGGGCTTCACAACAGCCTACGCCGGCATCGCGACGGGCGCGGGACGTATACGGAGGTGGCCGAGACGCTCCGCCAGCTGGGGCGCTACCCGTGTGAGCTGTGCGTGCGGATGTGCGTTACCGATCTGTCGGTGGGCGCCTTGCCCGATCTGGCCGAGAAGTTCTGCTCAGAGTTCGACCTCAGCGTGCTCGCGTTCGAGACGCTGGCTGAGACACTCAGGTCCACCGCGGCGGGGCTGTACGCGCCGAGCCCGTATGACTTCGCGCTGAACTTCATGGAGGCTGAGGCTGTCGGTGCCGAGCACGGCGTCCGCGTTGTGCACGGGCCGTCCGAGCTCGAGGGACCGCGCTCGACGTCGTGTCCGCTGGGCACCGGTTCGCTCATGCTGTGGCCGGACGGCGCCATCACCGGGTGCTATCTGGAGCCCGAGCGGTGGCGTGCGCGCGGTCTTGAGCTATCGTTCGGACATGTGGACGAGGCGGGTGCGGTGTATGTCGACGAGCGGCAGATCGCGAAGATCGCGAAGAAGCTGGAGCGCAAGCCGCGATGCGAGCGCTGCTTCTGTCGCTACACATGCGCGGGCGGCTGTCGCGTGGAGCAGACCCCGCCGCGCTGCAGCCGGTTCTACGACGAGCGATGCCATGCTATCCGCCTTATCACGGCGAGTCGGCTGCTACTGAGTGTGGGTGCAACTGCGGAAGCCGCTGCGCTACTGGTGAACGAGATGGCCGCTGCGGGGTTGGCGTCCAATGCCGACGACCGGCTGCGCTCGTGGGCCAAGGTCGTGTGAGATGGCGAATCTGTCCATCACACGACGGTGTGAGCGCGATTGTGCTTTCTGTTTCGCGGCCGAGGAGCGCCGTCGCGAGCCGCTCGACATGTCGGCCGAGACCTTCGAACGCGCGATGGATCTCCTGGAGCGCTCGGGTATTCCCGATGCGCGGCTGCTGGGGGGAGAGCCTACGCTGCATCCGGACTTCGCGTCTCTTTCGGATCGCGCGCTGGAGCGGGGCTTTGCGCTCACGGTCATGACTGGCGGCCTCGTGCCCGATGACGTGCTCGCATATCTGGCGTCGCTGCCTACCGATCACATGACCGTCTTCCTCAACGCCGCGACACCGGGCGTAGACGGAGATTCACTTGTCGGCGCGCAGGAGCACGTGTGCAAGACGCTGGGGGAGTGCGTAGAGCTCGGCGTAACGATTGTCTCGGCGGACACGGATCAAAGCTTCCTGCTGGAGATCATCGAGCGCCACGGCCTGCGTCGTAGCGTGCGCATCGGCGTTGCGCACCCTATTGTTGGCGGTGCGAACGCGAGTGTGCCCACACGCGACTTGCGTGGGGTGGGTGTGAGCATCGAGGCGTTCGTGACACAAGCGGAGGCGCACGGGGTGAGCGTGGGTTTCGACTGCGGCATCACGCCGTGCATGTTTTCCGAGGAGTTCGCTGCGGCGCATCCCGATGTTATCGAGAGCGTGGGCACGCGCTGCGGGCCCATCGTGGACGTGCTCCCCGAAGGCGATGCGATTGCGTGCTACGCGCTTGCGTCGCTGGTGCGGCTGCCACTCGATGGATACGCGACACGCCGCGAGTTGATCGCCACATTCACTGAGGCGCTGGGCGACGGGCCGCCCTGGATCTTCGAGGAGTGCGCGGAGTGTACGCACCGAGCGGCCGGGCGCTGCACAGGCGGTTGCCGGGCACGTCGGATGAACGGGGGCGCGTGATGCGCTGGGTGCTGCCCTATATCGACCAACCTCCGGAGTTCTGGGCCCGTGTGGCCGACGTGGTCGCGCCGGACACGGCGAGCGTCTACTTCCCCATGCCTGCGAGCCCCATCGGCTCCGGGCGTCCGCCGCTACGTGCGGAGCACCTGCAGGCGTTTCTCGGCGTAGATGGCGTTGAGAAGTCGGTGTTGCTGAACCCGGTCGTGCACGAGGGTCCGGCTGCACGCGCGTTCGCGATGGTCAAGCCATACGTGCGCGAGCTCGTCGAGGAGTTCGGTGTGGCCGAGGCGGTTGTTGGGAGCCTGGGTCTCGCGCGGTTGTTGCGTGAGGCGTTCCCGGAGCTTCGGCGGGCGGCATCAACTCTGCTCGACGTCCGTACGCCCGCGCAGGTCGTCTACCTGGAAGGTGTGTTTGATTCGCTCACTCCGGGCGGTGGCGTCATGCGCGACCTGCCCGCGCTGCGCGAGCTGCGCGAGGCATGGCCGCGCGCACTGCGGCTGATGGTGAACGAGGGGTGTTTGCCCGGCTGCGTCTACCGCACGCAGCACTTCTTCGAGATGAACTCGGCAGACCCGATGCCGGCGTCGCTGTGCGCGGGACTGCTGGAGCGGGAGCCGTGGCTGGTGCTCACCGGCGCGTGGGTGCTGCCCCAGCACCTCGATCTGTTCGAGGGTCTCTATGATGAGCTCAAGCTGGACGGACGCGTGACGCTCGCCGAGCCGGAGCACTACCTGCGTGTTTTGTCCGCCTACGCGCATCGTACGCCGCTTGATCTGGCCGAGATAGGCGGTGGCCCTGCAACCGCACCGGGTGTGCCGCCTATCAGTCGCGAGTTCTATGCGCATACGCTGACCTGTGCGAAGACGTGTGCGAGTTGCGACGTGTGCCGCGAGTACCTCGCGAACGAGGGGCGGCCGTAGCCGTGGAGGACTCGCGTCGCGCATGGGAGCGGGCACGCGAACGCTATCCGGCTGACGCGCATCTGCCGCTGCCGAGATGGGCGACCCGCGGGCTACCCGACGGACCCGCCATCGCGTGGGAGGAAATCGCGCGCATCTCGGCGGAACGCTCCGGAGCGATTTCGGTGTATGTGCACATCCCGTTCTGCGAGACGCGCTGCCCGTTTTGCGACTGCCACGCCACGATTGCGTCGCGCAGCGCACGTGAAGCTGTCGATCACTACGTCGAGACGCTGACCAGCGAGATCGCGGCTTTCGCAGCACTTCCCGGTCTTGCCGAGCGACCTGTCACCACCGTACACTTCGGCGGCGGCACGCCGCTCGCAGTCGGTGCCGAGATGTTCGAGCGCGTGGTGCGCATACTGCACGACTCCCTGGCCACACACAAAGCGACGGAGTGGGCGCTTGAGTCAACGTCGCGACTCCTCGACGACGCCCACCTCGCACTGCTTGGCGGGCTCGGCTTTACGCGCATACACGTGGGCGTTCAGTCGATGCAGCCACAGCTGCGACAGATTCTCGGCCGCCGTGAGCAGCCGCACAAAGTGCTGGAGCGCATTGCCGCATGCCTGGAGCACGGATGGGTGGTCTCGGCGGACCTGCTCTACGGCCTACCAGGCCAAAGTGCCGCTATGCTGCGCGAGGACATCGCGCTGCTTGCCCGCGCCGGCATTCACGGCGTCTCGCTCTACCACCTCAACGCCGGGCCGCACAACGTGCGCTTCATGAAGCAGCACGGGTTGGCGGAGCGTGACGAGACACGGCTGCGTGAGGATTTCACGGTGCTTGCTGAGGGGGCCGCGCTGCTCGAGAAGCTTGGTTTCCCGCGCAACCACGTTACGCACTTCGCGCGGCCGCAGGACACTAACCTGTACTCGCGACACGCGCTTCGAGGCGAGGATCTACTGGCGATTGGCTCGTCGGCCGACGGTGTGATGGGGCCGTACTTCTACCGGCATGTGGAGTTGGACGGCTATGGCAACGGGTCCTCACTGCTCGCCGGGGGCGGCGTCTACACGCCTACCGAGGAGCGAGCCCGGCCATTGGTGACGCGCCTGATGGCTGCTGAGGTTATGCCTGACGGCCTCGACGACGTTGCACTCGCGTTCTGCGCGGAGCTTGAAGCGGCGGGGTTGTTGGAGCGCGCGAATGGCGGCGGCGCGTGGCGCCTCACGACAGCGGGTTCCTGGTTCTCGGGTGCGATGTGCGCCCAGACATGGGGTCTTTACGACGACGCTAGAACCAGCCGATAAGCCCCAGTCCGCGGTTCGCGCATATCGTGAAGAAGCACTGCAGGCTCATCATCTCGTCCGCGTTGGTGGGCGATCCGGTGTAGCGAGTGCGCGCGTAGTCGTTGGTCTCGGCGAGCTTATCGGGCGTGATCGCGTTGAGCTTGGCCGCCATCTCGCGGACGGTCTCGGGTGGTATCCACTCGGTCATCAGGCTTCTGTCGGTGACCTCGAGCACGACGTCGGCGTACACTTTGCCGCGGAACGACGCACCGTCACCGCTGAAGAGACCTCCGCACAGTTCGATTCCGGCGTTGAAGAACGCACGCTCGTCCTCTTTGGTGAGCACGACGTCGTCCGGCGAGCGCGACGCGTACGTGTCCAGTCCCATGGCAGACCTCCCCTGAGAGATCTTTCGTACCCACCACTATACGCGCAGCTCCGGCGGCGGGACGACGGTTGCCGGAGGAGGCAGCATGCTCCTCCAACGTGGAGTCCGCGGAGGGGGAGCGCAGGGCCTGCTGCCGCTTGCAACATCTCTTGATGAGGTGATGGGGACGCTTGGCAAGTCTCCGCTCACGCTTCGCGACATCGAGCTCATCGAGCCGCAGCTGCTGCTGGCCGGTATGCATTTCCGCACTCAGCTGCCCGAGCAACGCAGCGACGCGTTCAGACTTGTTGCGAACCGGGTGTCGTCGTCGGTTGCTGTTCGGGTGACCGAGCTTCTCCAGCAGGGCGTTGCTGAGCGGACCTCGGCTCCCTAGCTCAGCTTTTTGTTGAGCTTCTTCTCGGCATCCTGCGCAAGGCGGAACTCGAAGGCCTTGCCCTTCTTGCGTTGCTCCAGATAGCCTGGCTCCACGAGCCTGAGGAAGTCCTGGCGCGCCGTCTCGTAGGCTAGCTCCCTCGTGCGGGCGTGGTGCTTGATCGTGAACGTGGTGTCGGGGTTATTCAGCGCGCGGTCCAAGATGAGCGCCTGGCGATGGTTGATGCCCAGCGCTTCGAAGCGGGCGGTGACTTCCTTGTACCGGATGACCCGGCGTTCCAGTTCTCGTGCGCCTAGCTCTTTGGACGCGTGGATGACTTTGAGCTGCCGGATCATCACGGAGGTGAGGTCGCCACTGTCCTGCGGGAGCTCTTTGAGTTCTCCGGGCGATCCCAGGATGCCGGTCACATGATACCCGTGGCGGAGTGCGTACGCCATGGATACCAGACGGCTGACCAGGTAGTTGTATTGGTCGAACGGTTGGACACGCCGTATCCACCAGGCAAGCGCAAGCGCCTTGATCAGCGGGTGGACGAAAGGCACGTCTTGGCTGTCGGTGTAGGATTGCATCGCCTGCAGCTCGCCCATGATCCGGGCGGGAGCGGTCGTGGCTGAGCGATCGCCAAGCGGAGGGATGTCGCTTGCCCTCAGCATGCCTGCATCGGGTTCACCTTCTTTGAGCAGCCGATGCACCTCGGCGATGTAGTTGGGTGTGATGGGTTGGAAGCGTGCATCCGGCAAGGAGCGCATCGTGCGATAGAAGCGCATGGCGACCACGCCGGCGGGGCTGGTAGGGGGTACATCGTCGTAGAGCGTGGCGATGACCTCGGCACGGGCATAGTTGAGATCGGACTTTGTGGGTTCGCCCTCCCCGGTCTTGCTAAGGGCCACGCGCACCGCTTCTTCCACCAAGAGACGGTCCTGGACGATCCACTCCTCGTCAGAGGGAAGCCCGGTCTTTCCTGCCATGTTGCGCGCTTCCCACGTGTCGATCTGGTAGAGGGCTTCCATGAGTTGCGCGGTAGGCGTCACGCGGACCTGGAAATCACCCCATGCGCTTTCAAGCACCAGCAGCCCGGTGGCCATTCGTATCGCCGAGATGAGACGCCACACTGACTCCCGGGGCACACCCACGCCAAAACGAAGAGCGTTGAAGCCCTCGCGATCGTAGTACTCAGTGTTCGCTTCGGTGAAGAGCTGGTCGAGGCGACCAGACTCAAACACTTCGAACACCTTTGCGGCTTCAGACGGGTCTATGTCCCGAGTCAATCGTCCCCCTGCTTTCTTCAGATGTAGTACCTGATGCTTGGATGAAGAATATCACGCACCTTCCGGGTACCGGCAGTGCGGTGACGCGATTGCCCTAAGGGCTTGGTGTGTGATTGCGACGTACTGCTTTGTGGGAAAACGGTGCGAACGACGTTACTCTTTCCGGCGGTAAACGTTTGCGGCTGTCTTATGCAAGCGTTCACAAACTAAGAATCACACAAGCAGTAACGCGAGAATCCCCTCGCCCCGATGGTATTGTACGCCAAAAATATGTCTGCGTGCAACCTCTTGCTACTAAATTGACCTTGACTAGTAAGAACGACCCTGCTTTGCTGAAATCAGGCTAATGGCCCATAGGGGGCCGGAGGTAAGGGAAAGGGGAGTGAACATGCAAAGAGAGCTTCTGTTCGACTCAGCCACATGGCTTGTGTGGCTGGCGCCGTTTATCGGTGTGCTTGCGGCAGGGCTCACCAAACGGCGTGATCCGGCAATCGAGGGTGATCGGGTGCTTCGGCACGACACGGCTGCCATCATCGAGCACTGGGCGCACGGTATCGGTACGGCGGTGCTGTTGGTGAGCGGCATCGCACTGGGAGTCTGGTTCTTGCCCGCGCTCGTCGGGAGCGGCGATCCGGTCTGGAACATGATGGACGTGCACTATGTGGCAGTGGTCGTGTTTCTGTTCGGCACCTTCTATTACGGTGCGAACACGCTTCTGGCGATGAAGCGCTTCAGGGAGCACCTGCCCACCAAAGACGCTGTCGAATACACCAAGCGTCACTACGGACTGCTGCTGGGCTTCAAGAAGTTCACCATGCCTCCGGAGCGCAAGTACTTCGAGTCCGAGAAGATGGCCTACATCCTCGCGCTAGCATCAACAAGCGTCATCATCCTGACCGGGCTCATCAAGGTTGCGGCTCACGCGATCGATCTGCCCGCAGGACTCATGGCTGTTGTCACACCCGCGCACGACATCGCCACCGTGGCGATGCTGGCGTTCTTCCTCGCGCACGTCTTCTTCGCGGCGATTCTGCCCATGAGCTGGCCGGTACTGCGCTCCATGTTCACCGGTTACGTGGATCTGGAGTACGCCAAGCATGAGCATGCCGGATGGCTGAGAGAGCTTGGCTATGAGGCCGGCAAGGCCGAAGCGGCGTCGGAAGAGACTGCCGCCTAGGGGCGTGCACGAGAACCCGAAAGGAAACACGATGGTTGATAAGGACATTAACTCCATAGAGGAGATAGTACCTGCCGAGGAGAAGAGCACGATTTCTCGCCGGCAATTCATCACCGGGATGGGTGGCATCGGCGTAGGTATCGTCCTGGGCGGAACGCTGTTCAAGGGCTTCCTGCTGCCGGACGAGGTCATAGCGATCCCGGCGTCCGGAGGCTACCTGTTGGTGGACTCCAAGAAGTGCCAGGGCTGCAACACGTGTATGATGGCGTGCTCGCTCACGCATCACGGCGTGGAGAACCTGTCGCTCTCGCGCATCCAGATCGTCCAGGATCCGTTCGCTTGCTTCCCTGACGACAAGATGATCACACAGTGCCGTCAGTGCGCGGACCCCAAGTGCGTCTCGGCATGTCCCACGGGCGCCATGCACGTGGACAAGGAGACGGGTGTAAGGACCGTAGACACCGCCAAGTGCATCGGCTGCCAGGAGTGCGTGAACGCATGCGAACTCAACTTGAGCGGCGCGGGCTGGAATTTTGAAGAGAAGCACGCCCAGAAGTGCGATCTGTGCCTCGATACGCCGTTCATGGACGCGGACGGCGGCCCCGGCGGGCAGCAGGCGTGCGTGGCTGTATGTCCTACGGGTGCCATCAGTTTCACCACCGAGATCCCGGTGCAGACTGACGCCGGCTACGAGGTCAACCTGCGTGACGAGGGTTGGGCAGCTCTGGGATATCCCATCGACGATGAAGGCAAGGTCAGCCCTGCTGCGGCCGCCGCGGCGTCCGGATACTAGGACCACGCGACTGCATGCACAGCGACTCAATATGACTGACCAGGAGGTAGTGAAATGGCAACAGGTGGATACGTCGGTAAGATCCTAAGAGTGGATCTCACCGCTCGCGAGACCTCGGTCATCGAGACCGAGAAGTACACAGAATGGGGAGGCGGTCACGGTATCGGCTCGGCCCTCTTCTGGGACTTGTGCAAGGACAAGACGGTGTCGGGCCGTGACCCCGGAAACATTCTCACGTTCATGACGTCGCCCCTCTCGGGAACGATGGCTCCCTCGGCCTCGGGCCGTGTGGAGGTTCAGGGTATAGGCACTGCCGGATACCCCGTCAACTGGTTCACGCGCTCCAACTTCGGCGGTCGTTTTGGCGGCCAGCTCAAGTACGCCGGCTGGGACGGCATCGCGCTGGAGGGCAAGGCTGACGTTCCCGTATGGCTCGACATCATCAATGGCAAGGTCGAGTTCCGCGATGCTGCCGACCTGTGGGGCAAAGACACCCAGGAGACGCAGAAGCTCATCTGGGAACTCAAGGAGAACGAGGAGCACGGCTGGACCGAGATAGGCAAGACACGTGACTCCGGCCGCACCACGCAGAAGCCGGCTATCATCACCATCGGTCCCGCCGGTGAGAACCAGTCCTCGCTGGGTTGTCTGGTGCACGATGCCGGTAACGCCGCGGGTCAGGGCGGCTTCGGTGCCGTCTTCGGTTCCAAGAACCTCAAGGCGATCAGCGTGGTGGGTACGGGTTCCATTCCTGTAGCGGATCCCGCAGGCCTTCTGAATGCACGCATCTGGGCCAAGGAAGAGTATGCGGCTGCACCCGGCCAGCGAGTCGAGCCCAACGGTCCCACCTTCGGTGTGGATCCGGCTCCGGTCTTCCTGTACGCGAAGAACCCTGATGGCCCCATGGGTCCGCAGGCTTGCCAGGGATGCATCAATGGCTGTCGCGCCCGGTTCGACACGGGAATCGCGAACGAGTCCAGCTGCCAGGAGACATCGATGTACAAGGCGTTCGACACCTTGGCACATGGTGAGGGTACCGACGCATCTTACATAGCCACCGACCTGGTGCAGAAGATGGGCGTCAACTCCTACGAGCTGATGCAGGGCATCGGCTATCTCTATGCGCTCAGCAAGATGGGTGTTCTGGGCAAAGGGCTTGAGATCGACACGGACCTTGATATGTCGCGTGTGGGCGAGGCTGATTTTGCGATCGATCTGATCACCAAGATCTCCAACCGTGAGGACATCGGCGAGGACCTGGCCGACGGCTTCGTCCGTGCCGCCGAGAAGTGGGGCCGTCTGGAGCAGGACTACGCCATCGGCATCCTGGACTTCCCGTACTGGGGCTATGCCAACCACGGCTATGACCCGCGCGCCGAGACCGAGTGGGGCTACAGCTCCATCATGGGCGACCGCGACATGAACGAGCATGGCTTCAACGCCAACTTCTGGAGTGTCATCAAGCACATGATGGCCGGCCTGGAGATGCCTGTCTCGGCAGAGGAATACGCCAAGATCACCACCGCCAAGATGGTGCCCTACGACGATGATCCGAACATGGTGGACTACAGCACTGAGAACATCTACTCGGAGTCGTTTGCCAAGCTGGTCGTGTGGCAGCGCCACTACACCCGCTTCTGGAAGCAGAGCGCGCTGTACTGCGACTTCCGGTATCCGGACTTCACCAACTACAACCGCGAGGACAATGTAGGCATCACTGGCGACGGCGAGCCGAAGTTCTGGAATGCCATCACCGGTCAGGACATCACCTTCCTTGACGGTATCGAGCTGGGTCGACGCATCTGGACGCTGGACAACGCGATATGGATCTTGCAGGGCAGGCACCGTGACATGGTGCAGTTCGCGTCCTACATCTACGACATCCCGCTGGAGAACAGCCTGGTTGGCCCGTACTACCCCATGGCGGGCAAGGTCGACGGACAGTACGCCTACATCAACGTCCTCGGTCGGTCGATCGACCGCGATGGCTTCGAAGAGTGGAAGACGCACTTCTACAACCTTGAAGGTTGGGACCCGGCATCCGGTTGGCCGACGCGCGAGACGCTTGAGAGCCTGAATCTGGCATTCGTGGCGGACGCTCTCACAGAAGCCGAGAAACTCGGAGGCGAGTAATGGCCGAGTTCACAGAGATGACAGTGGCGGCAGCCGAGATGCTGCGCGCAGAGCAGCCGTACGAGCACCGTATCCACGTGAGCCTGGTAGGCAAGCACGGAGGGTTCCAGCCGGTGCCGGTCCTCTCGGCGAGTGACTTCGTGAAGGTGACCACCGGGCTGAACCCGGTGTTCTCCACCGATGTGCTCGCGCGCTGGGTGACCGAGCGGTTGGGTGACGCCGAGCTGGGCGAGGCGATAGTGGCCGAGTGCAAGGACCTGGCGTTGTTCGACCAGGCGTCGGTGGCAAGCAAGCTGGTTGCCGAGCGACTTGCTCAGGCCAACGAGGTACTGGGCATCGCCGAGCCGGCGATGGCCGAAGCGTAAGAGAAGAACGGACGTGGGGCCGGCATCGAGCCGGTGTCGGCCCCACGGCACTGCTTGCGTGAGGTGCTCGTAGGCCCCACACAGCACGGCTCGCAATGCCGGACCGTGCTGTGTGGAGTCAACGTGGTCTTCGCACGTGACTCTGGATGTCCGCTGGCGCCCCCCGCCAGCACGGCCGATCTTGCCCGTACTTGCGGCTTGCCGACCGCAAGTGCACCTCCTTGGGAGATCGGCGTGTGGGCCCCACCCTTACCCCGGGGGGTGGCTGTGCGGAGTGAACTGGGCCGGGTCGAAAGACCCGGCCCTATCTCCTTCTCCTGCAGCTCCAGAAGGTCTCTGCGCGCGGCGGTGTACGCCACGTTGTGGTTGGTCTGGTGGTACCGAATGCGAAACTCCGCTTTCGGAGAACGAAGCGCGCGAGCCAGGATGGAGCGTTGCCTCTGGTTGAGCAGAGGCTCGTGACGCAAGATCTCTCGCATCTCGTCGTCACGCTGCTCCCATTGCGCGATGTAGCGCTGAATGGTCTGAAGCGTGTAGAGGGTGAGTTCCAGCGCGACGGTCTGGTGCGGTGTCAGGTCGCCCATGCTGCGCTCCCGGAGCATTGCGAACTCCCGCGGATCGAGCGAGACGTGGGGCGGCTTGATCTTGCCCATCTCCCAGTCCAGTTTCGCGCGTGAGATGGGGAGGAGCCCAAGCACAGGCAGTCCTTGCTTGATGGCATACAAGCGCCCGCACAGCCGTCCCACCTGGCTAGAGACAAGACCCAGGCGTGGAGTACCACTTCAACTTGAGCATGAACATTCCGCACACGTACGCTGACTGACCTTCGCACGCTCCAGACTCCCCTTGCGGAAACTCGTGATTCCGCCTCGGCATACTGCTGCGCGCTTACCTGCGGTTATGCCGAGAAGGAAACTCCCCGTGCGCACTCGGAATTGTGACGCCGCGTTGTGGTGAGGCATCGTATGCGTACGGCGCACGTCACGGAAGGAGTCTGCGAGTCGATCAGAGGGTAGGACGCTTGGACGACGATCATGCCGGTGGTCTCCAGGCGAGCGCTTCGTCCTTCACGCCTGGGCTCCCCCATAACCCCTCAGTGTGAATGGTTCCCCCTTCCAGAGGCTGCACCTACCCTCTGATCGGCTTGCAGGCACCGACGAAAGCTCTCGACGCCTTTGCGCGCGCGTGGGACGATAGCGGCGGAGGTATCACATGCTGATCGTCGCCATCGCCGCAGTACTGGCATCATGCGCCACCGCGTATCTTGTCGGGTACGCGGTCGTCGCGCCCGGCGAAGCGTTCGTGCGAACTAAGTTCGGCATCTACGTGCTGGTAGCGCTGGGGCTGAGCTTTCTGTTCCTGCCTCCCCAGCTCACCGCGATGGATACTTCTGTGGCTTCTCTGGGCACGCAGGTGCCTTCAGGTCTTGCCGCTTCGCTCGCCTGGCCATCGGGGCTCGGCCGCGGCCTCTATCTGGCAAGCTGGATCATCCTCACCGTCGCAAGCCTGCTCGTGGGCATGCGTATCTGGGACGCCGGCAAGCCCGGGTGGAGAGCGGACTCCCGCGGACGCGGCGAGTCCTCGGCAGAGCGCGCTCGCGGTCTCATGACGCTGGCATCCTCGCTGGAAGAGGCGCTGCAGACGCTAAGCGCAGCCAACCTCACGCCTCGCGATATGGAGGTGTTGGAGCCCAACCTGCGCCTGGCGGGAGCGCGTTTCTCAGCAGAAGTCCCGGTCAAGCGTAGCGAAGCGTTCAGCCTGGTCGTGAGATATGTCCCAACCTCGGTGGCTGCGCGCGTTGCGGCGTTGCTCTCCGAGGGTGCGGAGGGACGGCGCGCGGCCGGATAACGGGGGAGGGCGCGGATGTACGGCATGCTCATTGCGGCAGTGGTGCTCTCCGGAGTGCTTGCGTATCTGGTGGGCTACGCGTTCAGAGCGCCCGGTGGCTCGTTTTTCCGCTCCATGACCGGCGGTCTGGCTCTGGCGATGTTCGTCCTGGTCATCTTGCTGCTTCCTCCAACGCTGATGAGCTTTGCCGGTGATGGCGGCTTGCTGGCGTGGCCCAGCGGTCTGGATCGCGGCCTCTACCGCGCGCTGTGGATCGCGGCGACGGCCGGCGGGTTGCTCGCAGGCCTTCGCGTATGGCGCATGCGGGACTTCTTCCGACGTGGCATCACCCTGGATGAGTCGCCGGTCAGTCGCGCCGAAGCACAGCTGCTGCTGGTGGATTCACTGGAAGAAGCGCTTAGTATCCTTGGCCGAGAGAAGCTCACCGCTAAAGACCTGCAGCACTGCGCCAAGCACGTCCGGCACGTGGGTAACCGCTTCTGGAATCAGGTGCCCGAGCGTAAAGCCGACGCCTACAAGCTGGTCGCAGAGCACGTGCCGGCCGTACTTGCGGCGAGCGTGACCGGGTTGCTGCTGGAGGGCGCTGCACGCAAGTAGTGAACGTCGGCCCCGACTCAGCGTATGCGGAGGTACTCGCCGGGAAGCATCACCCGCACGGCGTGCACGACTCCGCCGAGGCAGCCGCCGAAGTGCGTGATATCGCCAGTGAGCAATACGTTTGCGCACGCCACGATTGCTGCGAGCAGTACAGGACGATCCTTGGCGGGCAAGTCCGGGTCGTCCTCGATCTCGAAGTCCGCAGGTTCGGCGGGAAGCACTGCAAGCGCATCGATCAGGCGCTCCAACCGCGCGATGGCTTCCGGCGCGCTCACATTGCGACGGGCCTCAGCGAGCACGTAGGGTGAGCCGAGTAGCCGTACGTCATTCAGCGACCAAAGCGACGCCAGTCGTGAGTCCGGCTTCAATGCGGCCGACACCAGCACGTTTGCGTCGAGAAAGACCCGCTCCACCTATGACTCCGGGCGTGGCTGATGGGGGATCGTGGCGGGATCGAGTCCTAGCGACTGCACCTCGACGAGCGCCGCGTCGTACTCGGCAGCGGTCACGGCGTTGTTCAGCAGGAACTCGGCTGAACGCTTAGGTGTGTAGACTTCGACCTCGTACGCCCGGGTCGGCTTGAGCAGCAGCCCGGCGGCGGTCTCCTCCATCACGAGCATCTCGCCTTCATCGAGCCCCAGCCGCCGGCGTGTCTCGGCAGGGATCACCACGGTCCCGCGTTTGCCTATGCGCATGTACTCCACCACAACGATCACCTCATTTGTCGCTTGCTATCAGTATAGCAGAATGTCTGACATTCAGACGCCGATGCCGCCCGCAGGCAGCTGAACTGGGTATCAACACGCTAAGCCGTTCCCAGGGGTGAACTGTATGTCGCTTCACGCGATCTATGGCCGAGAAGACCCGACGCCGTGGCTGCTTGCAGCCGACGAGCCGCAGGCGCGCTGGATCGCGCTGGCGAGCGGCGCGGACGCGCCCGACGCCGCCGCGCTTGAGACCGCGCACGCGGAGGTGCTCGCACATCCGGCCACTGCGCGGCTGCTGGACATGCTGCCCGCAAGCTGGGAGGAGCCGGCCACCGCGAGCGGCACAATAAGCCTGAGCTTGCCACCAACGTGCTGGACCTGCTCGCCGAGTTTGGCGTGCGCGAAGCCGACGACCCGCGCATCGGCACGCTGCTGGACGGCATGTTGGCGCACACCGACGCTGACGGCCGCTTCCTCGCGCACGGCGCGCAGCGCAGCGGCCCGCCCGTGTGGGGATGCGTGCCTTGCGACACGCACGCGATCGCCGACGTGCTCTGCCGCTTCGGGCGCGCGGGCGACCCGCGCGTGCGGCGCGCGCTCGCCGCCGCCGAGAGCGACCTCATGCAAACCGACCTCGGCCTTGCGTGGGGATGTCGTCCCGATCCCGCCACGGGTTTCCGCGGCCCCGGCCGCACGGGCGAGCCCTGCCCGCAGACGACGCTGGAGGCGCTGCGAGCGTTCAGCTGGCTGCCCGCTGGCGAGCGCCCGGCGCAGCTGGCGGAGGCGGCGCACACCGCGCTCGAAGTCTGGCGGCAGCGCCCCGCGCGCAAGCCCTACATGATGGGGCACGGCCGGCAGTTCAAGACCGTGAAGTGGCCGCCGGCGTGGTACGGCGCATACGAAGTGGTGGACACCCTCGGCCGCATGCCGGAGCTGTGGCGCGGCGTGCCGGAGGACCGCATCTGTATGGCCGAGATAACCGCGTGCCTGCTTGCCTACAACGTGGCGGCCGACGGGCGTGTCACGCCGCAGTCCGCGTTCAAGGGCTGGGAGTGGCTGAGCCTGGGACAGAAGAAGCTGCCGAGCCCGATCGCCACCGCGATGGTGTGGGCGCGTCTGCAGCGCCTTGACTGGCTTGCCGAGGAGATCGCTGCGGTCGACGTCATGCGCCTGGGGAGCAGCAAAGGCGGCAGTGGCACGCCGCTGGAGCCAAGGGCGTAGCGTCCATGATGCACTCGCACACAGACCACCGACGCTAGTGCGCCGGTGGTCTGTCGTACCGAGTCTCTTCTGTTGTTGCTAGTTGTAGGCCTCGATGGTGAACGCCAGAGTCCCGGCCTCGTAAGCGCTGGCGTCGTAGAGCCCGCCGATGTCACTGCCGGTGGCTGTGCCGTCGACGTAGACGTTGTACTCGGTCCCGGCCTCAAGCTCGGGCGAGGAGAACGACATTGCCGCAAAGTCCTTGGCGGACTCGAAGGTGAGCACGCTCTCGCCATCGGCGGTCTCCACGTGAATCAGCGTGCCTGCGCTCACGACTCCATCCACCACTATGCGGATCGCTGCTTGATCGACCAGGGAATCGACGACCTTGGACTCTCGAGAACCATTGTCGACGGCTACGAGAACGCCGCCGGAGAGTTCGAAGGTCCAGCCGTAGTCGATGGCCCCTTCGGCCCTTCCTGAGGTGCCGGTGGGTCCGTGGATGATGACCGTGCCGCCGGTCATAGTGACATAGCCGTTGGAGTCGATGCCGTCGCCCTCGGATTCGATCACGATGGTGCCGCCGTTGATGTAGATGTAGTAGTCGCCGGTTGCTCCGGCGTCGCCGCCACCGCCGTTGCCACGCCTGCTGAAGGTGTCGTCGGCGGTCGTGCCGTCCGCGGTCACCTCACCGGAGCCGTCGACGCCGCCAGCCGCGTTGAGACCGTCATTGCTGGCGACGATCGTTATGTCGCCGTCGTCGATGGTGATGGTCCCTGATTCTAGGCCTTCGTAGGATTCGGTCACGTCGATGGTGCCGCCGCCAACCCACAGGTCGACATCGGCGTGCACGGCGTCATCGCCCGTGGCGAGGAGCAGCGAGCCGTCACTGATGGCGACGCTGTTGTCAGAGTGAATGGCGTCGCCGGTCGCGTCCACGGTGATGTCGCCACCTTCGATCAACACGAACTCCGTGCTCTTCAGGCCCATGGCTCCTGCGGTCACGTCGACCAAGCCGTCCTTGACCACTACGTAGTCGGTGCCACGGATGGCGTCATCGACCGCCGCCACGGTGATGTCGCCACCGTTGATGATGAGGCCGTCTTTGCTCACGATGCCGTCTGCGTACTCTCCGGTCACGACCAGCGAACCGTCGCCTGCAATGGTGAGGTCGGCCTTGCTGAAGATCACGCCGTTCGGCTCGCCCTCTTCTGCGTCCACAAGGTCGTACTCGGCTCCATCGGTAAGCGTGTTCTGCGTGCCGTCTTCCAGTATCACCACGACCTTCTCGCCGGACGCCACGTAGATGGGCGAGCTGTCGGCGCACGTGATGTCTACGTCGTCGAGCACCAGGCGCACGGTCTCTTCGCTGGCGGTGTCCACGATGATCTGCCCGTCGTCGAGCGTGCCGGTGATCCTGTACGTGCCGGCCTGCGTCAGCCGGATCGTGCCGCCGTCTGTGGCGGCGCCGGCGGCATCTGTGGAGATCGAGTCGCCTTCAAGCGAGACCAAGATCTCATCGGCGGCATCCCACACGTAGTCGGCGGGGTCGTCGTGATCGCCTTCGAACTCGGTGCTCTCGGCTGTGGTCGTCATGGTTGAATCAGACTCGACGAGCGAGCTCGTGATCGAGTCCACGGAGGCGCACCCGGCTAGCAGGGACGCCGCCAGCAGCAATGCGATAAGGGAAAGCGTCATTGTGCGTCTCATTGTTCTGTCCTTCCAAAGCGAGGTTGGTGGTCTGTGCTATTTCGGTGACGAAGTGCCTGTTGAGCACCCGGTGCCACTTGTTGGAGGGGAGGGAGGGGTCGATGGCCGCAAGTCCGGTGCCGTACTTGGAGATCTTCACGGGCCGGCAGTGCATCCGCCAAAGCAGATGGTCGAAGCGGCTGGGCGGACCGGCCGACTTGGTTTCCACGATCGCGAGGCCGGGGATGCCGGTGAACGCGCCGGAGGGGTGCGCACAGACCAGGTTCGTGTCGATCGTGATCCGGCTGTGCGACGCGGTCTCCAGCAGCGTGGTGCGGTCGTATCGGGTGGTGAGCGTGCGTGCGAGATCCTCTTTCACCTTCGCAACACGATCAAACCCGCCGAGAAAATCAAGCGCGTCCCGGGTCAGCAGGCTACGGTCGTCCAGCTGGTAGGGCATGTGCTCTTTGACCGTAAGGCCCCGTCCGTTGCGGTGCTTGAACTCGAGCAAGCACGTTCCGCTGTCCAGGTAGGAACGGGTGCGCACCTTGAAGCGGTGGGGCCTGCGATAAGCGGCGGCACGGTATGCATTCAGACCGGGGGTGTCGAAGTAGTTCGACTCGTATCGGAAGGTCCGACGTCCGTCGATTTCCAGCACGCACGCCTCGTCTGCCACCTCGGCAAGGAGGGCGTTGATCCCCGCGTAGGGAACCACGTACTTACGGTCCCTGCGAGTCTGCAGCGAGGCATCGGCTTTGAGCTCGGGCAGGGTCACGGGGTCCAGGTCCCGGATGACGGGATTCAGTGGAAGCGTGCTCATGATCGGCCTCCTATCATCTTGGTCAGCGGGGTTGCCTCGGCGGTGTCGGTCTGGACGGGCTGCTCGAAGCGGACCTCGACTGAAGTGGTGTCGTTGACCAGGTCCACCTTGCGTACGGTCACCTGGTGGATGCGCGCACCCAGCATCTGCTGCAGATGAGATGCGAGCTCCGCTTCGTCGGTGAAGGCGCGATCGAGGTTGATCACCTGGATACGGTGCCTGGGGAAGAGCGCGGGGTGATCCCCGATCCACAGGACCGCGATCACTGCCACCATGAGCGTGGGCGTGACCCATGAGGGGGAGACGCTTACGCCGGCCAGCAGACCCAGCGCAAGAGCGGCGAAGTAGTACGCGACCTCGGCTTGATCCAGCTGCTCCGAGCGAAGACGGATGATCGAAAGAATGCCGAAAAGCCCCAGACCGAGCCCGGCACCTACGGTGGAGGAGGCGAGGACGTCCGCCACGGCCACGACCCCGATGTTGGCGGTCAGGTAGGCGACGATCATGTCCTTGCGACGATGGCGCGGGAAATACAGGACGAACGTGAGAATCCCGATGGCCACAAGGTCAAGTGCGAATAGAATTGCTCTCGTTGGTTCCATGTCATGCTCCCAGGTAGAGATCGGCTGTCATCAACCGTTATACGTTCCGAACCTGGGAGTTTTCTGAGAGCCGGATGTGGAGTAGCTGAGAGCTACTCGACCGCGTTGCCGGGCGTGGTGGTGGCAGGGACGCGCGGCAGTGTTATCACGAACCGGGCACCGTGGCCAGGCTCGTTTGAGGCAGTCACTGTGCCGCCGTGAGCGTTGACTATCCCCGCTACGATGGCGAGCCCAAGCCCGCTGCCGCCGCTTGAGCGGGCGCGCGAGGAATCGACGCGGTAGAAGCGGTCGAAGACCTTGTCTACGGCATCAGCGGGCAGGCCCGGGCCGTCGTCAATGATGTCCAAAGACACGTTCGTGTCGTTTGCGGTCAACGTCAACGATACCGCCGTGCCCGCGGGTGTATGCGCTCTGACGTTTCCAAGGAGGTTGCCTACAACCTGCCCCAGCAGCTGCGCGTCGCCCGTCACATGTGCGGACTTTGGTGCATCTACCGTGATGTGTCGGTCCGGGTCGATGGCGCGACAGTCGGTGACGGCGTCGCTTAGGATGCCCACCATGTCCACGGACTTCATCTCCATGGGCCGGCCCTGATCGAGGTTGGCGAGCATCAGGAGGTCAGCGACCAGTTGCTGCATGCGCGAGGCCGAGCCGCCGATGCGCTCCATCGCGGCCTTGATGCCTTCGTCGTCGCCCAGCGCGCCCTTACGGTAGAGCTCCGTGAAGCCCTGGATGGTGGCGATAGGCGTGCGGAGTTCGTGCGAAGCGTCGGCGACGAACAGTTTGAGACGCTCCTGGGCGGCCTGTTCGTGCGCGAAGGCGTCCTCGATGCGCGCGAGCATCTCGTTCAGCGCGATCCCCAGCTGTCCAAGCTCGGTGCCGGGAGGCACGTCAGGCACACGCGCCGTCAGGTCGCCCGCAGCGATAGCCGTAGCGGTCTCCACCATCTGGTCAACGGGACGCAGGCCGGAGCGCAGCGTCCCCCACGTGATCCCTGCTCCAATGAGGGTGACGGTGACTCCGGCAAGGACCAGGACGCCGAGAAGGTCGTCGACGGCGGCGTCGACCTCGTCTAGAGGAGCAGCCCAGACCTCTATGTCGCCTTGTCGTGTTTCGGTGGCAAAGGCGCGGTATTCAAGATCACCGTCGATAGAAGGAACGGTGGAGATGTCTCCTTCTTCAAGGAGCGAGTCAATAGCCGAGATGTCCGGCAGCGGGTCCGGGTCATCGATGAAGCCTGAAGCTGCCGAGAAGCGAAGGGTACCCTCGGCGGTCACTATAAGTTGAGCCACGTTTCGCTCGAAGGGGTCGTCTCCACGTTCTGTGGGCACGGAAGTCAGGAAGCGCTCGGGCTCTCTTGTGATCCGCTGCTGGATACCTTCGAGTTCCTCGTCAACCTGAGCAGTGAGCAGGGTGCGCGTGGAGCCCGTCGCTACGATCCCCACGGTCACAATGACCCCGAGCAAGAGGAGGGTGAAGGCTATGGTGAGACGAGTCTTGATCTGCATCGTGGCCTCAGGAAGATGATTGACGGACCATGTAGCCAACGCCGCGCACGGTTCTGAGGCATGACGAGCCCTTTTCCCCGAGCTTTTTGCGCAGGTAGCTCACGTATGTCTCAACCACCGCGGAGTTGCCGTCAAAATCGTACTCCCACACGTAGTCGAGGATCTGCAGTTTTGAGAGTACGCGTCCTTGGTTGAGCATGAGATAGCGCAGCAGCCGGAACTCGGTAGGGGACAGTTCAACCTCGCTCCCATCGACGAACACCTGGTGCGTGTCTTCGTCTAAGAGGAGGTCTCCGCACGCGAGCCGATGATCGTCCACATCGTCACTGTGCGTTCGACGCAGGATGGCCTGGATGCGCAACGACAGCTCTTCAAGGCTGAAAGGTTTGGTGAGGTAGTCGTCGCCGCCGCCCCTGAAGCCGCTGCGCATGTCGTCGGGGCTATCGCGGGCCGTGAGGAAGATGACGGGCGTATTGATGCCTTCATGCCGGAGGCGGCTGCAGACCTCGAACCCGTCCACGTCTGGCAGTCCAACGTCCAAGACGATGAGATCCGGGTTTCCCGTCCGCGCACCCTGGAGCGCTTCAAGCCCGGTCGATGCGGTTACTACATCGAATCCGGTGAACCTGAGCGCGGTGCGCAGCATATCGACGAGCGACTCCTCGTCGTCGACCACAAGAACCGTGTATGCGGGTGCGTCAGCGCCCCTGGGGTTCATCGTGATCTCCTTTGTACGGGATGAGCTTAGTGCCGATTCTCGCATCATACCCTTAAAGTTTGCTGAGAGAATTCTGTGCGTTCGCCGAGGAGGGATGGGGCGCATTGCCGAGTCTCAAGCCAACACGGCGGCTCGCCGATACAGTCATATACTGTATGGATTGTCCAGTTGCAGGGGGAGCAACATGGCGAGAGTCATTGGCGTTCCGGGGGAGAGCGCTGCTGCGCGTGGCGCGTGGTTGCTAGGTGGAGTAGTAGTGCTCCTCGGTTTGGGTTTGGGCGGCCTATCGCTGTTCGCTATTACCTACTTGTCCAGCCGGTTGGGATGGGTAGGGCTGCTCTTTGCGGTTGCCATGCTTGGTTTCTACGGCAGGCTCATTCGCAATGACTTGCGTGATGGCGTAGACCTCTTCAAGGAGGGGAGTCACTACCTCAAGGGCGCCTCAGGGGAGCTCCGTGTTGGTGAGGTGCTGAAGCGTCTACCCGAAGAGTTCATCGTCTTCCATGATTTCCACCCGCGTGACGCCAACGGATCGGCAGCGCGCTGGAACGTGGACCATATCGTGATTGGTCCTACCGGAGTCTTCGTCATTGATGCCAAGAACTACGGGAGACCGTACGTTGCATCAGCCAAGCGTAGCTCGTTCTCACGCAAGAACATCCAGCAGACTCAGCGAAATGCGGTGGAGTTGAAGGAGAAGCTGGACAGGTGGTCTGGCGGCGGGCTGAGCGGGTTGTTCGTGGTTCCCGTGGTGGTCTACACGCAGCCGAATGCCCGGTTAGAGACACTTAGGGAAGGCAGTGTCCGTACTCTTCCACTTAAGTTGCTTGAGCGTGAGATTCTCAGTCACAAGGATGGATGTATCGATCAGGAGCGAGCGGGCCGCATTGCGCGTGTGCTCTTCACGCAGTTGCCGTCTGACTCCCAGTATCACTTCAAGGCTGAATTCGACGCTTACGGTCAGCTTTCGAAGGCGGCACGCTATGAAGCGCGTGACGCGCGTGTTGCAGCGAGGAAGACCGTGGAGTTCGCTGTTGCTGCCGCAGCGGGTGCCGCTCTGCCTGAGGTGTGTCCCATGTGCGGAGGCAAGCTTGTGCGAAGGACTGCTCGCACCGGCGTTCGCGCCGGGAAGGACTTCTTGGGGTGTGAGAACTTCAGGGCGACCGGGTGTAAGTACTGTTTCAACCTGGATGAAGCATGCGCCTCATAAGCTGGAACTGCGGAGGAGGCTTCGCTAAGAAGGCGGCGTACCTTGACCCGCTTGAGCCCGACGTCATCGTCATCCCTGAGAGCGCTCCGCCTGAGAAGCTGGGCAACGCGCTCGCCAGCTACGACTACTACGAGTGGGTGGGCGACAGGACACCGCATGGCAAGGGCCTGCTCGTCGCCACGCATGAACCGTACACTCTCACCCGCCTCGACGCGTACAACCCGGTGCACCGCCACATATTGCCGAGAGAGACGTCGTGAGCCTCTATCACGAGTAGACTGGCGAGTCTCAGGGGCAGGAGAGTACGCCGACGTTCTACCAGAAGCGCAGGACGTTGGAGGGGCAGTATCACCTGGACTATGCGTTTGCGCCGGGGTCGCTGCGCGAGGTGGGAGCAAGGCTCGAGGTGCTTCCCGCCGAGGAATGGGTGGCCAGCGGATGGAGCGATCACGTGATGCTCAGCGTCGAGTGGCGGTGACCTAGCCGCTCGTCCGCAGCCGGTTCACCATTCTCTGAATCAGTCGTCGATCCTCGTCGCTCAACTCCAGCCACCCTTCCGGTCCCGGCGGCATGGGATTGCCTGCGAGTACGCCGAGAGCGGCGTCGATCTGCTCTAGGTTGCCAATAGCTTCAGAGACTTCTCTCAGTTGCCCGGAAGTGAGGTACTTCGCCAGTACGTCGTAGCCCCGTACCATGTACGCGAGAGAGTGGACTTGTTCCTCGGGCATGCGATCTCGTAGGAGATCCTCCACCACCTGTGCCATCGGTATGCCGAGGGCCACAACGAGGGATTGCATGACTTTCTCGCTCGGCACTCGGTGACCGTTCTCTATCTGAGTCAGGTATGGCCGAGAGATGCCCACGGCTTCCGCCAGCGCGACCTGGGACAGGCCGCGCTCCTTGCGATGCTTCGCGATGTACAGCCCGAACTCGTCGACTTCCACTAACCCTCCAAAGATGTAGCAGACTTTATACATGCTACATGTGGCACAAACGGGTATCAAGAGGTAAGTCTTGTATGTTGTTTGATACTTCGGATCTGAAGGGAGGTGATATTCATGCTCGGACTATCCATGCCTGAAATGATAGGTCAGCTGACTGACATACTGGCAGCGGCTGGGGTTGCGCTCTGGGATGCGGTCGCGGCTGAACCGAAGCTGCAGCTGATACTGCTCGGGTTCGTCGCGCTGACTCTTCTGAAAGGGGAGCTTCGTGGCAGAACGCGTCGCGCACGCTAGACAGGATAGAGCAGACTAAGCGGCGTCTTGCCCAATCGGGCGGGGCGCCGTTTGCATTCGGGTACTCGCCGTCACATGTCACTGAGACACGCTAGAATGACAACAGTTACCATGCTTCAACAGGGGAGGAACACTTCGCCATGGCTCCAGCCACCAAGGAAGCGCAGCGCGCCGAGCTTCACAAGACGATATGGCGGATCGCCAACGCCCTTCGCGGGTCCGTCGATGGATGGGACTTCAAGACCTACGTCCTTGGTATCCTCTTCTACCGGTTCATCTCTGAGAACCTCACCGCCTATCTCAACATCCAGGAGCGCGCAGCGGGGCGTGCTGACTTCGACTACGCAAAGCTCTCGGATTCAGACGCTGAGTTCGGTCGCAGTGAGACGGTTGCCGAGAAGGGCTTCTACATTCTGCCGAGTGAGCTGTTCGTGAACGTTCGCAAGCATGCCGCACGCGACGAGAACCTCAACGAGACCCTCGAGCGGGTCTTCCGCAATATCGAGGGTTCGGCCGTGGGCGCCGACAGCGAAGATGATCTTAAGGGTCTCTTCGACGATCTTGACGTTAACAGCGCCAAGCTTGGTCAAAGCGTGGCCAAGCGCAACGAGAAGCTGGTCAAGCTGCTCGACGCGATCGGCGAGCTCGGGCTGGGCAACTTCGAGGACCACACCATCGATGCCTTTGGTGACGCGTATGAGTACCTTATGCAGATGTACGCGTCGAGCGCCGGCAAGTCGGGCGGCGAGTACTACACGCCGCAGGAAGTGGGCGAGCTACTCGCCCGCATCACCGTTGTGGGCAAGACCGAGGTAAACAAGGTCTACGACCCGGCGTGCGGCTCGGGGTCTCTGCTGCTGAAGTTCGCGAAGGTGCTGGGCAAGGAGAACGTCCGACAGGGCTTCTTTGGCCAGGAGATCAACCTGACCACGTACAACCTCGCGCGGATCAACATGTTCCTCCACGACGTGAACTACGAGCAGTTCGACCTCGCGCACGGCGACACACTGACCGACCCGGCGCACTGGGACGACGAGCCGTTTGAGGCGATCGTCTCCAACCCGCCCTACTCCATCAAGTGGGATGGCAACGCCAACCCGCTCCTCATCAACGACCCGCGCTTCGCCCCGGCAGGCGTGCTGGCGCCCAAGTCCAAGGCGGACCTCGCCTTCACGATGCACATCCTGAGCTGGCTGTCGGTCGACGGCACCGCGGCCATCGTCGAGTTCCCCGGCGTCCTCTACCGCGGCGGCGCGGAGCGCAAGATCCGCAAGTACCTCATCGACAACAACTACGTGGACACGGTCATCCAGCTCCCGCCGGACCTGTTCTTCGGCACCACCATCGCGACCTGCATCATCGTGCTCAAGAAGTCGAAGACCGACAATGCGACGCTCTTCATCGACGCATCCGCCGAGTTCGTTCGAGGCGGCAACAAGAACAAACTCACCGAGGCAAACCGGCAGAAAGTCCTGGACGCCTTCGCCGCTCGCGAAGACGCCCAGTACTTCGCTCGCCTCGTTCCGAATACCGAGATCGCCGAGAACGACTACAACATCGCGGTGTCGTCGTACGTTGAACAGGAAGACACGCGCGTCGCGGTGGACATCACCGTGCTGAACGCTGAGATCGCCCGCATCGTCATACACCAAACCGAGCTGCGCACCCAGATTGACGCAATTGTCGCGGACTTTGAGGGTACGTCGTGAGCAGCGAGATCGTTCTCTACCAACGCGATGACGGCACTACGGCGATTGAGGTCCGGCTCGAGGACGATACCGTCTGGGTCACCCAGGCTCAGCTAGTCGAGCTGTTCCAGAGTTCGAAGGCAAACATCAGTGAGCACATCAAGAACATCTTCCACGAGGGCGAACTGGATACTGAAGCAACTGTTCGGGATTTCCGAACAGTTCGCCAAGAGGGATCACGCCAGGTAGAACGCACACTCACCTATTACAACCTCGATGTGATTCTTTCGGTCGGCTACCGCGTCAAGAGCAGGGTCGCAACTCAGTTCCGCATCTGGGCCACCGAGCGTCTGCGTGAGTACCTCATCAAGGGCTTCATGATGGACGACGCCAAGCTTAAGAACCTTGGCGGCGGTGCCTACTGGCGCGAACTGCTTGAGCGTATCCGCGATATCCGCAGCAGCGAGAAGGTGCTCTACCGGCAGGTGCTTGACCTTTACGCAACAAGCGTCGACTACGACCCGACAGCCGAAGAGACGGTGGAGTTCTTCAAGATCGTCCAGAACAAGCTGCACTACGCGGCCCATGGTCATACTGCCGCAGAGGTCATCGCCACGCGCGCCGATGCAAGCCGGCCCGATATGGGACTGACCTCCTTCGCGGGGGAGCACCCGCGCAAATCGGACGTGACTGTTGCGAAGAACTATCTGAATGAGAGCGAGCTCAAGAAGCTGAACACCCTGGTTTCCGCGTACTTCGACGCTGCTGAGTTTCGCGCCCAGAGCCACGAGCCTACACGCATGGGGGACTGGCTCGCGCATCTCGATCGCCTGATAGCCGCGATGGAAGCTCCGGTACTCACGAGTGCGGGCTCCGTCAGCCACAAACAGGCTGTCGCCAGAGCCGAGGGTGAGTACGAGAAGTACCGGACGCTGTCAGAATCGGAGCACTCGGATGTCGAGCGCGCGTATCTTGACGCGGTGAAGCGCGCCCAGCACCGGCTCGAAGGGGGGCAGCAATGAGCCGCATCGACGAGCTGATCAGGGAGCTATGTCCGAACGGAACCCCGTTCGAGTCGATCGGAGCCGTCGTCTATCGCGGAAGCACAATCCGCTGGGGTGACGTCGCCGGCGAAGAGTTCCAGTACATCGACCTTACGTCAGTCGATCGCGTCACACATGCAATCACCGAAACCCAGACGATCTCCAGCAAAGATGCGCCGAGCCGAGCCCAGCAAATCGTGCGCGAGGGGGATGTGATCTTCGGAACGACTCGCCCGATGTTGAAGCGATACACCGCGATACCGGCTGAGTACGACGGACAAATCGCCAGCACTGGGTACTGTGTTCTGCGGCCGCAACAAGAGCGCATCCTCACGAACTTCCTATTCCACTTGCTCGGCACGGCTGAGTTCTATGCATTCGTCGAAGCGAACCAGCGGGGGGCCAGCTATCCGGGCATCCCCGATGGGGTCGTCAAGGAGTTCAGGATCCCCGTTCCGCCCCTCGAAGTGCAGCGGGAGATCGTGCGGGTGCTCGACTTGTTCACGACGCTGGAAGCGGAGCTGGAAGCGGAGCTGGAAGCCCGGCGGCGTCAGTATGCCCACTACCGAGATTCGCTCTTGACCTTCCCCGAGGGGGGAATCCGGTGGGCGACGATGGGTGAGGTTGGCGAGTTCATCCGCGGTCGCCGGTTCACGAAGGCGGACGTCGTCTGCGCCGGCATCCCAAGCATTCACTACGGCGAGATTTACACAATCTACGGCGTCGCCGCCTGTGAGGCTGTGACTCACGTTCGGCAGGACTTGGCGGCGCAACTTCGTTGCGCGAAGACGGGCGATGTTGTGATTGCGGCAGTAGGGGAGACGGTGGAAGACGTGGGTAGGGCCGTTGCCTGGCTTGGTGAAGAAGACGTCGCAGTCCACGATGACTGCTTCGCCTATCGCCACCTGATGAATCCGAAGTACGTCTCCTACTACCTGCAGACGGAGACGTTCCACTCCCAGAAGAGCAAGTACGTGGCACGAGCCAAGGTGAAGCGTCTATCCGCGGCGGACCTCGCGAAGATTACAATTCCTATCCCGCCCCTCGAGGAGCAGGCGCGTATCGTTGCGATCCTCGACAAGTTCGACGCGCTTGTGAACGACCTCAGCATCGGCCTGCCGGCCGAGCTTGCCGCTCGCCGCAAGCAGTACGAGTACTACCGTGACCGGCTGCTGACCTTCGAGGAGGCGGTTGCATGACCGGCAAGCACATCGAAGTCTTCCTGGTCGAAGGTGTTCCGGGCGGGATCACCACTGCGGAGATCGCCGGCTGGACGGGTCACGTCCTCGCGGGGCCGCGCTCGGACCTCGGCGACATACTCAGGCGACCGGAGGCGAAACGGAACGGGGCGTATTTCCTCCTCGGCGATGATGAGGAGGCGCTGGGTGGCGTACGCTGCTACATCGGACGCACCGAGGACTTCATCAACCGGTTCCGAGATCATTCGGCCAAGAAGGAGTTCTGGGACCGGGTCGTCCTCATCACCTCCAAGGACGATTCGTTCACCGAAGGTCACTGGGGCTACCTTGAGTGGCGGCTCGTGGAGCTCACCAAGAAGGCGGCTCGCGTCACGCTGGCCAACGGCAACGACCCGCGGGGCAGGAAGCTCTCCGAGGCGCAGGCCTCGGACATGGAGGCTTTTCTGGACCAGTTGCATATCGTCCTACCGGTACTCGGCGTGAACGCCATTCGCGTTCGTAAGGCGGCACCCGAATCGTCGACTGCGTCCGTGGACTCACCGGTGTTCACGCTCACCAACAAGAAGCACAAGGTCGACGCGCGGGCGCAGCAGCTCGGCGACGAGTTCACAATGCTGGAGGGGTCGCAGGTCGTCGCCAGATGGGCGGGGACCGGTAAGGCTGAAAGCACCGAGCGATCGTACGCCTCCTATCGCGAGCAGCACCGCAAGCTCCTCGCGGACGGTTCCATCGAGGTGCGGGGCGATGTTGGCGTCCTGACGCGTGACGTTCCCTTCGGCTCACCCTCAACCGCGGCGGCGGTCGCTCTCGGTCGGTCGAGCAATGGGCGCGTTGAGTGGAAGTGCGATGACGGGAGCTCGTACGGCGACTGGGAGAATCGCGGGGTGGAGTAGGAGGCGCAAGGCTCGCAGCTACGTGGGAGAGAAAGAATCGTTTATCGTCGGGGAGGCAAGGCAGCATGACCGAAGCGAGCGGAATCCGCTACGACCCGATCGCCGTAAGCGCGGAGAGCACGGTTGTTTCCGAGTACTTTGCGGAGGCCGCGGAGGAGACGGCGTATCAGTCTGAGGCCGCTCTGGAGCAGGCGTTCATCAAGCTCCTGGAGTCCCAGGCTTACGAATACCTGCCGCTCACAAGCGAAGCCGAGCTCATCGCGAACCTGCGCACACAACTTGAGGCGCTCAATGGGATCATCTTCAGCGACGCTGAGTGGGAGCGGTTCTTTTCGGAGAGGATCGCGGGCGCGAATGAAGGTCCGACAGAGAAGACCGTGCGCATCCAGGAAGACCACGTCCAGCTTCTGAAGCGCGACAACGGATCCACCAAAAACGTCATGCTCATCGACAAGTCCAACATCCACAACAACCGGTTGCAGGTCATCAACCAGTATGAGGTCGCGGAGGGTGAGGGCGGTGCGGCCCGCTCGAACCGTTACGACGTGACGGTGCTGGTCAACGGTTTCCCGATGGTGCATGTCGAGCTCAAGCGCCGCGGCGTGGATGTGCGTGAGGCGTTCAACCAGATCAACCGCTATCAGCGCGACAGCTTCTGGGCCGGCTCCGGCCTTTTTGACTACGTGCAGCTCTTCGTGATCAGCAACGGCACGCTCACTAAGTACTACTCCAACACGACTCGTCGTCAGCACGTGAGCGAGATGGCCGGGTCCAAGCGTACCCGTAAGACCTCGAACTCCTTTGAGTTCACCTCGTGGTGGGCGGATGCGAGCAACAGGCCGATCCAGGAGTTGACGGCATTTGCGAAGACGTTCTTCGCCAAGCACGCGCTACTCAACGTTCTTACCAAGTACTGCGTGCTGACCGCCGATCGGATGCTGCTGGTGATGCGGCCGTACCAGATCGTCGCGACCGAGCGCATCTTGCAGAAGATCGAGATCTCCACCAACTACCGGCAGCTTGGCAAGGTCACCGCCGGCGGCTACATCTGGCACACGACCGGTTCCGGCAAGACGCTCACCAGCTTCAAGACCGCGCAGTTGGCAACCGCGCTTCCAAGTGTGGACAAGGTGCTCTTCGTCGTTGACCGCAAGGATCTCGACTACCAGACGATGCGTGAGTACGACCGGTTTGAGAAGGGTGCGGCAAACTCGAACACGTCGACTGCCGTTCTCAAGCGCCAGCTAGAAGATCCTTCGGCGAAGATCATCATAACCACCATCCAGAAGCTCACGACCTTCATCGGTGCGAACAAGGGCCACAGCATCTACGACGGACATGTCGTCATCATCTTTGATGAGTGCCACCGCTCGCAGTTTGGCGATATGCACACCGCGATCACCAAGGCGTTCAAGCGCTACAACCTCTTCGGCTTCACTGGCACGCCGATCTTCTCGGCAAATGCGGGCAGTGGCGGCAACCCACAGTTGAAGACCACAGAGCAGGCGTTTGGGGAGAAGCTTCACACCTACACGATCGTCGACGCGATCAGCGACAAGAACGTGCTGCCGTTCCGCATCGACTACGTGAACACCATTAAGCTGCCGGAGAACATCTCTGACGAGCAAGTCTCGGCGATCGACACGGAGAAGGCGCTTCTCGCCCCCGAGCGAATCAGGCAGATCGTCGCCTACACGCTGGAGCACTTCGACCAGAAGACCAAGCGCGCCGAGTACTACTCGCTATCGGGCAAGCGGGTGCGGGGTTTCAATGCCCTCTTTGCTACGGCCTCGATCGAAGCGGCCAAGCGCTACTACTGCGAGTTCAGAGATCAGCAGGAAGATCTTGTCCCTGACCGCAGGCTCAAAGTCGGGATCATCTTCTCGTACGCAGCGAACGAAGCCGTCGACGACTACCTCGACGATGAGGGCTTCGAGACCGACGCGCTCGATCAGTCGTCACGTGACTTCCTCGAGGCGGCGATCCAGGACTACAACTCGCTGTTCGGCACGAGCTTCGACACCTCTGGCGACAAGTTCCAGAACTACTACAAGGACCTGTCGGAGCGAATGAAGAACCGCGAGATCGACCTGGTCATCGTCGTGAACATGTTCCTTACGGGCTTTGATGCAACGACGCTCAACACGCTATTTGCAGACAAGAACCTGCGCTCCCACGGCCTTATCCAGGCGTACTCGCGCACGAACCGCATCCTCAACTCGGTGAAGACCTACGGCAACGTCGTCTCCTTCCGCGACCTTGAGCAGCAGACCAACGACGCGATCGCGCTGTTCGGCAACAAGGACGCCTGCGGTGTCGTGCTGCTTAAGCCGTACGCCGAGTACTACGCAGAATACGCGGAGAAGACTACGCAACTGCTCGAGGACTTCCCGCTTGGAGTGCCGATCGTGGGTGAAGCGGAGCAGAAGGCATTCATCCTGCTGTTCGGGGCCATCCTGCGGCTGCAGAACATCCTGACCTCGTTCGATGACTTCAGCGGCAACGAGATCCTCTCGGCACGCCAGAGTCAGGACTACCGCAGTGTGTACCTCGACCTTTACGCCGAGTTCCGGCGCCTGACGGAGGCGGAGAGAGAGTCGATCAACGACGATATCGTCTTCGAGATCGAGCTCATCAAGCAAGTCGAGATCAACGTGGATTACATCCTGATGCTCGTGGAGAAGTGGCGAGCGTCACACGGCGACGGCGACGACAAGGAGATCCGCGCTTCAATCAGCCGTGCCGTTGATGCGAGCCCCAGCCTGCGCAACAAGAAGGACCTCATCGAGGCCTTCGTCGATTCCATTTCGGCCAGCGGTGAGATAGACGAAGAGTGGCAGGCGTTCATCCTCGCCCGGCGTGAAGCTGAGCTGGAAGCGATCATCGATTCGGAGGGGCTCCGCCCCGCCGAGACTCGCGCGTTCATCGAGATGGCCTTCCGCGACGGCACTGTCCACGCCACTGGAACCGCCATTACCAAGGTGCTGCCGCCAGCGTCGCGCTTCTCGCCCAATGGCGGGCACGCAGAGAAGAAGCAGCGTGTGTTGGCCAGGTTGGGCGAGTTCTTCGAGCGGTTCTTTGGGCTTGGGTCGAGCGATGCGGCATAGGAGTATCTTCTCGCCCCTCTACTCTCCCTTGTAGTACAGCCCGTTCATCCCCGGTTCGCCCATGCCGCCCACCGAGCCGCCCACGTAGGAGCCGTCAGCGCCGCTAATCCCGTACTTGGAAAGTAGCGGTGAGCCTGTCGTCTGCATTGCCAGGCCGAGCAAGTCGCGCTGCGTGAGGTCTTCTCGGGCAAGACTCGTCTTCACCTTCAGCGTGCCGTCTTCCATCTCCACGGAATCGATTGCGGCGTACCACGTCTCATCGGCGCCCAGCGTGACCAAGCCGCCCGGGCCGTACACGCTGTCGAGCCACGTCTTGAATTCGGCGGCTGTCGTAGGCGCGGCGGGCAGCGTGTATACGTCGTTCATCGGCATGTAACTTGAGCCGCTGGAGGAGCCAAGCCTGCTGACCGCCCCATCTGCCGTCACAAGCGCCCGGTTGGGCGCGAAGGCGATCTCGTACGCGCTCATGGCTTCGCTGATCGCCGTTTGCTTGCGGTTGCTCACCACGTAGTCGGTGCCCGTGCTGGGCCACGTCACGTGTACAACCGCTACCGGCGCGCCAAGGTAGGTCTCAAGCGAGATGTCGGTGACGTCGCTGTACCATTCGGCGTCTGCATGGTCGCGGTCGATCGCGGCTCTGAGGTCGGCCGGGCTGGCGATCGCCGTGCTGGAGATGCTGTCGCCGCCCGATGAAGCGCCGGTGCTGTCGCTGCTTTCTTGGGTGCTCGCACCGCCTCCGCCGCATCCCGCCGCCGTCAGTGCAAGTGTGAACGCGAGGGCTACCATCAGTACGCGCTTCATTGCGACCTCCCCGTGTCTGGGCGCTTGACTACGACTCCAGTGTAACCTGCGGCTTACCAGGCTGCAGGTCTGCCATATCGCGATAGCCGGGCTACTGCAGGTGCGCAGGTAGGAGGCCGGGACACTGGTCTTGCTGTGCTGGCATTTCCCGCACTCACAGAAGGAGGGCCCGCCTCCTCTCGGAAGCGGGCCCTTTCTTGCAGCAACTTACCTCTCGGCGCTACGGAAGTGCGTAGATGTCCACAGTCAGATAGCCGCTGTTATCGCTGTATTGGTCGTCGCTGATCGTGAATGCGACGGGGCTGTCTGCACCGGCTACCTCAAGGGTGTAGATGTGCTCCGGGTTGTAGGTCGGCGGTTGCCAGTCTACGGCTGCGCCGTCCATCCAGATCTGGAGGCGAGCAGATGCCTGCTCATACCAGCCTGCGATACCGCCAGGTGCATGCGCGGCGTCTCGGTAGTTGAACTGAGCATCGGCGATTCCGTATTCGCCCCAGTTGGCGAAGCGGTAGGTTCCGCTGGCGACTAGACGGTAGTCCCGTCCACTGTCGAGGGTGATGTTGCTCCACCATTCATCGGCCATGTAAGGGTTATCACCGGTTGGATACACCAAGACCGTGTCAACCAGGCACGGCTGCAGGGTGTACGTTGCATATCCTGCCCAGTTCTTGCCGGCAAATCCGGCCCAAGTGACCCACGCGCTCTCGCAGAGCATCTTGCATGTCACACAGTTGTGGAGAGCAACGACGGTGTTGAGGTCGTAACCGTCCGCGTTTGCAGGCAGGGGAGCTGGATCGGTCGTGTCTACAACCTTGATGTACTTCGCAGACGGGAGTATGCCAAGGTCGAACTCGCTCACAGTCTGCCAGTCATACATGGCGTCTCTTGTGAGGTTGTTTGCTTCGCCCAAGGGCGTCCAGTTGACTCCGTCCATGCTTGCGAACACTTCGGCGGTTTCTGGTGGGTAGACTCCCCACGTGTCCTCAACCACGCGGATATCGCATCCATCGCCGTTTGCGATGCAGCAGTCAAACCCGATCACGATCTCCCCGCCAAAACCAAGGCTGAAGAAGTCGGTCGGCAGCTTGTCGGTATCCCACGTCAGAACCGCTTCGGGGACGGAACGCTCAGCCGCGACCATACTGCCGTCCTTGCAGAGTCCCTGCGCAACGGACTCGATACTCGTTCCGGCATACGGGGCCTCGGCAAGCACGGTGCAATCCATGCGCTTCACTACCGCATGCGCTGCGAAGAAGAGCTCGTCGCTTTCCCAGCACTCCTCTATGTCCACGCAGTAGGGATCCGTCTCGGTCACGCCAGGGTTGAAGCAGTCGCGAACGTTGAACTTGCCGGGAATCGGATTCCCCTTCTTGGTCTGCGGGATGTTGGCCACTTCTTCGCCTATGGAGAAGTGGATCTCGGTAAGCAGCCAGCCATCGGCCGCAACCTCTGGGTCAAGCACGTACTTCACGCATACCTTATCCAGGCAGTTGTTCACCAGCACCGTGCCGATGCACCAGTCCTGCCCTGCATACAGCGGATACTCCATCCACTCGCCGCATGGCTCACACTCCACGCAGGAATCTTCCGTTGCGGCCGCAGGTACCGCCATTGCGAACATGGAGATGAGCAATGCGGTCGCCGCTACCAGTGCTACGAACTTGGATCTGAATCGTGACATGCTATCCCTCCTCAGGATCGAAGCGTGCCACAGCCGACCACAGGCCGTTTGGCGCTTGTAGGAGAGATCACAGATTGATGGCCACACCAGAAACGACAAGATCGACCGTAGCGGGCCGGTCTCACCATTGACTCCCCGACGAAGAAGGTGACCGCATAAGCGTCGCCGGATCTCTGCCCCCCGCACCGCCACCCCTCGGGCAGTGCACCTTCTAGGGTACCCAACTGCCCCATTAACGAATCGATGTTTATCGTGAGTTTGAGAGGCACCTCACGGGGCCGCTAACCCGTCACCACGCGGTCTCGTCCGGCATCCTTGGCTGCGTACATCGCCTCGTCCGCACGTGACAGAACGCGGTCGAGGCTCTCGCCGGTCTCGGCCTGGACAACGCCGATACTGACGGTGAGCGTTATCTGGTTCTTGCCGGCGATGACCGCATGCCCTGACACCCGTGCGCGGACTCGCTCGGCAAGACGGACCATCGACTCGATGGGTGTGTCGGGCGCTACGATCAAGAACTCCTCGCCACCAAGCCTTCCCACAACATCGTAGGTGCGGCTCTCTGCGCGGAGTATGGCGGCGACGTGCCGGAGGGCCTCGTCGCCTGCCAGATGTCCGAAGCGGTCGTTGACGGATTTGAAGTGGTCGAGGTCGAGCATCGCCACCGCCAGCGGCTTTTCGGTGCGCTCGGCGCGCGCGAGCTCCTCGTTCAAGCGGGCGAGAGCACCGCGACGGTTCAGGACCTCTGTCAGCTCGTCGGTGACAGCGACCTCGGCCAGTTGGTCATTGGCTTCCTGGATGCGTCTGCCAAGCCGGTTGGTCATGAACAGGATCGATGCAGCCGCCGCGATTGCGGACAGCACGCCAAGCACTGCAAGGGTGATCGCGTTGGCTTGCAGCTGGTCGTCGATCGCGGCCAGCGGTATCTCCACCGTTGTGGCGCCTGCAACCTGGCCGAGTTCGTAGTGCTGCGCCTCGTGGCAGCCGATGCACGATGAGGTGACTGTGAGGCGCTCCATGTAGCGGTAGGCACGCCTGCCGTTCTCATCCTCAGTGATCGTCGACCTAGACTCACTGTTGGACTGGAAAGCGAGCAGCGATTCTCGTTCCCACTCGTCCGGCATGTTGGCTGAGTTGATGGCTTCCAGCGCGACGAGGTGGTAGGTGACTCCCATCTTTGCCTCGAGCAGCTGTGATATCTCCGATGCCATGATGGCGGGATTGCGTAGCGTCATCTGCGTGCCGTCGGTCGTCTCGATGACCGCATCCACCCCCAGTTCCTCGAGGTAGGGGTTCGGCTCGACGCCGGGGCCCATGACCACCCAGACGCCGTCATTCTCGGCGTTCCAGGCGCGCGCCGTCACAACCAGGTCGAAGTGGTTCTCGGCCTGTTGGTGTAGCGAGTCGAACAGCAGGGCCCGTGTCCGGACGTAGATGGATGTGTAGGTGAGCGCGGTGAAAAGAACCGCCGCCACGATCAGCTCGACGGTAAAACGCTTGATTCCCGTGGGCGTGCACAGAATACGCATAGGCCCTTCCACGCGCATCAACGCATTTGCCTGCTTCTATATTGTATCGGCAGGAGTACGTTAGTGTGTTAACGAGGGGAGACGTGTGCATCGATGCCAGATCGCGACCTGACGGTACGAGCGCGCTGCACTCGCCACGCGATCATCGCTGCCAGCACAAGCGCCAGCGCGACGTAGAACACCGGGTAGAACCACTCGGGGGCGGTGACCACCGGCTGGCGGTCGCGCAGGAAGTGGTTGCCCAGCCGCACGAGCGTGAAGCCCGTCGCGTAAGCGAGGAAAGGGACGCCGTCCGGGAGGGTGCGCGCACGTCTTGGCGGCGCGTCGGTCGGTGCTACGGGCGTGCGACCCATCAGCCACAGGGCAAGCAGGCCAAAGAGCACAGCACCCGCCATTTCGTAGAGTTGCGTGGGATGCACCGGTTCCACCACGCCTGCAAAGGCGTTCAGCAGCCCGCTCGTCCCGCTCGTCATCTGCGCCTCCCACACGTGGCTGCCCACGGGATAGCGCACGCCCCACGGCAGGCTCGTGGGAAGGCCATAGCAGCAGCCGTTGAGGAAGCAGCCGGTCCGCATGAGCACCTGGCCCACCACGAGCGCGGGTACCGCCGCATCGGCGAGACGCCATACGGGCAGCTTCCATGCACGCGCAAGCAAGATGCCAACGAGCGTTGCCAGCATGAGGCCGCCATAGAGTGAGTAGCCCGCCCAGCTTGCCGCCCAGATCCGCGATGGGTCTTGCACATAGAATCGCCACGCAACGAACAGGTCCAGAACGCGCGCGCCCACGATGCCCGAGACAAGCGCCAGCGCGTAGACCGCTAGCACCCGTCGCCAGGGGAGTCCTCGGCGCCCGGCGAACCAGGCGCCCACGAGCGGCGCTGCAATCCACGCCAGCGTGTAGAACGTGCTGTACGCACGCAGCACGAACTGCGTGTCGCCGATGGCGAACTCGAGCAGGATCTGTCTCATCGGCGGCCTATTCTGTAGGCACCGGTTTCGACAAGGTGAAGACGGCGTTGATGGTCCAGCCGTCTGAGACCATCACCATCTCACCGGACATCTTGAGCGTGTCTCCTGACCGGCTTACCTGTGCGGTCATAGGAGGCATGGAGTCAGCCGGTGTGATGGTCAGCGTCGTGCCCGAGTACGTCACGGTGACATCGGTCGGGTCGCTGTCCGCCTCTTCCATGATGGCGTTGAAGTTGACGAACATGGTGCCGGTGCCCTGGCCATCGTCGCCCACCGTCAGATCGAGCGTCATGGGCGCGGGTTTGCCGACCAGTGCCTGCAGTATCTCGGCCGTGCAACCCTGTTCCTCGGCAATGTCTGCATCCACGTCCACTTTCGTGAAGGTGAACGTGCCGGACCAGTGCCCGTTGATGTCGATGTCTTCGATGGTGATGATGCTCTTGGCGCCGTTATCCAGACGGGTCACGACGATCGTGCCCTTGTCCTCGGGCAGCGTCACGTTCCACTCCGCCTCACCGGCGCTGCTGAGCGTCTGCTGTGTCTTGCCGCCGATGGCCATGTTCTCGCCGTACACATCGATCTTGAGCGTGGCGCCCTTCTCGCCGACGGCCTCAACGATGCCCTTCACCTGGTACTCGCCAAGATCGCCGGTGATGGCGACCGCATCGACCACGCCGAGCTTCTCGAGGTCCTCGGGGGTCATCGCGGCAAGGCCCTTCTCGGCGCGAAGGTCGTTGATGACCTTGAGGACCGCCTGGTCCACGGCCAGGATCTTGCCGCCCATACCAGCGTCTATCGCGACCGGCGGCGCCTTGGGATCGTTGGGGTTCGCCACGCTCGTGCGCGCGGTCTCGGTGAGGATGCGCTTTATGTCGCCCGCGCTCAGCTTTGGGTTGAGCGACTTGAGGATCGCTGCCGCCGCAGCCACGTGCGGCGCGGCAAAGCTGCTGCCGTCCTGCATCTCGGCGCCGCCGGCACCCTTGAGGCCGACCACCGAGTCGCTTCCCGGCGCGCCAAGGGTGATCTCGTAGTCGTCGCTGGCTTTGTCGGCGTAATCTGCGGTCTTGCCGTCCTTTTCAAGCGCGCCCACGGTGATCATGTTGTCCAGCGCCAGTCCGCTCGGGTACCGCTTGGAGCCGTCCATGACGTTGCCACCGTTGCCGCCCGAGCATACGAAGAGCACGTCGGGGTGGTCGGCCGCCATCTTCGTGAAGAAGCGCTTGTAAGTCTCCACCTCTTTAGGGTCTGCATCGCTGTTGCCCCACGAGCAGTTGATGACCTTGGCGCCGTTCTCGATCTGCTTTGTGATCGCCACGAGCGAGCCTATCGAGTAGGACTTCCCGTTGTACCACACCAATTTGGTGGGGTCGTCGGGGTCCGGCGTGCTCGTGGTATCGCCGTACTTGCCGGTGAAGTGGTTGATCATCGAGATGGTGAGCTTTTCGCCGAGAGGACCGGCCACGCCCGAAGGCCCACCGTTGTCCGGGTCGCCGCCGATGATCGTGCTCACCGCCGTGCCGTGGCTCCCTGCCTCGTTGGTCGAGCCATTCTTGTGCGCCTTGGCATTGGCCAGCTCTCCGGCCTCTTCGTCCGGGAACTCGACGTTTACGTTGCCCTCGAACTCGTTCTCTGCGCTTTCACCGGGCATGTAGATGCCATCATCGACGACGCCGACTTTCACCTTGTTGAGTTCAACGCCGGAGCCTTTGATGTAGGTCCACGCTTTGTCGACGCCCACGGCCTTGTAGCCGTCACCGGCGCCACCGGCGTACACCGGGTCGTCGTAAGGACTCTGGCGCACGCCCCAGATCTCGGCGTCCTGGTAGACCTGCGAGACCGGGTACGCGTAGTCGACGTTCGCGTCGGCCTCGGCATCAGCTATTGCGGCTACCAGGTCGTCTTCGGTTGTTCCGGTGAACTCTACCTGGTAGAGGTTGACGTATTCGACCTCGCCCACGACGCTTCCGCCCAGCGCGTCCGCAGTCTTCTCGGCGTCTTTCCGAGACGCCCCGTCCACCATCACCATGCAGATCTGGTTGGCGGGCACCTCGCCCCACTCGGCGGTCTCGATGAGCGAGTCGCGGCTTGGGACGGACGATTCGAGCGCGCCCATCTCGGGGCCGTCGGCAAGCGCTCCGCCACCGTTGCCCAGAAGTGCCCAGGCGCCGATGCCGCTGCCCACGACTACGACCGCAGCGATGATCGCTGCGATGAGCAGGCCGCGCTTCTTGCGCTTAGGAGCCGCAGCGGCGGGTGTTGGAGTTGCGGGTGCGTATGCGGGCTGCGGGGCAGTCGCTGGTTCACTCTGAGGGGCGGGCGTCGGCGTTGGTTGCGCGGTCACAGCCGGCTGCGGTGCAACCGGAGCGCTGAACAGCCCGGGTATGTTCTGCGCGGGCACCCAGCCGTCCAGCGATGGATGCCATACGGGGTCGAGCGCGGCTATGCGTCCTTCTCGGGCATAGGAAACGAGGTCCTCCCAGGTGTACGGGCCGCCCTGCCAGCCGCTCGGATCGTTCACCTTGCGTACCTGCCAGCCGCTCCCGGTGTTCGAGCTTTCAGTCATTGCCGCCTCCCCTGGCGAGTCCCCGCGCGCTTCTCGCGCTTGGGCTCATCCTATAGGGAGGTGGCGCAGCGCTCAAGGCGGGCGTCGGCGTGCTCGGGACTGTCATGAAGCCAGAAGAGCGCCCCTGAGACGGCTTGTCCAACCCGTCTGATAGAGTCGAGGGTAGACATGGAAGCTACCCGGGGAGTCGCTCATGGCTGATGAGTTCTGTACTGCATGTGGATCCGCACGAACTGAGGGGGCGCAGTTTTGTACCAAGTGCGGAGCGCGCTTTGAGAACGGGCCACCCGTTGCACCGCAGTACGTGCAGCCAGATGCGTACGTACACCCAGCTGCTGCGCCTCGCAAGAAATCGAAGTGGGTCAAGGTCATCCTGTTCAGCATGCTCGCGGCCGGTCTCGTGTTCGCGATCGGTATGGGCGTGCTTGTCTGGATCGTGATGAGTGGAGCTGGCGAGTGTGCCAGCGGCACCGGCAACAGTGTCACTGTCGACAATGCGGGCATCTCGGCGGACCAGCTTCGTATCACCGAGGAGTTTGGTCTGCCCCAGGTGTTCACCGTGGTGATAGGCGAGGACATCATAGATGCTGCCGAAGGTGGCGATCTGGATGCTCACCGCGTGGAGTTCTGGGACTATCCCGAGATGGGCGCGCGTATCGTGTTCCGCGACGGCGCCGTTGTGGGCACCCGTGATATCGAGGTGCTGCCCGATGCGTTTGCGTATCCGGAGATATCCCCTCTGTCGTTCGCCGAGGGCATGAGCCCCGGCGAGGTCTCTTCTCTCATAGGGATCGAACCTGGCGGCAGTGCGCAAATCACCCCTGAGATCGCGCAAGGGCTGGAAGTGCTGGTGTGGGATGGCGTTTTGTCCTGCACGTTCGAGAACGGTGGTCTGGTCGCTGCTGAGACGGCGCCTGTGATGGGGGAGGTGGCGCAGTGAAGCATTGGCTGGATGATGAGAGTGGCTTCGCCATCACCACGCTCCTGCTTATCGTCAGTGTGGCGACATCGGTGATCGTTGGCGGCTCCAGCACAGTTGCGGCCGTCCAGAACCGAGCCGATCTTGTTGAAGCGAGCGATCAGATGGCAAGCGTGGCTGCTGAAATCGAGGCGCGAACCGCCGGCGACGATTCGCCGCGGGCTGAGGCATTGCGTGACTATGCAGGGCAGATGCGCTCAACATCAGACGCGATGACCGCGGGAGCGAACCAGGAAGTCTTCGTTGCGGTCCGCAACAATATTGGAGACGCGGTCCTCACACCGCTTCAAGGCGGCAAGCTGATCACGGCTGCGAAGTTCGGGTGGGACCTGAAGACGGGTTGGGAGCTAGGCGACACCGCCATGAACTCGTGGGGCATCACCGATCCTGGCGCAGACCCGCTCATCGCACAGCTTCAGGCCCTCAGGGTGGACAAGGACTACAACAAGCCTGTGGAGCAGGCTATCGCTGAGGCGAAGCTGCGGGGTGCCCGGGCGGTTGTAGCCCAGGCCGATCCCGGACTCAGCGGCGACGAGCTGACTGCGGCCGCTTCACAGCTGGTCCTCGATATCGAGACGACCGGCGATCAGGCGGGCGCAGGTTCTGACTTCCACAACGGTTATCTCGCTCAGGTGATGAGCGGAATCGGTTTCAACATCCCCGATGATGCGGCGATGGGTGATGATTCTTCTGGTGATGACGAGTACACGGACGATGCATCCGGTGACGCCGCCAATGATGGTGGGCAGGTCGCAGTAGGCGGGCCGCTGACGGAGGGTGTGTGGGACGTCGAAGCGCTTCAGTTCAAGGTGGACGGCTTCATATCCTCAGAACAGGCGCTATCTCAGCCGTTCGATAGCAAGGTGGATGGTACCGGCTATTCAAGCCAGCGCACGCAGTACTGGTTTGAGGCTGACGGAACCATGGGCTACAAGTGGAACGGTTTCTACTACGAGGGTACGTACACATTCGATGGATGCACCGGCGAAGTAGTCCTTGATCCCGGGCGGATGCCCGAGGCCCTTGAAGGCGTGTCCTTCTACTATGATTCCGCGTCCGACCGCCTCTATGTCGTGGAGCACATCTACTATGGCGAGCGGTACGACCGGGCAGTCAGGCTGCACCACTGAGACGATCTGCAACGAGAAACGCCCCGCCGATCATTCGACGGGGCGTTTGTCTTTGTCGCTCGCTGCCTTACGCGTCAATAGGCAGCAGATCATAGTAGTCCTCGGGTGTCTGCGGCTTGTTGAGGATGAGGCCCTCGCTGCTGAAGACGTTCACCTTGGTTCCCTCCATGTAGAACTCCACGGAGTCCACCGTAGGGAACTGCGCCAGAGTGTATACGACCTGGGCGACGCGCGCGGTCACCGAGAAGGTGCCGCCGCCGTCATCGAAGCTGTCCGAGAGATCCACTTTGGCGACGCCGTCTTTGATCGTGAGACCCAGAAGCTCCGTGCCCTCAGGTATCACCGTAGCGATGGCCGGCCAGGTCTGCTGCTCAGCCGCGGTGGGGCCTTCCAGTAGCGCCTCCATGGTGGCGGAGGCGATACCGACGCTGTAGGGGAGCGTGCGCTCCACGCCCAGTGAGTTCTCGCCGGCTTCGACCCAGTACAGCCGCACCGTCATCTCGGTGGGAGGCTCCTCGTCGTCGGCGACGGGCTCGCTGGCGTCAGCGGGCTCCTCGGCGGTAGTCGTGTCGGTGGTGTTCGTGGACGTGGCGGTGTCCTCGTCGGCAGGAGCAGGCTCGTCTTTCTTGCAGCCGCCAAGGGCGCCAAGCGTGAACACAAGCGCCAACACCAACGCGAGTGATGCTAGGCGGGTCATTCGTGTGCGGTCCATCTCGGCCTCCGATGTTGGATGGCGACATGCCGGTCGCTGTCCCGTTGTAGACGTCCTACCCTCTATGATGCGCGTTGATCGCAAAAGGTTCCAGCCATGCGACGGACGGCACTCTGGCTTGCTCGGACTGGCGCGAAACGCGTGCGTCAGGCATACTATCGCAGCGTCCCCCCAATGCGTGGAGGACGCTGCGCGTGCCGTACACGGTAGTCGGTGCGCCCGGTCCGGGAGCGGCGGCGAGGGTCCGCGGGACCGAACATTTCTAGGAGTTGCATCGCATGGCCGGCATCGTGCTCGTCGGCGCCCAGTGGGGCGACGAAGGCAAGGGCAAGATCACCGACCTCATCGCGGATGACATGGACTATGTCGTTCGCTTCCAGGGCGGGAACAACGCGGGTCACACAGTCATCCATGGTGGCCGGACACTCAAGCTCCATCTGATTCCCTCGGGAATCATGTATCCGCACATCACGCCGGTTATCGGCAACGGATGTGTCATCGACCCCAAGGTGCTGCTGGAGGAGATCGATCGCCTCGAAGCGGACGGGCTTTCCACGCACCGGCTGCTCATCAGCTGTAACGCGCACCTCATCATGCCGTATCACCGCGACCTCGACGGCGCCAGCGAGCGACGTCTGGGCAATCTGGAGATCGGCACCACGCGCCGAGGCATCGGTCCTGCATATCAGGACAAGGCGTCGCGCATGGGTCTGCGAGTGCAAGACCTCACCGACCCGCACATCTTCCGCAAGAAGCTCGAGGCCGCGCTGCCCGAGAAGAACGACATGCTTGAGAAGATCTACGGGCTGCCCACCTACACTGTGGATCAGATCGCCGAGGAGTACCTCGCGTACGCCGAACGCATCAAGCCGCATATCGCCGAGACGTACTCGCTGATCAACCGTGCATTGCGCGCGGACCAGTGGGTGCTGTTCGAGGGTGCGCAGGGTACGCTGCTGGACCTCGATCACGGAACCTACCCGTTCGTGACCTCGAGCTCGCCTACAGCCGGCGGTGCTTGCACCGGCGCAGGCGTGGGACCCAGGTCGATCGACCGCGTGCTTGGCATCGCCAAGGCGTACATCACGCGTGTCGGCTCCGGCCCGTTCCCCACCGAGCTGCACGACGAGACCGGCGAACTGTTGACCAAGGTGGGCGGGGAGTACGGCACCACCACCGGCAGGCAGCGTCGCTGTGGCTGGTACGACGGTGTCATCGTCCGCTACGCGGTGCAGGTCAACGGCCTCACCGACCTCGTCATCACCAAGCTGGATGTCCTCTCGGCGGTAGATACGATAAAGGTGTGCGTCGCTTACGAGTACGACGGCAAGCGCTACAACGACCTGCCATGCCACCAGACCGCCTTCCATCACGCCAAGCCCATCTACGAGGAGCTGCCTGGCTGGAAGACCGACATCACGCACTGTCGCACCTTTGAAGAACTGCCCAAGGAAGCGCGCGACTACATCGCGTTCATCGAGGACCTGGCCGAGGTGCCGGTTGCGATGATCGCTGTGGGCCCAAGTCGTGAGCAGACGATCATGCGTCGATGGGAAGGTCGCCCGTAGGCGATTGCGGCAACCTATAGCTTTCTGTACTAGAAGCCGCCCTAGTCCTAAAGGACAGGCGGCTTCTTGCCGATTATTAACGGTAGAAGGATATGATAATCGGCAGGATTGAGCCGCCCAAAGGTCACACGCTGAAGTGGTGTTCTCCGGAGGACGACCCACGAAGGTGGTGTCGGCAGTGGATGCGATCATCGTACTGCTCGTAGGAGCCCAGCGAGCCAGCCTACAGGCGTTGGCAAAGTCACTGGATAGCCAGACGGGTCTCACTTCGGCGGGCGTGCTCACGAATACCGCGGAGATCGCCACCTCCATCCGAAAGCACCACGCCACAGTGCTCCTCATCGAGGGCGGACTTCTTGCCAACGACCCCGCCTGCACGCCGGTTGTCGATGCGATCACCGCCGACCCGGAAGTGCGCGTCATCATCATGGGCGGGAGTCAGGACGTCGCTACCTGGGCTCTGTGCGAGGGAGCGTGCGGCTTTGTCCCTGACGATGCGCACCTCGAAGACGTTGTCTCTGCGATACGGGACTCTGTGGGCGACGGTGTGGCGCTGATGCCCGCGATGCAGCTGGTGCTATTGAAGCGCTTCCAAGAAGTAGGTCCCGGTTGGACGCGGGGCGGTCAGGCCGCCTCCGGACTCCTTACGGGACGCGAGATGGAGATCGTCCGTCTGATCGCCGACGGCGGCACCAACAGCAGTGTGGCCATCCGGTGTGGGATCTCCGAGAGCACGGTGAAAAACCATCTGGCCAACATATTCCGCAAGCTTGGTGCCTGTAGCCGGAGTCAGATGGTCGCCGAGGCGTTTCGCCACGGACTGCTCGATCGAGGTGAGTGACGTGTTCACGTTGGGGACGTCTCCGTTCGGCGGATTGCCCAAAAGTACTATACATAGCGCGGTCATGGTGCCTGTTCGCTCCATTGCCGCAACGACGGTTAACGCGCATAAAGAGACATGCTTTGGGCAGGACCGATGCCCTTCGACCTCGGTTTCCCTCCACTCGGGAGCTCCTCATGCATGACTCAGACTCGCTCATAACCGTGGTTCCTCTGGCGCGTGCAGACGCCGCGTCACTGGGTGAGTCGCGCTGCGCGATAGCCGCGACATTGGCAACGCCCGCACCCAGGATACTCGTGGACCTCAGTGCGCTTGATGTCATCGACGGTCCCATCCTGGCTGCGATCTTCATAGCCTCCAAAGAGATGCCGGCGGATGGCAGGTTCGCCGTCCTTGCCTCGCAGAAGGTGATGGACACCATCGAGGAGTGGTCCCTAAACACGTTCTGGGACTGTTTCACTGACAGGGCGCTGGCTGAGACGCATCTTCTGACCGGCACGCACACTCTGCACTAAGGGACGTCCCGCGCGCTGTTGTTGGGGGTGAGTCTCGCCGAGTCTGCTACTATTCTGCTACCGGCAGATTGCCCCGATTCGGGGTTCCCAACCCTAAGGATGTCGCTATGCGTGTGCTCGTCATCGGCGGAGGTGGCCGCGAACATGCGATCATCGACGCTCTCTCTCGCTCCTCCAAAGTCACCGCGCTGTTCTGTGCTCCCGGCAACGGGGGGACGGCGCTCCAGGGAACCAACGTCAACATCGAGTTGTTCGACCCCGTCTATATCGTCGAGTGGGCCGAGGCGAATGCTATCGATCTGGTAGTCGTCGGGCCTGAAGACCCGTTGGTGGTTGGCGCGGTCGACATCTGTCTCGCCTCGGGCATTCCGGCCTTCGGGCCGAAAGCCGCAGGCGCTCACATCGAGGGCTCGAAGTCCTTTGCCAAGGACCTGATGGCCAAATACGACATCCCTACTGCCAAGTACGGCGTGTTCGATACGTCGGAAGAGGCCATGGAGTACCTGGATACCCTGATCGCCCCCGTGGTCGTCAAGGCCGACGGTCTGGCCGCAGGCAAAGGCGTCGTTGTGGCGACCGACCTCATCAAGGCGCGTGCGGCGGTCACCGAGTGCTTCGACGGTCGTTACGGGGACGCCGGTCAGCGTGTTGTCATCGAGGAGTTCCTTGACGGCCCCGAGTGTTCGCTGCTCGTCTTCACTGACGGCAAGACCGTGCTCCCTATGGTCCCCGCGCAGGACCACAAGCGCGCCTACGACAACGACGAAGGCCCCAACACCGGCGGCATGGGCGTGTACTCGCCCGTCCCGGTCGTTGACGAGGCCACACTTGCACAGATGACCGCCATCATGGAACAGACGGTCGCTGCGTTCGTCTCGGAAGGGATCGACTACCGGGGCGTGCTGTACGGCGGGTTCATCCTGACCGATGACGGCCCCAAGGTGCTTGAGTACAACGCCCGCTTCGGCGATCCGGAGACGCAGGTCGTGCTGCCGCGTTTGAAGACCGATATCGTGGACGTCTTCATGGCGTCCATCGAGCAGTGCCTTGATGAGCTCACTCTGGAGTGGAGCGATGACGCTGCGGTCAGCGTGGTTCTCGCATCCGGCGGATATCCCGACGTCTACGAAAAGGGCAAAGCCATCAAGGGCATCGATGCCGCCGAGAGGATCGAAGGCGTCCGCGTCTACCATGCGGGCACGGTGCTTGCCAAAGACGGCACCGTGTTCACCAACGGCGGACGCGTGCTCAACGTGACGGCTGTCGCACCCACGCTTGCCGAGGCGCGCTCGCGTGCTTATGAGGCCGTCGACCTCATAAGCTTCCAAGACATGCAGTACCGCACCGACATCGGCCTCAAGGCGCTTCGCGCTCTCGGGGAGGCATAGGCCATGCTTGCCGAGAGACTGCTCTCTACCGCTGTCTCCATGGCGCAGAAGAGCTACTTCACCAAAGACCCGAAGCCGGTCATGTCTTTGCCTGCTCCCGCCGCAGGCAAGGAGTACCTGCTCTACGCGCACGTGCCGTTCTGTGAGCGCCTGTGCCCGTACTGCAGCTTCAACCGGTTCCCTTTCAACGACGAGCGGGCGCGCAGCTACTTCAAGAGCCTGCGGGCGCAGATGCGCATGGTGGCCGACCTGGGCTACGACTTCGGTTCGCTCTATATCGGTGGCGGCACGCCCACGATCCTGATCGATGAGCTCTGCGAGACCATCGACCTCGCGCGTGAGCTCTTCTCCATCAAAGAGGTTTCCACCGAGACCAATCCCAACCACCTGATACCTTCAGTGCTGGAGCCGCTTAAAGACCGGGTGCAGCGCTTCTCGGTAGGCGTCCAGAGCTTTGACGACGATCTGCTTAAGCAGATGGACCGCTATGACAAATACGGCTCAGGCGCTCAGATCTTGGAGCGCCTGCAGTCGCTGGAGGGTTTCTTCCATTCGCTCAACGTGGACATGATATTCAACTTCCCCAGCCAGTCCGAGGAAGTCTTGCGTGCAGACATCGCAGCGGTCAAGGCGAGCAAGTGTAACCAGACGACCTTTTACCCGCTCATGGCTTCGCGCTCTGTGGAGCGCAGCCTGCGCAACACCGTGGGCATGGTGGATTACGACCGCGAGGCCCGCTACTACAAGATCCTCGTCGACGAGCTGTCAGACACCTTCGAGCTCTCTACGGCGTGGACGTTCTCGCGCACAGGTGGCGGCATGATCGATGAGTACATCGTGGACTACGAGGAGTACGTGGGCATCGGCAGCGGCGCGTTCAGCTACCTGGACGGTAACATCTACGTCACCACGTTCTCGTTGCGCGACTACGACAAGGCCATCGGCGAGGGCCGTATGCCGGTGGCGATAGGCAGCGCCAACAACAGCCTCGCCAATCAGATGCGCTATCGCTTCTTGATGGAGCTGTTCGGTCTGCGGCTGGACAAGCGCAAATTCGAGCGTGACTTCGGGGTCAGCGTGGAGCGAGGCCTGCGCAAGGAGATGCTGTTCTTCCGTACCTTCGGCGGCTTTGCCACGGACAACGCAGAGGAGCTGACCCTTACCGAGAAGGGCCGCTACCTTACGGTTGTGATGCAGCGTTCGATGTTCGCCGATCTCAACAACCTGCGAGACACAGCCCGCAACGCGCTATCAGCTGATGAGAGGGACCTGCTCTTCGGCGACGGAGAGCCCGCCTGTGGCGTTGACCACACCCCGCCCGTTCTCTGAGGAGGAGACCATGGCCGAGACACCCCTGGTAGGTATCGTGATGGGCAGCACCAGCGATATGCCCGTGATGGAGGAGTGCGCCAAGCAGCTCGAGGCTTTCGGCGTGCCCTATGAGCTTATGGTCGCCTCGGCGCATCGTCAGCCGGAAAAGGTCCATGAGTGGGCGTCCACTGCAGCCGACCGTGGGATCCGCGTGATCGTCGCGGCTGCCGGCAAGGCTGCGCATCTGGGCGGCGTCGTGGCCGCCTTCACTCCGCTTCCGGTCATCACCGTCCCCATGAAGACGTCTGATCTGGGCGGGCTGGATTCGCTGTTGTCCATGGTGCAGATGCCTACAGGAGTGCCGGTGGCGTGCGTTGCCATCAACGGCGCCAAGAACGCCGGTATCCTGGCGACTCAGATCCTGGGTACCGGGATGCCCGAGTACCGTGAAGTCATAAGCGCGATGAAGCAGGAGATGGCCGAAGGCTAGGCCTGCTGACGAGGCAAGGGGAGCGGATGAGCCAGGGTAGCGAGTCACCAGCGCAGGAAGTCGAGTATGCGAGGCCGGACGAGGCTGCGCTGCGCCAGTCCGCCGCGTACCGCAGGCAGCGGCTGCCCGTCATGGCTCTGTTCCTGGTGGGGGTCGTCATATGCGCCTTCGGCTTTAGACCGTTGGGTCAGGCGCTCGGGACGTTGGGAGCCAGTGTCTATGACACGATGGTGGCGGGCGGCGTGGCACAGATGAGCGCCGGACTTGCCATTTTGCTTATCGCCGATGGCGTCGGCTTCATCCTGGTGTTGTTGCTTGCGATGTTTGTCGGACCCCGCGTGCCCTCCGGGTTCCCGCATATCGTGCTCGGCATCCTGATACCGCTGACACTTGCCGTCATGCAGGCCGAGATGTCCACCCGCACCGGTGGTGCAGGCGGGCTTGCCGACACGGAGTTCGCCCGATGGAGCTTCGTGGTGATGTTCCTGGTGACCATCGCCACCGCCGAAGGTGGCGTGGCCATGGGGCGTCATCGCCTGGAGAGACGCGCGGGCTAAGAGCGCTACCAGCCCCAGGTGCCCGGTCCGCCTTTGAATGGACCCACGATGTCTGATGTGATCCAGCCTCCGTAGAACTCACCGGGCTGCGGCTGGACGACCTCGCCATCGACGAGGCATGCGCTCACCTTGGCGGGATGGAAGGCGATGTGGCCCGCGATCGAGGCATAGGCCTTGCTCGGTTCCGGGTACTGCCACGCGGCGTCTTCGGCAATCTGATCGCCTACTTTGATCGAGAGATAGCGTGCCGAACCCTTGTATTCGCAGTAGGTGGTGCGCGAGTTCTCGCTGAGGAACTCGTCGCACACGTCCGTGCGGGGGATGTAGTAGACCGGCGGATGGCTGGTCTCAAGTATCCTGATGGCCTTCCGGGTGTCGGCGATGAGCTCGCCGGCGAAGTAGACTTCTACATGCTGTGTGGAAGGGTCGACCCTGGGTGGCCTGGGATAGTCCCAGACGGATTCCTGCCCCGGTTCGGGCTTGATGCGCTCCGGCTCCATAGCATCTCCTTTTGAGGTGATGCCAGGTACGTACCCTGCTAGACGCCGCCCAATGCAAGCGCGATGGATTCACGCACGATGGGCAGGATGACGGTCTCCCCACCCAGAACATGCGGAGTGCCCGTCTCGGCGGTGTTCACCAGAAGCCTCTGGGCCACATCCGGATTCAGGCACGTCTTGGGCGTGAGGCCCAGAAACGTCCCCATGTGTGACGCCATGACGCCGCCTGCGAGCGCGTCGGGGAAGTCGTCGCCTGTTGCGATGGCCAGGCCACCAAAGCCCAGCGAGCTTTCCGGGAGGCAGAAGTCGATGATCTTGCCGGCGGTGGTGTAGCGATTGGAACCGTACAGGCGCGTGACGCCTTCGGTACCCACCATCGAAGCGAGGTCACTGGTGATCTGCGAGGACAGCGCGCTTGGGCCGCCCAGCATTATCGTGCGCGTGGCGCCGGTGCTTCTTATGGCCGAGGAGGCCTCGGCGGAGAGCGCGGTCGGTGCGCTGAGCAAGATCGGTCTTCCGGCATCGGCGGCAAAAGCGGACGCCGCCAGCGCGTCCGGGAAGTTCAGTCCGGTGGCGACGAAGACGGTACCGTCGAACGTGCCGCCATCTGCCTGGATGCGGCTGACGGTCTCGTCCGCTATCAGCCTGGCGGTGTCGTAGCGGTTGGTGCCGCCGATACGGGTGGCCTCAACGCTTGGCAACGCATCGAGCGTGTCGAAGACGCCTTGAGAGACTGCGGCCTCGCCGCCAATGACCAGGACCTTGGTTGCGCCAAGGCGGCCAATCTCTTCTATCACGCTGTCAGAGAGCCTTGCGGGATCTGTGAGAAGGATTGGACCGTCCACTGCTCCCGCCAGGGCTGCCGCTCCAAGCGCGTCGGGCCAGTTGGTTCCGGAGGCGATGACGACAGCTTCGGCTGAGCCGTCTCCGAAGGCCGTTTGAGAGGCTTTGACCGCTGTGTTGTAGCGGTTGCTCCCTGCCACCGGAGCGATGAACGGGGAGTAGTCGATGTTCTCGGTTATCCCGTTCAGCCGGTACGGTTTGTATGCCGTGTCGGCACCCCAATAGGGATAAGGAGTGACCCTGCAGACGGTCCCGTCGCCGGTCTTGTCCGATTGCGATGAACTCATCTCGTAAGCGTAGTAGGAGGCGTGGAGGGAGTCCGCCCAGCCGCCGAACACGACCGCGTGGGAGTCGTAGGCCACCAGGGCGTCGCCGGGCTGGAGCGCTTCTTTGGTCACGAGGGTCGCGTAGTTGTGGAGGGTGCGGGTTGAGGCGCCGGTCTTGGGCAGGTTCCAGGCCATCGATGTGAAGCCCGAGCAGTCGCGCCGCCAGCCGTCGGCGGGGGATGTGACGATCTCGCCGGTCTCATCCGCCCAGCCGGTCTGCGTGTAGGGGATCTTCTTGTCGATCCACTGCTGAGCGCGGGACATGACCAGAGTGCGAGAAATCGCGGACGCGGGGGTTGCTCCAATCAACACTATAGCTACGGTGAGTGCCACAAGCATGCCCATGCGTGAGCGATTCGCGGCCGAATTATCCATATTGTGGCTCCTGTGTGCTGCGACTGTACTACGACTGTGTGTATCGGCAGGGAGAGTGTACTCCCTGAATCGCTACTCGGATACCAAGACGGCTTCTCCGGTGGCCTGCACCGGATAAGATTCGGCCACCGGTCCTGTGAACCACGCCTGTGCCTGCATCCCTTCTTCGATGTCGTCCAGAGTGATCGGCTCGGGAGACGCGCCGTCAACCATGCGGAACAGGCCGGTCTGTGATGTGACGGTGATCGATGCTTTCGCGTCGCCGGTCTCACCGGGGCGCTCCTCCACCTGGATCGCTCCGTTGCCACCGCTTCTGCTGACAGCCGTGATGGTGCCTTCGATGTCGGCCTGGCGCGTAGGCGGGGAGGGTGAGCAAGCGCAGAGCGAGAACAGCGCGGCTACCACCATGATGCAGGCCGCTCGCACAATGATCCGTCCTGACATGTCGCCCCCCTTGTACGTGTCGGTACCAAGGACGATGTACCCCCGAGAACAGGTTGATTCACGCTCATGTGAAACAAAGCACAAGAAAATCCCGATTCCCTCTTGACTAGTGTGAAGTTCACAGTATTATGGAATCGCACTAGTGGTAACTTCACAGTATGCATAAGTTGAGAATTCAACCAGAAGGAGGTGTGACCGTGGAGGAGTTTGCTGACTCGATCGTCCGCAAGTTCCAAAAGGAATTGAACGCGGGCACTGTCTCCCTTGTGCTTCTGGCGATTATGGCCCGTTCCGATGAGCCGCTCTATGGCTATCAGATCGCCAAGCAGCTCGAGGGCGCAACGGATGACGGTGCACCGGTCAAGCAGGGGACGCTGTACCCCGTACTCCGATCGCTGGAGAGTCAGGGTCTGTTGTCGAGCAGGGTCGAGCCGTCGGTCTCGGGCCCGCCCCGCAAGTACTACTCCATAACCGAGGTGGGACGGGCGGTTCTGGTGAGCTGGAAGGAAGCATGGTCACGGACACGTGACTTTGTCGAGGGAAGACTGGAGGGAGGTCGTGACTAAGATGATCGATCAGTACCTGGAGCAACTGAAGGCGAGTCTTGCTGGCGCCGATCCGGCGCTCATCCAAGACGCTATGTACGATGCCGAGGAGTACCTGCGCGCCGAGATGGAGGGCGTCGGTGCCGAGGAGGCCGAATCGCGTTTTGCCGGGGTCGTCGAGTCATACGGCACTCCCGGAGAAGTGGCCGACGCGTATCGCGAGACCGAGATCACGGTCAACCGTGCGCTCAAGGTACCGGAGCCGGCCGAGAAGCGCGGACCGTTGGCACGGTTCTTCGGCATCCTGGTCGACCCGATAGCCTACGGATCTCTGTTCTACCTGTTCCTCTCATTTGCCACAGGGATCGCGTACTTCACCTTCACGGCGACGATGCTGGGCACAGGTATCGGGATGCTGATCGTGTGGGTAGGCATATTCATCCTGCTGGCGTTCTTTGCGATGGTCCGCGCGATAGGACTTGCGGAGGGACGCATGGTAGAAGGACTGCTTGGGGTGAGAATGCCCAGACGACCCCGCGCGTTGCTGAGGCAGGCGGACTTCGGTCAGCGCCTGAGGCACTGGTTCACCGACCGTCGCACCTGGACCTCGGTTCTCTACATGCTGCTGCAACTGCCCCTGGGAACGTTCTACTTCAGCCTGCTCGTCACGCTGATCTCGGTAAGTGGCACTGCGATCGCCTACCCGTTCTTGCAGGCGGCCGCGGACTACCCGCTGATCCAGTGGGGCCAATACGGCTACATGATCCAGCCGTGGGCGCAGCCGTTGGTGTCGATCGCAGGCGTTCTTGGCCTGCTGCTAACGCTGCACATAGCCAAGGCACTGGGCAAGCTGCACGGAGCTTACGCCAAGGCGATGCTCGTAGGAACGTATTCGGATTCACCTGACGTGGTTGTGGCCGCGTAGGTTTGAGGGAGTGGAGATAGATGATGGACATGAGAAGGATTGCTGCCGCAGGTGCGGTCGCGCTTCTTGCAGGCGTGCTGCTCTTGGGTACCGGGTGCGTCAGGGTCGAACTTGACGATGACCCAGTGACGACCTTGAGCGCGGAGCGTGTGGACCTTGGGAGCGCAAGTACCGCAGCTGTTGTGATCGAGATGGGCGCAGGACAGCTCACTGTAGACTCTGACCCGGCTGTCAGTCTGATGGAGGCAGATTTCGACTATCGGCCCGTTACGCTGAAGCCGGAGGTTGATTACACCGTGAGTAACGGGCGAGGGGAGCTGCGTGTCAGCACGCCAAACAGGCCCGGGCTCAACATGGGAACGAACCTGCGCTATGCATGGGATGTTCGTTTGGCCGAGGGCGTGCCGATGGACCTCGCGGTGAGCATGGGAGCCGGCGAGGCCAGTCTCAAGCTGGGGAGTCTCTCGCTGACCGGCTTGCAGGTGGACCTGGGCGCCGGTGACGCCACGATCGACCTTTCCGGCGACCCGCGCGTGGATCTTCAGGCTGACATCAACGCGGGCGTTGGAGCACTGACCCTCGTCGTTCCCCGCGAAGCGGGCGTGCGCATCATTGGCTACAAAGACGGTGTGGGTTCCTACCAGGCGGACGGTTTCAAGATCGACGGGGACTACCTCGTGAACGAGGCATATGGATCGGCGACGGTCACCTACGACATCGTGCTCCGCCGCGGTGTGGGCGACGTCGTGATACGGATGGCTGACTAACAAGACGCGTGTCTTGGATCAACAAGGAGAGTGGATCACAGTGGAGCTTTTTGGAGTTTTGGCTGCGGCGTCTGTCGTTGTGCAGGTGATCGCGTGGAGTGTGCTGGGGCTGCTGTTGCCGGCGTTCTGGCTGTGGATGCTGATCGATGCGGCGCTCCGTGAGGAGTGGGAGTATCCCGGCGGCACGTCCACCAGCAACAACAAGCTGGTGTGGATACTGCTGATCGTGTTCGTGAACATCATGGCAGCGCCGTACTTCTTCATGGTGCACGCCAAGATCAAGCGCGGGACGATGGCGCGCCCGGCTGCCGGAGGCGCGACCGTAGTGTCATAGCAGCGGACAGCAGGTATACATGAAGGGCCGTCCTTCGCGGGCGGCCTTTCTGCTTTTCGCCAACTTAGTGAATAATGATGCAATCGTTGTGAATATCGCCGAGGAGGACCCGCACATGCCCCATCGCCCTTATGAAGACGTCCGTGTCACCGGTCATCTGATCGACTCGGGCATCATGTCCAAGATCATGGATGCGATCGTGGCATTCGATGCGGAGTTCGAGACCCTCGGCTTCGAGGTGGGGCGCACCAACGAAGACGCCTCTATCGCCGAGATCCGCGTGCATGGCCGGGACGAGCATCATCTTGACGAGGTGCTGGGTGCTATCCAGATGTACGGGGCCGAGCCCATCGATTCCGAAGATGCACACCTGCAGCCCGCCGCTACCGATGGCGTCTTCCCCGATGGCTTCTACGCCACCACCAACCTGGACACCGCCGTGCGTGTCGGTGGCAGGTGGATTCCGGTGGTCAATCCTGAGATGGACCTGGGCGTCATCATCGACATAGAGAACGGCACCGCGGGGACTGTCCCTATGGCCGACGTGAAAGCGGGCGACATGCTCGTCGTTGGCCACACGGGGCTGCGCGTTCGTCCCGTGGAGCGCCCCCGCGAGGCGCAGGCATTCGAGTTCATGAACTCGGCCGTGTCTTCCGAGAAGCCCAAGGCGCAGGTCGTCTCGGACATCGCTCACATGCTGCGTGCTGTCCGTGAGTCCGGCAAAGACGTCATAGCCGTGGTGGGCCCTGCCGTGGTTCACACCGGCGCATCTCCTCATCTGGCACGGCTCGTCAAGCTGGGCTACATCAGCGTGCTCTTCGGCGGCAACGCGGTGGCGGTACACGACATAGAATCCGCGCTGTACGGCACGTCCCTTGGTGTGTCCATGAAGTCCGGTGTGCCGATGGCCGGTGGGCACGAGCACCATCTGCGCGCGATCAATGCGATCCGTGGCGCCGGCGGGATCAAGCCTGCGGTGGAGTCCGGCCTTCTCACCGAGGGGCTCATGCACACACTGGTCACAAACGACGTTCCCTACGTGCTGGCCGGTTCCATCCGAGACGATGGTCCGCTGCCGGACGTGATCACAGACACCATCGTCGCCCAGGGTGCGATGCGCCCCTACTGTCAGCAGGCCGGCGCGTGCATTATGCTCTCGACGATGCTGCACTCCATCGCAACGGGTAACATGCTCCCGGCGTCTTGCACAACGGTGTGCGTGGACATCAATCCAGCCGTTGTCACCAAGCTCTCCGACCGCGGCAGCTTCCAGACCATCGGCATCGTCACCGACGTGGGGCTGTTCCTCGAGCAGTTGGCCAACGAGCTCGACGCATAGCGCCCGTCCCGACGCCTCTTCGGCTGGCTCGACTCTTGCTGGGGTATGAGTCGGTAAGGAGGCGCGAGATGGCGTTGCTTACAAAGAGATCTGCAGAGCGGCCACTGCCGTCGATTGATCTTGCCGCCCCGGCAAAGGTCTTGACGGCCACGTTCGCCCTGGGTTGATTCTGGGGTCCCGATGCCCGGTTCGGGCAGATGGATGGCGTGGTTCGCACGCGCGTCGGCTATGCCGGCGGCTCCACCACCGCACCCACTTATCGCTCTATCGGTGATCATAGCGAGACGATCCAAGTTGACTACGACCCTGAGAGAGTGTCGTTCTCGGAGCTCCTCGACGTCTTTTGGAGCAGCCATCGGCCCACGTCTCCCGCCTGGTCGCGGCAGTACGCCTCGGCGATCTTCACTCACGATCCTGAGCAGGAACGTTTTGCGCGGGAATCCAAGGAGCGGATGGAGTCGCGCCTGGGTCCGCTGTATACAGACATCGTCTCGCTCGACCGTTTCTACGTCGCCGAGGACTACCACCAGAAGTACAGGTTACGGAACACGCGCGGGCTCTTCAGGGAGTTCGAAGCGATGTATCCGGATGCCGGGGATTTCAGAGAATCCACCGCTGCCGCGCGCGTGAACGGCTATCTCGACGGCTACGGGACTCGTAGTGAGCTGGAGGCGCAAATCGATGCGTTCGGCATGACTCCGGCTGGAGCGGAGCTGCTGCGTAACGCCGTCAGTTCCGGATCGCGCCTATGAACTGGCTGATGCGAGCGGTGACAAGAGGGAAGGACGACGAGATGGCTGATGAGCATTCCCGCACTGATGAAGACTGGCGCAAGATACTCACGCCCGAGCAGTACCACGTCATGCGCGAGGCCGGGACCGAGCCTCCGCTCACCGGCATCTATGTGGACACCGAGGACGACGGTCTGTACCGGTGCGCCGCCTGTGGCAACGAGCTGTTCCGCTCGGAAGCGAAGTACCATTCCGGCTCCGGTTGGCCGAGTTTCTATGAGACGGCAGGCCCGGATTCCGTAGAGACCCGTGATGACGGAAGCCACGGCATGGTGCGCACAGAAGTCCGGTGCGCCCGCTGCGGTTCGCATCTGGGGCATGTGTTCGAAGACGGCCCTGAACCCACGGGGCTGCGCTACTGCATGAACTCGATCGCGCTGGATTTTGAAGCCGAGTAGCAGCTGACCACGCCCGTTGTCGGCCTGAGGTGTACGATTGCCCGGAGCATACACGTCCGCTCCGAGGAGGACACTGTGCATGACAGCGATAGCTACGTAGCCCGGGCGCTGGCGCTTGGCGCCACTGACGCCGTCCGGTTCACCATCGACGACATAGCCTTCGATCACCGGACCATTCTCAAGTGCATGTTCGGCTGCGAGGACTGGGGCAAGGGGCCCACGTGTCCCTCGCGTGCCGGATCGCTGATGCCGTGGGAGTACGAGCCTTTGCTTCGCAAATACTCGTGGGGCGTTATCGTCCACTCCCATGACAAGAAGATCGCCCATGAGGTATCTCTCGCGCTTGAGCGGGAGGCCTTTCTTGACGGCTACTACCTGGCGTTCAGTCTTTCCGACTGTGCTGCTTGTGGTTCGTGCGTTGGCCTTGAGGGTCGCCCCTGTGCCAATCCAAAGAAAGCACGCCCTGCGTTCCACAGCGTGGGGATCGATGTGTTCAAGACCGCACATCACTTCGGCCTTCCTCTGCAGCCGTTGGCCGATGAGAGCGATCAGCAGAATTGGTACTCCGCCGTCTTTGTGGAGTGATGCAGATGCGTGATCTTCAGGCGATGAAGGACGAGGCCGCCCGCGCCGCGCTCGCGCATGTGTCCGAGGGAGCCGTCATAGGAGTGGGGACGGGCTCCACCGCCGAGGCCTTCGTGCGCGCCCTGGGCAGGTCCGGGATCTCGCTTGCAGGTGCGGTCCCCAGCTCGCTTGTGACCGGAAGGATGCTGGCCGAGGCGGGGATCCCTGTCATCGAGCCAGGTACGGTCTGCGGCGTCTCGCTCTATGTCGACGGCGCCGATGAGGCCGACCCGATGCTCCGCCTCATCAAGGGCGGAGGAGGGGCGCTCGTTCGCGAGAAGATCGCGGCCGCTATGGCCGAGAGATTCCTGTGCATCGTCGATGAGACGAAGCTGGTGCCCGAGCTAGGCTCGTTCCCGTTGGCGATCGAGGTGCTGGGGCCTGCCCTGGCAAGCGTGGAGTGCCATCTTTGCGTGATGGGCGGGAAGCCCCGTTTGCGGCCCGGTTTCGTGAGTGACAACGGGAACCGGATCATCGACGTCACGGGCCTTGATCTTGCAGTACCCGAGGAGCTTGAAGCGGTCCTCGACGCCATCCCCGGCGTGGTGGGACACGGACTGTTCTCTCGGCGTCCTGCGGACCTGCTGGTGGTGGGGCTGGCGTCCGGCGGAGCTCGTGAGATAACAGCGGCACGCTAGCTCTCCCGGGATTCTTGAGCGAGCCGCATCCGTCTCGTCAAAATGTTAAGTGCGACTTACTGCTCAATCCAGTAATGGACGCTGGTTCTAAAACGTTTATCGTCCGATAATCTACTCGAAACATAGATACCCGCGAAAGAGGTGCCCCATGTTCAGTTCATACACGCAGGACAGCTTCAGCGAGGGTGTCATCTATCCCGGACGTGCGCTCATGATCGTTGGCGCCGTAATGATCATCGCAACACTGTTGTCCTCCATCTAGGTCTTGCCTAGTGCACACGGAGCCGTCGTAGGTGCCGCCTGAGAACCCGCCTACGACACACAAGCTCAAAGACCCGCCTTTCCTCTAAGGTGGGTCTTTTTGTTTGCCTTGATACGGTCGCGTGTGTGGTAGTTGGATGAACGTACAATAATAAAGACTAATAGAGCTGATTAGCTGACACTAATTAGTGGGACGTACTAGTCAGACGATACGAACACGATCGAAGGAGGAGGCGAGCAGTGATGAAGGCAACAACATGGACGATGAAAACTGCAAGCTCTCTATCACGTGATCTTCTTGCTCTGGCACTGGCAGTAGCGGTTCTGTTCGCGTATGCGGTTCCCGGGTTTGCCTCCACCACCGTGCCGCTCAAGTCGGCGCATGTTGGTGCAAGCAGCTCGACGTTCAACAATGAGTCAGATGACGGCGGTCTTTCCGCGGCGGTCGTGTGGCACTTCGTGCTCAACGGGCTTGATCGCGGGACGAGCGCCGGCACATTGAGCGTGACCTTCGCTTCCGGCGCCACCGGAAGCGCCACGGCACGTCCGGTGGGTAACGGGCAGACGCAGCACTTCTACGTGGGCACGTCCGGCCACGATGTCCTTGCTTCGGCCGCCGCAGCGGTCGATTCCCAGGGCGTGGGGCAACTGGTGCTGAGCCATGTCTCGCACGACCTGACCCGCGGTGAAGATCCCGAGGACCCAGAGGATCCAGAAGATCCCGAGGACCCCGAGGACCCCGAGGACCCAGAAGATCCTGAGGACCCAGAGGACCCAGAGGATCCCGAGGACCCAGAGGACCCCGAGGACCCCGAGGACCCAGAAGATCCTGAGGACCCTGAGGACCCAGAGGACCCCGAGGACCCCGAGGACCCGGAAGATCCCGAGGACCCAGAGGACCCCGAGGACCCCGAGGATCCCGACGAACCGTTCCTCCCATTCACCCCGACCGATGACGAAGATGACACGCCATACCTCCCTTACACGGGTGGAGAGCTCAACCTGGCGCTCTTCGCAGCGGCCATGGCAACGGCTGGAGGCGTGGTGCTGAAGGTTCGCTCCCGTAAGACGGAAGCCGACGAGTCGTAGCTTTGACTCGATAGCAAGAATACCGAGGGCCGCCAAGCGCGGCCCTCGTTCTTGCTGCCTAGATCTCGCTGGCGGCCAGCATACTGCCAAGGAGGATGACGCAGACCACTGCGACCAGCACACCGCTTACCAGCGAACCTCCTGCGCTCGCGGCCAAAATGGCCACACTGGTAACGCCAGCCGTGACCGGGAAGCCAAGCGGTCGCTTCATGTTGAGTATGCGCACGTGCTCCAGCCCACGGCAGAAGAACAGCGCGACACCCAGAAGCAGGCTCAAGACGATGTTCTGCGGGGTGGGCGCGGGGCTTGTTTCTACGAGCCAGAACGCCACGCTGGAAAGGCACAGGATCATAAGCGCGGGCAGCCCTTCCAGTGTCAGCAGCTTGAGGTTGTCGAACGGGAGCAACTCCCGCAGGCTGGGGCGATCGATCTCTTCTCGGAAGACATGGACGAGGTTCTCGGCGGGCGCAACGAGCACGGCGAAGAACCACGGGAAGTACATCAGGATGGGGCGCGGTTCAAGCGAGAGCACCACTGCCGAGGGAACCAGCGCAGCACCCCACAGCAACGGGGTGAGCAGGCTTGATGGCTGGCGCAGATGCGCGACCCAGGCACGGGCCACAAGCGCCCACGGGCCAACGCCTGCCGGGAGTTTGCCTACAGGCTTGCGAGCGGCGAGCTTCTTGCGCCGGGTGATGTCGCGTACTGCGCGGGAGTCGTAGATTGCCAGCGGCCGGAACACCTGGAGCTGAGCGTAGAGGCCGCTCTCATCCACCACCCGGATCGTGTCGAGCCGCCGGCCCGTCAGTGGGATGGCGACGAGGGCAGCAAGGCTCAAGGCGACCAGTGCACCAAGGGACGCGGGCGCCGAACCGAGATCAAGCGGCGAGACGATCGCGGCGCCTAACCAGGCCCCGGCGTCCTCGAGCACGATACCCAGCGCCAGTACGACCACGGGGACCAGCCAGACCGCCCCAGGCCAGGTTCGACCTCTTCGCGCCGTCATTCGCATGAGCCCGAGCAGCCACGCAAGTAGATTGGCCGCCGCCACGGCAGCAGCCACCGCCAGGGCGCTGGTCAGTGCAGGGCCGATGACCAGATGGACGTTGTCCACGCGGGTCAGCGCTACCGCCACGAGAAAGTCGACCAGACCTACCACGAGCGCGATCGGCACTGTCTCACGCACGCAATCCAGAAGCGCGAGCACTCCCCGGTCCAGGGGTGTTCCGGCCACGTACGCCATGTCTTGGAAGGTGAACTTCACAGGCGAGCTGCGCAGTGCGCGCGCGCCCAGGAAAGCGAAGGCAGCAAGCGGGACGAATGCCAGGACGCGAAGCGCCAAGCCTCTGGCAGCCACGTCAGCCAGACCCATCTCGAACACGATGTCTGTCGCAGACGCCCACATCAGGTACAGCCAGATCGCGCAGACTACGCTCAGGTAGATGGCATACAGCCGGTTAGTGAGCGATCCGGTCTCCAGGTCTGCTCCGCCGATAGCAGCCCAGAAGCGGATGCGTCCCCGGAGGTGGCGCCAGCGGAGCCATAGAAGCAGCCCTGCGTCACGCATCGCACGAGGCGGTGTCGGCGCTCAACATGGAGTGCAGCACGCTGCTGAGCGTGGCGGACATGCCCTTCTCGGCAAGCTCTTGCGCAGAACCGCTGGCCAGAACGCGCCCATCCTCAAGCACGACGTAGCGGTCAGGCATGGCACCTTCGGGCAGCTGATGGCTGCTCAGCAAGACGCCTGACCCGCGTGCCGACGCCGCCCGTAGGGCCGTCCACAGCTCTGACGCCGAGACGGGATCGATGGGCCCGAAGGGCTCGTCGAGAAGCAGCAGCTTTGGCTGCAGCGCCAGCGCCATCACGAGCGCCAGCTTGTAGCGCATGCCGCGCGAGAACGTGGACGGGTAGGCATCCGCTGCATCAGCGATTCCGAAGTCGGTCAGCAGCCGTTCCGCTTCCGCCTCGCGCTCCTGAAGCCGGTTGGCGCGCAGCACGAACTTGATGTGCTCACGCGCGGAGAGGTCGTCATAAAACGGGGGAGTGTCGGTCACCAGTACCAGCTGCGAGCGCAGTTCGCGGTCGGCGTAGCGGAGCTCTTCGCCGGTCACGTGCACGGTGCCCTTGCTTGGGGCACTCCAGCCAGCGGCGCAGCGAAGCAGCGTGGATTTGCCCGCGCCGTTGCGGCCGATGAGCGCGACGATCTCGCCCGGCTCCACATCCAGCGTCACACCGCGCAAGACCAGGGCGCCGGTGTACTCGTATTCCACATCGCTAAGGGCGAGCAGTGCAGGGGTGGGCTCAGACATCATTCTCCCTCACTAGTTCCAGTCTCCCAGTCTAACCGACGCGTGTCGCGGCGTGTCGCGTCATACCCGCTCGGGAAAGAATCCCCTATCAGGCCGCCGCTGGATCAAGGGGAGACTTATGACAGACACGTCTGACGGGTTGCTCATCGCGAAGAACGATTCCGAACTGAATCTGCTCCTAAGCATGGCCAATCGTCACGGCCTCGTTGCGGGTGCTACCGGCACCGGCAAGACCGTGACGCTTCAGATACTTGCCGAGAGATTCAGTCGCATGGGAGTGCCGGTGTTCGCAGCTGACATCAAAGGCGACCTGTCGGGTGTCTCACAGGCCGGGGGAGACAATCCCAAGGTCATCGAGCGTGTGGAGAAGCTGGGGCTGGGGCCGTACGACTACGGCGGCAGTCCCGTTGCGTTCTGGGATGTCTTTGGCGAGCAGGGCCATCCCGTCCGGACGACCGTCTCCGAGCTGGGACCGCTGCTGATCAGCCGGCTCCTCAACCTCAATGACATCCAGGAGGGCGTGCTCAACGTCGCGTTCCGCGTGGCGGATGACAACGGCCTTCTGCTGCTGGACCTCAAGGACCTGCGGGCGATCTTGCAGTTCGTCGGCGACAACTCGGCGGACCTCACCACCGCATACGGGAACGTCTCGGCGGCCAGTGTCGGCGCCATCCAGCGAGGTCTGCTGGCGCTTGAGAACCAGGGAGCGAACGAGCTTCTCGGCGAACCTGCTCTGGATCTGTTCGATCTGATGCAGACCGACTCACAGGGCCGGGGAGTCATCAACATCCTCGCGGCCGACAGGCTGATGATGAACCCGAAGGTCTACTCCACCTTCCTGTTGTGGCTGCTCTCGGAGCTCTTCGAGCGGCTTGAGGAAGTGGGGGACCCGGACAAACCACGACTGGTCTTCTTCTTCGATGAGGCGCATCTCCTGTTCGACGATGCACCCCCGGCGCTGCTGCAGAAGATCGAGCAGGTCGTCCGGCTGATCCGCAGCAAAGGCGTTGGCGTCTACTTCGTCACGCAGAACCCCGTCGATATCCCGGACGCGGTGCTAGGCCAGCTGGGCAACAAGATCCAGCACGCGTTGCGCGCGTTCACACCCAAAGACCAGAAGGCCGTCCGGGCGATGGCCGAGACGTTCCGCCAGAACCCTGAAGTGGACGTGGAGACCGTTGTCACCGAGCTGGGTGTGGGCGAGGCGCTGGTCTCGATGCTGCAGGAAGACGGCAGCCCCATGCCGGTGCAGCGGGCGCTCATCGTCCCGCCCTACGGGCGCATCGGGGCGATCACTGCCGCGGAGCGCGAGGCACTGGTGAAGGGTTCGGTGCTTTTCGGCCACTACGAGCAGGAAGTCGACAGGCAGTCCGCTTATGAGCAGCTCAAAGCGAGAGCGCAGCAGGCGGCTGAAGCCGCGGAGGCAGCTGCCGCGGCCGTGGCACAAGCAGAGATCGCCGAGCAGGCCGCCAAGCCTGCAGCGCCGGCCAAGCCGAAAGCGTCAACGCGCAAGCGTGAATCGATGGTTGAGGCCATGGGAAAGAGTGCGATCCGTGCACTGGGTAGCCAGGTGGGCCGTCAGATCGCGCGCGGCGTGCTAGGCACCATTCTCGGCACCACTAAGAAGTAGGAGGCTCGTGATGATAAAGGAGTTCAAAGAGTTCATCGCCAAAGGCAACGCCATAGACCTGGCGGTAGGCGTGGTGATAGGCGCGGCCTTCGGCGCCATCGTGGCATCGTTGGTGAGCGATATCCTCATGCCTGTGGTGGGGTTGTTGCTAGGCCAGGTCGACTTCGCGAACTTGTTCATCGTCCTGAAAGAAGGCTCGGTTGCAGCGCCGTATGCCACGCTTGCAGCTGCGCAGGACGCCGGCGCAGTGACGATGAACTACGGTCTGTTCGTGAACGCGATCGTGGCGTTCGTCATCGTGGCGTTCGTCATCTTCCTTGTGGTGAAGGGCGTCAATAAGGCCCGTGCCACAGAGGAAGAAGAGGTCACCACCAAAGAGTGTCCGTACTGCCTGAGCGCCGTGCCGCTGGCAGCCACAAGGTGTCCGGCCTGCACGTCGGATCTGTAGGCGTGACGTCTCGGGTGACTTCGAGGCTAGGTGCGTCCCACTGATCGGTAGACGTCCCTGGCCACCAGGGCTGCGATTGCGAAGAGCATGTGTGTCGCGATCCAGCCCAGATCCATGGCGGCGGTTAGCCCGCTGCCTGACCAGTCCGCGTACGCATAGTAGGAGTCGGTCAAGGCGAACACCAGCGCACCGACGACGATGATCCACCAGGGCCATGCGAACCGTGCAGCACCGAGCTGCCTGATCACAAGCGCCAGCGCCACCGCGGGTGCGAGCATGAACACGATATCGCCCAGCGGGTAGAACGTGCTCACGAGTTTGCCGAGCACGCTGAGCTCGTCTGCGCCTGCAGGAAAGATGAAGGGCTTGAGCAGGGCGAGGTAGACGACCGCCACTCCAACCACAGCCACGGCGCCGCCCAGAAGCACAGGCTTGCGCGTTTTGACCAGGCCTGAATAGGAGCGGATGGCAAGAATCATCGCCGTGAGGAAGAGGAAGTACTCCATCGGGTAGAAGAAGTCCGCGATGCTCGGGTACGGATCCAGTCCCATCCCAAGCTCCAGGACGGCCCACACCACATCGCCGATCGCGAAAGCGGTCATGCCCGCGGCAATGAGCAGCCATTGGCGCCCGACGCTCTCTCTCCACCCAAGCTTGGACGCGACCCACACCGCGATAGCCGCACACAGGGGTTGCAGGAGGATGCCGAAGACGTAGACAGCATCCGATGCCGTTGCGGCAAGCTTGTCTGCAAGAGACAGGGTGTTGAGGATATGGAATACGGTGAGCAGTGTGAACAGGGCGGCGGTGATGCGCATCGTCCGGGTGGAGATGATCGCTGGCCTGCGTGGCGCCTGCTTGTTGATGTTGGTCTGCGCCGTCATGTCAGGCTCCGTTCTATCTCTGCGATCAATCCGTCGATCGCCTCTCTTGGCGCCACAGGGCCCAGCAGTCGTCGGGCGTTGACCTCAAGTGCCGCAAGGTCGTTGATGTCAAGGTCATCGGCGGTCTTGCCAAGAGACAGTGCGGTCGCGCGCACGCAGGTGTCAGCGACGATCTCGCCCACATAGGGCGTCAAGGCGCTGATGACGGACTCACGTAGGCCTGTCACGGTTTCCCTTCCTGCTCCTGCCTGGATGAAGCTTCCTTCATCTAGAATCGGCATCTTCATCTTCGAAATCAATCTGTATCTGGATTGCGAAGTGCTCCGTGGATCAACCGATGGTGGGTCCACGTCTGGGCAGCGCTTCTGTGACCTCATGCAGGGTCTCCAGGGCGGTGGAGACGATGGGATTGCTGCCGCTGCCGCGACGGATCACGGCCACTTCCCGGCGAGTGATGTCCATGTCCGTGGGGACGTGGAAGACGATGCCCGGGTAGTCCGCGAACAGCGCCAGTGGCGGCACAAGGGTGACGCCTAGTCCCTGTGCGACGCAAGCTAGGATGACCTGGTAGTCGTTGCTCTGCAAATTGAGCTTGGGCTCGAACCCGGCCTCGTGTCCTACGCTGCGGGTGACCTCCATGAACGGCGCCCCTTCGCGCCCGACGACCCACTCTTCGGTCTTGAAGTCGGCCACCGCAACGGGACCTGCCGCAAGGGGATGGGAGGCCGGAACCGCGAGGTAGATCGGCTCAGACATCAAGACGTGACGCTCAACGCCCGGATCCTCAGGGACCGGCAGGTGGTCGAACTCGTAGGTGACCACGACGTCTATCTCGCGCACCTTGAGCAGCGGGATCGACTCCTCCGGTTCGAGGTCAGTCATGGCGAGCTCAAGGCGGGGGTGGCGGTCACGCAACAGCGCGAGCGCGGGCGCAAGCAGTGCCCGTGCCGCAGTGGGGAAGGCGCATATGCGCAGCCGACCCGCAACGCCGTGCGAGATGTCGCTCAGGTCCGCTTCGGCTTCTTCAAGGACCGCGAGCACTCGCTCAGTGTGGTCCACAAGCCGCTTGCCTGCAGGAGTGAGTCGCACTCCGCGCCCCATGCGCTCCAGCAGCTGTGTGCCTGCCTCGCGCTCGAGGGCGGCCATGTGCTGGCTGACTGCCGAGGGCGTGAGGTAGAGCGCCTCGGCAGCAGCGGCGATCCCGCCACGGGCCGCGACCTCACGAAGGATACTCATGCGATGGACGTTTAGCATTAAGTGCATCTTACGAAATGGCGAGGAAAGCGACAATGCCACTGAGCCTTCTTGAGGCGAGACCATATAGCCGACGAAGCTGAGGTCGCGTCTTCAGGCATCGTACGTGGTCGTCTCGCGTCCGGTTCTGAATCCCATCCAGATGATGCCCGGCGCGGAGAACGTGGCGCTGCTCATGCCCCTGGGCACAGGCGACCTCGACGATGTGAGCGGTGATCTTGTGCTGGACTCCTCGGCCAAGCCGAGCCTGTCTCACGGTGCTACCGTCTACCTGGATGCCCAGGGCGACATCTCTGGCATGCTCACGCGTGTCACCGAGGCGGGCGGTAGGACTCTGGACGAGCCTGTGAACATGGGCAAGATGGTGGGGTGGATCGCGTTCTTCGAGGACTCCGAGGGCAACCGGGTCGGGCTGCACCAGTCCGCGTGAAGCGCTGATCAGCCGCGCCGCTTGAATCGGCCCCTACGCTGCCAGGGTCGTATGGATGTCGTTGGTGATCACGGGTTCCGCGATCGGCTCGGGAGCCTTGGTGAGAAACGTCCCGGTAGCAGCGAGCAGGCACAACAACGCCGCCACGGCATATGCCGCCGTGTACGAGCCCGTGGAGTCGACGATGCTGCCGGCAACCATCGAGCCGAACACGCCGCCTACGCCCCACGCCGTGAACACCAGTCCGTAGTTCACTCCAAGGTGCGAGGTGCCAAAGAAGCTCGCCGTCGCCGAGGGGAACAGCGCGAGGTTGGCGCCGTAGCAAAAGCCGATACCCGCAGCCACCGGGATCAGCGACAGCGGCGTTGCCGCGACGGTGACTGCACCCATCATGAGCGCCTGTGTCACGAACACCACGAACATGGTGCGCGTCTCTCCAAAGCGATCTGCCGCGGTGCCGGCGACGATACGGCCCGAGGCATTGCCCACGGCGAGGACTGCGACCAACCCGAAGCCCATATCGATGCCGGGAAGCTGCGCAGCGGCGATCTTCGCCATGTGCCCGATGATCATCAGCCCCGCGAACGCTGAGAACGCGTACATCAGCCAGAGCAACACGAACTGCCGGGTCTTCAGCATCTCTCGCCAGCCCAGGTCCTGACGGGCCGGGTGGGTATGCGAAGCGTCGCTCGCGGCCTTCGCCATCGTTGCCATGTGCTCGGCCGGGGGGTTGATGAGCAACTGCGAGAACGAAACGATGGCCACAAGAAACGCGCCGCCCAGCAGCCGGAGCGTGGTCGCAATACCTGCCGAGTGGATCAGCGCTGATGTGAGCGGTGCGATGTAGACAGAGGCGAGGCCGAATCCGCTCACAACGAGGCCCGTGATGAACCCCTTGCGCCTGGCGGGGAACCACTTCACGGCGGCGGGCGTGGCCGCGGCGTATCCCAGGCCGATGCCCGTACCGCCCATTACGCCGAAGCCCATAATCATCGGCCATGCTGCGTCTGCGCTGGCGAACGATGCTGTGATCAGGCCGGCGCCGGTGAGCAGGCCGCCAAGCGTCGCAACCATCCGGGGACCGAAGCGGTCTTGTGCCCGTCCTGCGAAGACCATGGAAAGCGCGAACATCCCCACGGCGGTCGCATACGGCAGGCTGGACTGTCCTGCCGACCAGCTCCATTCCGCATTCAGTGCTTTGGCGATGACGCTCCAGGAGTACAAGACGCCCAGTGCAAGGTTGATGCCCAGGCCTGCAAACGTGACTACCCAGCCACGTGGGGAAGTGCGAGGGTTCATAAGGGCTCCAGAGTCCTTAAGACGGATACGTTGCGCGGCTTTCGGGCCCCCAGTGAGCCGCCGCACGTTAGGCGCAGTCTGCCATGCATGAGCGGAGAGACAAACCTTTGGAGCCCCAAGTGGCGGTACTACGACGGTGAACGGCATCTGACGCGGATCACCCGCATCGCCAGCGGCGATGCGGGTGATCGAGTTGGTACAGATAAGACCCCGAAGAGCGTCTAGTAGTTCTCTGCCAGCAGCTCGTAGTAGGACTGCGGGTGCAGGCATGCCGGGCACTCCTCGGGCGCCTCGGTGCCGCGGTGGACGTAGCCACAGTTGCGGCACTTCCACAGCACTTCTTCGCCGCGCCGGAAGACAAGGCCAGCCTCCACGTTCGCAAGCAGCTTGCGGTATCGCGCCTCGTGGTGCTCCTCGACTTCGGCGATCTCACGCCACGCGGTGGCGATGTCGGCAAAGCCTTCAGCTTCGGCCACGCGCGCAAAGTCGGGGTAGAGCGTGCCCCACTCCTCAAGCTCGCCGTCCGCGGCGGCAAGGAGGTTCTCGGCAGTCGTGCCGATGCGGCCCGCCGGATAGGTGGCGGTTATCTCGGCGTTTCCGCCTTCAAGGAATTTGAAGAAGACCTTCGCGTGCTCCTTCTCGTTATCGGCAGTCTCGGTGAACAGCGCCGAGATCTGCTCAAAGCCTTCTTTCTTGGCAGCGCTGGCGAAGTAGTTGTAGCGCATGCGCGCCTGGCTCTCACCGGCGAAGGACTTCAGTAGGTTCTTTTCAGTCTGCGTGCCTTTGATGCTCATGGGCGACCTCCCGGTCATCAGGGGATAGGGACAATAATAGTGCTTACCCCAAGTCTACCCGCCGCTCACGGCAGCTCAATACCGCGTGAGGATGATGTTTTACAGCGCGTGCCACCAGCCGGAGTGGCCTTTGACGTAGAACTCGATGCTGCCCTTGGCGAGCAACCCGCCCAGGAAGCCTTTCACCGTGGTGACCGCGAGCCAGTATTGCGCGGGGTTGTCCGAGAGGCATCTATCCGCCGAGATGAGCGCGATGATCTCCTCGGTGGTGCGCGCCTGGTCAAGCAGCTGCAGCACGAGCGCCTCGATCCCTTTGATCTGACGGATGTGGTGCTCGATGTGGCGCAGACTGTCGGCCTGGCTCACGGGATGGCCGTGCGCGGGCACGAGCCACTCGTATTCCATGCCGGCGATCGCTTCCAGAGAGGCCACTACCAGATCCGGGTCGATGGCGTAGGGAAGCGGATGCCGCTCCCACAACTCCTCAAGATAGAGCGCGTCGCCGGAGAAGAGCACCCCGTCGCGTGTCAGAAAGCCGCAGTGTCCAAGGGTGTGTCCGGGGAGGGGGACCACGGTTGCGCGCGGGTCGTCCCAGTCCTCCAGGTAGCCGTCCACCTTACATGGCTCGCCACGGAACAGCCTGGTGATCAGAAGGTCGCTGGGCTTGGCCCACGAGAACATCCCGCGGATGTTGACCTCGGGGTTCTCTATCAGCGTCGCGTCATCGCGTGCGGCCCACACGCTGGCGCCCATGTCGCGGATGAACGCTCCTGCCGAGAAGTGATCGGCGTGCCCGTGGGTGATGCCGAGTCGATCGACGCCGATACCCTCGTAGACGGACTCGTCCGGGCTGGTGTCGATGGCCAGTCCGAGGACGAAGCCGGCGTTGGTCAATCCGGGGACGTAGCGCGTGTCCCCAGCAAGAGGCTGTGCATCACGAGGTATCTTCACCGCAGGTGACATGGCTTAGGCGCTCACTGCCATGGAGGCAAGGCGCAAGACCTGCTCGGCCACGAACTCCAGGGACTTGTCCGGGTCGAACACGAGCCAGTCCAGGGCAGCCGTGACGGTCATGCCGAACAGTGCCGAGGCTGCGAAGTCAGGATCGATGTCGGACCTGATCGCGCCGTTTTTCACGCCGTCGTCGATCGCGTCGCGGATGAAGCCGATGATCTCGCGGCGCAGAAGCACCAGCGTCTCTCGCCACATGCGGTCTTCTCGCCAGAGCTCCGTCACGAGCATCTTGGCGAATGCGCGATTCTCCCTGATCCACTCCAGTTCCGCGCGGATGAGGGCATCGATGCGTGACATGGGATCGTAGGCGCCTGCCGCTGCGGTCCGGAAGTGGACAACGAGTGGCGCGAGTTGCTCGGCGATCAGCGCCTCGACGAGCTCGGCTTTGCCCGCGAAGTGGTAGTAGACCGTGCCCTTGGCCACGCCGGCCCGGTCGACGATCTCATCCACCGTCGTACCGCTGAAACCCTTCTCGCTGATCAGCTGAAGGGCCGCGTCGAACATACGGCTTCGGGTGTTCTCGGCTCGCGTGGCCACGGGTACTCCTCTTGTCGGGCTTCTCTTGCGATTCTAGCGGAGCGCCGGACCACGCGCCCGACGCTCCGCTCTTTGTCGTTAGATCTCCAGCGCCGGCTTGAGGCGCTCCGCGTCCCAGGTGCGCGCGCGTCGTGCGGTGATCGATGTCAGCGCGAGGCTGGCGATGGTGAATGCGCCAAGCACAAGTGCGCTCTGCCCCATCGCCGACCAGTCCCCTCCGGAGACCGCCTGCCTCAGACCCGAGACCACATATGTCATGGGGAGGTAGGGGTTGATCGCCTTGAAGAACCCGGGCGCCGTCTCAAGCGGGAACGTTCCTGCTGAGGAGGTCAGCTGCAGCATGAGAAGGACGATGGACAGGAACTTGCCGATGGCGCCGAACGCTCCGGAGAGCCACTGCAGCACCGCTACGAAGGTCACTGCGGAGAGTGCCGTGAAGCCGTAGAGCATGAGGGCGCTTCTCGGCTCAAGACCCAGCCCGAACTGCAACACCAGCAGCATGACGACCGCCTGAGCAACGCCGATGAGCGCTGCAGGCCAGAAGCCTGCCAGGGCTACGACCACAGGATTGCGTCGCTCCTCTATGGGCTTGGGAGGCAAGGGAGTCGCGATGAAGAATGCCATCAGGGCGCCCACCCAGAGCGCAAGCGGGATGAAGTAGGGCGAGAAGCCGGTACCGTAGTTGGGGACGGCATCCATCGCGTCGACGTCCAAGACGACCGGGTCGCTCATCATCGCAGCGTTCGCCGCGCGGGTCTCATCGTCGTAGAGCGGCACGTCCGCAGCACCTGCGGTGAGCCCGTCAGCCAGCTCGATAGAGCCATCGATCGCGGGTGTCAGGCCTTCGGCTAGCTCGGCCGCACCCGAGTCCAGAAGTGCGAGTCCGCTCACCAGCTCGCCGCTGGCCGAAGAGGCCAGGCTTGCACCAGCCGCCAGGTCTGACGTGCCTGCCGAGAGAGCCGATGCGCCCGCACTCAGTGCGGTAGCTCCGCTGTTCGCCGTGCTGATGCCTGCGGCCAGCTCGACCGCACCACTGGAGAGGCTTGTGGCGCCGTTCGCGAGAAGAGACGCGCCAGTGGAGGCCTCCGCTACGTTCTGCGAGAGCAGCGCTGCTCCATCACTGAGTTGAGAGGCTCCATCGGCCACCTGCTCCGCGCCTGCAACCAATGCCGAGAAGCTGGCCACGCCGGATTCAAGTCCTGTCTGCAGGTCGCTGGCACCCTGGTCTGTTGCCTGGGCATAGCCCAGTGCCTGGGCGAACGTTGCGTCGCCGGCTGCCGATGGGTTTGCGGCCAGGTATGCCTGAAGCAGTCCCACGACCGCGCTGGTTCCTGAATGGACGTCGGCGGCACCGCTGCTCGCGGTACCGACGGATGTCGCTGCCTGCGCGACGCCGGCATTGAGCTGCGCAGCGCCGGTATTGAGGGCAGAGGCTGAACTCGCCATATAGGCGGAGCCATCAGATATCTGCGTCAGGCCGGCAGAGAGCGCCGCAGTCTTCGTAGCCAGGTAGTCCGCGCCGGTCGAGAGGCTGGTCGCACCCTCGTCGGCATCGCTCAGACCGACGCTGAGCGCGCCAAGCCCTCCGTCGAGCTGCGCAGCGCCGGCGTCTGCCGTGACCGCACCGGCGGCCAGGTCGCTCAGGCCGGAGGAAAGCTCCACTCCGCCTGCATGCGCCGTGCCCAGACCGCTCGCGAGCTCATTCGCCCCGTCGCGTGCCCCGGCAAGCCCGCTCGCCAGGTCGCTGGCGCCCAGTGCGGCTTCGGTCAGCGAGCCGTTCATCTCCGAGAAGCCCAGGAAGATCGTGTCCAGGTACGCTTCTGAAGCGTTTGCCGCCGCCGCTGCGCGGACCTCGGAGAAGACCGTGTTGCCGATCTGGCTAGCAAGCAGGTTGGCTGACTCGTGCTCCACTACCTCAAGATGCGCGGGAGTGGGGTCTTCGCTGTTCGCTGTTGCAAGGTCTGCGCTGAACTCTGCCGGGATCGTGAGCGAGAGGTAGTAGGTCCCATCCTCTAGTCCGGCCTGCGCGGTCTTTGCCGAGACCACGTCCCAGCCCATGGTCTTCCTGTCCAGTAGTTCGTCAACAAGACCGGCTCCGGCATCCAGTGACTCGCCATCCACCATCACCGCTTGATCCTCATTGATCAACGCCACCGGGAGGTCTTCGAGTCCCTGGTAAGGATCCCAAAACGCCCAGAGGTAGAGCGCGCCATAGAGAAGGGGGACGAGCGTGATCACGACCGTCGCCATCCGGACGCGCCTGTCACCGAGAAGTCGCTTTATCTCGGCTCGCGCGATCTGTACCGATTGCATGGTGCTTCCTTTCCGTTCCTAGTGTTCCGCAATAGCTAAACTGACTAGTCAGTCTAGTACGAGGACACGAGAAGGTCAACTGGGACATAGGAGAAGGGGAAGGTCAGCTTAGGCGGCGGAGTCGGGCTGTGCCAGAGCCTCTGCCAGCGTTGCCGAGACAGGCATGCCCAGCATCGCGCTTACGCCAGCCTTGTCGAGCTTGCCGGTGACGAGGCCATTCGCGCAGCAAAGCCGCACATCGATCCCGTGTTTCGCGGAGCGCTGTATGACCTCTTTGAGCGCGATGATGCCGGTGAGGTCGATGAACGGGACGTGCTTGAGGCTGACCACCAGCATGGTCGGTTCGGTGTGTGTGTGTTCGAGCGCCCTCTCAAACTGTTGGACAGCTCCGAAGAAGAACGGCCCCTCGATCGCGTAGACCAAGACGCCTTCGGGCACCATCGGGCAGGAAGCGCCCACGATCTTCTCGGCGATCTCGTCGGCTTCCATCGTGCGTGTTTCCACCGAGGTGGACATCCGGCTCATGAGGTTGAGCATGGCGAGGATGACACCCACGTTCACGGCTACGATGATGTCTGTGAATACCGTCAGCACGAGGGTGATGAGCATGATGGCGACATCGGCACGCGGCGCGCGCTTGATGGTGCGGATCACCCGCGGTGCGTCGCTCATGTTGTACGACACGACGAAGATGACCCCGGCAAGTGTCGCCAAGGGTACGTTGAAAGCGAGCGGCGCCAGCACGACCACGCCGACCAGCAGGGTGCATGAGGTGACGATGCCCGCCAATGGGCTGGTGGCACCGTTGCGTACGCTGGTGGCGCTGCGCGCGACGGCGCCTGCCGCTGCAAAGCCGCCGAAAAGCGCGGCACCTATGTTCGCGATTCCCTGGCCCACGAGTTCTTGATCCGAGTCGTGACGATGACCTGTGACCCCGTCGACCACCGTGGCGGACAGAAGTGACACTATCGAGCCGAGCAATGCGATGGTGAATGCGGGACGCAGCAGCTCGAGCACGCTGCTAAGGGGCAGCACGGGAAGAGTGAACGCGGGTAACCCCTTGGGGAGGCCGTTGTATGCCGTTCCGATGGTGGCGATGCCATCGATATGGAAGAGCGACTGCACCACAGTGGCGATCACGAGCGCCACTATCGGGCTTGGCACTTTGCCCAGGCCGGGGATCTTGGGCCAGATGAGTATGACTGCGATGCTCGCAACGCCGAACAGCGTGGTCGCCGGATGCAGTCCTGGAAGTGCTGCAAACAGTGACAGCAGCTTCTGCCCGAAGCTGTCCCCGGTCACCTCCCCCAGGCCAAAGAAGTTCTGCCATTGGCTGACCCAGATAAGCACCGCTACGCCGGATGTGAAGCCGATGACGACCGGCTCGGGGATGAATCGGATGACCCTGCCCAGCTTCGTGAGGCCGAAGATCGCCATGATAATGCCCGCAAGGATGGTGGCGACCTGCAGCCCTGCCATTCCGTACTTGGCTGTGACGCTGAAGAGCAGTACAGCGAAGGCGCCGGTGGGACCGGTGATCTGCACTCGCGTCCCGCCGAACAACGAGGCGAGAGCTCCGGCGGCTATCGAGGTGTAGAGTCCCTGGACGGGTGTAGCGCCGGAGGCGATGGCGAACGCCATCGAGAGGGGTATCGAGACTACGCCGACCACGATGCCGGCAGTGATATTGCGCATCCAGTTGTCGCGACGGAGCAGACCCGCGCGCCATGCTTCAGTGATAGCAGTCATTATCCACAAGCTGTCAGGGGACGAGATTCACTACGCTACCACTATCCGGGTTAACGAGGGTGAGCTGCTGGTGACGTCTCGGTGACGATACGCAGTTTCGGTGTTTAGACCGCTGTGCGGCTGACCTCTTCGGCACGCCGCTCGATGATGTGGTTGTTCTTGTCGACGAAGACCGCGCGTGGCTCCCAGGCCTGCACCTCGGCGTCCTCCAGCTGGACGAACGCCGCGATGATCACGAGGTCGCCCGCATGCACCAGGTGTGCTGCTGCGCCGTTGACGCACACGACGCCGGAGCCGCGGGGCCCCGCGAGCGCGTAGGTGGTGAGGCGCGCGCCGCTGGTGACGTCCCAGATGTCGACGGCCTCGTTGGGGATGATCCCGGCGGCGTCGAGCAGGTCGGTGTCGACCGTGACGCTGCCTTCGTAGTCCAGGTCGGCTTCGGTCACCGTCGCGCGGTGTATCTTGCCGCCCAGCATCGTTCTGTGCATGTGTCGCTCCGTTCCCGGGTACCCGCCGAACAGGTCGAGTCTCAGCCTCGGTGTCGTGCCGGGATTGTAGCACGTGACGTGCCGTTCTTCTTAGACACCGTGGTATCATCGAGAAGTCCTTTTGGCCTGCACGCGGGGAGGTGACGTTGATGGTTGCGATAGCCGCAGGGGCGGCATGCCCGCCCGTATCGACGTACGCCGCAAACCCGGTGCACCGCGCCATCTGACGTCATGAGCGTGGGCACCACGACGAACGGACCCCACGTTGACTGACATCATCAACCCTGAACCGTCCCTGGAGTTTCTCGGCTACTCTGATCGCTGGCGCGCGCTGTTCTCGCCGTATGCCGAGGAAGGACTCATCCCTGCTCGCGTGATCCGCGCCGACCGGGGCAGCGTGTTGGCTGCTACCGGTGAAGGCGTCATACGCGCCGAGCCGACGCGTCGGCTTTCCAAAGAGGCGCTTTCTGCCGAGGAACTCCCCGCTGCGGGTGACTGGGTGGCCATCCGGCATGACGCGGACCTCGAGTTGCCGCAGATCGAGGCGATCTTGCCCAGGACGTCCGCGTTCACGCGTGCCGATCCCGGCAAGGACGCGGCTACACAGGTGCTTGCCGCCAACATCGACACCGTGTTCATCGTCCATCCCATCGTTGAAGAGCCCAATGTCCGGCGTCTTGAGCGTGAGCTGGCACTTGCGTGGGAGAGCGGTGCGATCCCCGTGGTGGTGCTGGCCAAGTCGGATCTTTCGGCAGATACAGAGGCTGCGCAGGCGGCCGTGGAGACTATCGCGCTGGGCGTGGACATCCATATGACGAGCGCGAAGACCGGCGACGGTGTTGAGGCACTTCTCGCCTACGCCGACGGACACCGTACCGTTGCACTCATTGGTCCCTCCGGCGCCGGCAAGTCCACCCTGATCAACCGGCTGGTGGGTAGTGATGTGCAGGCCACACGCGAAGTCCGCGTGGCAGACGGCAGGGGCCGGCACACCACCGTCGCCAGAGAACTCGTTCCGCTGCCGAACGGCGGCGTCTTGGTGGACACTCCCGGTTTGCGTGGCGTCGCTCTCACTGACGCCGAGTCGGGTATTGCGGCAGCGTTCCCGGAGATAGAGGCGCTCTCGTATGAGTGCCGCTTCCGTGACTGTGCCCATGAGACCGAGCCCGGTTGCGCCGTGCTGGCCGCAGTGGAGTCGGGCACGTTGGCTGAGGATAGACTTGAGAGCTACCGCACATTGCTCAAGGAGGTGCGTTCCGCTGCGATTCGCGCGGATGCGCGGCTCCAGGCTGCCGAAAACCGTCGCTGGGCCACGATCCACAAGTCCGCGCGAGAACTCTACAAGTATCGCAATCGCAAATAGCCCCCCTCGGCACGAAAATCGCTTGCACATCTTCACGGGCAGGTCCCGAGGGCGCGATACGGCGACCCGCCGACCGAAGAGGAGGTGATCCAGCGTTGAGTAGTATCAGCATCGCTGCGGAGGTGGCTACCTCTTAGGACGGCGGCATTCCGGAGAACACGCCTCCGGACGCAAAAGCGCCACCTGCAAAAGACAGATGAATGTCGCTGTTCAGCAGCGATGGGAGAGGGTCGCCGAGAGGCGGCCCTCTCTGTGCTTGTATGCGAGGGTCGTGCCCTGGTCTCAGGCGGGGCCACTCGTGTTGCGTATCGGGTGACGCAGGATGGTCTTGACCTTTTCGGGCTTTCCTTTGCTCGGGTCGCCGATGTATATCTCGTGATGCTTTCCCGTGAGCTCGTAGCCCTGCCCGGCAGCGAATTCCCGCATGCGCTCGATGGTGCCGGCCTCCTGATCGTAGGGACCCAGATGCATCAGCTGCACGCAGGTCCCTTCGGCGAAGTCTTTCAAGACGACCTCGTCCACGGGGCCGGCCTCGGCGCCCTTCTTGCGCTTGGCGGCCTCGCATACCTCGTTCAGGAGCGCTACAGAGATCTGCTCGGGCACCACGATCATCAGCGTCCACAGCATGGTGGCGTTCTGGGACTCGTCGGTCAGCGGTTTGCCGCTTGGGTCCCAGAACAGGCCTTCGGGCGGCATCACAGGATAGTGGATTCCCAGCTGCTTTCTGGCGGCGAACTTCAGCGGGTAGGCGATGCTGAACAGCGCCTGCATCCGTGCCTGGAACTCATCGCCGCCGGGCTCTGTGCTGCCGTCGATCATGAGGTAGCGCAGATGCGGGACTTCTACGATGACCGGAGTCTTCGTGCCCGGGTGGTACAGCTCTTTGTGAAGCGTCCGCAGGTCGTTTGTCTCCATGACGATCCCTCCTTGGCTATCAGGGGGATGGTACCCACATATGGTGCATCTGCGTGGAAGCACTAGACTTGAGGCAGACCCTGCCCGAGAGGAGAGCTGTGCGATGAATCCGGCCAAAGGCATGCGTATCACCGTCACCGAGGGTGGACCGTATCTTGTAGAAGGCGGCGTGCCGTTGGTGCGGCTGGAAATCGTCGTGAACGAGGCGGGCGAGTCGGTGGGCTATCGCGAACTCGAGCGTATCGAGGCCGGCGACAGCTATCAGCTGTGCCGCTGCGGCGAGTCCAAGGCCAAGCCGTTTTGCGACTTCTCGCACTTCTCGGCGGGCTTTGATGGTACCGAGACGGCCGGTCACGGCTCTTACATGGAGCAGGCGGTAGGCATCGACGGCCCCGGCCTCAAGCTCCACGATGTGCGCAAGCTCTGCGCCGAGGCGCGCTTCTGCGATCGCGCAGGCGGGCTTTGGAATCTGATCGACCGGTGCGACGACTCGGACACCCGCGAGCTGGCCATCGAAGAAGCGCAGCTGTGCCCGTCCGGGCGCTACGTCGCATGCAGCGAGACGGGTGAGCCCTATGAGCCGGAGCTGGAGCCTTCCATCGCGCTGATCGAGGATCCGCACCTGGGAGTGAGCGGGCCGCTGTACGTGCGCGGCGGAATCGAGATCGTCGACGCCGCAGGCGAGCCGTACGAGGTCCGCAACAGGGTGACCCTGTGTCGATGCGGCCACAGCGGGAACAAGCCGTTTTGTGACGGTTCACATATCAAGGCGGGGTTCAGCGACGAGTAGCCACACCGCTCGTCCGGAGCATGCGGAGGAAGATGATGAGCGAGAACAGCGCACGAGACGCGAAGATCGCTGGCGAGGGCACCATCGGTGGGGGTGAGTTCGGTGACGTGGTGATCAACGGTGCAGGGAAGGTCACCAGTGACATCAGGTGCGTCAACCTGAAGATCAATGGTGCCGGTTCTGTCGAGGGCAACGTGGTCGCACAAGACATGGCAGTGAACGGATCCGGGAGCTTCTCGGGCAGTGTGGAGACCGCCAAGATGAGCGTCGCGGGAGACGCTACTGTGCAGCTGGGTCTGGGCGTGGGCGAGCTCAGGATCATGGGGCGTCTGACCGCAGGTGGCGTGGCGGCGCGCGAGATCGATGTGCGAGGCGAGCTCCGCTCGGGAATGGACTTGCAGGCCGAGAGCCTTGTAGGTGAAGGCGCGTTCCGTGTCGCCGGTCTGGTGGATGTCGCTAACCTCGATCTGAAGCTTCACGGTAGTGCGACCGCTCGTGAGATCCGCGGAAAGCGCGTGAGCATCACGCTAGGCCGAAGCCTGGTCGGTGCGTCGCTTCTCGCACTCTTCGGCGAGAAGCAGCTGGCGGTTGAGTCCGTTGAAGCGGACGAAGTCACGTTGGAGAACACGACGGCGAAGCTGGTTCGCGGCGGAGCGGTGAGTATCGGTTCCGGCTGTAAGATAGAGCTTGTGGAATACACTGGGATCTTGAACCGCATGCCCGATGCGCAGATCGGGGAAGCGCGGCAGGTCTCGGGGAGCTAATGCAGCTACCGGTTCAGCCAGGTGATGCTTGATTGGAGCGCTGTGGCGATGGCGACCCACACTAGATAGGGGGTCAGGGCCGCCGTCGCGATTTTCGAGTGCGGCCAGATCGCGATCATCGACCACACTATCGTCGCCAGGACAATGACTATGTCGACTTCGGCCACCCAGAGGTTGCGCAGCCCGAACTGGATCGGCGTGAAGGCGACGTTCGCCGCAAGATTCAATAGTACCGGCGCCAACAGAGCCGTAGGGTACTCGCCGCGGATGACTCGGAAGATCACGTAGCCGTACGCGATGAAGATGATCGGGTACAGGATGCTCCACACGATGCCGAATACACTCGCCTGCGGAGCCCAACTTGGTTTAGCCAATGTCTCGTACCAAGTCATTTAAGGGTCCCTCCGTGAATCACTGTTTTGGAGTGTGTTCCCCCCCGCTGCGTCGTCTGACTCCCTTTGTTGACATTCCAAGGTAGAGCAATTACTCTAAGATAGAGCAAAAGCTCTACTAAATATTCTAGAGGGTAGGTTGCCATGGTTTCGCGCAGAGGATTCATAGCGGCAGGGCTGGGTACGGTGGGTTTGATCGCCGTGGGCGGCGGGCTGATTAAGGCGGCTGAGAATGGTGTCTTTTCAGTAGGCGAGGGGGCTGCATTCGAGGCGTGGAACGCGCCGCTGGATGGCATCGAAGGCACAGCTGCGGCCGCTGTACTCGCCGCAAGTTCCCACAACACACAGCCGTGGTCGTTCCGCGTCCGCGAGGACGGCATCGACGTGCTCGGCGACATGAGTCGGCTGATGGGCCTGGCCGATGCGCGTCTGCGCGAACTGCATATCTCTCTAGGATGTGCGCTTGAGAACATTGCCGTGGCAGCCGCGGCGCAGGGACTGGTCGCGAACGTGGAGTATATATGGCGGACCAAAGATCACTTTGCGCGCGTGACGTTTGTGGAGGGCGAGACCGATCCGCAGTTGGCTTCCCTGGCCGAGCAGATTCCTCTCCGCCGCACTAATCGCGGGGCGTATGACACTGAGCGCGGGATCGGAGCCGCAGAGCTTAAGGCTCTGGGCGATGGACTCCCGGGTGAGCTTGACCTGCAGTGGCTGATCTCGGCAGATGACCGCGCGTGGTTCGGTGATCTGGTAGTGCAGGCGACAGAGGAGCATGTTGCAGATGTCGACGTGCAGCGTGACAGCCACGCGTGGTATCGCATGACGCGTCAGGAAGTCGACGAGTACCGGGACGGTATCACGGTCGACGGTGCAGCTGCGGGCGTGGTGGGCACGACGTTTCTCAAGCTCTTCCCACCCACGCCCGACCGGTTCGATGAGCAGTGGTCGAAGGTCACAAGCGACATCCACTGTGCGACCGCACCGGCGTACGGGTTCATAGTCGCTCCATCCGTCGATGACCACAGGGCCTGGGTTCAGACCGGTCGTGTGTACCAGCGCATGAACCTGACGGCGACGGCGCTCGGAATTGCCATGCACCCGTTGTCTCAGCCGCTCACCATCAGGGACCGTGACCTTGCGCAAGGCGGGCGCAATGAGTACGCGAACACGCTTGAGGAGTGGGCCGCCGGCGAGGTAGTACTTGCGTTCCGTGTGGGCTATCCGCTGGTCGACGTCACGGCCAGCCCGCGTAGGCCGCTCGACGCCGCTTTGGCGTAGCAGGCGATTGACCGGGTGCGCTAGAGCTTGCACTCTATAGACGGACGACGGAAGGGAGGGTGAGATGGCAGGGGCTGGAACACGTGAGCGGATCGTCGATGCGGCAATCGCGATGTTCAACGAGCGCGGTACGCGAGCGATTAGCACTAATCATATCGCCGAGGCGTGCGGTATCAGCCCCGGCAACCTCTACTACCACTTCCGCAACAAGGAGGAGATCGTTCTGGCCGCCTACGAGCGGGCGCTAACAGACTACGACGCGATGTGGGATCGGGCCGGGTTCGCCGTCCCCACTCCTGATGCAGTGATCGATCTCATGGAGGATACCTTCAAGGTCGAGTGGCGCTACCGCTTCTTCCAGCGTGAGGCGGCCGCACTCGTACAGGCCGATGAAGTGCTGGCCGAGAAGTACCGCGGAGTCCAGCTGCAGCGGTTGGTCATGCTTCGCGCGCTCGTTGACGAGTGGGTGGCTGCGGGCGTACTGGTGGACCTTGATGACGAGCAGCGAGAGGATATCGTCACGGCCACGTATGTCCTTGGCGAAAGCTGGGTGGGGTGGCTTGAATCGATGGGTCACTCGGACGATGAGTCTCAATTCCACAGGGGGGTGCGTTTGCTGCGCGGGGTCGTGAAGCCCTACCTGGTTGCTACAGCGGCTGTTCATGCAACGGAGGACCAACCAGGCGGAGGACTCAATGGGTGAGAAGAAGCGTGAAGATCAGAATTGGGTCGCGTTCATAGCGATAGGCATGATGTTCATCGTCCTGGGTATGACTCAGCACACCTCGGCCTTCTACTTCGTTGGCATCACGTTCCTGCTTGTGGCGCTCACGCAGAAGGCGTCTGCGAACAAGAAGGACGATGAGGAGTAGCCCTGTGGAGTCCGCTGCAGTGCTTCCCAACAGCTATGAGGTCATCGAGGCGCGTGCGGCCGCTGGCTCCGTGTCCTCCCGCAGCGTCTGGGGCATGCTCGCGCTCCGTCCCGCCCTTGCACTCAGCTTCCAGCTGCTTTTTACCGCGGCGTACGCGGCATCCGGAGCGGCCGATCCGTGGCGTGCCGCCGCTGACTGGTGGCTTGGCAGCTTCGCGCTTGGCGAGCTCATCAACTTCTGGCTGCTTGTTCGTCTCGCACATCGCGAAGGGCTTCGCTACCGCGATCTTCTCGGCATCAAGAGGGGCGAAGGCAAGCGAGACGCGCTATGGGTCGTGGTCGCGCTCGTCGTGAGCGGTCCGCTTGGATTCTTGCCCAATATCTTGCTTGGCGGAGCGCTGTGGGGCAGTGCACAAGCGGGCGCGGACCTGATGTTTCGCGCGCTTCCTGTGGCGGGTGCCTGGGCGATTCTGATCGGCTTCCCCCTGGTGCACGCGCTTACCGAGCTGCCCACCTACTTCGGATACGTCATGCCGCGGCTGCAGGCGCTCACGGGTCGACGGCTGCGGCCTGCGCTTGTGTGCGCGGTCGTGCTCTCCACGCAACATGTGTTCTTGCCGCTGCTTTTCGACTGGCGCTTCATCGTGTATCGGCTGCTGATGTTCCTGCCGTTCGCTCTCTGGCTGGCGTGGGTCGTGGACAGGCGTCCGACGACGCTTCGCTATCTCGCTATAGCGCACTACTTCCTGGACTTCCAGTTGCCGGTGTTCGTGCTGCTGGCGTCCCTCTCGGCGGCGGGCTGAAATGGAGCGTGAGATGAGCAGCGTTCCAGCACCTGATCCCCTCGCCCAGAACTGGGAGCTCTGCCATACCTGCGGAGGACTGTGCTGCGCGCTCTATCTTGCGCACGACGAGAACGGCGACTACATAGGCGACGAGTGGCTTCCGGCATACATCGAGCAATGGCTGGGGAGGTTTGAGACCAGCGGCGCGCTTGTTCGCGACGGCGACCGCTACGTTGCGGGTGTTCACGGCATCCAGCCGTACCACGATCCACGCCTCAGCCACCTGCCCGCGCCTGTGGGTGAGGCGTATCGCGCCGGACTGCCGGAGTGGGTGGACGTGCGCAAGTGCCAGTTCTGTCACCCCGAGCTCGGGTGCCAGCTGCCGCACGAGTATCGCCCGCCCATTTGCGATGAATACCGGTGCGAGCTCTGGGCTGACGGGTAGCGTCGGCGTACGACTGCACGCATAATCACACAGTCAGGTAATCGAGATAGGAGACGTACATGACCACTGCATCCGCCCGCCACATCCTGGTGGCCTCGGAAGAACAGGCCAACGACCTCAAGCAGCAGATCGCCGATGGCACCGATTTTGCCGAGATAGCCCGCCAGTTCTCATCGTGCCCGTCCGGCCGCAATGGTGGCGACCTGGGTGAGTTCATGCCCGGACAGATGGTCAAGGAGTTCAACGACGTCTGCTTCAACGAAGAGGTCGGCGTGGTTCACGGCCCCGTGAAGACGCAGTTCGGTTACCACCTCATCGAGGTCACGAAGCGCGGGTAACCCGGTTTTTCATCCCCGGGCCGGGTAGAGCTTCTCGGCAGGGAGGGCTAGTTTCTCCAGCCACATCGCACGCAGCTCAGCGAGGTCCTCAGAGGCATCGTCATCAGGACCATCTGTGGCGTCCAGGGTGTCGAGCACCTCGAACGTGAAAGCGGTCTCGCCGAGACGGTCCCAGTCAGCCTGCAACGCGCGGGACGGGTGTGAGCCGTTCTCAAGCGTGAAGCGCTCCCGGTTGAGTCGGCCAGGGGCGTTGAGGCTTGCACCGATCAGTACCTTGTCGTCCGCAGTGTTTCGGACCGCCCATACACCCATGGGCGGTCCGTTCTCTTTGTATGCGCGGATCATGGCCTTGCGATCCATCACGCCTCACCTCCTGCTAGGCAATACTACCCTGTACACACGGCGGTGTGAGGCTGGTCTCTTTGCTTGTCAGCGCCGGTTGCTTCATCAGCACGAGCAGGGCAAGTGCCGCGAAGCCGGCGGCTGCGCCGATGAAGAGCGCCGTCGGAGAGAACCGTATGATGACGCCCGCTACCGCCTGGGACACCGGCATGAGGCCGACCATCGCAAGCATGATGAGCGACATCACGCGGCCCAGAAACCCGGGCGCGGTCATGCGCTGGAGCGAAGTCATGAACACGATCGACGCATAGCCGTTGGCAAGTCCCGCAAGCGCCATCGCCCCGGCAATGACCCACGTGTTGTTCACGAAGGCAAGGATCCCCACGCTGATCCCGAACGCGACCATGAGCACGAAGACGAGCTTGGCGAAGTGCTTGTCGTCCAGGCGGGGGAGCATGGCCACGCACAGCATGCCAACCAGTGAGCCCATACCGGATGCGCCAAGGATCATTCCCAGCGCCGCGGCGCCGCCGGGGAGCCGGTCCTGGGCGATCACCGGGAGTCCCACGAACATCGGACCCGCGATGAGGAAGTTCGCGGCCGCAAGGACGAACACCACCCAGCGGATCGTGTCGCTGTTCCAGGCGTAGCGCAGCCCGGAGATGACGTCGGCCAGCGGGTGCGAACTGCGATCAGCGTTGAGGGCGGGGAGCTTGCGCACATACATCAGACACAACGCCGAGAGAAGGAAGGAGAGCGCATCTACCACGAACGCCGCTCCGATTCCCGTAAGCGAGGCGGTCTGCTCGGCGCCTGTCCCTGCGTTCACGCCGAACGCTGCGATCACCACACCTGCCACCACCGGACCGAGAAAGCCCGCGAGCTGGTTGCTGCCCATCATGAGCGAGTTGCCGGCCTCGAGCTGGCTGTCCTCAAGGAGGCGCGGGAGGGTGGCCTCGGCAGCGGGCATGAAGAACCCGCTCACGATGCCGAACAGCGCGGCAAGCACGTAGACCATCCACATCTGTGCCGCTCCGGAGAGGATCGCCGCTGCCAGGCCGGCGGTGACCAGGAAGCGCAGCACGTCAGAGACAAGCATGATGGTGCGCGGAGAGTGCCGGTCGGCCCAGGCACCACCTACGAGCATGAGGAGCGCGCGAGGCACCCCTGCGACGGCAAGCACCAGACCGAGCTGCAGCGGATCATGTGTGAGCGTGAGCACGAGCCACGGCAGGGCTATGAGGTGGAACTGGTCACCGATATGGCTGACAGCCTGTCCCACGAACAGCCGCCAGTAGTCGCGTGTCTTCAGTACGGAAAGCATGAGGCTCCTCCATTGACGTACACTGTACGATTCCTACATCCGGAACAGTATCGTACGGTGTACGGTGATGTCAAGAGGCCGACACAAGTCATTCTCGGCAGCTAGTGACCGAGTGAGTCGTCAACCCGCGCGATGATGGCTTCAACGGCGAAATCGATGACCTCGTCGTATCCGCGCAGCACCTGTCCGGTCTCGATGACCTGATGGATAGAGGGGAAGCGGTCAGCAGGGAGCGCGAGGAGATCGTTCATCTGTTCGTCTTCCGAGTAGGGCGTGCGGCTCTGTGCTCCCCAGGCGCGTTGGGGTGCGCGAGCACTACCGGAATGCCTGCCGAGTGGGCCACGCTTCCCACGCTTGTGATGTGGCCGATCCTCGGCGTCATCTACTACCGCCTTGCGCGGCGCGAAGAACATGCGCGGTGAGTTCGGGACGGCATATGACCGGTACGCCCGTGCGACGGGGATGTTCCTGCCCACCAAGGTGTTCTCGAAGGCGGCCGCCGTCTCCGTGCCGAGACGCCCCCGGCTGTTACCGTCGGTCATGTGCGCTGATGGCTGCGGCCCCGACACCGCTGAGCCCGTTGAGCCGGCTCGCCGAGGCGCTTCTCGGCGACCGGCTGGGCGCGGGAGTCTACCGTGACTGGGTAACCTCGCTCGGGTTGAGGGGTGACGAGCGTGTTCTTGAAGTCGGATGTGGGGCGGGTGCGTGCGCACGGCATCTGGCGGACAGCGTCTACTGCGTGAGCAGCTTCTTGCGCGCTAGTCGCCGGTTTCGTCGATGATGGGCGAGTCGGGGCCGTTGGCCTTCACAGACTCGATCCCGTGCTCCATCGCAGAGGCTGACGAGTACATCTGGCTCTGCCCGATGATCTGCGTGTTGGCGGCCTTGAGCACGAAGTACGGCCGGCCGTCCTTGGCTTCTCGGCGATCGTAGCGCTCGTCCAGTGCAGAGTTCACGCGTACCGACTCGATACCGTGTTTGGCCGCCTCTTTGGACGAGTATGCTTCGCTGGTGAGGATCGTCTGCCCGTTGCCGGCCTTGAGGTTGAAGCGGAAGTGCTCCTTGGCGGCGCCTGTCAGTACGTATGCGGGATACATCGTGCCTCCTTGTCATTGGTGCCCGTGTTCATTACATACCCCTGCCCCTATGCCCATATCGTCCCGAACACCTCGAAGACGAACAGCAGGTAGTAGATTGAGACCCCTGTCATGATCGCGCCGGCGACAAGATCGATCTGGCGCTGGTAGCGGATGAGGCCGTCGATGATGACCCGGCTTCCGGCGCGGGTGATGAGCGAAAGCACCAGTAGCGGGGTGGCGATGCCCAGCCCGAACGCAAGGAAGTTGGCCATGTTGGCGGTGAAGTCGCCAACCGTTGCGGCGCGGGTGAAGAAGAACGCGATCAGCGCGGGGTTACAGGGTATGACGATCGCACCGAACATGAAGCCGTAGATCACAGAGCCCAGGACAGGGTTCTTGGGCAGTATCGGCCGGACCTTGCGCTTGGGTGTCTTCCCCAGCATCAAGAAGATGCCGGCGATGGCCAGTACGCCGAAAGCCACCGGAGACACGACTTCGATGACGTCGGATAGCGAGCGCTGCAGCAGGGTCGTGAAGATCAGCCCCAGCACGACCATGAACAGCAGCACGCCGGCGGCAACCGCTACGCCCAGCCACGCTAGCGTCCGCGATCGCCGAGAGGATCTCCTCGGCGGATTTCTTGCCGTCCTTCATCAGGTAGGCGTCGGTCTGGTCGGCGTTGATGACGATGAACGGCGCGCCGGGCGGATTGATGATCGAGGGACCGAACTCCGCCACCAGCGTGTCGGTGAACTCCTTTGGTGATATCGACCATCGCGAACCGGGGATGCTTGCGTGCTCCTCGGCCCTGGAGACCACCTGCTCGATCGACTCGTTGGGATCGACGTCGATGGACACGACGATCACTTCCGGGTCACCGTCGGACAAGATCTCATCCAGCAAGACCTGCTGGGAGCGGCAGACGCTTCACCAGACGGCGAACGAGTGAAGAAGCACAGGCGTTCCTTTGAAGTCCGAGAGCCTGTACATCTCACCGGTGACCACGTCGGTAAGCTCCGTATCCAGCCAGGCGACCGTTTCAGAAGGCGTTGCCGGTGCACCGGTATCCGGGACGTCCGTCGACGGATCATCGACTGTGGTGGTGCCGTCGCTCGTGCAGGCGACAAGCGCCATCAGGCACAGCAAGAAGACCGCTATGAGCGTGGACCTGAGGTGCCGCATCGTGCTTCCTCCCGCAGGGCCGAAGCCGTATTCAAGACGTACCCATCAGGGGCGCGCATTATGCGAAGGAGCGCGGCGACGGGCAGCTCATCCAGGGTGAATGCAAGTACTTACTTGACTTTCAAGCGTTCGTATCTACAATGCAAGTATGTGCTTACAAACAACACTGATAGGAGCACGTGTGAGCGAGGCTAGAGATACGGGGGATCGCATTCTGCTGGCGGCTCGTGAGCTGTTTGCGAACCGCGGCTACGCGGGTACGACGACCCGCGCGATCGCCGAAGCGGCAGGCGTCAACGAGGTCACGGTGTTCCGCCGCTTTGAGAACAAGCAGGGCGTCTTGCGTGCCCTGGGTAAACAGATGGCGCTGCGTCAGGCGGGTCATGCCGCAGCCGCTGGTCCGGACTCTGAGAGCGTGCGCGACACGCTGCTGCGTCTGGCTCGCATGGAGATAGCCGGCGCGCTGGAGGATGGCGGCTTTGCGATCCGTCTTGCATTCGATGCCAGGTCTGTCCCCGAGGTTGCAGCTGTACTGGGTGAAGGGATCCCCGGCAATCTCACCGGCCTGGCCGAGTACATGGCCGAGCAACAGGCTACACGCGAGCTCCGAGACGACATCGATCCTTCAGTGATGGCTGAGGCGTTTTTCGGCCTCACCTCAAGCTATGTGATGTATCGAATGGTGATGGGTGTGGCGGAGCTTCCCGCCGATATCGAGACGGATCAAGGGATCGAGCAGCTATTCGACATCTTCTGGTCGGGGGCTGCCGCACAGGAGGGAGAGAAGGCATGAGTTCGATACTGGTCGTGTATGGAACCAAGACCGGCTGCACGACGTCTATCGCGGAGCATATCGGCGCGACGCTGGTGGACGCCGGCTGGGTGGTGGATGTGACAGCCGCCGAGGAGAAGCCGGATCCCTCGGCATACGATGCGGTCATCGTGGGCAGCGGGGTTCGCGCAGGGAACTGGCACGGTCCGGTCAAGAGCTGGGTCACCACTTATGCGCAGACGCTGAAGGGCATGCCCACGGCGTTCTTCACCACCGGCCTCACGATAGCACGTGGTCCCGAATCGGCCGACGAGGTTCGTGCTTACACAGACCCGCTGGTGGAGGCGACGGGGGTCCAGCCGGTGGATATAGGTCTGTTCCCCGGGATGAACGACCTCAAGAAACTCTCGCTTCCTGAGCGTTTGATCATGAAGGCGATGAAGGTCCCCGAGGGCGATTTCCGCGACATGGACGCGGTCGCTGATTGGACCCGCGAGGTGGTCGGGAAGCTGGGAGCGGAGTGAACGCGAACACGTATCGTGGCGTAGCCGTGCTGTGTGTGGCGGTTGCGCTACTCGCTGGCGTCGCTGCAGCGATCGGCGTGTTCGGACGAGGCAGCGGTGAGACCGTCTCGGCGGTAAGCATACGCGGCGAGCGCTTCGAATATGTGACCGATGGCGTGTACGCCTACAACGCCGAGCGGATCGTTGCTGAAGGCGTGGGGTGGGATATCGTCACCCTGTTCCTTGCGGTGCCCGCGCTGCTCCTGACGGCACGGGGAGTGGCTCGCGCCTCGATGCGCGCCAGGTTGATCGCGGTCGGCTTGCTCGGCTACGTGTTCTACCAGTACTTCATGTACGCGATGTACTGGGCACTCGGCCCGTTGTTCCCGCTGTTCATCGTGCTGTTCGTGGCGGCAGCAGCGGCGATCGTGTGGATCGTGAGCACAATCGATGTCGCAGATCTGCCCCGGCGGCTCAGCGGCCGCTTCCCGCGCAAGGGGATGGCGGCGTTCAGCCTGGCTGTAGGCATCATGTTGGTGGGCATGTGGACGCAGCGTATCGCCCTGGCGCTGTCTGGACAGATAGACGGCAACCTGCTGGGCAGCACAACGCTCACCGTGCAGGCGATGGACCTTGGCATCGTCGTGCCTATCGCCATCCTCACTGCCGTCTTGCTGTGGCGGAGGAAGCCGTGGGGCTACTTGCTCGCCTCGGCGCTTGCCGTCAAAGGCGTGACCATGGCCGCCGCGATATGCGCGATGCTTCTGGTGGCCGCCCGCACCGAAGGGACCCTTGAGGTGGGTGGTTTCGCGATGTTCGGTGTGATCGCTCTTGCCGCGGGTGCGTTGGCGTGGAAGATGTTCGGCAGCGTGGATGCTGCAGTCCCCGCGTAGCCTTTAGACGGACGGCCGGTCACCGGCCGCCTCTGTCACGATCTCAACGATTCGCCTCGCCCTTGTGGCGGGGCGCTTCGCTGTCGCGATCCAGTACAGCAGCTGCTTGCGGCGTGACTTACTCAACGCCGAGAAGCCATCTTCCGCACCGGGTTGGCGAGCAAGCGCTGCGAGAAGGTCGTCAGGGATGACGAGCGCGTCGATGTCATCAAGCAACGTCCAGGAGCCATCTGACTTTGCGCGCTCCACCGCAGAGAGCCCGGCCGCGGTCATACGGCCTTGTGCGATCATCCGGGCCACCCGTGCTTTGTTGCTCGCCGCCCAGATGCTGCCGGGCTTACGGGGGGTCATGACAACGGTGTAGCGTTCGCTGTCCAGCCGCTGCGTCTTGCTGTCTATCCAGCCGAAGCAGACCGCTTCTTCCACGGCGCCTTCGTAGAACAGAGCCGTGGCGTCTGTGCCCTTCTTGCCGATGGCAAGACGCACCCCGTCCGAGCTTGCGTGATTCGCCGAGAGCCACGCTCTCCACTCAGCCCCACTGCCGACTTCCAGTAGAAGCGGTCCCTCGTCCGGCCTGGCCATATCGTCCTCCCGCAGAGTCGCTCTCGCGCGTGTCGTCACAGGATTCTACCCGCCAGGCCCTGCGCAGCCGTGTCTTGCGGTATGCGGTCAGCTCCGTCGGGGAGATTCAAGGTGTCTGTTGTGTGACGGGCGGCAACAGAGGGGTGTCGCCTTCAGCTGCCGAGCATGGTTGGTGTGCAGACTGTCTCTACACGGTATCCCCTGGAAGGACGAACGATGCTCTCTTGGTTGGCTGACACCACACCGATTGTCGCCAGTGCCATAACCACGGCATCCGCCACAGCATCGGCGGCTGCTTCGTCGTCCGCGGAGCCCACGAGCATCGCGAGCATCATCACCACCGTCGTCCCCAACATCATCGCCAGTGCCCTCCCGTCCGAGATCACCACCACGGTGCCGGTACAGGCAAGCATCGTTAAGGTGCCGCTGCTCTACGAGCTGACTGCCGCGTTCGTGGGTGGGCTCTCGGGAGCCACGCATGCCGACGAGCGCCGCATGGACATCTCCGGCATCGCGGTACTGGCCATCGTCAACGCGCTTGGCGGCGGCATCTTGCGTGACGTGCTGCTGCAAGATCACGGCATAGCGGCATTCACGAACTGGCGCCTTCTTGCCGTTGCGTTGACTGCCGCCGTGTTCGGCTTCTTCTTCTCATCGCTGTACAGCCGGATGAAGCGCCCGTTCCTGTATCTGGACGCGCTCTCGCTGGGGCTGTTCGCGGTCGTCGGTGCCGACAAGGCGCTGAGCGCCGGTCTGAACGTGGTGCCTGCGGTGCTGCTGGGCGTTGTCACAAGCGTGGGCGGTGGCATGATCCGCGACGTCTTGTGCAATGAGACTCCGCAGATCATGCGGCCCGGTACCCTTTCTGCATCCGCGGCAGTGCTAGGCTCTTCGCTCTACGTCTTCTTGGTGACGTGGGGTAACATCGTGAAGCCGGTTGCGTTGGTGTTTGCCGCCACAGTGACGCTTGCAGTGCGTATCATCGCAGTGAAGCGGGGATGGCAGACGCCGATGCCCGTGCACCTGGACACGACTTCAGGCAGGCCGTGGCGGTTCGTCCGTCGCGAGAGTGGGCCGGAGCAGTGTTCCGGTTCGGCCAGCCAAGACGAGCGATCGGATTCAATGTGATAGTCACAACGCAGTTCCGTCCCTCGCGTGATGGTTTCGCCTTCGCAAACACCTGGAAAGACGTCTTGTTCGGAGCGGTGCCTGTGCGGGGGCGGTGTGGCGGGATGGCATTCGCCGCGCGCGACTACCACGACGTGGGGGAGTCCATTCCTACGGAGCGCGCGCTCCCGGCGCACGACTCGGCACTTGCCCGTCTGATCTGGCGCCGACAGCTGGCCAGCGTGTTCGCCGGCACGGGCTACAACCTGTGGCGATTCACCCAGATGACGTATCGTCCCGCAGCAGGCCGACGCGGAGTCAGCGCGCTGACCCGTCGCGAGATCGGTCGGGTGCTTGATTCGCTTGCCGGCGGCCGCCCGGTACCGCTCGGCCTCATCAACGCATTCGATCTCAAGCATCTTGGCCGCAACCACCAGGTGCTGGCCTACGCCGCCGAGCTCACGCCCACGCATGCGCTGATCCGCATCTACGACCCCAACCTTCCGCTGCGCGACGACATCGTTTTGGAGATCGAGCGCGAAGGCGCGGGGCCTGTGATAGAGAAGGTGGGCGAGCGACGCATCGTGTGGCGTGGCATGTTCGCCGAGAAGTACTCGCCGATCCCGCGTGCGCAAACCGGTGCTACAACGCTTGAGGAGCACGCGCCCGGTGACGGGGCGGTGCTCCTCGTGAGCGCTCTGGCTATCCTGGTCGCCTTTGCTACATCGCGCTGGGTGTTCGGTCGTCGCCGCTACTGAACGATGATCGCCTGCGCGGTCGTAACGCCGTCGGCCTCAGATGCGGAGAACAGAAGCACCTGCGACCCTGCAGCGATGTCAGTTGCGCCTTCGGCGTATCCCGTCACAGTCGTGTCGTCGTAGTAGACCGTCTGTGAGCCGCCACTCTCGAGCGCCAGGGTTATCGTGTCGCTAGCCACTTCGATGACTTCGCCTTCCAGCAGTCCCCCACGTGCAGCGCCGCTCGCGCCTCCACCGCCCGGCATGGCGCTGACGTCCATGCCTTGTTCTTCAAGGAAGGCGGCACGCTCCTCTTCGGTCATGTCCGCCATCGCGGCGCGTTCCTCATCGGTCATGTCTGTCATGGGGCCGTTTGCGTTCCTCGCGCCTGCTCCGGCTGCTTCAGGTGCGGAGGACGTGCTGCCCGCGTAGAGCGTGCCGCCGTAAAAGGCGCCACCCGCGAGCACAAGAGCTGCGAGAACCAACATTATCTTCTTCATCAGATACTCCTTCTGCTGCCTACTGGTATCGTAGGGCTTCGATCGGACTGAGTTTTGCGGCGCGTCGTGCGGGGTAGTACCCGAAGACCACGCCGATGAAGGCACATACTCCTGCGGCTAGACCCACTGCGTCTGGCGTGAGCACCGCATCGATTCCAAGCATCCCTCCTCCGATGAAGGCTATGACCCATCCGAAGGTGATGCCGATGATGCCGCCGATGAACGTCAGCACGACTGACTCGGCCAGAAACTGTAGAGAGATGACGTTGTCATCCGCTCCGATGGCCTTTCGAAGGCCGATCTCGCGGGTGCGTTCGGTCACAGTGGTGAGCATCATGTTCATGATGCCGATACCGCCTACGAGCAACGAGATGCTTGCGATGGCGGCGAGCAGCGCGGTGAAGGTGTCGATCACGGTCGACACGGTGTCCAGCATGTCGGCCATGTTCTGGATCTGGAAGTCCGCATAGTCAGGGTCCGATATGCCGTGCAATGAGAGCAGCGTCTGCTCTACTGACTCCTCGGCCTCGGTCATCACCTCTTCGTCAATCACGGTCAACGTGATGCTGGAGAGGTACTCGTTGCCGCTGATATAGCGCTGTTGTGTGGAAAGCGGGATCAGGGCCGCCGAGTCTACGCTCGTGACGCCGGACGTGCCCTTTTCCTCGAGCACCCCTACCACTGTCAGAAGCAGGTTGCCCGAGCGGATATGCTCGCCCACCGGATCGATATCCGTGCCGTAGAGGTCCTCGGCGAGTGTTGCGCCCAAGACCACCACTTGCGCGTAGGCGGAGTCATCGCGATCGGTGATGAAGCCACCGCTTGCGACCGTGAGCCCGCTGACGGTCGCGTACTCCGGCGTGACTCCCAAGACCTGTGCGTTGGCGTTGGTGTCGTCGGCCACCAGTTGGGCGTTGCCCTGCGACAAAGGCGCCACACCTGTGATGAGCGAGAGTTCTGCAAGAGCTTCGGCGTCATCACGGGTCAGAGACTGGACCGAGCTGGCGGACATACGCATCCCGGCACCCTGGTTGTTGGCTGACGATGGTGAGACCGTGAGCAGATTGGAGCCCGCGGACTCGATGGAAGACTCGATGGAGGCCTGGCTACCCGCGCCAAGTGCCAGCATGGCGATCACCGAGGCGATACCGACAACGATGCCCAGGATGGTGAGTCCGCTTCGCACCTTGTTGGAAGTCAGCGAATGGATTGTCTCGGACAGGAGGTCAGCGATACGCATCACACCTCACCTTCCTTCTCGGCCGTGTCGTCGCCGTACTGCACGATGTGTGCGTCCGCCTGGACGGCATCCTCGCTGATCAGGCCGTCTTGGATGCGGATCACGCGCTTCGCGCGGGCCGCGATATCCGGCTCATGGGTGATGAGGACGATCGTGCGTCCTTCGTCATTGAGCCTCGCGAAGAGCTCCATCACCGAGTCGCCCGTAGCGGTATCGAGATTGCCGGTTGGTTCGTCCGCAAGGATGAGCGATGGGTTGTTCACAAGCGAACGGGCGATAGCCACGCGCTGCATCTGACCACCCGAGAGCTCATTGGAGCGGTGCGTCCATAGCTTCTCGTCCAGCTGGACGGCGGTCAGTGCTTCCGCTGCGCGGCGCTCGCGCTCCTCGGGATCCGTGCGGGTGTAGAGTATGGGCATCACTACGTTGCGCATCACCGTCGCCCGGGGGAGAAGGTTGAACGCTTGGAAGACGAAACCCACGGTCGAGCGGCGTACCTCGGCGAGTTCATGCAGATCCAGTTCTGCGACATCGCGACCCGCCAGACGATAGGTGCCCGTGGTGGGAACGTCCAGGCAGCCCAGGATGTGCATGAGCGTGGACTTCCCGGAGCCGGACGGCCCCATGATCGCGGCGAACTCGCCTTCCTCGATCGTGAAGGTCACGCCGCGCAGTGCGTGGGTCTTGGCACCTGCGCCGTCGTAGATCTTCTCGAGGTCGACAGCTTCTATGACAGGGGAGCTCATGGCCGACCGCCGCCGCCGCCGCTCATTCCGGGAAGCATGAAGCCGCCGCTTGATTCTTCATCCGTCTCGGAGGCGCCATCGAGCGTCTGTGTGACCACTTCATCGCCTTCAGAAAGACCGGAAAGGATCTGTGTCTGGGTAGCGCTCATGAGGCCGACCTCAACGGTGACCTTCTGCGGTACTCCCGAGGCGTCCAGTACCTGGACGTAGTAGCCGCCGTCACCGTCGGACTGCACCGATGCGTTGGGTACGAGCAGTGCGTCTTTGGCAACCTCTGTGACAATGGTCGCGGCCGCCGACATGGAGGACCGAAGCGCGTCATCGATGACATCGAGTGCGATGTACACGTCGAAGGTGACAACGCCTTGGTTGTTCACGCCCTCATCGGAGATCTCGTACACCTTGCCGGTTGAGGTCAGGTCGGGAAGTGCGTCGAACTCGATGTCCGCTCGCTGCCCAATCGCGAGTGCGGGCAGATCGACCTCGTTCACCGTGAGCTTCAGGAGAAGCGCATCACCGTCAGTGATTGTGACGGGAGCCGAAGACGTGCTTGTGGTGCCGCCGGAGGACGTGGACTGCGTGGTCCCGCTACTTGCCGCAGACACCGGGTCGCCCACTTCGATATCGAGGGAGTACACGATGCCGGAGCAAGGTGAGGTCACAGCGAGTTCGCCCTCGGCGGACTTGGCGTCCTCGTACTCTTCGTAGGCGCTGGTGCGCGACGCTTTGGCGGCGGTCAGACCGATCTCGGCCGATTCGAGGCTCTTCTCGGCGATGGTGACATCGTCATCTGTCGCTGTCGGGGTGGACAGCTCGCTGCGCTCGGTGACGTCCTCAAGTTCGGTCTCTGCGCGCAACACGCTTGCTTCGGCGTTCAGGACACTTTGCTTCGCCTGCAGATATGCCGAGTAGGCTTTGGATGTGGCCGCCTCGGCGTCGGTTGCGTCGAGGGTGAACAGGACGGTGCCGGTGCTCACCTCGGAACCTTCTTCAACCTTGATCGCGGCTACGGTCCCCGCACTGTCGGGCCAGACTTCTGTAGTGCCTCCGGACTCAAGGTTGCCGGTACCGGAAACGGTCACGGAGATCGTTCCGGTAGTTGCAGCTTCTGTCGTGTACGTGACGACGGCTTCTTCGCCGTTGGCGCTCTGCGTCACCATGTACACGGTTCCGGCTGCGGCCACCAGGACCGCGGCAGCGATCCAACCGCGATAGCGCCGAAGTCTCTTGGATAGGGCCATGCTTCACCTCCACAGGAAATGGGTCTTCTACTCCAAGGTAGGTGAGCGGCGCCGTTGGTTCGTCGGGCTGAAGGAGTGATTCCGCGTACTACTACGGGAGTACGGGTTGTGGAGATTGTATGGAGAGGCTAGTCGCCGGATTGGCCGGGTGTCACAAGCCCGGATTCGTAAGCCATGACCACGAGCTGCGCGCGGTCTCGCGCATTCAGCTTCATCATCACACGGGAGACGTGTGTCTTCGACGTCGCGGGGCTGATGAACAGCCGCTCGGCGATCTCGTCATTGGACAGGCCCGCCGAGACGAGCGTGAGAACCTCGTGCTCCCTCTCGGTCAGGGATGCGAGTTCTTTGGGGCGCGCCCGACGGACCTCGGGGCGCGAGGCGAACTCAGCTATGAGACGCCTGGTGACGCTTGGAGACAGAAGCGCGTCACCCGCGGCCACAACGCGCACCCCCTCTACCAGCTGCTTGGGATCTGTGTCTTTGAGCAAGAACCCGCTGGCGCCCACACGCAGCGCTTCGTAAACGTACTCATCGGCATCGAACGTGGTGAGCATCAGCACGCGTGGGGCGGATCCGGTCCGCTCGGCGATGATGCGGCGGGTGGCCTCAAGACCATCCATCTCCGGCATGCGGATGTCCATCAAGATGACGTCGGGCTGCAGCTGCGCAGACAGGCTCACGGCCTGCTCGCCGTCTTCGGCCTCGCCAAGCACCTCGATGTCGGACGCCGCCTCCAACAGCACCCGGAAGCCTGCGCGCACAAGGGCCTGGTCGTCTGCGATGAGGACGCGGATGCTCATGATGCACTCCTTGTCAGCGGGATGGTCACGCTCAGGCGCACGCCGGTGTTCTCGGCGGGCAGAAGCTCGAAGCTTCCACCAAGCGCATCCACACGCTCACGCATACCCTGGATGCCATGGCCGGCGGTCGCATCGGCCGTCGCGAGATCCATGCCTTTGCCGTCGTCAGTGATCTCAATAGCAAGATCACGTGCGCCTGCGCTGATCGTGACCTGCACGTGGCTGGCTTGAGCATGACGCACGATGTTGGTGAGCGCCTCTTGCACGATTCTGTACGCCGAGACACCCGCGTACGCCGGCACGCCGGCAAGCTCGCCGTTGACCTGGAGCTTCGCGTCGATCCCCGCTTCTCGCACGTGCTCTACAAGCTGCCCGACGTTGGCGAGGTCGGCTGCCGGGGCAAGGGGAGCGCCGTCAGCGGTCCGCAGTACGTCGAGCATGGAGCGCAGTTCGGTCAGAGCTTGCTTGCCCGTGGTCCGGATGTTCTCGATGGATTCCCGTGCGCGCTCGGGAGAGCTGTCCAGCAGCGTGGCCGCTGCACTTGCCTGAACGGTGACTATGGAGAGGCTGTGCGCGACGATGTCGTGCACGTCACGGGCGATGCGTATGCGCTCCTCGTCTACGCGCCGGTGCGCCTCTTCTTCGCGTGTGCGCTCGGCCTCCAAAGCGCGACGTTCCACCTCCGCGACATAGCTGCGACGGTTTCTCTCGGCCTCGCCAAGGAGCGCCGTAGCCGAGAGGACCACGATGGGGCCCACCACCTCGGAGACCCATTTGACGCTTGGTGAGAAGACGAACAGTCCGGCGGCGATCACAAGGCCTGCGCTGAGCGCCGCGATAAGTCCCGTACGACGACGCTTTGAGCGCGACGCAACGGTGTAGATGGCGATCATAGGGCCAAGGATGGTAGGAGCGGGGTTTGGGATGAACACGCTATAGGCGAACGCTGCGCTGCAGCTCATGCTGAAGGCGACCCAGGGGGCCTTTCGCCGGACCGCAAGCGGCAGGAAGCTTGCTGCCACGAGCGCGTACGAAATCCACCCGGCGTCAAGTCGCTCGCCCGGTACTTCTCGGAGGGCGACGCCCGGCTGTATGCGGGGATGCATGGTGTGCATCACATAAAGCTGCAGGAAGACGAGCGCGGTCAGGCCCACGGCAAGCGCCACGTCGAGCCACAGCGGATCGATTCGCGAAACACGGTCTTTGAGTCGTGTGATCATGACCTTATCCTAGCTTGCGCACGTGCCGCTGACGAGCGCCACGCGGTGTATGTGCGTATGCGACCGGGGGAGTACACCACGCGTGCTAACCTGTTGCGAGAAATCCTCCAAGACAGGGAGTCGTAGTGTTCATTCTCGAAGAGCCGTATGTGTCCAGACTTCTCGCCCTCACCGCCGTCAGGCTCGGCGTTCCGGTGCTAAGCACGCCCATGGCGCGCCATGCTCTTGGGAGTCGCTATCCTCTTGCCGATGACGTGGAGTTCGCGGCCGCCTTTGGCGCTTCGGCGCACCCGAGGCTCTACGCGAACTCGGAGAACGCTATCGGCTGGATAGCGGATCACCTGGGGAGCAGCGGACTGTCGGACCGCATAGACGTATTCAAAGACAAGGTCAGATTCCGGGAACTGATCGCGGACCTGTACCCGGACTACTGCTTCGAGGGGCTCTCTCTGCAGCAGCTCGCGGACTTCGACCCCGCTTCTTTGCGCGCACCGTTCGTGGTCAAGCCGTCTGTCGGCTTCTTCAGTATGGGCGTCCATGTGGTTCAGAGCGCCGCAGCGTGGCCCGATGTGGTCGCCAAGATCCACTCTGAGGCCCGGGAGTTTGAAGATCTCTATCCCGAGAAGGTCATCGGATTGGACCGCTTCGTGGTCGAGGAGGTCATCACTGGCGAGGAGTTCGCTGTGGATGCCTACTTCGACAGCGAAGGACAGCCTGTCGTCCTGAACATCCTCGGTCATCTGTTCGCCTCGCCAGACGACGTGAGCGACCGTGTCTACTACACCTCGGTCGAGCTCATCGAGCGCTGGCTGGAGCCGTTCACGGCGTTTCTTGCCGAGGTGGGGCGTCGGGCAGATCTTGCGGACTTCCCCGTTCACGCAGAGTTGCGCGTGGATGATGATGGCCGGATCGCGCCCATCGAGATCAACCCCATGCGCTTTGCCGGCTGGTGCGTCACAGACCTTGCGCATCATGCCTATGACATCAATTCATACGAGTTCTTCATCGAGGGGCTGGTACCCGAGTGGGATGCGGTCTTCGAAGGCCGTCGTGATCGGGTGTACGCGGTGGTCATCGCCGACATCCCGGCCACGGTGGATCGTTCGGCGATCGAGTCGGTGGACTACGAGGCGCTTGAGGCGCGCTTCACCCGTCCTCTGGAGGTGCGGCGTGTGGACTACTGGCGCTACCCGGTTCTGGGTTTCGTGTTCGTGGAGCTCGCGGCCAACGACCTCAGCGAGGTCTACGAGATGCTAGGCGCGGATCTAACCACCTATCTGCGCATGCGATAGGCAGGGCGCCAGAGGGACTCTGACACTGATCTTGAAGCCACACACTTGGGAACATAGTCATAGCTGTGTTTCTGATGAAAGGGGCTCTCGTGGAAGAGATCATGCAGCAACTCATGGCGAAGACAGGCATCGACGAGGCGACCGCTACCAAGGTCGTGGACTTCCTGAGGGAGAACTGGGATGACGTCGCCAAGTGGATCGGCGGCGAGAAGCTGGGCGATATGAAAGAGAACGTCACCGAGGCGATGGGTGATGTGAAGGACAAGATCTCCGGCCTGTTCAACAAGGACTAGCACAGGGCTGGTCATGCTCCGGAGTCGCCTTCGTTTCGTCGGATTCTCATCCTGGTCTAGACTGGAAGAGATGACGTCTATTCCTGGGGAGGGACGGATGAACGTTAAGAAGGTCCTATTGGGGGTTCTTGCTTGCGTGCTGGTGTTGGGGATGCTGGGATGTCAGTCGGTGTCCGAGAAGATCGGCGAAGAAGTCGGCGAGGAGATCGCCGGTGGAGTGCTGGGTGGAGATGTCGAGGTCGACGGTGACTCGGTCACCGTGGAGACCGAGGACGGCAGCGTCACGATGTCCGGTTCAGAGGGCGAGCTTCCGGACGGTTTTCCGTCGGACTTCCCCATCTATGACGGCGTCGACATCGACTCTGTGTCTACCATCGAGGGAGACAGCAGCACCGACTACTACATCAACCTGTACAGCGATGACAGTCCCAAAGATGTCTACGACTGGTACAAGTCCGAGCTCAGCAGCGCGGGTTGGAACATAGACAGTGACCTCTATATGGCTGAGAGTGGTGATGATTCCGCGATACTCTCGGTCACCAAGGGCACGTCGCAGGCGAGTATCGCTATCGGCGTCGAGGGTGACAGCACGTCACTGGTGCTCATCGTGATGGACGGCAAGTAGCAGCTGTCTGCATGTTGGACGGTCCGGGGCCCGAACAAGGAGCTCCGGACCGTTCTTGCTTTGTGCCCCAGTGGTGGCAAGGCATTCTGTGTCCCTTGTACGTGACCTGACCCGCCTCCTCGGCGATAATGTGCCTGCGGCCTAGCGGTCGCATGCACCCGTTCACTCACGTATTGAGGAGCCCCGCCGATGATCCCTCGCTACTCCCGTCCTGAGATGGCCGCCATCTGGGAACTCGAGAACAAGTTCGAGATCTGGAAGGAGATCGAGGTGCTTGCCTGTGAGGCGCAGGCCGAACTCGGCGTGATCCCGCGAGATGACGCCGTTGCCATCCGTGAGCGCGCCGCTTTCGAAGTGGAGCGGATCGATGAGATCGAGCGCACCACCAACCATGATGTGATCGCGTTCCTCACCAACATGGCCGAGCACATCGGCGAACCCTCCAAATGGGTCCACTACGGCATGACCTCCAGTGACCTTGGCGACACGGCGCTTTGTTACCAGATGACGCAGGCCGTTGATATCCTCATTGCCGACGTCCGTCGCATCGGCGCTATCTGCAAGCGCCGCGCGTTCGAGACGCGCGACATGCTCTGCGTGGGCAGAACGCACGGCATCCACGCCGAGCCGATGACGATGGGCATGAAGTTCGGTCGCTGGGCGTGGGCCATGAAGCGCGCCGAGCAGCGCCTGGTCCGCACGCGCGAGATGGTCGCCGTGGGCGCGATCTCCGGCGCGGTGGGCAGCTACTCCAACATCGACCCCTTCGTGGAGACCTACGTCTGCGAGAAGTTGGGCCTGACGCCCGATCCGCTTTCCACCCAGGTCATCGCTCGCGATCGCCACGCGCAGCTGCTCGCGGTGCTTGCCACCGTTGCCGCTTCTGCCGAGGAGATCGCCACGGAGGTGCGCGCGCTCCAGAAGTCGGACACGCTTGAGGCAGAAGAGCCGTTCGCCAAGGGCCAGAAGGGCTCCTCGGCCATGCCACACAAGCGCAATCCCATCACTGCCGAGCGCGTGTGCGGGCTTGCGCGGGTGGTCAAAGCGAACGCGCAGGTGGGTTTTGACAACGTTGCGCTCTGGCACGAACGTGATATCTCGCACTCCTCGGCAGAGCGCGTAGTGCTTGCCGATTCGACCATCGGGTTGGACTATCTGCTGGGCAAGCTCGAGTGGATCTTGGACGGGATGGTTCTTTATCCTAAGCGTATGGCGGCGAACCTGGAGGCGACTCGCGGTCTGATCTTCAGCAGCCGGGTGCTGCTGGCCCTGGTCGACTCGGGCATGTCGCGCGAGGACGCGTACGTTATCGTCCAGCGCAATGCCATGAAGGTCTGGGACGATGTCCAGAACGCCCGTGGCGGTGCCACCTACCGGGAGAACCTCGAGGCCGATGCAGAGTGTCCGCTGACTGCCGGCCAGATGGATGAGATATTCGACCCGTGGGCGTTTCTGGCGCGCGTGGGAACCGTTTTCGACAAGCTTGAGACCTGCGATTTCTAGGAGACCTGCACTATGTCACTTGTCTGGATTGCGATCGCCGTTGTGCTCACGGGTTGGCTGCTGTTGCTGCTGACGAGTGCGAGCGCGGAGCTTCACACCCGTAGCGCCTTGCGCACCATCGTGATGGCGGTGTGGCTACTGATCGTGGCCACCGGCTGGGGGGTGTTCGCGTACTTCGCCTACGGTGGCGTGCCGGGTGGGCTTGATGGTGTCTGGCAGTGGATCTTGGACCAGACGCTGGTGTCCCGGATCGCCATGTGGGTGGCGTTGCTGCCCTACATGCTAGGAGTGTGGATCTGGACCTTTGCCTGGGCGGTCTGGCAGAAGACCGCGGCGATCATCGCTCTGGCTGTCGCGACATTCGTGCTGTCGCTGAAGCGGCGCTAGAAGACAGGCGTTGCTTCTATCACTGTTCGCTTGTTGCCGATGAAGCGCGGCACGCACGTATAGAGAACGAGTCGCTCGTAGCCGGTGTTCTCAAGAGGCTCGACATCGTCAGGCCCTGTGGTGCTCACCGATGTCACCTCGTAGTCGTACTCCGTGCCCTCCCAGTACAAGATCACGACATCGCCGGGCTTGAGCTTGGAAAGCAGGGCGAACTTGCCTGCTTCACGGTGTCCTGCCAGCGTCGTCGTTCCACCCTCACCAGGTAGTTCCGTCTCGATGTGCCGATACGCGCCATCCCTCAGAGCCTGCCACTGGTTCTCATCAAAGACCGCCACATCCGCGCCGATCGCGGGAATCACTACTCGTGAATCTGCGGGGAGCTCTTCGCTTTCAGGCGATTCGCCGCCACGCAGAAGCTTGCTTGGATATGGATAGCTGTCGTCCACCAGGCCCACCGAGTAGGTGAGATCGGGCCAGTAGCGCCAGAGCGCCGTTCCGATCCCGGCAATCACGAGTATAAGGCCCAGAACCGCCAAGATATCACCTCGGCGATCATGCTTTGCCGGCTTCGTGTCGTCAGTCTGTCTGCCTGTTTGGACCATGCATCCCTACTTGCAGTTTGCGGGCATCTTGCGCCTGTGGATGATAAGGGCACCATCCAGAGGAGCCATCAGCATACCAATAGCGAACCGCGCAAATCGACGTTGCTCGCTGGGCTTCAGGGCGAAAGGTTGCCGCCGCATACAGGGCAGCCCTGCATCGCCAGGGGGCGTTCAAGCCCGCTTGTGGCGAGCAGCGCGTCATCTCTGAAGATCTCGTGCGTCGGGCCGTCGGCAGCGACGGTACCGTTGCTCATGATGATGGTGCGATCACAAAGATCCAATGCGAGATCAAGGTCGTGCGTCGCAATGATCTTGGTGTGTTCGAAGGTGCCGAGAAGCTCTATCAGCCGGCGCCGTGCTTTGGGATCAAGATTAGAGGACGGCTCGTCCATCACAAGGACGTTCGGCCACATCGCGAGGACTGTCGCGATAGCTACAGCCCGTTTCTCGCCACCGGAGAGCCGGTACGGCGGGCGATCTTTGAGCTTGAGCGCGTCCACCCGGGTGAGTGCTTCGGTGACGCGGGTATCGATCTCCTCGGCAGGCAGGCCAAGGTTGACCGGGCCGAAAGCGACGTCCTCGTAGACCGTGGGCATGAACAGCTGGTCGTCGGGGTCCTGGAACACCATCCCCACCGTCTTGCGGATGCCGGGGAGAGTGCCCTTGGTGACGGGGATGTCGCCGATACGCACGCTGCCTGAGGCGGGGGAGAGGAATCCGTTGAGGTGCATGAGCAAGGTGGACTTGCCGGCGCCGTTCGCTCCAACGATGGCCACGGACTCGCCGTGTGTGATCTCGAACGTTACTCCGTTCAGGGCGTCTGTGCCGTCCGGATAGGCGAAAGCAAGGTCGGTTACGGCGATGCTGTGATGGCTCATGTGATCAACCCCGTGACGAAGTGGCCTACCAGGAGCGGGACGTTGTAGAGACGGAAGAGCACGAATGCTGCCGACCAGCCGAGCGTGAACGTCACATCACGGCCCGTGAGCCGCAATGTGCGCATCACACGCACGTGGCCGTCGAAGCCGCGGCACTGCATGGCAAGGTACACCCGCTGCGCCCGGTCGTAGGTGCGCAACAGCAACTGTCCCAGCATCTGACCATAGACGTGCATGCCCATTCCATGGCTGCCGAAGGAGCGCAGCGCCCGGGCGCGCGACATGCGCATCGCCTCTTCACCTAGAACGAAGATGTAGCGGTACAAGAACAGTAGCTGGGTGGCGAACACGTCCGGGGCCCCCAGGCGCTCGATGGCCATGCAAACACCCATCATGCCGGTGGTGCCGATGAGCACGAGTGCCGCCGAGGTGGTCAGCAGGAAGCGACCGATTATGGAAGCGTAAGAAACCCATCCGCCGGATATCCCTATGTCGCCCAGGTACATGATGACGTCGCGGTCCAACCAGGGGTTGAACATCCCGATGAATATGGCGAACGGCGCGACAGCTACCAGTTTGCGTGCCAGGAACCTGAGGGGCAGACGGCCCTCGCTTGCCATGGCGATAGGGAAGAGCGCGAACGGCACCATACCCAGAATGCTGTACTTGCTGAAGGAGACGACGCAGACCAGGAACACCAGCGTGGTGAGCACTTTGGCGCGAGGGTCAAGGCGGTGCACCGGCGTGTCTTGGGAAGCTAGCCTGTCCAGCTGTCCCAATTCGTAGAGTCCTGTTTCGAGGGAGGCCATACGTGCTAGACGAGGCCGTCGCCGGTGGTGCTGGCCACGAACTTGCCGTGTTTCACGCCTTTGGTGCCGATGAGTTCATCGGCGATCCTCTTGATCTCACGCGCCGGGCCGCGGAGTACGACCACCTCAAGGCAGTGATGCGCATCCATATGTATGTGCAGCGTTGAGACGATGACCTCATGGTGGGAGTGCTGGTGTTCGGTGAGCTTGTCGCCAAGGTCGCTGGAGTGGTGGTCGTAGACCAGGGTCACCGTGCCCACGGCTTCCTCATCGCCCGCCGCCCACTGCTCTTCGACAAGGGCATTGCGGATGAGATCTCGCACCGCTTCCGAGCGGTTGACGTATCCCTTCTCGGCGATCAGGGCGTCAAAACGGTCGAGGAGACGTTCATCGGCTGAGATTCCAAAGCGGACCACTTCGGGCATCTGGACCCCTTTCTTGCTCGCTGCGTGCTACGGAACCGCCCTTTGGATAGCACTTCTGACACATCACTTGCGCAGTGTGTGCGAATTGCGGCAATGCGCTTGACGTGCGGTTTTGCTGGCCTTACGGTCACTCGAACAGTAGCACGAATTTTGGACACGTAACACCAACAACACCAACACGGGCAGGGGGTCTGGCCCACACGGTGTTCCAACGGAGGGGGATCTATGGGCGAAACCGGTCGCGCATCAATGGCCACGGCTTCAATGCAGCTTGCAGAGTCGGTTCGCCAGCGTATTCCGGACGATCTGGCGGCGGCCATCGACTTCCACGGGCACTTCTGCCCCGGACTGACGATTGGCTACCGGGCGGCGGTCATCGCGATGGATCGGCTGGGAGTGCAACGTGGCTCTGATGAGCAGCTGCTGGGCATAGTGGAGACCGATGCGTGCGGCGTGGATGCCTTTCAGTTCATGACGGGCTGTACGCTGGGCAAGGGCAACCTCATCTACAAGGACTATGGCAAGCAGGCATTCACCCTGGTGCGTCGATCCGACGGCCGCGCAATACGCGTGGTCTTGCGGCCCAACGGATTGCAGAGCGATGACGCCGCCGAGAAGCTACGTCGTCTTGTAGCGACAGGCGAGGCTTCAGCGGCCGAACAGACTGCATTCTGGGACGGCCATATCAACAAGGCTCTCCGACTGCTGGATGAGCCGGAGGAGCTCTTTGGAGCTGTGAGCGAGGTCGAGGTGGACGTTCCCCCGGCCGCTCAACATTTCTCTTCGGTGATCTGTGCGGTATGCGGTGAGGCTGTCATGGAGCCGCGCAGCCGTCTCCGTGACGGCGAACCGTGCTGCATACCCTGTTCGAACAGCTACGGACGTGCGTGGGAGATCAACGGCTGACCGGTATGACCGCCCTTTGACGTGCTATCTGGAGGTTCATGTGAAACGCCTCGTGGTTGCCGCCCTGACGGCCTTGCTCATGGCATCGCTTGTACTGACCGGTTGTACCGTTGCACAGACCGCAGGGGAGAGCGGTGCGGACCCGTCGCCGCAGACGGTGACGGACCTCGCCGGCAGAGAGGTGGAGGTTCCGGAGTCGGTGGAGCGGGTGGTGGCCATCGGGTCGGGCGCGCTCCGCTTGGTGGTGTATGCCGGCGGGGCGGACAAGGTCGTCGGCATAGAAGAGATAGAGAGCAAGCCTCCGATCTCGCGCCCCTATCTCCTGGCCAATCCGCACTTGTTTGAACTGCCGGTCATTGGAGTGGGTGGTCCAGATTCCGCTCCGGACGCCGAACGTATCCTGGGCGTCGATGCGGATGTGATCTTCGTAGCTCAGTTCGCGGATGCGAATGCTGCTGATGAGCTTGCCGCCAAGACCGGTGTACCGGTGTATGTGCTCAGCTACGGCGATGTGGGTACCTTCGGCGAGCCGCTGTTCGAGTCAATCGACGTCGTCGGGGAGGTGCTTGATACCCGGGAGCGTGCCGCGGAGGTCTCGGCGTATCTGCGAGACACGATGGCCGATCTGTCTGCGCGCACGGCCGACGTTGATGACGATGACAAGGCGACCGCTTTCGTGGGTGCACTCGGTTACAAAGGTCTGCATGGCCTGGAGAGCACACAGGCGGAGTACCCGCCGTTTGAGGCGATCGGTGCGCTCAATGTGGCCGAAGGGTTGGGCTCCGGCACATTCATGATCGACAAAGAGAAGCTCGTGGAGTGGGACCCGGACTGTCTGTTCGTGGATCGCAGCGGACTGGGGCTCGTGCTACAAGACGTCGCCGTGAATCGTCCTCTCTACGAGAGCATGACCGCCGTCGCTCAAGGGAGGGTCTACGGGCAGTTGCCATTCAACAACTACTGGACCAACGTCGAGATCGCCCTGGCGGATGCCTACTATGCAGGGTCGGTGCTGTTTCCCCGGCAGTTCGCGGATGTCGACCCTGCAGCCAAGGCCGACGAGCTCGCGACGTTTCTGGTCGGCGGTCCCGTATATGACGCCTTGGTCGAGGTCCACGGCGGCGGTTTTGGCCCCGTCGCCCTTCTTGGAGAGTAGGGCGCTATGTCGCAGGTGCCCTACAGGGAGTACTATGCGCAGCACACTCGTCGCAAGATGCTGCTGCTTGTCGCACTTGTGATGACCACTGCGGTTTTCGCAGTTGTCGCAGTCCGGGTGGGCGCGGTGGGTCTGTCCACCGGTGAAGTGCTTCGCAGCCTCGTTGGTCTTTCCGAGAAGGCCAGTTCCGCAATCGTGTGGAACGTGCGATTGCCCCGCGTTGCGACAGCCGTTGTCGCGGGTGCGGGCCTGGCTGTTGCGGGGGCGGTCATGCAAAGCGTGCTGCGCAACCCCCTGGCTTCACCGTTCACGCTCGGCATTTCTCAGGGTGCCGCATTCGGCGCGGCTGTTGCCATCGTAGGGCTGGGCGCCGGTGTCACGGGTAGTGCGTCGGCTGATGCGGTCAGGGTCATGGACGCATGGTCGGTGGCGGGGTGTGCGTTCGCGGGTTCCATGGTGGCGACGCTGACTATCGTGGCGTTTTCCAAGTACCGGGGGGTCTCGCCGCAGACGATGGTCCTGGCCGGCGTCGCCCTCGGCTCGTTGTTCTCGGCGGGTACCGTGTTGCTCCAGTACTTCGCCGAAGACGCCAAGGTCGCGGCGGTCGTCTTCTGGACGTTCGGCGATCTGGGTCGTGCGTCATGGCGGGACGTGGCGATCATGGCTACCACGACCGTGCTGGGCAGCGCGTACTTCATGTGGCATCGCTGGGACTATAACGCGATGGAGGCGGGTAGCGAATCGGCACGCGGACTGGGAGTGAATGTCGACCGGATGCGGCTTACAGGGATGTTCGTGGCTTCGCTTGTAACCGCCACTGTCGTTGCCTTTCTCGGCATCATCGGGTTCATCGGGCTCGTGGGCCCTCACATGGTCAGACGTGTGATAGGAAGCGACCATCGCTTCTTGTTGCCTGCATCAGTGGCCGCCGGTGCGTTGCTCTTGCTCGTATCCGACACGCTTGCCCGTGTCGTTGTATCCCCGGTCGTGTTGCCCGTGGGCGCTATCACTTCTTTGCTGGGCGCCCCGCTGTTTCTGTATCTCCTCACGGGAAGGGGGAGCTTGCGATGATCTTGCGAGTTGACGGTATGAGGTTTGGATACGCAAGTACGCCCGTGTTGTCGGGAGTCGGTTTTGCAGTGGCCCCCGGCGAGTTCATGGCGGTTCTGGGGAACAACGGAGCCGGGAAGTCCACCCTGCTGAAGTGCATCAATCGCATTTTGCGTCCCAACGACGGAGCGGTGCTGCTTGACGATGCCGATACGAAGCGGCTTGGGCGCGTCGAGCTTGCCCGGCAGGTGGGCTACGTTCCGCAGCGCATGGAGTCCTCGCGCATGACCGTGTATGACACCGTGCTGCTGGGAAGGCGTCCGCATATCGAGTGGGACGCAGGCAGGCGGGACTACGAGGTGACCGAGCGTGTCATCGATCAGCTCGGTCTGGGACACATAGCGCTCCGCACCATCGACGAGCTCTCAGGAGGCGAGCTGCAGAAGACGGCGATCGCGAGGGCGCTGGCACAAGAACCCCGCGTGCTCCTCTTAGACGAGCCGACCTCAAGTCTTGATCTGCGCAATCAGCTGGACGTACTGGGTACCGTCCGTCGTGTCACGCGTGAGCATGGAGTCGCGGTGGTGGCGGTGATGCATGACCTGAACCTGGCGCTTCGCTTCGCTGATCGTTTCTGCTTCCTGTCCGAAGGCGTGGTGCATGCATGTGGCGGCCCGGAGGTGGTGACCCCACATGTGGTGTCTGCTGTCTACGGGGTGGATGTGGCGGTGACATCGGTGAACGACGTGGCTGTGGTCGTACCGCTGTAGCTCCCCGGTTGACGAGCGTCCGGCGATGCCATACGGTTCTCACAGGAGTAGCACGAATCTCAAAATCATAGCACGCACGATCGAACTCGTGCTACGGCAACGAAGGGGGACGCTCCATGCACATGGCAGATGCGCTGATCTCTCCGGCGGTGGGCGGGGCGATGTGGGCGGCCACAGCCGTGACCACGGTGTACTGCGCGAAGAAGGTTCGCGACGAGCTCGATGACCGCAAGGTTCCGCTCATGGGCGTGGTGGGCGCGTTCATCTTTGCGGCGCAGATGCTCAACTTCACGATTCCGGCGACCGGCTCAAGCGGGCATCTGGGCGGGGGATTGATACTCGCCGTGTTATTGGGACCTTACGCCGCCTTCCTGGTGATGGCCTCCGTGCTGAGCGTTCAGGCGCTCTTCTTCGCCGACGGCGGTTTGCTCGCGCTTGGCGCGAACATCTTCAACATGGGGTTCCTCTCGGTGTTCATCGCGTATCCGCTGGTCTATCGCAAGATCGTCGGCTCTGATCCAACGCGCACAAGGCTGTTCACCGGGAGCCTGATCGCCGCGATCGTCGGTTTGCAGTTGGGAGCCTTCGGTGTGGTTGCCGAGACGACCCTTTCTGGCATCAGTGAGTTGCCGTTCGGAACGTTTGTTGCGGTCATGCAGCCCATCCACCTGGGGATCGGCATCGTTGAGGGATTGGTGACTGCGGCGGTCGTCTTGTTCGTCCAGCGTGCTCAGCCTGAGCTTCTCACTCGTACAGCTCAGCGGCAGCGTCTTGGCGGTCTCAACCTCAAGCCGGTGCTCATCGGGCTGCTTGGCGTGGCTTTGGTCTCAGGAGCGCTGCTCTCCTGGTATGCATCCAGTAACCCTGACGGGCTTGAATGGTCCATTGCCAAGGTGACCGGCAGCGAGGAGCTTGAGGCTGCTGACGCCGACGTGCATACAGCCAGCGCCGATCTGCAGGAGAAGACCTCCTTCCTGCCCGACTACGGCTTCAGGAACGGGAGCGCGGAGGACGCCAACGCCGGAACCAGTCTTTCCGGTGTCGTTGGTGCGGCCCTGACGCTGGCTTTTGCGGTCCTCATCGGATTCGTGCTCAAGAAACGCTCGGGGAGTGCCCCATCTCGGGAATGAACTACTAAGTGCGGCCGAGAGACCCGGGAGGAACGATGACTCCAAGAGACGGCGACACCTGGTTTGAGGATGACGAGCTGGTGCGTGAAGGCGGAGTCTTGGTGTCGCGCAGTGGCGGTCGCGAGATCGGCTGCAGCGACAAGGACTGCGCAATGGATGACTACGCGGACGACTCGGCTGACGAGGATGGCGTCCCTGGGACAGTGGACGACTTGCCCTATGACTACGGGATAGAGGCTCCTAGAGCCGCTGACGAGACGTTCGAGAGCCTCGATCGCGCAGCCAGGGCCCGGCGCACGGCTTCCGGTACCGCCGGCCCGGAGTAGGTTTCGCCTACAGCCAGTGCACCTCGCCGCTCTCCAGCTTGTATGCGGCGGCGACGACGGTGGGAGGCGTCGGCACATCGTTCTCGATGAACCACGCGTGGAGTTCTTCCACGGTATCAAGTGCATGCGCATCCACCGCTGCGGCTAGCAGAGCGTCGTCAGCGTCATGGGGTGCATGTGACGGGTCGACGGCCGAGACGTCGATGTGGTCGATGATCGGTCCGAGCCAGGCGGGCGGATCCGGGGCGAGCGCCGCACTGACCGCGCCGCAGTCCTCGTGTCCTAAGACGACCACAAGCTTCGTCCCCAGCTTCTCGACGGCGAACCGCACGGAAGCCAGACCGGCCTGAGAGAGCACGTGCCCTGCGCTTCGGACGACGAACAACTCACCCACGCCCACGTCGAACACCGCTTCGACAGGCACGCGTGAGTCCGAGCAGCCCACGATGACGGCCCATGGCTCCTGGCCTTCAAGCGTCTTGCCACGTTCTTCGGCGCTATAGCGGCCCTGCGCTTCGCCGCGCACGAAGCGACGGTTGCCCTCACCTAGCATCTCAAGTGCGCGTTCAGCTGAAACGGACATGGGCGCTCCTAGCGTCGGGGTGCCTAAGATGAGAGTCTGGCAGACGCAGGAGAGAGATTCCATACCTCTGCACGTTGACCCTTAAGGAGCCTGATGCCGTCCGGGGATCTGGGCCAAGGGAGATCATCGATGGTGCGTGAAGGCGAGCTTCTCCATCTTCTATCTGACCCCCGTGGTCTTTGCGACGTGGTTTGTGGGCAAGCGCGCGGGTATCACCCTGGCCGTTCTCAGCGCGGCTGTATGGCTGTACTTAGAGATGACGACCGGGCGCTCGCCCGGACAGACCCGCTGACCCAGGTGGCCAACGGCCGGGCCTTCGAGGATCGAGCGCAAGTGGCTCTTGGCATGCTCCGCCGCAACACAAGACCGCGCACAGTCGCCTGAGGACCACCGATCTCCTTGCCAGACTCGGCGGAGATGAGTTCGCGCTGTTGCTGCCGGAGACCGACGCCGCGGGGCGGCTCGGCTTCTGGATGTTCCGGACTCGATCGATGATGTGGTCAAGCTGGCCGATGCGCTGATGTACGAGGGGAAGCGCGATGGCCGAGGCAAGCTTGTGCACCGCACGTGGAGCTCAGTCGATGGGCTTATCGATCCGAATGTGGTCGCGTTCGGGTAGCGAGCACGGTTGTACGGCCTGTGCGTCGCCGCGCACCCGCTGATTCGGCCCGTCTGTCAATCTTTGCTACTGAACCGGTGTGATTCACGTTACCTTAGAAAAGAGATCGGGTGAATCATAGCCCGCCGTACCTGCCATGCACTCCAGAGAGGGGAGACTCCGGATGCGACAAAGGCACCGTTCCGGCCGTCTATCGCGTGTTCTTGCACTGTTCACCACTATTGCTCTGATGGCGGCGATGCTTCCGATCGGGCCTGCTGTGGCCGTCACAGTCGCTCCTCCAGGGGGCACCACCTGGTACGTCGATGCGGCAGCTTCCGCCGACGGGTCGGGCACGGAGGCTGACCCGTTCCGCAGTATCGGTGCGGCGCTGTCGGCCGCCGAGGATGGGGATTCCGTTGAGGTGGCTCCCGGAACGTACGGAGCATACGAGTCATTCCCCTTGCGAACAGATGGTAAGTCGATCGACATCTACTCAACGGGCGGTTCTGCTCAGACGATCATCGACGGGGGTGGCACGAACAGCTCCGTCATCTACGCCTACGGTGGGGACCTCGGCCTCGAGGGGTTCACTGTCACCGGTGCAGATATCGAAGGGCTCGTCGCTATGGTGGCTGGCAGCGGAATCACGCTACGGGAGTGCTTCGCAGAGCTCTCTGATCTTGTGGTCACGGGCAACAACGGCTACCAGGGGGCAGGTCTGAACGTAGGCGATAGCGAGGTGTATATCGTCGACTCGATCATCAGCGACAATGGCCAGTACCCTTCCTTGTCGGACGGTGAGGCTCGAAGCACGCAGTTGTATTCTGACGGTACCGATCTTGGCGGCGGCGTCTTCATCGAGTTCTCGTGTGTTGAGTTTCAGGGTTGTGAGGTCACCGGGAACCGCGCCGGGACTGCCGGCGCCGGAGTCTATGTCCGTTATGGCGAGCTGTTCGTTGAGGACTCGTTGATCGCGGATAATGCGATCCCTGCGGTACTTGCGCTTGAGTCTGCGAGCGTTTGGGATGAAGCGACGGTGATCCAGGCGAGTTCGATCATCCCGGAAATGGCAGGCGGCGGAGTGTGCGGACTGGATTCGATGCTGCAGTTCGACGAGACTACCTTCTCGGGCAATGAAGGGGAACTCGCTGCGATATCCGCGATCGACTCAGGACTCTCTATGAGCGGCTGCGTTGTGAGCGATCACAATGGCTTTGCCGCGGTGGGCACCTTTGGTGATTACGCGGGACTGACGTCCGTCGGGCTTGAGCACACAGCCCCTGAATGGCCAGAGGATGGTACGGATCCGGGTGCGGTGAATACCGAGGATTTCTACGGCTCCTCTACTTTCGTCGAGAAGACGCTCTTCATCCGCAACACGTGTGAGACCGCGTGGTTCGCCATCGGTGGGTATACCTTGATTGCGAACTCTATCTTCGCAGGGAATGAGATCGAGTTCCCCACAGTCGCTATGACTGATACCTACGGAGATATCGTGAACTGCACGTTGGCTGACAATGGCTCCCTATGGGGGTTGTGGAGCGTCGGAGACTACGCAGACGTATACGTCACAAGCTCGATCATCTGGGATGGCGTGTCTGACGATTCTGATGTGGCGTCCCAGGGTTCTATCCCCATGGAGCTCGGTTCATCGGTCTACTACTCGGGTGCTCTCGGGATGTACTACGACGACTTGAGGTCGGCACCGCAGACGGCGGAGTTTGATGTTGCTTCCACAAACGGTCTTGTGTGGTATCACGAGGAGGGCCTCATCTACGACGACCCTCGCTTCATGGATGCAGCTGACGGCGACTATCGGCTATCGTACGGTTCGCCTTGTGTTGATGTTGCATATGACGAGTGGGGTCCGTTTGAGGACTTCACCGGCACGTATCGCCCCATCGACGGCGATGGCGACGGGATGGCTGTTCCCGACATGGGTGCTTACGAATACACACCTACCGGACGCGTTGGTGGCCCAAATCGCTACGACACCGCGATTCAGGCGGTTGAGCAGAACTTCGACACCGCAGAGACCGTTGTCTTGGCCACAGGAGAGCACTTCCCGGATGGCCTGACCGCATCGGCGCTATGCGGTGTGTATGATGCGCCTCTGCTCCTGACGCCCAGGCGTACCCTGTACCCTGCTGTCGTTGATGAGATAGTGCGGCTTGGGGCCTCTCGAGTGATCATCGTCGGCGGAGACAGCGCGGTGAATGATGCGGTAGAGGACGCGCTGGTCGACCTTGATCTTGATGTCACACGTATAGGCGGAAGGGACCGCTACGAGACGGCTGCTCTCATCGCTGAACACGTCATTGCCAACAGTGAGTTCGAGGGCAACGTGTTCATCGCCCGGGGAGATCAGTTCGCAGATGCCTTGGCGGCCTCTCCGGTAGCGTACGCGAACCGCATGCCCATCCTTCTCGTCGGGCCGCAGATGCTCCCCACCTCCACCGTCGAAGTGCTGTATGACTACGATGTGAGCGGCGCAGCGGTGCTGGGTGCCAACGAGGCCGTTGATGTGCGGGTTGAGAGCGGAATCCAGCTCAGCCTGGGCGTTCCCACCGAGCGTATCGGTGGGAGAGACCGCTATGAGACCGCTGCCCTCATAGCTCGTTGGGCCTCAGATGCGGGACTCGCCGAGTTCTCAACAGTCGGTGTCGCTACAGGGCAGGACTTCCCGGATGCCCTCTGTGGTGGGCCGGGTATCGGTACTCGCGGTGGAGTGCTGTTGCTGACGGCACCCGATGCGCTGAGCCCGGCTGCAGCGAGTGAGCTGACGGATCACCGCGAAGACATCATCGACGTTCAGTACTTCGGTCGTACTCTGGCTCTTTCGACGTCAGTTCAGAGTGAAGTCGAAGCGATAGTGCGTCCCCCGAGGTAGCAACGACCGTAGTGTGAGAGAAGGGCCGCATCTTGATGGTGCGGCCCTTCTCCTGCTGCGGTACGCATGGCGCAGTGGCTGAGTGAGCCGTGCTCGCGCCTGCTCCCGTCAGTTGACGTGGATCAATGAATCGGTGGGCGCATACCCGTCAGTGAGCTTCGGTACGTCACCCAGCGGTATGACGGCGGTATAGAGGTCTTGACCGAAGGTCTTGAATCCTTCGATCGTCACTCTGCCATCCACTCGACCGGAGACGCGCGTTCGTAGTTCCGCTTCGCTGAAGTCCTCATCCGTGGCAAGGACGATGATGTTTCGGTTGGCTCGCACTGCGTTGTCGCGACCGATGCCTATAGGGAAGACCCACAGATGGTCGTAGACGCCGGTTGCGGTCCGGTACATGCTGCGGAAGAGCTCACTACGCTCGCCCTCTACCGAGGAGATCACGTTGTATGCCATGACACCTCCGGGAGCCAGACGCGCTTTCACCTCTTGGAGGAATTCCTCGGTGGTCAGATGGAACGGCAACGAGTCTGCGTAGTACGCATCGATGATGATGATGTCGTAGAGTTCGTCGGACTCCTGCACGAAGCGTCGGGCGTCCGCGATGTGGGTGGTGAGTCGCTCGTCTTCAGGAAGACCGAAGAAGCGACCGGCTACATCGCTGACCGCAGGATCTATTTCCACAGAATCGATGGTCATCTCCGGATAGTCCCGCCACATGCGTTTGGTGATGGTGCCACCGCCTAGCCCCAAGACAAGCACTCTCTTGGCGTCCGGATTGGCTGCGAGCGTCAGGTGCATGTAGTCGGGATACTTGATGACACTGGTGTAGCCGTCTTCCAGCTCGATGCCCGACTGTCGGCTCTTGTCGAATCGCAGGTACCGCACTCCGTCAGCTTCTGTGACGGTGATCCGGTGATACTGGGTGTCTTGCCTGAAGATAACAGCCTCCCCATCGCTGTTGGCGGTAGTGTCCGGTCCTGCGCGCATCAGCATGGCGCTGCCCACAGTCACTCCCACAACCGCGAGTGTCACTGTGACGCCCATCCACCGCACGCCCAGTTCCCGTGGAGCGACGTCGTCGGGATCTGCCCCAGGCAGACCTAGGCTGACGAATGCGATCACTGTCAATGCGAGTCCGATACCTATGGTGAGCGGCTCAACCTGCATCAGAGGAATCAGCCAGAACGCTGTGGCAAGCGTGCCGAAGATACTGCCCCCGGTTGAGATCGCATAGAGTCCTCCTGCAGAACGACCGATGCGGCCCAGCCCTTTGGCCGACACGAGCTTGACGCCCATGGGTGACACCATGGCGAGCAAGAATGCCGGGCCTGTGAAAATGAGGGTCGTGGCTACCAGCGAGCCCACGCGCGGCCCAAGCGTTCCGGCCCATTCAAGCGAGACGTCTGCCACCAGTGGTGAAAGCGCCGTCCAGATGCCCGCACTGCCGATCACGGTCCCCAAAGAGCGTGATGCACCGAAGCGGTCCGAGACCGCGCCACCCAGCCAGTATCCGGCACTCATCGCCGCCATGAAGCTTGAGATGACACTGCCCCACACGAAGATCGAGTTGCCCATTACGGGGGCTAAGACACGGGCGCCCAGAATCTCCAGGCCCATCAAGCATGCGCCGCAGGAGAAGACGATGAAGTAGATGAGCATCAGTGACTCCATTCGCGTGAGCGTGTAGTGCCGTTAGGAAGGTGTTCGACCAGAGTGGTGGACACCCTGCATCAGCTGATGGCTGACTGACGGTCCGCTGCACGGTATAATGAAGAAACCTTATGTGATGTGAGCGTATAGTGCCGTCAGGGAGGGCGAGAGCGTGTCCGAGGGACTCGTACGGATGCTGCCGGGCGTCGCGGCTACTCTTAGCGCCATGCTCGGCATGCTCGCGTTGTTGCCACGGAGTCGTTCTCGCCGCCGCATCCTCTTCGGTCTCATGAATCTGGGTACTTACTTCTGGTCGGTGAGCTACTTCCTCGGTCTGGGAGTCAGCGGTTGGTTCGACCCCACTGATACGGTGATCGTCGGCCGGGCACTCTTTGCACTCGGGCAGGTGGGCGTGGCGCTTGCGGTGACTACGTGGCTGCTGTTCGCCGTGGATGTGACCGGCCTTCGGGCGTTGACACGTGGCTGGCGATCCGTGGCAGCGTGTGTGCCCGGTGCCTTGCTCGTGATTGTGATGTTCTCGAATCCGGTGCACGGCCTGTTCGTGACCTGGGGAGGTACCGCTCCGGTCGCGGACTTCACCTATGGGCCTCTCGGCAGCGTGCTGAATGTGGCCATGTACGCCCTCGTGATGCTGAGTTCGTTCGTCTACACCAGGGCCGTGTTGCGCGAGCCGGCGGGTCCCCGCCGCAGCTTGTTCTCTGTATTGGCGATCGCCGCTCTCATCCCGTTGATAGGAAACGTTGTCTGGATGTCACGGAGCATCACCGGTCTTGCGTTGCCGTTCAACCCCACCGTTGTGTTGTTCATGTTGCTTGACCTGTTGCTCGCTGTTGCAGTGTTCAGGGTGGGGCTCTTGGACATCGTGCCTGTTGCCGAGGGGCATGCGTTCCGCTCGATGCGAGACGGCGGTGTGGTCATCGGAGCGGAGGGCCGGATCGTGGTCTTCAACGATTCGTTTCATGCCGTGTTTCCCGGGGCGAAGGCCGGAGAGTGTCTCTCAGATATCGCTCCATCGTTTTGGGCCTATCTTGCCGAGCGGAATGAGGCGACTGAACCCGATGTATCCTGCCTGTTCGACCTGGATGCTCATCTGTATCAGGTGACTGTCGCACACATGGTCAGCAGGTCAGGCGCTTTACTCGGCGATTCGATCGTTTTGCGAGATGTGACCCAAGAGCAAGCGGCGCAACAACGTATCGTCGATCTCAACATGAAGCTGGAGCGAACCGTCCTTGAGCTTGAGGACGCCACGAATCTGAAGGACCGTTTCATCTCGGACATGAGTCATGAGCTGCGGACGCCTCTGCAGTCGATCATAGGTTTTGCCGGTTCTCTGGCACGGGAGCTTTCTGGTGGCTTGAACGCCGAACAGCATGATCAAGTGCAGATAGTCCTGGATGCCGGGAGGCATCTGGCTTCGGTGATCGAGTCGCTACTTGACCTGTCGAGCGCCGAGTCGGGCTTCATGGTGCTGCATACCAGCAAGTTCGACGTGAACGATGTGGCGCGACATATCATGGAGACGATGCGTCCCATCGCGGAGCAGAAGGGCATTGAGCTGCGCGTCGAGGTTTGTTGCGCGGGAGTGCGCATCGTCCACTCCGATGAGACAAAGCTCAGGCAGATCCTGCTCAACCTGCTGGGCAACGCTGTGAAATTCACTCAGAGCGGGCATGTGGCGCTGAAGGTAGATTGCGTTGGCGGTGAGGTGTTGCTATATGTGCGCGACACCGGGCCGGGAATCAAGCCGGAGGATCTGCAACACGTGTTTGATGCCTTCTACCAGGGAGCGGCAGGAACCGCTCCACGCGTTAGGGGTGCGGGTCTGGGGCTGAGTGTCTCGCAGTCTCTTGTGCAGCTTCTGGGGGGAAAGATCTCATTGGAGTCAGTCGTTGGTGAGGGTACGACATTCTGTGTCACAATTCCCATGGAACCGCCCGCTGCAGAGACCAGCAGCAGCGCTGCATGTGCGTAGGGCGATCCTTTGTGTCGGTCGTCAGATGGGCGCGATAGATCTATGCGACGCATAGCGATCTTCTCGGACATACATGGAAACCTGCTTGCGCTTGAAGCGGTGCTCTCCGATATCGATGCGGAGGGAATCGCCGAGAGAATCTGCCTGGGTGACCTGGTGGGCTACGGGCCGGATCCTGCGGGGGTGATCGATGCTGTGCGCGATCTTGGGATTCCCGTGATCTTGGGTAACTACGATGATGGCGTGGGGAATCGTCGCGGCGAGTGCGGATGCTATTACGCCACCGAGCAGGCGCGTTCTGACGGTGCTGCGTCCTACGATTTCACCTCGGCGCACGTCAACGACGCTGATGCCCGATGGTTGGCGGGGCTCCAGCGTGAGCACAGGGTCGTCGAGGGGGATGCGCGCGTGCTGTTCGTGCACGGAAGCCCCCGCAAGCTAAACGAGTATCTTCTTCCCGACAGGACCGACGCACAGCTTGTGCGGCTCGCCGCAGCTGCTGGTGCGGACGTCGTCTGTGTGGGACACGTGCATGTGCCCTACCACAGAGATATCGTCGTCGAGGGTGCGCACGTCCACTATGTGAGCTCGGGCTCGGTGGGAAAGCCCAAAGATGGCGACGTGCGTGCGTGTTGGGTGGAGCTTGTTCTGGGGACTCGAAGCGAAGTGATCGCTTACTGCGACGATGCAGCTGCGGCACCCGCAGGCACAAGCGATGTCTGGGTGGGTGTGGTTGTGCACCGCGTGGAGTACGCGGTGAGCGACGTTGCGGACGCTATGCGTGAGGCGAGGCTGCCCGAGACGCTTGTTGTCGCTCTACTCGGCGCATAGAACCCATATCTAGCTGCGTGTTCAAACATGCGTTTGACAGTCTTTCCGCACCGGTACTAGACTTGCCCACATGGATATCGAGGTACTCAAAGCGCTCGCCGACGAGCGCAGACTGAAGATCGTGGAGATGCTCACCCGTGGAGAGCTGTGCGTATGTCAGCTTGCCACCGAGCTGGGTGCTTCAGACGCGCTCGTCTCCCATCACGTCAAGAAGCTGCGTTCAGCGGGGTTGGTGCGCACGCGCAAGGTGGGGCAGTGGCTTCATTGCTCGCTGGAGCCCACCGCGTTCGCAGCGCTTGCCCGGACGCTTGCAGCGGTTGCCCGGCAGGCAGACGCGCTCCCTGTCTCGGGCGATGCTTGCTCCTGTGGCCCCGATGGGCCCGCAGAGTGAGTGTCCCCGCGCATTGGATGACGGACGTCGTGAGCTCCGCCGCGGGCGAGGTGCCCACCGTAGCCACTTCGCTCACTGCGTCTGACCGTCTTGGGGCCTGGCGCGTGCGTTGGGGCGTCGGCCGCATGAGGTTCCGGGTGAGTCCGGGGCTGTACGCCGCAGGGACACCGGACGACGCTTCGCCGGTCTTGGTCACCGCCAACTACAAGTTGAGCTTCGATGCCCTGCGACGCGAGCTGGGCGGGGCTGACGCCTGGATGCTTGTCTTGGATACTCAAGGCGTGAATGTGTGGTGTGCAGCCGGCAAAGGCACCTTTGGCACGATCGAGGTCATCCGTCGGGTGCTTGAGACCGACCTTGCCGATGTCGTGAGTCATCGGACGCTCGTGCTTCCGCAGCTGGGCGCACCCGGCGTCGCCGCATACGACGTCCATGCGGCAACCGGCTTTCGCGTGGTCTACGGACCGGTGCGTGCTGCCGATGTGCCCGCGTTCCTCTCGGCAGGCATGAAGGCGACCGCCGAGATGAGACGGGTGACCTTCACTCTTCGCGAGCGCCTCGTGCTCACGCCTGTGGAGTTGGCGATCGCGTGGCGTCCCAAGACGCTGCTCGCACTGGCGGTGGTCGTGCTTCTGTCCGGCGTGGGCGGTTGGGGCTTCTCGACGGACGCGATGGTGCGGCGCGGTGCGTTCACGGCGCTGGCCGCCCTTGCCGCTGTGCTCGCGGGCGGGTTTGTGACGCCTGCGCTCCTGCCGTGGATCCCCGGACGCGCGTTCTCGCTGAAGGGTGCGCTTGTGGGGCTGCTGTTCTCGATCGCAGTGATCGCCGTTGTGGGCTCAGCAGGGATAAGGCCGAACATGTTCGGCGGTGCGGCGATCGTTCTCGGGGTCACCGCCGCGGCCAGCTATCTGGCTATGAACTTCACGGGGGCGACGCCGGTCGCGTCACCGTCGGGCGTGACGTGGGAGATGCGGCGTGCACTGCCCTTCCAGGTGAGTGCCGCTGCGCTTGCGGTGGTCGCATGGGTCGTTTCGGCATTCCTGGGGGTGACCCCGTGAGCGCGCCGATGCGTTACATCGACGGCGTGGTGAGCCTGAAGCTCGACGAGTCGGCGTGTGTCGGCTGCCGGCTGTGCACCGAGGTGTGCCCGCATGCGGTTTTCGAGATGCAAGACAGAAAGGCTGTCATCCGCGACCGGGACGCGTGCATGGAGTGCGGTGCGTGCGCGATGAACTGCGCCGCTGGAGCGATAACGGTCGAAGCGGGCGTAGGTTGTGCGGCTGCGATCATCAACGGCTGGCTACGAGGTACCGAGCCCGACTGCGACGTCGGGTGCTGTTCTTAGACAAGACGCCAAGTGGCGTGACGACGAAGAAGGAGACAAGCGATGCGCATCAAGATCTTGGGTAGCGGCTGCACCAAATGCAACATGCTGGAGAAGGCGGTTCTTGAGTCCGTGAAGCGTCTGGGCGTGACGGCCGAGGTCGAGCATGTGACCGATTTCCAGCAGATCATGGAGTTCGGCGTGATGACCACGCCTGCGCTCGTCATAGACGAACAGGTCAAGGTGTCCGGCCGCGTGCCTTCCGCCTCCGACCTCGATGGCATCATCTCCGGTGCGAAGTCTGCGGATTCCGGCGGTTGTGGTTGTGGAAACTGCTGCTGCTGAGATCTGACTTCCCACTGAGAGGACTCTTGCACTGATGGATATCTTCGCGCTGCTTGAGGCGCTTGCTAACTGGCTGACTTTTGACATCATAGGTTTGGCTCACGGGAGCCAATTCGGTGAGGCGCTCGCGTTCTTCCTCTACGACGTCCCCAAGATCTTGCTCATGCTCGCCACCATCGTCTTCGCCGTGGCGATCATCCGTTCATTCTTCCCGCCCGAGAAGACCCGCAAGTACCTCTCGAACACCCGGCTCTATGTGGGAAATGTGATTGCCGCCGCTTTTGGTGTGGTGACGCCGTTCTGCTCGTGCAGCGCGGTGCCGCTGTTCATCGGCTTCGTGGAGAGCGGGGTCCCGCTGGGCGTCACGTTCTCGTTCCTCGTAGCGAGCCCGATGGTCAACGAGGTCGCGCTCGTCTTGCTCCTGGGGATGTTCGGGTGGAAGATCGCCGCGCTCTACCTGGTGGCGGGGCTGACCGTGGCCATCATCAGCGGCATCCTCATCGGGAAGCTCGGTTTGGAGCACCTGGTCGAGGAGTACGTGTACAGCATCAAGGTGGGCGAGGGTGTTGTCGAGGAGCTCACCTGGAAGGACCGGGTCTCGTATGCGAAGGGCTACGTAGGCGAGATCGTGGGCAAGGTGTGGCCCTACGTCGTTGTAGGTATTGCCATCGGCGGCTTCATGCATGGCTACCTGCCGGCGGACTTCCTGGTGCGCTACGCCGGTCCGGGTAACCCGCTCGCGGTGCCGGTGGCCGTCTTGCTCGGCGTGCCGCTCTACTCCAATGCTGCGGGCGTGATCCCGATCGTGAGCGTGCTCGTGGACAAGGGCATGGCCATAGGTACGGTGCTTGCGTTCATGATGGCGGTGGTTGCGCTCTCGCTTCCCGAGATGATCATCCTGCGCAAGGTCATCAAGCCCAAGCTCATCGGCATCTTCATTGCCATCAATGCGGTGGGAATCATCGCTGTGGGGTACTTGTTCAACGCAGTCTTGTAGCCGCTGGGCTACGATGGTTCTGTCATGAATACCGACCTGGGGTGGGCCAGTGGCAGACGCTCGTGTGCATTTCGCATCGCCAGGGGTGATCATCTCGGTTCCGCATGGCTCGCTTTTGCTTGACGCGGCGCGCCATGCGGGCGTGGCGGTGGATGCCCCATGTGGCGGTGTCGGGCGGTGCGGACGCTGCAGGCTCATCGCTCACGGTGCGCTGAGCCCGCTTACCGAGGATGAGCGTTCCCTGTTGCCTGCCGGGGAGATCGCTGCGGGTATGCGGCTTGCGTGCCGCGCCCGGGTGATGGGCGAGGTGCACGTCGGTGCCGTCACTGCGCCTGGGCATCTTCGAATCGTGGAACATGCGACGGTCTCGCGCCCTGAAGTGGAGCCGCCGTACGTGCGCGGGATCATCACCGATGATGCTGGCGAACCATTACTGGGAGTCGCAGCCGATATCGGGACGACCACGCTTGCTCTCGCACTGGTGGACCTGCGCAACGGCGACCAGGTCGCGCACATCTCGGCGCCAAACGGGCAGCAGTCCTACGGCGCGGACGTGATGTCTCGCGTGAGTGCGGCGCTCTCCGGTGGCGCCGATGGACTGCATTCAGCGGTGGTGGCCGAGATAGAGAGGCTCGCGGAGATGCTCGTCGCTCGGATCGGAGCAACGCCCGCGCACGTTCATGAGTTCTCGGTCGTCGCCAATACCGCCATGCGGGCGCTGTTGCTTGGAGAAGATGTGCGGCCGCTTGCCGCTGCACCCTACACAGGTGCGCTCGTCTCGTCCAAGACGGTGGACGGGGCCGCCATAGGCATGAAGACCTTCGATGCTCCCGTCTACGTCGCACCGGGGGTCTCGGCGTTCATCGGCGGTGACATCGTGGCTGGGCTCCTTGCCAGCGGCATCACCCGCGCCGAGACACCCAAGCTGTTTCTGGATCTGGGCACCAATGGCGAGATCGTGCTGCTTGGCGGCGGGCACATCGTTGCCGCTTCCGCTGCTGCCGGTCCGGCGCTTGAGGGCGCGAGCATAGAGATGGGAATGCGCGCCGAGCCGGGTGCGATCGAACGTGTACGGAACGATGCCGGTACCTTGATCGCCGAGACGATCGACGGCGCGCCGCCCCGGGGTATCTGCGGGAGCGGGCTGCTCGATCTGGTCGCGGCGATGCTTGAGGTCGGCGCTCTGGACCAGAGCGGTCGCATCACCGCGGAGCCGCATCATGCATGGGTATCGCGTGTACGCGAACGCGGTGATCAGCGAGTCTTCGACGTAACGCGGAGCGGAGGCGTGGTTCTCACCCAGCGGGATGTGCGGGAATTGCAGCTGGCAAAGGGCGCAATCGCCACGGCGGTGGACATGCTGCTTGAGAATGCCGGTCTGGCGCCGGACGCAGTCGCGGAGATGATAGTGGCCGGCGGCTTTGGCCTGCACGTGCGCGGCGAAGCGCTTGCCCGGATAGGGATGATCCCCGCGCCACTGGCCGGACGTCTGGATTTCGTGGGTAACGCTGCCCTTGCAGGGGCAGTAGCGCTGCTGGTGAGCGCCGAGACGCGCGCACATGCAGACGCACTGGCCGCCGAAATCCAGACCATCGGCCTTGCTGACGATTCTGCTTTTCAGGGCCGCTTCCTGGCGGCCCTTGCGTTTCCTCAGGTTCGCTAATCCTCCCTCCTAAGGCTTGACATTATGTTTCGCTGATGCAAAGTATCAGCAGAGCTTATGTTTTTCGACACCTTGGGGGTTTCGATGGGGAAAAGGCGTGTCTTGGGGCCTTCGGCGTGGATGCTCGGCGCCACTGGCCTGGCAATCGGCGTGTTTGCGGCGTATCTGGTCAAGCAGGGCAATCCGGGGAACATGGGTCTGTGCATCGCATGCTTCCTGCGGGATATCTCAAGCTTCTTCGGCGGAGAAGCGATGAAGATGAACGGCTTCGCCTATATCCGACCGGAGATCGTGGGCATGATGCTGGGTGCCACGGTCGCAGCTATCAGCTTCCGTGAGTTCAAGGCCCGTGGCGGTTCGGGTTCTGTCTACCGCTTCGTTCTGGGATTCATCTTCATGGTCTCCGCACTGATATTCCTCGGCTGTCCCGTGCGTGCATGGTTGCGCCTGGGTGGCGGCGACCTCAACGCTGCCGTGGGAATCGCAGGGCTCGTGGTCGGTATCTTTGTGGGGACCGTGTTCCTCAGGCGCGGGTATATCGTGGGCCGCGTCAAAAAGCTCGCCAAACCGCTGGGCTTCGTGATGGCGGCGATCGCGGTCATCTTGCTGGTGCTCGCGCTGGTCACCTTCTACAGCGGCGCTGCTCCCGGCGGCTTCTCGACCGTCGCCAAGGGCGCGAAGAAGACCGCTGAAGGCGTTGTCTTCACTGCCGAGAAGGTCATTTCGCCTGCCGACGCATCGATGGTTGACGGTGCGATCGTTGGCGCGGACGGCGCGGTGGTCGCGTCTCCCGATTCCGTCGCCGCGGCGGCAGGCGTGCCCGGTGGTTCGCGCGCGCCGCTCTATCTGTCGCTTGTAGCCGGTCTCGCCATCGGCGTCGCAGCCCAGCGCAGTCGGTTCTGCAGCGTGGGCGGCATCCGTGACTCCATCTTGATCAAGCGGTACGACCTGCTCGTGGGTGTTGCGGGTCTGGTGATCGGCGTTGCTGTGATGAACATGGTGTTCGGCCAGTTCAACCTCGGCTTCGAGGGCCAGCCGGCCGCGCACACCAACTTCCTTGGCAACTTCTTGCCGATGGTTCTTGTGGGTCTGACCGCGGTGTTCATGGGTGGATGCCCGCTCCGTCAGGTGATTATGGCCTCCGAGGGCGACCTTGATGCGGTGGCTGCGATTCTGGGGATGATGCTCGGCGCCGTGGCGTCGCACGCGCTGTCGCTTGCCTCTACGGGAGCCGGTCCCGCGTCTGGCGCCTGGGTCGCCATGGGCGCGATGGCGGCTGTGACGCTCGGTATCGGGTTCATGCGGACGCAGAAGGCATAGAGGAGGGGAGGCAGAAATGGTTGAAGTAGATGTTCGTGGGTTCGTATGTCCGGTTCCGCTCATGCGGACCAAGAAAGCGCTTGAATCTGAGCCTACTCAGATCGTCGTGTTCGCTGACGACGGGACTGCAAAGACCAACGTGACGTATCTGCTGCAGGATGAGGGTTATGCAGTAGTGGTCACGGACGATGGTGATGACTACCGGATCGAGGGCAACAAGTAGTGATCTTTGGCCGTTCTAAGAGACAGGGGAAGATGTCGGGTGACGCGCTCGGCATCTTCCTGTTCGACGAGGTCTCCTCGGCCATCCGTGCCGAGAAGATCCTGGCCGCGCAGGAGTACGAGGTTGCGCTTGTCGCTCCACCTCATCACCTGCGCGCCGGTTGCGATCTTGCCGTCTCTTTGCCGCGCATCGAGCACATCGGCGCCCAGCGGATGCTGGAAGATGCCGACGTTGTCGTGCGTGATTGGGTTGACGACACCGATGGCATCGCCCAGGTGTGCGACCTGGTCACGGTTGCGGACTTCGGTGAGTGGCTGATGGTCCGAGCTGGCAACATGAAGATCACCGTTGAGCGAGCCACCGGACTCATCGTCAATACCTCCGGAGGAGGTTGCCCTGATATCCCGTACCTCAACATCGAACTGGTCGGCAGTACCGTCTGGGAGGCGCCACGCCCCAAGGATCTGGGGTACACCCTGTGCGGCCTGATGCTGGACCGGGCGTTTTGCGAGGTCCGGACGTTGTTGGGATGTGAACCCGCATGAGCCTACTGGTGGTTGCCACATATCCCGTCAGCGGTGGTCCGGTTCTGAGCGGTCAGGTGCGCAGCGAAGGCGGCGTGTTGCATGTGGGCGAGATCCCTGTGCCTGAGTCGCAGGGTACTTCGGCCATGCTTGGCGCCGCATGTGCTGTGAGCGACTACCTTGGGACTCCTGCACCGCATGCGCTCATCGCGGGCGATATCGGTCGTGGGGACGGCACCCGTGCGGTCTACGCAAAGCTCATCCAGACCGTACAGGAGTTGCAGCCCGGTGTCGTCGCGTTCCACTACATGCAGCCGGTCATGGCTTTGATGCGCAAAGCGGTCTGTGACCTCGAGGGCGTCTCTCCGCAGCCGCTGCTCGTTGCCGATGCGGGCGGCATGTACGCCGCCAAAGCAGCGGGCGTTGCAGACAGGTTCGAACTCATGACTCCTGACGTAGGAGAGGTCGGCTTTCTGGCCGACCCGGACGTGACGCATCCCGCCTACGTCTCGCACTACCTCTTCGGCACCAAAGGCTTCGATCCGCCGGAGCTTATCCGCCTTGCTTCTCAGAAGGGCGGGTCTGCTCGCGTGCTCCTGGTCAAGGGGAAGATGGATCATATCTCCACGCAAGGCGAGGTTGTTGGCACGGTGGAACACCCTGACGTGTCCGCGCTGGAGGCCATCGGTGGTACGGGCGATACGCTCACCGGTCTTGCGGCGGGTTTCATGGCGGCCGGATTCCCTACGGTGGACGCCGCGCTGTGCGCCTGTCGTGCGAACCGGCATGCCGGGTTGCGGATGCAGGCCACTCCTGCGATGCGTGCATCAGATCTTGTAGCGGCACTCCCCGAAGTCTTTGCCGAGCACCTGTGTGGCTGGGGTGGTGCGTGCGCTGCGGTTTAGCCGATGGGCGAATGGCGCAGTAACTGTGCAGGTATCGCAACGTGCACGGGAGGCGCCATGGTGTTCGGCATCCAGGTGCAGTCATACATGCTGGTGGTCGGCGGGGTCGTTCTTGCGGCTCTGACCGTCCTGCAGATATTGGTGGGGCTGCGGAAGATACGCTTCAAGGGCAAGGTGCATATGCGGGTGCATAAAGCACTTGCCTGGCTGATGCTCCTTGGCGCTATCGCGCACGGATTGCTCGCATCCGTGTTCCTCAACCTTGTCTGACGCTCGCCGTCGGGTGACTTCGCGGACGCGATCGTGTGTCGCGCGGGTCAGTTCGGCCCTGCGCCCTTAACCTGCTTCCCCGTATCGCCTACAATGCACGCATGGTCGCGTGAGGTAAGGGATCTCCCTATATCTTCGAACGACCGTTGCCATCGACTCCTCTAGGAAGGTGTCCGCGTGCCGCAGCCGCAGGAACTCAAGCCAACGTCGCAGGGTAAGGTCCGCGACCTTTTCGATCTTGGTGACACGATGCTACTTGTCGCCAGCGACCGCCTGTCTGCGTTCGATGTGGTGCTTCCCGACCCCATCCCGTACAAAGGCGAAGTGCTCACCAAAGTCTCGTTGTTCTGGTTCGATCTGCTCGGCGATGTGGTGGCCAACCATCTCATCTCGGCGGATGTCGAGGACCTGCCCGAGGAGTTCTCGGCGTATGCCGAGGGGCTGGCCGGCCGGTTCATGCTCGTGAAGAAGGCTAAGGTATTCCCCGTAGAGTGCATCGTTCGGGGTTATCTGGCTGGCAGCGGTTGGAACGAGTATCGCCGGAGCGGTACCGTGTGTGGCCAGAAGCTGCCGGAGGGTCTTGTGGAGTCGTCCCGCTTGCCGGAGCCGATCTTCACCCCGTCCACCAAGGCCGCTATCGGCGACCACGACGAGAACATCAGTTTCGAGGCGATGGTCGACATCATCGGCGAGGAGTACGCCAACACGCTGCGCGATGCCTCGATCGAGGTGTACAAGCGAGCAGCGGAGCACGCGCTGGAGCGCGGCATCATCATCGCTGACACGAAGTTCGAATTCGGGCTTGTGGACGGCGTCGTCACGCTCGTTGACGAGGTCCTCACGCCCGATAGCTCGCGTTTCTGGCCGGTAGAGTCCTACGAGCCTGGCCAGGGGCAGCCCAGCTTCGACAAGCAGTTCGTGCGTGACTGGCTGCAAAGCAGTGGATGGGACAAGACTCCCCCCGCCCCAGAGCTCCCCGAAGACATCATCACCGTCACTGCCGAGAAGTACATCGAGGCTTACGAGATGATCACGCACGAGCCATTCATTCCGGAAGGTGATCAGTATGGCACGCCGTAGCGCAGGTAACGATCGGTATCGAACCGAGAGCAAAGGCCAGACCCGCAAGAGCGCCGGCTCGATGAAGCCGAAGCGTGAGAAGGGGAGCATCGACACCACGATGCCAAAGAAGGGCTCCGGTTCCTCTAAGTCCGCCGCTAAGAACAAACAAGTCACCAAGAAGAAGTACATGCCCGTACCCACCACGCCCGAGATCAAGAAGTGGCGCAAAGTATGGTGGGTGGCGATCATCATCGCGCTGCTTGCGTTCGGTGTTGCGTACCTGGGTGAGTCGCAGGACAACAACACCCTGCGCACGGTGGGTCTTTCAATCGAACTCGCTGGCGTGCTAGTGGCTATCAACATCGACATCTTCGTCATCCGCCGACTTCGCAAAGAGGCTATCCTCGCCGAGCAGAAGGGCAAGACCCCGAAGGCGTCGAAGTCAGAGAAATCGGCAAAGTCCGAGAAGCCCGAGAAGGCTAGCAAGGCAGAGAAGCCGGGCAAGGCTTCAGAATCTACGGAGACCACCGAGATCGACGGCGGGAAGGACATCTCGTGAGCTTGAAGGAGCTGCCTGCGCACGTTCGCGGCAACGTGTATCTTAGCTGGGCGGGAATCGCCCTGGGTGGGTTGGGTATCCTGGGCTTCTTCTTGAGCTTCAACTCTGTGGCCGGTCCGGAGCAGATCGCGTCCGACGGGGAGGCGATCTTCCCGCTCTTCGCGTATGTGTCGATTCTCGCATGGGTGATCGGCCTGGCCCTGACGTGGGTCGGTCGCCGCAACATCCGCATTGCTGTACAGAAGCGTGAACAGGAGATGCGGGAGGCAACCCGCGTCGACCTTGACGACTGATAAGGAGACATCCATGGCGCGTTTCGACATCTACGTGACGTATAAGAAGGGCATCTTCGACCCGCCCGGCGCCACCGCCGAGCGCGCTCTCCAGAACCTCGGGTATGAGGAGGTCTCGTCGGTCAAGATAGGCAAGTTCATCCAGCTTGAGGTCGTTGACGGCACGTCGATGGACCGTGTGGCCGAGATGTGCGGCAAGCTGCTGGCGAACCCGGTCATCGAGGACTACCGCATCGAGCCGGTAGAGGAGGCGTAGCGCATGCGCTTTGGCGTCGTCATCTTCCCGGGTTCCAACTGCGAGCAAGACGTGATCCACGCGGCTCGCTACCTTGGCCACGAGGCCGAGTACATCTGGCACGGTGATACGGATCTCGCTGGCTTCGACGCTGTCGTGCTCCCCGGTGGTTTCAGCTATGGCGACTACATCCGCTGCGGTGCGGTCGCGCGCTTCTCGCCGGTGATGGCGGAGGTCGTGCGTTTTGCCGAGGCCGGTGGACCTGTGATGGGTATCTGCAACGGATTCCAGATACTCACCGAGGCGCACCTGTTGCCAGGGGCGCTGCTCCGGAACGTGGGTCTGAAGTTCATCTGCCACAGTCAGCCGCTGCGCGTTGAACAGAGCGCCTGTCAGTGGCTCGACCTGCCCGCCGGCACCGTTGTCGACATACCGGTGAATCACAACGAGGGCAACTATATCTGTGATGCCGAGACCCTGCAGCGACTGAAGGGCAACGGACAGATCGTGCTGCGCTACTGTGAGCCCGACGGCAGCGTCTTGTCCGGCTCGGCGCCCAACGGGGCGCTCGACAACATCGCGGGCATCTGCAACGAACGAGGCAACGTGTTCGGTCTGATGCCGCATCCTGAGCGTGTCGTCGATCCTCTCTGCAGCGGCACAGACGGCGTTTCGTTCTTCAATACAATCGTGCAGCGTCTTGCGGAGGTCTGATCATGGACGTACTTGCGTTCAACGGACCGCTCGCCCTGTTCATCCAGGGTCTCGCTTTTGCGCTTGTCATCGGCGCGCTGCTGATGATCATCCATGCCGTCCGGCGGCCCACATCGCGCTGGCGTTTTGCCTGGACCCGCTGGATATGGGTCGTCTTGGGCGCGGCGTTCATCCTGTCGCTCGTGTTCGCGCTCATCTGGCCGAGTGACGCCACCTACACCGTGGTCGGGTTCGCCTTCCTCGGTGCGCTCGTTTTGGAAGTGGCGTATCTGCTGAGAGTCGTGTTCCCCGCACCGAGGCGTGAGATGCCGTGTCCTCCGGTGGAGGTCGCCGTCAAGCCGTCGGTTGAGGCGCCCGTGGAGACCGCTGTTGAGCCGCTGGTGGAGACCGCCGAGGAGCCACCGGTAGAGGCCGAAGAGCTCCCCGTAGAGACCGAGGCTGAGCCGCCTGCGGAGATGGCGGAAGTGGTGGATGCCGCGACTGAAGATGTACCCGATGACCACGTGGTGGTTTCCGATGAGACCGTGCCTGACGAGTCCGAAGAGGAGTAGTTTCTATGCCCGAGATTCTCGATGCCGAGCTCGCACCCAAGCTGGCTGTTGAACTTGGATTGAAGCTCGAAGAGTACGACAAGATCGTCGAGATCTTGGGCCGTCGGCCAAGCGTGACTGAGCTCTATATGTACTCGCTCATGTGGAGCGAGCACTGCTCCTACAAGCACTCGCGCAAGGCCCTTAGGATGTTCCCCACAGAGGGCGAGCACGTCTTGCAGGGTCCCGGCGAGAACGCCGGTGTCATCAGCGTGGGCGACGGCTGGGCCATCGCCTTCAAGATGGAATCGCACAATCACCCCTCGGCCATTGAGCCGTATCAAGGTGCGGCCACCGGCGTGGGCGGCATCATCCGCGACATCTTCACGATGGGCGCCCGTCCCATCGCTAGCCTGAACTCCCTGCGTTTCGGAACCCTGGACAAGGCGCGCCAGCGCTACCTGTTCGAGGGCGCCGTGGCCGGCATTGGCGGGTACGGTAACTGCCTCGGCGTCCCCACAGTGGGCGGCGAGGTGTACTTCGACGAGGCGTACGAGGGCAACTGCCTGATCAACGCGATGGCTATAGGGCTCATGCGCGAAGAAGACCTCACGCTGGCCACCGCCAGCGGCGTTGGCAATCTCATGTTGCTGATCGGTTCGACGACCGGCCGAGACGGGATCGGCGGCGCCTCCACGCTGGCCAGCCAGGAGTTCGACGAGAAGGCCGAGGACAAGCGCCCGTCCGTGCAGGTGGGCGACCCGTTCGAGGAGAAGCTGCTCATCGAGGCGTGCCTCGAGCTGCTCGGCGAGAAACTGCTGGTCGCGTTGGGCGACCTGGGTGCGGCGGGGCTGACCTCCTCGGCAAGCGAGATGGCGAGCCGCGGCGGCGTAGGCCTTGATATCGATGTCACCAAAGTCCCGCAGCGCGAAGAGAATATGCAGGCGTTCGAGATCATGGTCTCCGAGAGCCAGGAGCGCATGCTGGCGGTCCTGGAGCCTGAGAATCTTGAGGCTGCTCAGGCCATATGTGCCAAGTGGGGCCTGCGTTCGACGGTGATCGGCACCGTCACCGACACCGGCCACTTCGTGGTGCGTGAAGGCGATACCGTCGTTGCGGACATACCTGCAGCGACGCTGGCCGATGACGCCCCCATCTACGATCCGGAGATGGAGCGCCCTGCATACCTGGACGAGGTCCAGTCGTTTGACGTTCGCGGCGTCAAGCTACCCGGAGACGACGAGCTGGGCGAGACGCTGCTTAAGCTGCTTGCCAGCCCCAACATCTGCTCGCGCCGCTGGATCTGGGAGCAGTACGACCACCAGGTCATGTTGAACACGGTCGTGCTTCCGGGAAGCGATGCCGCCGTTCTGCGCATCAAAGACACGGACAGCGCCATCGCCGTGAGCACGGACTGCAACGGTCGCTACTGCTACCTGGAGCCCTATCTGGGCGCACAGATCGCTTTCGTCGAGGCTGCGCGAAACGTCGCCTGTGCCGGAGCCCGTCCCGTCGCCATCACCGACTGCCTGAACTTCGGCAATCCCGAGAAGCCCGAGGTCTTCTGGACGTTCCATCAGGCCGTAAGCGGCCTGTCCGATGCGTGTCGGGCGTTCAAGGTCCCTGTCATCTCGGGCAACGTGAGCCTGTACAACGAGAGCTTCGGCCAGCCTATCTACCCGACGCCCACAGTGGGTCTGGTGGGTCTTATTAGGAACGTCGAGCGCCACACCACCGCCGACTTCAAAGACGAGGGCGACGCCATCATCATGCTGGGCGAGACGCACCGCGATCTTGGCGGCAGTGAGCTTCTGGCGCTCATCGACGGCACTGTTGGCGGCATGCCGCCAAGCGTCGACCTGTGGCGCGAGCAGCAGGTCTGCGAGGCCGCCATCTGCTGCATCGAGATGGGGATCGTGAAGTCCGCACATGACTGCTCGGAAGGTGGACTTGCCGTCACTCTGGCTGAGAGTTGTATCGCCGGCAACATCGGAGCGAACATCGTCATCGAGAACCGCCTGCGCCCTGCGGTCTCCCTGTTCTCGGAGACGCAGGGACGCATTGTCGTGACCACCGCCGTGGAGGATGCGATGACGGTAGCGATGATGGCTGATCGGTTGCGGATCCCCTATGCGATCCTGGGCCAGGTTGGCGGCACGTCGCTGGTCATCGAGGACATGCTGGACGTGCCGGTCTCGGAACTCCGCGAATCGCATGAGGCCACGCTCGAGCGTCTGGTTCACGGCGGGTAGAGCGCGCTTGCGGGTACGATAGTCTCGTGGGTCGTCGATCGGGGCTGTGATGGAGCTGCTGACCGCACTTGGGCTGTCTGTTCCGGCGGGATTGAACGCGTATATCCCGCTGCTTGCGGTTGCGCTGGCTCAGCGCTTCAACTGGTTGACGCTGCGCGAGCCGTTCGATCTGCTTGGCTCGTGGTGGGTCATAGGTGTCATCGCGGCGCTGCTGATCATCGAGTTGCTGGCCGATAAGATCCCGGCCGTGGACAGCGTGAACGACGCGATACAGACCGTCGTTCGTCCTGCCGCCGGCGGGCTTGTCGCGGTTGCTGCGTCCGGCAACACCACCGGTGTGAGCCCGTGGTTGCTGGTGGTGGCGGGAGTCATCCTTGCCGGGGGAGTCCATGCGGCGAAGGCAACGGCGCGCCCGGCAGTGAATGTGACAACGGCTGGCATGGGGGCGCCGGTGGTGAGCGCTGTTGAGGATGTGGGCGCCGTCATCTTGTCGGCGGTGGCCATCGCGGCGCCGTACCTTGTGGTCCTGACCGTCGTGCTTCTCGGCATCGTCATCTGGCGCATCTGGCGTCGGCGTTCCGTGCGGCGTTGATAAAGGGAGAAGTCGTGACCGGGGATGATCTTTCGAGCTTGCGTGCAGACCTGTACTCACCTGATAGGGCGGTCCGTGAGTCCGCAGTAGCGCGAATCGTCGAGCTCTACGACACACAGACGACCCGGCTGCTCACAGAAGCGCTTCTCTCGGAGACGCCGGAGGTGCGCGACAGGGCCATCGTCACGCTTGCCAAGCTCGTCACCTCGGAAGACGACATGCTTGCGTTGGGGGCGGCGCGGCCACTTGCCGAGGCTGGTGCGCTGGACGCTCTGGCGGAGGCTTATGGCCGAGGGACCACCGAGGTCCGCATGAGCGCCACGCTTCTGCTGGGTGCGTGCACTGACCCGCGTGCGCTTGGTGTGGCGCAGGACGCTCTTCGCGACGAAGACGCGCATGTGCGCGCGGTTGCCATCGAGCTCGTGGGGCGGCTGGGGTAGAAGTCGTCTGCCGCATGCGGCGAATGCGTGGTATCCTACACGCGTCCCGCCCCTGAATAGCCAAGGACACTCCCTCATCTTATGAGTGAAGCTGATCTCACCAACGACTGGATCCTCGCCGAGACGCCTGATCGCCCCGAAGAGGCGTGTGGCGTGTTCGGCGCATACGCACCCGGCGAAGACGTAGCGCGACTCACGTACTTCGGACTGCATGCACTGCAGCACCGCGGACAGGAGTCTGCGGGCATCGCCGTTGCCGACGGGCATACCCTCACCGTGAACAAGGACCTCGGTCTTGTGCCGCAGGTCTTCAAGGAGAGCGACCTCACCACTTTAGTGGGACACGTCGCCATCGGCCACACCCGGTACTCCACCACCGGTTCCTCATCCCGCTGGGAGAACGCTCAGCCGATGGTTTCCTCTATCGGCCCCACCACCATCGCGCTGGCTCACAACGGCAATCTGGTGAATACCGTTGACCTCCGCGACAAGATGAAGGGTAAGGGCTTCCGGTTCCGCTCCACCACAGACTCCGAGGTCATCGCCTCGCTCGTTGACTACTTCACACAGCAGGAGAACTCGATGCGCGCGGGCATTCGCGAGACCATGAAGCGCATCAGCGGTGCGTACGCTGTCGTGCTCATGTCCGAAGAGGCGCTTTACGCCTTCCGCGATCCCTACGGCGTGCGCCCATTGGTGCTGGGGCGCCTGGGCGAGGGATGGGTCGTCGCTTCTGAGACGTGTGGTCTGGACATCATCGGGGCGAAGTACGTGCGTGACATCGCGCCCGGCGAGATGGTCAAGATCGGATCCGAGGGCCTTGAGAGCCAACAGGCGGTGCCTGCCCAGAAGCCCTCGCTGTGCATGTTCGAGTTCATCTACTTCGCCCGTCCCGACAGCGTCATGTATGACTGCACGCTGTATGAGGCGCGCAGCCGTATGGGCGAGGCCATGGCACGCTCGGCCCCCGTCGAGGCAGACATGGTCATCGGCGTTCCTGACTCCGGTGTTCCGGCAGCCGTCGGTTTTGCGCGTGAGTCCGGTATCCCCTTTGGCGAGGGTCTGGTGAAGAACCGCTACGTCGGGCGTACGTTCATCTCTCCCACGGAGTCTTTGCGTCAGCAAGGCATCCGGCTCAAGCTGAACCCGTTGCGCCATGTCATCGAGGGCAAGCGGCTCATCGTGACCGATGATTCGATCGTCCGAGGAAACACTTCACGCAAACTCGTGGCGCTGCTCCGTGATGCAGGTGCGGTGGAGGTACACATGCGCATCACGTCTCCGCCCGTGAAGTGGCCGTGTTTCTACGGAATCGATACCGACACCCAAGAGCAGCTCATCGGCGCAGTGAAGACGGTCGAAGAGGTTCGTGAGTTCATCGGTGCGGACTCGCTGGCGTACCTCTCCATCGAGGACATGGTCGCGGCCACAGGAGCGCCACATGAGGACTACTGTCTCGCCTGCTTCAACGGCGACTATCCCGTAGACATCCCTGATTCAGTGAAAGCCGGCAAGCTCTCCTTGGAGAGCATCGGGTGAGTGAGCTTTCTTCCCTCCTGACGGCGCTGCTAGGCGGTGTACGCGGAGGACTGCATCCCAACCCCTTGGTAGGCGTCATCACCGCGGCCCTGGCCGCTGCGCTTATGGGTGCGCCCAAGACCCCCCGGGAGCGGGAACGTTATGCGTGGGTGGTGCTTGTCGCGGGCTGGCTCATCGGTGATGGCCTGTGGGTTCTTGGCCGTGCCCGTGACCTCTACGACGGTGTCGGTCGCTTGCTTGAAGCTGCGCAACCGATCTGGGCCGACTGGGTCACGATCGCGGTATGGGCTCTGGTGAGCCTGACCGTCGGCTATGTCGTTCCGGTGCTTCTCGGCAAGACCGTGGGTAGGCGCGTCACGCACGGGACAGGGTGGCTTGCCGCCGGCTCCGTCGCAGTCATGGCATCTCTGACGCTCTCGACGCTCCTTGAGCGCATGCCGTAGTCTGGAGTCCTGATGGAAACAAAGACACCTCATCTTCCGATGGTTGCATCCATCGCCGGTCTCGGCTCGCTCGCCGTCGTCAAGGTGATGATCGAGCACTATCTAGTGTTGGGTGCTATCGGCCGATTTCAGTCCGTCGCATTCGATACGGTCGCTGTGGCTACCATCCTGAGCCTGGGTTTGCTTCTGCATACCAAGAAAGCGTTCCGGTTGTGGCTTTTGTTCGCGTCGGTCGTATTCTCGGTCGTCATGCTGGTCACTGCGGTCTACGCGGCGTACTTTGACCAGATAGTGTTGCCTTCGGCCATCGGCTTTGCCGGTCAGGTGGGCGATGTAGGAGGCGAGATTGCGGAGCTGCTCTCCTTGCGGCTACTGCTCCTGTTCTTGGATATCCCGTTGCTGGTCTGGCTTGCCCTTCGCACAGGCGGTCAGCGGAGGCCGGCCGAGAGACCCACGTCAAGGTCGCGCTGGGTGGCGGCCGCGGTCATAGCGGTTCTCATGGTGACGCTTGGTCTTCGTGTCAGGGCGATCGCTGCAGAGCCCGGCCCCCTCGATGGAATGAACGTTGCCGCAGGTATGGGTATCTTCGCCTATCAGTCCGCCGCGGGGTTCCATCATGAGGACTTTGCCGGGACGCTTGCGGAGGTAGAGGAAGGAACGGGTCCGGAGGCTCCTAGTGGAGTGCATCCCGAAGACCCTGAGTGGGTGATAGCCAGCATCGCGTACCTCAAGGGCGCCAGTAGCGGTGCGCGTCTCTACGACGTGGAATTCGGGGCCGCCAAAGGAGCGAGCGTCATCTGCATCCAGGTCGAGGCGCTCCAGACCGCGGTCGTGGGACAGGTGGTTGATGGCAAGCACATCACCAGTAATCTTGATGCTTTGATCGCGGAGAGCTGGTATGTGCCCCAGACGTTCGCGCAGCTCTCCGGCGGGAACACATCCGATGCCGAGTTCGTCTCGGAGACATCTCTGTATCCGCCATCCGCCGCCGCGTCGAGCGTGGAGTACTCGAGTTTTGAGATTCCCGGTCTGCCCCGGGTGCTTGCCAAGCAGGGCTATGACACGTTCACGCTCCACACCAACGGTGCCAAGTTCTGGAATCGCACACAGATGTATCCGTCTGTCGGGTTCGACAGGTATTACGACAGCGCCTTCTTCAAGAACGAGGACAAGATCCGATTCGGGTCATCCGACGAGGTCTTGTTCCGCCGCGGACTTGAGGTCCTTGTTGAAGACCAGGAGACGGGCACGCCGTTTTACGCGAAGTTCGTGACAGTCACATCCCACTATCCGTTCAATCCGCTTCCGGAGAGCAAGGAGCCCTACGAACCTCCCGCCCCGTATGCGGACACGAATGTGGGCGGCTATCTGACACACATGGAGTACGCCGATCGAGCTTTGGGCGGATTCATCGATGAGCTCAAGCGGACCGGTCTCTACGACGAGTGCGTGATCGTGGTCTATGGAGACCATTTCGGGATAGCTGATCCGGATGTTGAAGGTCCTGAGAACGAGGCACAGGATGCGCTTCTCGGCAGAGAGTACACATCTACCGACAAGGTGATCGTGCCCATGATTGTTCACTTGCCCGGGCAGACGCAGGGCTACGTGATCCCCGAGGTCGCAGGTCAGATAGACATCATGCCCACCATCGCGGACGTTCTGGGTGTGGATCTATCCGATGTGCCGCACTTCGGTCGCAGCATCTTTGTTGATGAGCCGATACTCGTGGCGCAGAGACGGTATGTGGGCGAAGGGTCGATAGCCACCGCCGATGCCTTGGTGTACGTAGGGATAGATGACGAGGCGTCGTATGCTGTTCCACTGGACGCTCGAACCGAGGAGCGGGAGTCTACAGAGAGCGAATACCACGCACTTGCGGTCTCACGCTCGCTGTTGGCGCTATCGGATGCCTACACACGTGCACTGCCGGTTCGGGCGGATTACGATGCTGACGCCCCATCCATCATCCCCAATCGCAAGAAGTGAGCGGTTTGGCCGTGGTACGTTTTAGACGCCGTATGAGGGAGGACGTTTGATGACTGATTCAACGGATAGGCCAACCAGCTATCGTGACGCCGGCGTCGATATCGACGAGGGCGCACGGGCCGTCGATCGCATCAAGGATGCGGTACGTTCGACCTACCGCCCGGAGGTGTTGGGTGACATCGGCGGTTTCGGCGGGATGTTCGCCCTCAACACCGCCGGAATGGCCGAGCCGGTCCTGGTGAGCGGCACGGACGGGGTCGGCACCAAGCTCAAACTTGCTCAGTTGCTGGACCGCCATGACACCGTGGGCATCGACCTCGTGGCCATGTGTGCCAACGACATCCTGGTGACCGGTGCCGAGCCGCTCTTCTTCCTCGACTACGTCGCGGTGGGCAAGCTGGATTCCGCCCGGATGGAGCGGATAGTCGGAGGTATCGCCGAGGGGTGCAAACAGGCGGGTTGCTCGCTCGTGGGTGGCGAGATGGCCGAGCACCCCGGGGTGATGGATCCCGAAGACTACGACCTCTCGGGATTCTGCGTGGGCGTGGTGGACAGGGCGGCTGCTATCGATGGCTCTATGATCGCCGAGGGCGACGTGGTGCTCGGTCTGGCGTCTTCAGGGATCCACAGCAACGGCTACTCGCTTGTCCGCAAAGTGCTTGTGGAAGGTCACGAGGACGAGCTCTCGCTTCCGCGTGTCGACCTCGACGGACAGTCGTTGGGGGATGCCCTGCTGAAGCCTACGCGCATCTATGCCAAGAGCATCCTCTCGCTCACGCGCAGCGGCGCGCCCGTGAAGGGCATGGCGCATATCACCGGCGGCGGGATCACAGAGAACCTCAATCGGGTGCTGCCCGGGAACGTGGATGCGCGGGTCCACCGCGGAGCATGGCCCGTCCCGGCGGTCTTCGGGATAGTGCAGGCCGCGTCCGGCCTTTCGGACGACGAGATGTATCGCACGTTCAATATGGGTATCGGCTATGCAGTCGTGCTTGCGGCAGCCGATGCGCCTATCGTGGCTGCGGCGTTGCGTGACTCTGGAGAGAAGGTCTTCGAGATCGGAGAGATAGTCTCCGGTAAGGGGGAGATCGTCTATGAGTGAGAACGAGGTACTGGACGACGAGTTGTTCGAGCCCGTAGAGGGTCAGATGAAGCTGCGGGTTGGCGTCCTCATCTCGGGGAGCGGCACCAATCTGCAGGCTCTCATCGACAGCTGTGCGGATGGGTCCATCGATGCCGAAGTGGTGGTCGTGGCCTCGAACAAGCACGACGCTTTCGGCCTTGAGCGTGCCCGCCGGGCGGGCATAGACGCCGTCCTCATCGACCGCGCCGGGTACGAGACATTCCCCGCATACAACCACGCCATTGCCGACGTGATGCGCTCGCACCGGGTGGATCTGATTGCCATGGCGGGGTACATGCGACTCCTTGGCCGAGAAGTACTCGAGGCGTATCCGGATCGCGTGATCAATCTGCACCCGGCGCTGTTGCCTGCGTTCGTGGGGGCATCGGCTATCCACGACGCATACGATCATGGCGTCAAGGTGACCGGGGCCACGGTCCATTTTGCGAACGAGAAGTTCGATGAGGGACCGATCATCGCCCAGGAGGCCGTGCTCGTGTCCGATGACGATACCGTAGAAACGCTCGAGGCCAAGATCCACGAAGTCGAGCACCGGCTTCTGCCTCTGGTTGTGGGGCTGATCGCCCAGGACCGAGTGGTCATCGAGGGCCGAAAAGTGCGCGTGCTTCCTGCGGAGTAACCACTCTCTGAGCACTGGTTTGTAGGCTGTTAAGATTCTGGTAAGGTCCACCTGCCACACTCTTTGTGGCTGGGTTTGGCGCGAGGGGGCGCCTTCCCCGGCCGCCTCATCCAACCTGGTTCTCAGGGGGCGGCGAGCGTGTGGATCAACAGCATAGGTGTTCCGTTGATGGGCCCCCCAGCAAAGCCCACTGCACGATCCCTTCTTGGCGTGGCATGGTTGCGTGTAGCTGCAGCGCGAGAGGCCTATGTGTTCGGGGATCTGCCGGGAGCTCAACACCATGCGAAGATGGCCACAACCGCTGCGTCGCAGGCGCTCGCTCTGCATAAAGGCATCGAGTATACGCAATCACAGGACCCGTTCGCCTCCGCCTGCTTCTGTCGCGAACAGCTGGGGGAACCGGTGGAGGATCTGTTCCGACGGGTGAACGATCTTTGCTATGTGCGCCTTACCGAGGAAGTGCTGAACGGCATGCAGCACGATGCCGTGCAAAGCGGACTCACAGCTTCGGGGGAGATAGTCGCGCTGGTCGAGAGCTCCGTCGGCGCCTGATACACTATTTCCGCATAGTAACTACTGGTATATTCGACTTCTTCACAGAAGACACCGTCACTTGCTGGCGGCATCGTCGAGACCGGTACATGCGGAAAGGATCGTCCATGACGAAGAGATACGCGCGGTACATGGCAGGGGTACTTGCGGCTGCCTTGCTGATGTCATCGGCCCTCACCGGCTGTTCAACTGAGCCCACCGATGGGGACACAGGCGGCGAGAGCACCGCTACCACGATCAAGATCGGCTTCGCCGCGCCCTTGACCGGCGATAACGCCATCTACGGCCAGGGCATGAAGCGAGCTGTTGAGATGGCAATAGCCGAGGCCAATGAGAGCAGCGAGGCTCAGGGTGCTGGCTACGATTTCGTGCTGGCGGCCCAGGACGACCAGGGTGACCCCAAGCAGGCGGTCAACGTGGCCAACCTGCTCGCGGGAGACACGGACGTCGTCGGCGTCGTGGGTCACTTCAACTCCGGATGCTCCATACCCGCTTCGCCCGTCTATGATCGGGCGGGCCTGGCCATGGTCTCCGTTTCGTCTAACCCTCAGCTCACCGCGCAGGGCTTCATGACGACGAACCGTATCGTGGCCAAAGATGACGCACAGGGCGGCGCTGCGGCCACCCTCGTCTACGACACCCTGGGCATGAGCAAGGTCGTGGTCATCGATGACTCCACTCCTTACGGCGAGGGCCTGGCCACCGAGTTCGTGAAGCAGTTCACCTCGATGGGCGGCGAGGTCCTGGGTGAGGAGAAGATCCAGGCCAAAGAAGTGGACTTCTCGGCGCTTATCACGCGTTTCGGTGCGGTGGAGCCTGAGGCCATCTATTACGGTGGCGCGCACACCGAAGGTGCGCTCATCAGCAAGCAGGCCAAAGAGGCCGGGCTCGATGTGCCGGTGATCGGTGGAGATATGCTGTTCTCGGCGGACTACGTGACCATCGCGGGAGCGGCCAATGCCGAGGGAGACATCTGCACGAGCCTCGGTCTGCCGCTTGAGCAGCAGCCGCGCGGTCTGGACTTCATGAATGCCTACGAGGAGCGCTTCGGCATGGCGCCGGAGGCGTACGACTCCTACGCATACGACAGCGCGTGGATCATCATCCGTGCGGTCCTTGATGCCGGAACCGATCGCACTGCTGTTGCCGAGGCGATCCGCTCGCTTTCCTACGATGGCGTCACCGGCATCGTCGATTTTGACGACGCTGGCGACACGAAGAACGCCGCGATCTCCTCATATCGCGTCGTGGGCGGTGTGTGGGAGCAGCTGGGTCAGTAGGCTTCGGTCTTGCAACATCCGACGGCTCCGGCGACAATGCCGGGGCCGTCGTTGCTTTGTCACCGCGCACGGGCGAAAAGTGAGGCACAATAGGGGCTGGGAGAGTACGCGCCGTTCCGGCGCGTTGTCAGACATCTTGGAAGGGGCATTTCTCGTGGATCTTGTTCAGGTCAAGCGTGCGCTCGTCTCGGTCACCGACAAGACGGGCGTTGTTGATTTCGTGAAAGTACTCGCCGAGGAGTTCGGGGTTGAGATCGTCTCGACCGGCGGGACGGCGAAGGTGCTTGCCGAGGCCGGTATCGCCGTGCGGCCTATCGACGATCTGACCGGATTCCCGGAGATGATGGACGGCCGGGTCAAGACCCTGCATCCCAAGGTACACGGCGCGTTGCTTGCGCGGCGTGACGTCGAGGAGCACATGACGCAGGCGGCTGACCATGGCATCGAGCTCATCGACATGGTCGTCGTGAACCTGTACGCGTTCGAGCAAACGATCGCCAAAGACGGCGTCACGCTGGAGGAGGCCATCGAGAACATCGATATCGGCGGCCCCAGCATGCTCCGCTCGGCAGCGAAGAACTTCGATGCAGTGGCGGTAGTGACCGATCCTGGTGCTTACGACCTCATCATCGAGGAGTTGCGCGCCAACGACGGTGCAACCAAGCCCGAGACTCGCAAAGCGCTTGCGGTGGAGGTCTTCCGTAAGACCTCGGCCTACGACGCGGCCATCTTCAAGTACCTCTCAGGCGCGGACAGGTTCCCCGAGGAGTTCCGCGCCAGGATGCTGAAGGTGCAGGATCTGCGCTACGGCGAGAACCCGCATCAGCAGGCCGCGTTCTACCGTGATATGGACGCCGCGGAGCACACGCTTGCCCGTGCCGAGCAGCTCAACGGCAAGGAGCTCAGCGACAACAACATCCTCGATACGGACTCGGCCTGGAGCGCCGTGGGAGAGTTCCAAGATCCCGCGTGCGTCATCGTCAAGCACACCAACCCTTGTGGCACCGCGATAGCAGCGGATGTGTTCGAGGCATATAAGGCCGCGCATGATTCGGATCCGATATCGGCTTACGGCGGAGTCATGGCGTTCAACAAGCCTGTCTCCCTAGAGGTCGTGGCCGAGATCAACGCTCGCGGTCAGTTCGTCGAGGTCATTATCGCGCCCGACTATGACGTTGCTGCTCTCGAGCTGCTCAAGCAGAAGAAGAACATCCGAGTCTTGCGTACGGGCGGCATCCGCCGTCCGCAAGATCGCGGGCTGGAGCTCCGCAAGGTTGAGGGTGGCATGCTGGTTCAGGACTTCGATGTGGTTGCCGAGGACCGTTCGACGTTCACTGTTCCCACCAAGCGCCAGCCCACCAAAGACGAGATGGAGCAGCTGCTGTTCGCCTGGAAGGCGGCCAAGTCGGTGAAGTCCAATTGCATCCTGCTGGTGAAGGGGTACGCCTCGGTTGGCGTGGGTGCCGGGCAGATGAGCCGCGTCGACTCCGCGAAGATAGCGGTTGAGAAAGCTGGCGAGAAGGCTGCGGGCAGCGTGTGCGCGTCTGATGCGTTCATGCCGTTCCCGGACGCGCTGGAAGTGGTTGCGGCCGGCGGTTGTACCGCGGTCATCCAGCCGGGCGGCTCGATCCGCGATGACGAGGTCATCAAGCGAGCCGACGAGCTGGGCGTGGCAATGGTCTTCACGGGACACCGCCACTTCCGTCACTAAGCATCCTGTAGAACTGAACGGCCGGGCAGCTTCTCGCCGTCCGGCCGTTTTTCGTTGTGCGGTGAGGCCCTACGCCTGGTGCACGACTCGCTGTGGGAAGGGTATCTCGATACCCTCTTCGTCGAAGCGCTTCTTGAGCGCCTTGATGAAGTGGTGGCGAAGCTCCCACTGGTCGGTGAACTCGCCCGCGCGCAGTCCCACGGTCATGTCGATGGATGATTCGCCAAAGGTGTGGAATCGTGCGAACGGCTCGAAGTCCGTCACCGTGGGCGAGCAGGTGGCTATCGTCTGGGCGGCGACTTCGATAGCGATCCGCTCGGCGTGCTCGAGGTCCGTTCCGTAGGCGACGCCTACCTCCATGAGCACCGAGAGCTCCTCGGCAGGTAGCTGGTAGTTGACGACGATGGAGTTGGCCAGCGTGGAGTTGGGGATGACGATGAGGTTGTTGGAGAGCTTGCGCACCGTGGTGTAGCGCCATGCGATGTCTTCCACGTAGCCGGCCTGGCCACCGTCGAGCTCTATGTAGTCGCCCGGGCGGATCTGCTTGCCGGCGATGATCTGCACGCCGGCGAACAGGTTGCTCAGCGTGTCTTGGAGGGCGAGGGCAACGGCCAGACCTCCAACACCCAGCGCGGTGAGGATGGGCGTGATGGAGATGTCGAGCGCGTTCAAGATGAGCAAGCCGCCCAAGATCACCACTGCGATACGTGTGAGATTGACGAAGATCGTCGAGGACGCCGCCGCTTCGTCGGCTCCTTCGGCGTACATCCGGACGAAGCCGGTGGCGATGCGCATCGCCACGACGATGAGCGTGATGCCGCTTGCAACGATGAGCGCCTTGCCCAGATAGGTCTCTACCTGGCCGCTCCAGTCCAGTGCGTCCAGCCCGATGGCTCCGCCTGCAAGTCCCAGCCACCAGACGGGCATGTGTCCCATGCCGGTGGCGACCACGTTCCAGCCGTCCCATGAGCGCTTCCGTGCCGCTGCACGCAGGCGTCCGGCGACGAGCTTCTCCAGCAGCCAGCCCAGGACCACCCCGCCCACGACGAGCGCGGCCATGACTCCGTAGTCTGCGACATCAGCGCCAAGAAAGGTCATGCAGCCTCCTAGAGGAGCGTTGTGAGTACGTCCAGGTAGTCGTCTAGCAGGCGAGTTGTGAGGAAGTTCGCACGTATCGCCTCACGCGCCTGTTCCCCGATGTTAGCGCGAAGCTGCGTGTCGCGCAGCAGCGTGATGATCTGCTCGGCGGTGGCCTGGATATCGTGCGGCTCCACGAGGAAGCCGGTCTCGCCGTGGGTGATCTGCAGCGGGATGCCGCCTACACGGGAGGCGACGACAGGCTTGCCCTTCCACATCCCTTCGGCCACGGTCAGGCCAAAGCCTTCGCGGGTCGACTTCTGCACGAGCACGGTGGAGGCTCGCTGCAGCGCGTTTATGAACGACGACGGGCTGTCTTGCGCAATCAGGATGACGTCGCCGCTCTCAACGAGCTTGCGCGCCTTTCTTGCGACCTCCTGGTAGACGACCAGGCCTTCGGGGTCATCGGCGGCCATGCTCCCGCAGAGCACCAGGCGGCAGTCCACTTCCTCGCGCACCAGCTTGAACGCCTCAATGACGCCCAAAGGGTCCTTCCACGGGTCGAACCGCGAGATCTGCGTCACCAGCGGCTTGCCCCGCGGGACGCCCTGCTTGGCAAGCAGCCGGTCTATCTCGGCGGGTCTGAGCTCTATGTTCTTCGCCGAGAGGGGATCGATGGCCGGATGCACGATGCGCTGCGGCACGGCGAGGTCGGAATGCAGGTAGTCGGGGTGCGAGACGAGCATCATATCGTAGCGCAGCAGAAAGCCCTTGAGGTAGTCCCATAGCTCCGGGTTGGCGTCGGTGATGTCGATGTGACAGCGCCAGATCCACGGCTGCCGCTTCTTGAAATAGCGGATGAGCGGCAGTGGCTGCGGGTCGTGGATGACCACCACGTCTCGATCGAGCTGCGCCCAGCTTGCAAACGCCTTGTTCGTGTTCTCGTACTGTTCTTTCTTGCGACGCGTCAGGTTGATGGGTCCGCCCTGCATGGCGTTGTGGAACTTCTTCGTGACCTGGAAGAAGTCGGTGTTGCCCAGGAGGATGCGCCAGTCCGCGTCCACGCCGGTGTCATTCATGATGGGCACCAGCGACGCAAGCATCTCGGCCACGCCGCCACCCTGGTACGTGGAGTTCACGTGAAGCACGCGTCTGCCCAGCAGATGCCGGGCTTTGGCGTGGATCCCCGCGATCACATCGTCTCCAACGGTGCCTCGGTAGTCCTCCAGACAGTGCATCGATGTCACCTCGCCATTCTGCCGAGAAGGGAACGGACCTCTGTGACGCCTTCGGCGCGGTATCGTGCCAGCGACCCGCCACCGCCCACCTTTATGGAGTAGGCGCTTGCCGGCAGGACTTCGAAGACGTCCTCGTCTGTGCGATCATCGCCCACTGCTAGGACGAACTCCCACACCTCGCTCTCCACGAACTCGATAGCCGCGCGGCCCTTGTTGACGTTGGCCGGCTTCACTTCAAGGACGCGGTGACCCTCCATGATGGCCAGGCCGTGGTTCTCGGTGAGCCCGGCCAGAGCTTCGTGAAGCTCGCGTGCACGCTGGGGTCCAAGTCCGGGGTCGGCGGCCCGGTAGTGCCACACCAGCGCGTGCTCCTTCTGTTCGATGAACGTGCGCGGCGTGCGGTCCACATAGCGCTCCATCACCGAACGTACGGCCTCTATCCATGTGTCCGGCGGCATCGGCATCTCTATCCACTCGCCGCCACGACGACGTTGCATCGCACCGTGCTCGGCCACCAGCGAGACATCCAGGTCGCCCAGCCATTCGGCCAGTATCTTCCTGTCACGACCGCTGATGATCACTACCTCGTTGCGCTCGTCTGCAGCCAGCGCGTGAAGCGTGGTGCGCAGTTGGTCATCGGGTTTTGTCGAGCCCGGCTTGGCCGAGAAACCCACCAGCGTCCCGTCATAGTCCAGCAACAGGAGCCGCCGGGCGGCATTCCCATAGTCTTCAAGCAGCCTCTGTTCCACCTGTGCCGAGAGGTTCAGCGCGGCACGCTCTCGCCGGTTCTCGCTGGCAAGCTCCACCGCGCCCATGAAGTCCTCGGCCCAATCCACCACGGTGTAGCGACGAAGCCGTTCCTGCATCGCCGTCAGCCGTTCTTGCTGCTCGGCAACGGGCATGTCCAGCGCCTTACCGATCGCGTCCACGATGTCTGTCTGGTCAAACGGGTTCACCACCAGTGCTTCGCCGAGCTCTGCAGCGCTGCCGGCGAGTTCGGAGAGCACCAGTACGCCGGTACCGCTGTGGTCTTTGGTGGCCACGTACTCTTTGGCCACCAGGTTCATCCCGTCGCGCAGCGGCGTAACAAGCATCACGTCCGCCTCTTTGTACATCGCCACCAGTTCGTTGAAGGGGAGCGACCGATAGAGGTAGCGCACGGGCGTCCAGTCCATTGTGCCGTAGCGGCCGTTGACGCGTCCCACAAGCTCGTCCACTTCTCGTTTCAGCAGCTGGTAGTGCTCCACGTCTGTCCGGGATGGGACCGCCACCATCGTGAGCCCCACCTTACGGTGCCACTCGGGGTGTTCGGCTAAGAAGCGCTCGAACGCCTCAAGGCGGACGGGGATGCCTTTGGAGTAGTCCAGGCGGTCCACCGAGAGGATGAAGCGCCGGTCTCCGATGTGGGCGCGCAGCGACGGGGTCATCTGGGCCACCTCCGGCGATGAGGCCGCCGAGGCGAACCGTTCGTAGTCGATGCCCATAGGGAACGCGTCCACTTTGACGGTGCGCGAGCCGATGGCTATCTGGCCCAGCGTGTGGTCCCGACCGGCAAGACGCAGCGCCGAGGAGAGGAAGTGACGGACGTAGTCGTAGGTGTGGAAACCGATGACATCCGCACCGAGCAAACCGTTGAGTATCTGCTCGCGCCACGGAAGCATCCGGAAGATCTCGAAGCTGGGGAAGGGGATGTGCAAGAAGAAGCCCACCGTGATCTCCGGCATCCGGTCGCGCAGGATGCTAGGGAGCAGCATGAGGTGGTAGTCATTGATCCAGACGATGTCATCGGGTTGCAGCTGCTCCATCACGGCGTCCGCGAAGCGATGGTTGACCCGCTTGTACGCCTGCCAGGTCTCTTCATCGAACTGCGCATACTGGGCGAAGTGATGGAACGTGGGCCAGACGGTTTCGTTGCTGAAGCCCTCGTAGTAGAGGTGGGCGTCGGTCGGGTCCAGGAAGACAGGCACACAGGAGTGTTCCTGCAGTAGGCGCTCACGCAGCTCGAAGCCGTCACAGCCGGCGCTTTCGCACCAGCCGACCCACAGGCTCTCGTAGCGCTTATAGAAGGAGCCCAGACCTGTTGCCAAACCACCGGCGCTGCCTGCGAAGACGAGGTTGTCGTTCTCGTCCAGCTCGGGCGACACTGGCAATCGGTTGGATACGATCAGTAGTCGACCCATGGTCCCCCTCGGGTCGTTGGACAGTACTCCATAACCATACCCGATGTGGGTTAACAGCCTGTGAACCGGGGCTTGCCATTGTTCCGCATTGACCCATGCTGGGTTGAGCAGATACACTACGCCTTGCGCTTTTTCGCCCTGTTGGGCGAGCTGGCGTGTAAGGTGCTCGAGCTATGGGCCGTTAGCTCAGTTGGTAGAGCAGGGGACTTTTAATCCCAAGGTCGTAGGTTCGATCCCTACACGGCCCACCAAAAGTGAATATGCCCCCATCGTCTAGAGGCCAAGGACTCCGCCCTTTCAAGGCGGCAACAGGGATTCGAATTCCCTTGGGGGCACCA